>NZ_CATKQE010000001.1:0-308603 GCF_949767845.1 Pseudomonas sp. IT-232MI5
CGGCTCACTCCTACAGGTTTATCCGTCTGCCCACAGATGTGTGGATGACTGGATTTACTCAGCCTTGAGGGTTTTCACGCCTTCACTGGTGCCCAGCAACAACAGATCCGCCGGACGCGCCGCGAACAGGCCATTGGTGACCACGCCGACGATTGCATTGATCTGCGCTTCCAGCTCCACCGGGTTGGTGATCTGCAGGTTGAACACATCCAGAATGATGTTGCCGTTGTCGGTCAAAACGCCTTCGCGGTACACCGGGTCGCCGCCCAGTTTCACCAATTGGCGGGCGACGTGGCTGCGCGCCATCGGGATCACTTCGACTGGCAGCGGGAATTCGCCCAGCACCGGCACCAGTTTGCTGGCGTCGGCGATGCAGATGAAGGTCTTGGCCACGGCGGCAACGATCTTCTCGCGGGTCAGAGCGGCGCCGCCGCCCTTGATCAGGTTCAGGTGCGCGTCGCTTTCATCGGCGCCATCAACGTAGAACTCCAGGTCGCTGACGGTGTTCAGCTCATACACTGGAATCCCGTGGCCCTTCAGACGCGCGGCAGTGGCTTCGGAACTGGCAACCGCGCCATCGAACGCGCCCTTGTGTTGGGCCAGAGCGTCGATGAAGCAGTTGGCGGTGGAGCCGGTGCCGACCCCGACGATGCTCTTGTCGTCGAGTTTCGGAAGGATGAAGTCGACGGCGGCCTGAGCCACTGCCTGTTTGAGTTGATCCTGGGTCATGCGGGCTCCGGAAGCGGGCAAGGTGAGAACGGAAAGGCCGGCATTATAGCCGCAAGCGCGGCTAAAACCTCTGGATTCGTGTGGTCGTGCGGGCAAAAGCCGGGTTAGACTCCCCGGTCCCGCTCAACCGCTCAGTGATGCTTTCCGATGCTCGAACAGTACGTCAAAAAGATCCTCACCTCGCGCGTTTATGACGTTGCCGTAGAAACCCCGCTGCAGAACGCTCGCCAGCTCTCCGAGCGGCTGGGCAATGACATCTGGCTCAAGCGTGAAGACTTGCAGCCGGTGTTCTCGTTCAAGATTCGCGGCGCCTACAACAAGCTGACGCAACTGAGCGATGAAGAGCGCGCGCGTGGCGTGGTCACCGCGTCGGCGGGCAATCATGCGCAGGGTCTGGCCCTGGCGGCGAAAGTGCTGGGCGTCAAAGCCACCATCGTCATGCCCAAGACCACCCCCGAGATCAAAGTCGAAGGCGTGCGCTCGCGCGGCGGCAAAGTCGTGCTGCACGGCGATTCGTTTCCGGAAGCGCTGGCCTACTCGCTGAAGCTGGTCGACGAAAAAGGCTACGTCTACATCCACCCGTATGACGATCCGCACACCATTGCCGGGCAGGGCACCGTGGCGATGGAAATTCTGCGCCAGCACCCGCAGCCGCTGGACGCGATTTTCGTTCCGGTCGGTGGCGGTGGTTTGATCGCCGGTATCGCCGCGTACGTGAAATACCTGCGCCCGGACATCAAAGTCATCGGCGTCGAGCCGGACGACTCCAACTGCCTACAAGCGGCGATGGCTGCCGGCGAGCGCGTGGTGCTGCCGACCGTGGGCATCTTTGCCGACGGCGTGGCCGTGGCGCAGATCGGTCAGCACACCTTCGACATCTGCAAAGACTATGTCGATGAAGTGATTACTGTCAGCACCGACGAGATCTGTGCAGCAATTAAAGATATCTACGACGATACCCGCTCGATCACCGAACCTGCCGGCGCGTTGGGCGTGGCCGGGATCAAGAAGTACGTCGAGCAACGCGGTGTCAGCGGCCAGACCTTCGTCGCCATCGACTCCGGTGCCAATGTCAACTTCGACCGCCTGCGTCACGTTGCCGAGCGCGCCGAACTGGGCGAGGGCCGTGAAGCGATCATCGCCGTGACCATCCCCGAGAAGGCCGGCAGCTTCAAGGCGTTCTGCGAAGCCATCGGCAAGCGCCAGATCACCGAATTCAACTACCGCTACAACACCGGCAGCGAAGCGCACATCTTCGTTGGTGTGCAGACTCACCCGGAAAACGACCCGCGCAGCGCATTGCTGGCGAGCTTGGCCGAGCAGGGTTTCCCGGTGCTCGACCTGACTGACAACGAACTGGCCAAGCTGCACATCCGCCACATGGTCGGTGGTCACGCGGCGCATGTGATTGATGAAGTGGTGTTCCGCTTCGAGTTCCCGGAGCGTCCGGGTGCGCTGTTCAACTTCCTTAATAAACTCGGTGGGCGCTGGAACATTTCGATGTTCCATTACCGCAACCACGGCGCTGCCGATGGCCGGGTGGTCGCGGGCCTGCAAGTGCCGCACGACGAGCGTCATCTGGTGCCGGCGGCGCTTGAGGAAATCGGCTACCCGTACTGGGATGAAAGCGACAACCCGGCCTATCAGCTGTTTCTTGGCTGAGCGGCTACGCTGATGGGCATGGCCCAAGGAAGAGAAATTCATGGAAACCCTGACCACCCTGAAAGTCCTTCATGTCGCGGCGACCGTGGTGATCCTCGCCAGCGGGTTGGGGCTCGCTGCTCTTTCCTGGCGTAATCGCAGCGAAGGGCCGGCCAGCACGATGCAGCGGCCCTGGCTGTTTATCTGGTGTTTGATGCTGATCGGTATGCTGAGCATGCCTTTCACCGGCTGGTGGTTGGTACATCTGATCGGCTGGCCACTGGGGCAGTTCTGGATTCTGGGGTCCAGCGTGATCTATGCCGTGGCCACGTTGAGTGCAGTGTGGCTGTTGGTGCGGCTTAATCGGCTGTGGACTAGCGGGGTTGGTAACTGGAAATTCACGTTGGCGCTGGCGATTGTCAGCGGCGTTGGGTTTCTCGCCATTGCGGGGTTGATGGGGGCCAAGCCTGTTTAAGGCTATATACCGAGTCGAGCCAATCGCTGGCAAGCCAGCTCCCACAGGGGTCTTCAGTGAACACGGATATTGTGGACAGCCGAAAAACCTGTGGGAGCTGGCTTGCCAGCGATGGCGTAATTAGCCGCGCAGACTAATCACCGGCCAGCCACGCTTCTCTGCTTCGGCGCGCAGATTCGGATCCGGATCGACAGCAACCGGATTCTTCACCTGCTCCAGCAACGGCAAATCATTCATCGAATCGCTATAGAAATAGCTGTCATCCAGAGAATATCCGGTCTCTTCCAGCCAACGATTCAGCCGCGTCACCTTGCCCTCGCGAAAGCACGGAATGTCGATGCTGCGCCCGCTATAACGGCCATCAACCATTTCACACTCGGTTGCGATCAGGGTTTCAACGCCCAGGCGCACAGCAATCGGCGCGGTGACGAAGCGGTTGGTCGCGGTGATGATCACCAGTTTGTCGCCAGCATCGCGGTGCTTTTTCAGCAGTTCCAGCGCCTTGGGCAAGATGATCGGTTCGATGCAGTCGCGCATGTAATCGTTGTGCCATTGATCGAGCACGGCCATTTCGGTGCGGCCGAGGATCTCCAGGCAGAAGTTCAGGTACGCGGCGTTATCCAGTTTGCCGGCCAGGTAATCCTGATAGAACTCGTCGTTGCGAGCCTTGTACGCAATCGGGTCGAGGAAGCCGCGTTCACACAGATAGTCGCCCCAGGCGTGATCGCTGTCGCCGCCCAGAAGGGTGTTGTCCAAATCGAATAGAGCCAGGCGCATTGCAGTTACCCGCTGATAAGTCTGTAAAAAGGCGACAAGAATACGGTCTTTTCACAAGAGTGCACATAAGGTAGGAAGCCTCGTTGCCGCCTTATCAACCTTTGTGGAACAATGCGGCGACATGCGTTTGCGAGGTTGTTGCCGTGATCGACCCCGATGGTTTCCGCCCCAATGTCGGGATCATTCTGACGAATGACGCCGGCCAGGTGCTATGGGCTCGCCGTATCAATCAAGATGCCTGGCAGTTTCCGCAAGGGGGAATCAACCCTGAAGAGACGCCGGAAGACGCCTTGTACCGCGAGCTGAACGAAGAAGTTGGCCTGGAACGTGAAGATGTTGAAATACTGGCCTGTACTCGGGGCTGGTTGCGCTATCGTTTGCCGCAACGTCTGGTGCGTACGCACAGCCAACCGCTGTGCATCGGCCAGAAACAGAAATGGTTTCTCCTGCGCCTGATCTCCAACGAGCAGCGGGTGCGGATGGATTTGACCGGTAAACCGGAGTTCGATGGCTGGCGGTGGGTCAGCTATTGGTATCCGTTGGGCCAGGTGGTGACATTCAAGCGCGAGGTGTATCGCCGCGCCCTCAAAGAGCTTGCCCCGCGCCTTTTAGCGCGCGACTGACGACGGAGTTCGACCCCGAGCCATGCTCAATACGCTGCGCAAGATCGTCCAGGAAGTTAACTCCGCCAAGGATCTCAAGGCGGCGTTGGGGATTATTGTGTTGCGCGTCAAAGAGGCCATGGGCAGCCAGGTCTGCTCGGTCTACCTGCTTGATCCCGAGACCAACCGCTTCGTCCTGATGGCCACCGAGGGCTTGAACAAGCGCTCGATCGGCAAGGTCAGCATGGCACCCAACGAAGGTCTGGTCGGTCTGGTCGGCACGCGTGAAGAACCCCTGAACCTCGAAAACGCTGCGGATCACCCGCGCTACCGTTACTTCGCCGAAACCGGTGAAGAGCGTTACGCCTCGTTCCTCGGTGCACCGATCATTCACCACCGCCGCGTCGTCGGCGTGTTGGTCATCCAGCAAAAAGAACGCCGCCAGTTCGACGAAGGTGAAGAAGCCTTCCTCGTGACCATGAGCGCGCAGCTCGCCGGCGTAATCGCCCACGCCGAGGCCACCGGTTCGATCCGTGGTCTGGGCCGTCAGGGCAAAGGCATTCAGGAAGCCAAGTTCGTCGGCGTGCCGGGTTCGCCGGGTGCGGCGGTCGGTACGGCGGTGGTCATGCTGCCGCCGGCCGATCTCGACGTGGTGCCGGACAAGACCATCACCGACATCAACGCCGAGCTGGCGCTGTTCAAGACCGCCATCGAAGGCGTGCGCGCCGACATGCGCGCGTTGTCCGCCAAGCTCGCGACCCAGTTGCGCCCGGAAGAGCGCGCGCTGTTCGACGTCTACCTGATGATGCTCGACGACGCCTCGCTGGGCAGCGAAATCACCACCGTGATCAAGACCGGTCAGTGGGCCCAGGGCGCGCTGCGTCAGGTGGTCACTGAGCACGTCAACCGTTTCGAACTGATGGACGACGCCTACCTGCGTGAGCGTGCCTCGGACGTCAAAGACCTCGGTCGCCGCCTGCTCGCCTATTTGCAGGAAGAGCGTCAGCAGAATCTGGTCTACCCGGAAAAAACCATTCTGGTCAGCGAAGAACTGACGCCGGCGATGCTCGGCGAGGTGCCGGAAGGCACGCTGGTCGGTCTGGTCTCGGTACTCGGTTCGGGTAACTCCCACGTGGCGATTCTGGCCCGGGCCATGGGCATTCCGACGGTGATGGGTCTGGTCGACCTGCCGTATGCCAAGGTCGACGGCATCGAAATGATCGTCGACGGCACACGCGGCGAGGTCTACACCAACCCGAGCGAAGTGCTGCGCAAGCAGTTCGCTGAAGTCGTCGAAGAAGAGAAACAACTGGCGCTGGGCCTCGACACCCTGCGTGACTTGCCATGCGTGACCCTCGACGGTCACCGCATGCCGCTGTGGGTCAACACCGGTTTGCTCGCCGATGTGGCGCGGGCGCAGAAGCGTGGCGCCGAGGGTGTCGGCCTGTACCGCACCGAAGTGCCGTTCATGATCAACCAGCGCTTCCCGAGCGAGAAGGAACAACTGGCGATCTACCGCGAGCAGCTCGCCGCGTTCCACCCGCAACCGGTGACCATGCGCAGCCTCGACATCGGCGGTGACAAGTCGCTGTCGTACTTCCCGATCAAGGAAGACAACCCGTTCCTCGGCTGGCGCGGCATTCGTGTGACTCTCGACCACCCGGAAATCTTCCTGGTGCAGACCCGCGCGATGCTCAAGGCCAGCGAAGGCTTGAACAACCTGCGGATTCTGCTGCCGATGATCTCCGGCACTCACGAACTCGAAGAAGCCCTGCACCTGATCCACCGCGCCTGGGGCGAAGTACGCGACGAAGGCACCGATGTGCCGATGCCGCCGATTGGCGTGATGATCGAGATTCCGGCAGCGGTGTACCAGACCAAGGAACTGGCGCGGATGGTCGACTTCCTGTCTGTCGGCTCCAACGACTTGACTCAGTATTTGCTGGCGGTCGACCGTAACAACCCGCGTGTGGCCGATCTTTACGATTACCTGCATCCGGCAGTACTGCAAGCCCTGCAAACCGTGGTACGCGATGCCCATGCCGAAGGCAAACCGGTGAGTATCTGCGGCGAAATGGCCGGTGATCCGGCGGCGGCGGTGCTGTTGATGGCGATGGGGTTCGACAGCCTGTCGATGAACGCCACCAACTTGCCGAAGGTGAAGTGGATGTTGCGTCAGGTCAATCTGAGCAAGGCTCAGGAGTTGTTGGCGGAGCTGATGACCATTGATAACCCGCAGGTTATCCACAGTTCGCTGCAATTGGCGCTGAAGAACCTTGGGTTGTCGAAGATGCATCCGCCGGCGGTGGTCAAGGCGCTCTGAAGATCAAAAGCCCCTCACCCTAACCCTCTCCCGGGGGGAGAGGGGACTGATTGGGGGATGCTGCAGAGGTACGCCGACCTGAAAGTGCTGTGTTGAATCCATAATCGAATCACACGGACAAGAAGGTGCTGTGTTGAATCCATAATCGATTCACACGGACTAGAAGGTGCTGTGATGAATCCATAATCGACTCGGTCTTTCAGGTCGATGTACGGCTCAAGACACCTCGGTCGGCCCCCTCTCCCTTTGGGAGAGGGCTGGGGTGAGGGTCTGCTCTTAAGCTGTTATCTCCACTTCGCCCAAATGCCCGCCATACGGCCCAAAACTCCGCTCGACTATCCGTCGCGTCCCATCCGCCTGCACGATCAACGCCGTACTCGCCCGCGTTCCATAGCTCTGGCTGGCAATAAACACACTCGACAGCAATGTTTCAGTGGCCAGACCCACCCCGGTATCCGGCAATTCCGCTTCCGGCGCGGTCTGGGCATCGCTTAGCAAATCGAGCAAGTGCTGTGGCTGCGGATCATCCAGCACCGCACTCAACGCAGCCTTGGCCTTGAGCAACTTCGGCCACGGCGTGTCCAGCCCGGCATTGGATACCCCGTAGACGCCCGATTCCAGCATCACCGGCTCCGACAGCCGCGCATTGAAATGCCACAGCTCATGACTATTGCCGAGCAACAGATTAAACCCGGCATATTCCGCCGAATGCCCGACCACTTCGTTCAAATAATCATCAATCGACGCATCACCGGTCAGAAACCGCGCCACCAGTTCCCCCCGCGACTTGCGTGCCGGCGGTTGCTGCGGATCGCGAATATTGGTCAGCGCAGCAAAGCGCCCGCTGGCACCTATCCCCAGCCAGGTTCCGCCGGCCTCCAGATCACGTCCGGCATGCACATGCGGCGCCTCCGTCCACTGCGCCAGAGGCAGGCTCGGCCGGGCGTAGAATTCGTCGCGGTTGGCCGCGACGATCAGCGGCTGGGCATGGCCCGGGCGCCAGGCGAAAACAATCAGGCACATAAGGTGGTCCTTGTGTGTTTTTTGCTCACTCTACGCATCCCGCGTCCGTGCATCCATCGCCAGTGGAGCCAAAGGGTGTGCATCCGTTACCATGCCGCTCCGGTTTTGCGGATGCGGTCTGGGGAGACGGTCATGGAATTTCTGCTCTATCTGGCGCTGGGCGCCTGTGCGGGCGTGCTGGCCGGGCTGTTCGGGGTTGGCGGCGGGATCATCATTGTCCCGGTGCTGGTGTTCAGTTTCACCTTGCAGGGCTTTGATCAGTCGATCCTCACGCATCTGGCGGTCGGCACTTCGCTGGCGACGATCATCTTCACCTCGGTCAACGCTGTGCGTGAGCATCACCGTCGTGGCGCAGTGCGCTGGCCGATCTTCATGTGGATGGCCGTCGGCATTCTGTTGGGGGCCGGTTTCGGCGCGCTGACCGCTGAAGCGATTTCTGGCCCGCACCTGCAAAAGATCATCGGCGTTTTCGCCTTGATCATCTCGGTGCAACTGGCACTGGACATCAAACCCAAGGCCAGCCGAACGGTGCCGGGTAAACTCGGTCTGACCGTGGCCGGCAGTGTGATTGGCTGGGCCTCGGCGATTTTCGGCGTCGGTGGCGGCTCGCTGACCGTGCCGTTCCTGACCTGGCGCAGTGTGCCGATGCAGCAAGCGGTGGCGACCTCGTCGGCCTGTGGCCTGCCGATCGCCTTGGTCAGTGCATTAAGTTTCATGATTCTGGGGTGGCACGATCCGTTGTTGCCGGCCCATAGTCTCGGTTTTGTGTATTTGCCGGCGTTGTTGGGCATTGCCCTGACCAGCATGATCTTCGCCCGCATCGGCGCGCGTTTGGCGCATCGCTTATCGCCGCGCTTGCTGAAACGGCTGTTCGCCGCTTTGCTGTTCAGCGTGGGCGTGAGCTTCCTGCTTTAATCGCGTCGCAATCCTGGCTTAATCCTGAGGTGGCAGCGTCGCCCGGGAATTTTGGTTTCAACTCTAACGAGGAGTCGCAATGCTGCCTTACCCGCAGATCGACCCGGTGGCCCTGGCCATCGGTCCGCTGAAAATCCACTGGTACGGTCTGATGTACCTGATCGGCATCGGCGGTGCGTGGCTGCTGGCGTCGCGCCGGCTCAACCGTTTCGACCCGACCTGGACCAAGGAGAAACTCTCCGACATGGTCTTCTGGATGTCGATGGGCGTGATCGTCGGCGGGCGCCTGGGCTATGTGCTGTTCTACGATCTGAGCGCCTACCTGGCCAACCCGACACTGATTTTCGAAGTGTGGAAGGGCGGCATGTCGTTCCACGGCGGGTTCATCGGTGTGATGCTGGCCGCGTTGTGGTTCGGCAAGCGCAACGGCAAGTCGTTCTTCCAGTTGATGGACTTCGTCGCGCCAATGGTGCCGATCGGTCTGGGCGCCGGGCGCATCGGTAACTTCATCAACGCCGAGTTGTGGGGCAAGGCCACCGACGTGCCGTGGGCCATGGTCTTCCCGCCATTCAGCGATCCGGCGCAACTGCCGCGTCACCCGTCGCAGCTGTATCAGTTCGCGCTCGAAGGCGTCGCGCTGTTCCTGATTCTGTGGATTTTCTCGCGCAAACCGCGTCCGACCATGGCCGTTTCCGGCATGTTCGCGCTGTTCTACGGCATCTTCCGTTTTATCGTCGAATTCGTTCGCGTGCCGGATGCACAACTGGGCTATCTGGCCTGGAACTGGCTGACCATGGGCCAGGTGCTCTGCGTGCCGATGATCGTCGGCGGGCTGTTCCTGATCTGGCTGGCCTATCGTCGCGCGCCGGCAGCACCGCTCGCGCCGACGGCTTAAACTACGAACCCCGGCGCGCGACGCCGGGGCTCAAAGGACACAGGTAACTCATGAAGCAATATCTCGAACTGGTCTCGCACGTTATCCAGAACGGCACCAAACAGGCCAACCGCACCGGCATCAACACCATCAGTTTCCCGGGTGCGATGCTGCGCTTCGATCTGCAGGAAGGTTTTCCGGCGATCACCACGCGCAAGATGGCCTTCAAATCGGCCATCGGCGAGATGTGCGGTTTTCTCCGTGGCGTCAACAACGCCGCCGAATTCCGGGCGCTGGGCTGCAAGGTCTGGGACCAGAACGCCAACGAAAACGCGCAGTGGCTGGCCAACCCGTTCCGTCAGGGTGACGACGACCTCGGCGAAATCTACGGCGTGCAATGGCGCAAATGGCCGGCGTACAAGCAGATCCCGCTGAGCAACACCGCCGCCATCGAACAAACCCTGGCCAACGGCTACAAGCAGATCGCTCAGGGCGAAGAAGACGGCCAAGCCTACGTGGTGTTGTACAAAGCCATCGACCAGGTGCGCCAGTGCGTCGACACGATCATCAAGGATCCAGGCAGCCGCCGCATCCTGTTCCACGGCTGGAACGTCGCTCAGCTGGATGAAATGGCGCTGCCGCCGTGCCATCTGCTGTACCAGTTCCACCCGAATGTCGAGACCAAAGAGATTTCTCTGACCCTCTACATCCGCTCCAACGATCTGGGTCTGGGCACGCCGTTCAACCTCACCGAAGGCGCCGCGCTGCTGAGCCTGATCGGTCGCCTGACCGGCTACACGCCGCGCTGGTTCACCTATTTCATCGGTGATGCACACGTCTACGAGAACCATCTGGACATGCTCAACGAACAGCTCAAGCGCGAGCCATTCGCCATGCCGAAACTGAAAATCTCCGACCGCGTGCCGGAGTTTGCCAAGACTGGCGTGTATCAGCCGGAATGGTTGGAGCTGGTCGAGCCGAGCGATTTCTCGCTGGAAGGCTATGAGCATCACGCGCCAATGACCGCGCCAATGGCGGTCTAGTCAGCAGGATCGTTCCCACGCTCTGCGTGGGAATGAATCCCGTGACGCTCCGCGTCACTTAGGACGCGGAGCGTCCATGGCGGCATTCCCACGCGGAGCATGGGAACGAGCGCCAACGTCAGTGGCCGTGGCTGCGGCCTACGTGGGAGTGTTCCACTTCCGTCGCGACAACCCCGCCACTCACTTCCAGCCGCTGCAAAATCCCGCATTGATCGGCCATCGGCCCTTCGCCACAGCGTTGGCGCAGGTCGAGCAACTGTGTCTGCAACGCCAGCAACCCATCAATCCGCGCCTTCACATGCTGGATATGCTCGTCGATCAGCGTATTCACGCTTTCACACTGATCCTGCGGGCTGTCACGCATGGCCAGCAGGCTGCGGATTTCTTCGAGGGTCATGTCGAGGGTGCGGCAGTTGCGGATGAACGTCAGGCGTTCGGCGTGGGCCTGGGTGTAGACGCGGTAGTTGCCGTCGCTGCGCGCCGGTTCCGGCAGGAGGTTTTCGCGCTCGTAGTAGCGGATGGTTTCCACGGCGCAGTCGGTGAGTTTGGCCAGTTCTCCGATCTTCATGACGACAATCTCCAAAAGGGTGCTTGACCCTATAGTGGCTACAGGGTCTTTACTTGGCAACAGGCACCTTCATGGACGCGACCAATGAGCGATTCCCAGCATACCCACAAGCCCGGCGACGGCCACGATCACAGTCATAAATTGCAGCCTGTGCATCAGCATTCACATGGCGGCGATTCCTGCTGTGGGTCGAAAACCGCAGCACCGGCACCGGTTCATGCGCACGAAGATTCCTGCTGCTCGTCGACAGCTGCCGCGCCTGCGTTGGTGCAACTGAGCGAGAAAACCAGCGCCGACGCGCGGCTGAGCAGTTTCCGTATCGAGGCGATGGACTGCCCGACCGAGCAGACGCTGATTCAGAACAAACTCGGCAAACTCGCCGGCGTGCAGCAGCTCGAATTCAATCTGATCAACCGCGTACTCGGCGTGACCCATAACCTGCCGGGCACCGAGCCCATCACCGAAGCGATCAAATCCCTCGGCATGCACGCCGAACCGCTGGAGGCGGGCGTCGAAGCGCCAGCCCCGGCACCGGTGAAAAAACACTGGTGGCCGCTGGCGCTGTCCGGTGTCGGCGCGCTCGCCGCTGAAGTCATCCACTTCACCAGCGCCGCACCGACCTGGGTGGTGGCGATCATCGCGCTGGTGTCGATCCTCAGCGGTGGTCTGAGCACTTATAAAAAGGGCTGGATCGCCCTGAAGAACCGCAACCTCAACATCAACGCGCTGATGAGCATTGCTGTGACCGGTGCCATCCTCATCGGCCAGTGGCCGGAAGCGGCGATGGTGATGTTCCTGTTCACCGTCGCCGAGTTGATCGAAGCGCGCTCGCTGGACCGTGCGCGCAACGCGATCAGCGGTTTGATGCAGATGACGCCGGAGCAAGCCACGGTGTTGCAGGCTGACGGCAGCTGGATTGAGCAGGACGTGAAAAGCGTCGAGCTCGGTGCCCGTGTGCGGGTAAAGCCCGGCGAGCGCATTGCGCTGGACGGTGAAGTGGTCAGCGGCAGTTCGACCATCGACCAGGCGCCGATCACCGGTGAGAGCCTGCCGGTCGAGAAAACAGTCGGCGACAAAGTTTTCGCCGGCACCATCAACCAGGCCGGTTCGCTGGAATACACGGTGACCGCAGCGGCGAACAACTCGACCCTGGCGCGCATCATCCACGCCGTCGAACAGGCCCAAGGTGCGCGCGCACCGACTCAACGTTTCGTCGATCAGTTCTCGAAGATCTATACGCCGGTGGTGTTCGTCTTTGCCTTGGCCGTGGCGATCATTCCGCCGCTGTTCATGGGCGCGGTGTGGTTCGACTGGATCTACCGCGCGCTGGTGTTGCTGGTGGTCGCCTGCCCATGCGCTCTGGTGATTTCCACCCCGGTGACCATCGTCAGCGGCCTCGCGGCAGCGGCGCGCAAAGGCATTCTGGTCAAGGGCGGCGTGTACCTGGAGGGCGGTTTCAAACTCGATTATCTGGCGCTGGATAAAACCGGCACGATCACCCATGGCAAACCGGTGCAGACCGATTACCTGTCCCTTGATCCGACCGCCGATGCCACCGCACCTTCAATCGCCGCGGCGTTGGCCGGCCGTTCCGATCACCCGGTGTCGCTGGCCATCACCAACGCTGCTGTGGATAAACACTTCGCAGCGCTGATTGTGGATAACTTCGAAGCGTTGGGCGGGCGTGGTGTCAAAGGCGACATCAACGGTCAGACCTACCATTTGGGCAACCACCGTCTGGTCGAAGAGTTGGGCCTGTGCTCGCCGGCACTGGAAGAAAAACTCTTCGCGCTGGAGAAACAGGGCAAATCCGTGGTGCTGCTGCTCGACAATTCCGGCCCGCTGGCACTGTTCGCGGTGGCGGATACCGTCAAGGAAACCAGTCGCGAAGCAATCCGTCAGCTCCACGAACTCGGGGTGAAAACCCTGATGCTCACCGGCGACAACGTTCACACCGCCCAAGCGATTGCCGCGCAGGTTGGCATCGACGAGGCCCGTGGCGACTTGCTGCCGACCGACAAACTGCAAGCCATCGAGGAGCTTTACGGTAAAGGTCATCGGGTCGGCATGGTCGGCGACGGCATCAACGATGCCCCGGCACTGGCCCGCGCCGAGATCGGTTTCGCCATGGCCGCTGCCGGCACCGACACCGCGATTGAAACCGCCGATGTCGCCCTGATGGACGACGATCTGCGCAAGATCCCGGCGTTCATCAGCCTGTCGCGCAACACCGCGAGCATCCTGAAACAGAACATCGCCCTGGCGCTGGTGATCAAGGCTGTCTTTCTTGCGGTAACCTTCGCTGGGCTCGCCACCATGTGGATGGCGGTGTTCGCTGACATGGGCGTGAGCCTGTTGGTGGTGTTCAACGGTTTGCGCCTGCTGCGCAAATAAACGATGAGGGATGGTTGTGCTGAGTGCCGAGCTGAAAGCGTTTTACATGGTCGCCCGTCTGGGCAGCATTACGCTGGCGGCGAAAAAACTCGGCCTCAGCCAACCGACCGTGACCACGCAGATCCGCAATCTGGAAAGTCAGTATTCGGTGGAGCTGTTCTACCGTGGCGGCCGGCGTCTGAGCGTCAGCGACGAAGGCGCGCGGTTGCTGCCGATGGTCAAGACGCTGCTGCAGCAGGAGGCCGACATCGAGTTTTTCCTGCGCAACAGCGGTCAGGTGCAGGGCACATTGCGCATCGCCGCGACGGCGCCGTATTACATTCTCGATCTGGTGAAAACCTTCCGCGAGCGTTTGCCGCAGGTGGAAGTGTCGGTGGAAATCGGTAACTCGCAGCAGGTGCTCGAAGCGCTGGAGGATTACCGGGTGGACATCGCTGCGTCGTCGCAATTGCTCGATGACGCGCGGTTGATTCGGCGGGTGCTTGGCACTGATCCGCTGGTACTGGCGGTGCATCGCAATCATCCGCTGGCGGCGCAGGAGCATGTGGCGTTGAGCGCACTGGCCGGGCATACGTTGTTGATGCGTGAGTCGGGTTCGACCACGCGGCGGCTGACGGAAGAGTTGCTGGCGAGTGCCGGGGTGAGCTTCGGGCCGTTACTGGAGATCGGCAGCCGTGAGTCGATTCGTGAGGCGGTGTTGCGCAATATCGGCATCAGCATTATTGCCCGGCAGGAAGTGCCGCATGATCCGCAGTTGCGCGTGCTGACGATCGAGAATGCGCCGCAGATTCCTGAGTATCTGTATTGCCTGAAGGAGCGCAAGGGCGCGCGGTTGCCGGCGGCGTTCCTCGGCTTGGCACAGGAAATGTCCCCCGCGTAATGATCGTTCCCACGCTCCGCGTGGGAATGCAGCCCGGGACGCTCTGCGTCCCAACAGCCGAACGCGGAGCGTCCGATGAGGCATTCCCACGCAGAGCGTGGGAACGATCTCTGGTGAACCAAAATCCCCGAATACCACTATCGGCCGTTTTTGCCTCACTGCCACATGACGGACGCATTACAACTCTAGGATTGGCCCCATCTGCTTGATGAGGTCTGTCCATGAATCCTGCCATCGCAACTGCCCTGACCAACCCCGGCGCACCCATGAAAGTGCGCGGCGTGCAGAAACGCTTCGGCGCGTTCACCGCACTGGATAACGTCTCCCTCGACGTCGCCGCCGGTGAACTGGTGTGCCTGCTCGGCCCGTCGGGCTGCGGCAAAACCACCTTGCTGCGCTGCATCGCCGGTCTGGAAAAACAGGACAGCGGCGAGCTGTACCTCGGCGAGCGCGACGTCTCGCACCTGGCCCCGCAAGCCCGCGACTACGGGATTCTGTTCCAGTCCTACGCACTGTTCCCCAATCTGACCGTCGAGGCGAATATTGCCTACGGCCTTGCCGGCAGCGGTCGCGATGAAGTGCGCCGCCGCGTCGGGCAGATGCTGGAACTGGTCGGCCTCACCGGCAGCGAGAAAAAGTACCCCGGCCAGTTGTCCGGCGGCCAGCAACAGCGCGTTGCTCTAGCTCGGGCCTTGGCGCCGGCACCGTCGCTGCTGTTGCTCGACGAACCGATGTCGGCCCTCGACGCCCGCGTCCGCGAGCATCTGTGTACTGAACTGCGCCAACTGCAGCGCAACCTCGGCATCACCACACTGATGGTCACGCACAATCAGGACGAAGCCATGCTGATGGCCGACCGTATCGCCGTGATGAACAACGGCCGCGTCGAGCAGTACGCCACCCCGCAGGAAATCTACAACCGCCCGGCCACGCCGTTCGTGGCTGAGTTTGTCGGCCAGGGCAACTGGTTGCCGTTCCAGCGCAGCAGCGACACTCACGCGCAGGTCGGCGGGATGAATCTGCGCCTCAGCGACGGCAGCATCCAGCGCGCCTCGGGCCGTTTGTTCTGCCGCCCGGAAGCGATCAACGTCAATCCACCGGTGCACGAAGAGAACCTGTTCCCGGCCAAAGTCCGCGAGATCACCTTTCTCGGCAATCGCTGCCGCATGAGCTTCGAACTCGATCAGTTGCCCGGCCACGCCTTGCTCGCCGAACTCGCCCCGGAAGCCATGCCGCGCCTCGGCGCCCAGCAAATCATGGTCGCCTTGCCGCCGCGCAGCCTGCAGGTGTTTGCCTGATGAACAGCAACCTCGCGCTGCCGCTACCGCACAAGCAGGTGCGCCAGACTTCGAAAGCCGAGATCGGCGATCGCATTTTTGTCGTCGGCGGCAAAGTGCTCTTGCTGCTGTTACTCGGCGTCGCGGTATTGCTGCCGTTGCTGGCGATCTTCTGGCGTGGCTTCAGCAGTGAGGCCGGGCAGGGCGGTGGCTGGGTCGCGGCGAAGGAGTTGGTGACCAGCGAGAATTTCCACTGGCTGCTCGGCAACAGCCTGAAAGTTTCCCTCAGCGTCGCGGCCATCGTCGTACCGCTGGCCTACCTGTTTGCCTACGCGCTGCAACGCACGATGATTCCGGCCAAGGGCATCTGGCGCGGGATTTCCCTGCTGCCGCTGATGGCGCCGTCGATGTTGCCGGGCATTGCGCTGGTCTATCTGTTCGGCAACCAGGGCATGTTGCGCGGGTTGCTCTCGGACAACATCTACGGGTTCTGGGGGATTGTGCTGGGTGAGGTGATTTACACCTTTCCCCATGCGTTGATGATTTTGCTCTCGGCGTTGTCGCTGGCCGATGCGCGACTGTTCGATGCGGCGTCGAGCATGGGCGCCAGTCCGGCCAAGGCGTTTCGCAGCATCACCTGGCCGGCCACTCGCCAGGCCGTGTTCGCCGCGTTCTGTCTGGTGTTTACCCTGACCATCACCGATTTCGGTGTGCCGGTGGTGGTCGGTGGCGACTATCAAGTGCTGGCGCTGGAGGCCTACAAAGCCGTGGTCGGCCAACAACAATTCGGTCGCGGCGCGTTGATCGGCATGGTGCTGTTGCTGCCGGCGCTGTTCAGCTTCGGTGTCGATGCCTGGTTGCGTCGGCGTCACGGCGATTCCATGAGCGGTCGCGCTCAGGTGTTCAAACCGGCGCCGTCGAAGTTGCGCGATGGCTGCTATCTGGCGATTGTCTTGCTGATCAGCGCCGCGTTGATTCTGGTGTTCGGCATGGCGGTGTTCTCCTCCTTGGTAAAGTTCTGGCCGTACAACCTTTCGCTGTCGCTCAATCATTACCAGTTCAACGAAACCGCTGGCGGTGGCTGGCTGGCCTACAGCAACAGTTTGAAAATGGCGTTGGGCACGGCACTGATCGGCAGCGTGCTGATCTTTACCGGCGCTTACCTGATGGAGAAAACCCGCAGCCAACGCGGCCTCAACCTGGCGTTGCGCATGCTCAGTTTTGTGCCGATGGCGGTGCCGGGGCTGGTGCTCGGCTTGGGTTACGTCTTCTTCTTCAACCTCACTGGCAACCCGCTGCACGTGCTGTACGGGACGATGACGCTGCTGATCGTCTGCACCATTGCGCACTACCTGACCACTGCACAAATGACTGCAACCACCGCGTTGCGCCAACTCGACGCCGAGTTCGAAGCGGCTGCACTGTCGCTGAAGGCGCCGCTGTATCGGCATTACCTGCGTGTCACCGTGCCGATCTGCCTGCCGGCGCTGCTCGACATTGTGCGCTACCTGTTCGTCTCGGCGATGACCACCGTTTCCGCGGCGATCTTCCTCTACAGCCCCGACACCATCCTCGCGGCGGTGGCGGTGCTGAACATGGATGACGCCGGCAACGTCGGCGGCGCGGCGGCGATGTCGACCCTGATTCTGTTCACCTCGGCGGGCGTGTCCTTGCTGCTGGCGTGGGCTTCGCGCGGCTTGCTGCGCCGTTCTCAAGCCTGGCGGCAAACCGCGCCCGGTCACTGATTCCAACCCCGTTCAACTCATTACAGGAAAACGATCATGTTCAAGCCTATGGCCCTGGCCACTGCTGTGCTCGCTACTTTCAGCCTGAATGCCTTCGCGGCAAAAACCGAGTTGACGGTGTACACCGCCCTCGAAGCCGAGCAGCTGAAGTCCTACAAAGAAGCCTTCGAAAAGGCCAACCCGGACGTCGAAATCAAATGGGTGCGTGATTCCACCGGGATCATCACCGCCAAACTGCTCGCCGAAAAGGCCCGCCCACAGGCTGACGCGGTGTGGGGCCTCGCCGCTTCGAGCCTGGCGATCCTCGACCAGCAAGGCATGCTGCAAAGCTACGCGCCGAAGGACCTCGGCAAGATCGGCGCGAACTACCGCGACGCTGCCAACCCGCCAGCCTGGGTCGGAATGGATGTCTGGGCCGCGACCATTTGCTTCAACACCGTCGAAGCCGAGAAGCAGGGCCTGAGCAAGCCAGTGAGCTGGCAGGATCTGACCAAACCTGAGTACAAGGGCAAGATCGTCATGCCCAACCCGGCATCGTCCGGCACCGGTTTCCTCGACGTCAGCGCCTGGCTACAAACCTTCGGCGAGAAGCAGGGCTGGGCGTATATGGACGGTCTGCACCAGAACATCGGCCAGTACGTTCACTCCGGTTCCAAGCCTTGCAAACTGGCGGCGGCGGGCGAGTTCCCGATCGGGATTTCCTTTGAATATCCGGCGGTACAGCTGAAGCGTCAGGGTGCGCCACTTGACATCATCCTGCCGAAAGAAGGTCTGGGCTGGGAGATCGAAGCGACTGCGGTGATCAAAGGCACGCCGCATGAAGACGCGGCGAAGAAACTGGCGGACTTCTCGGCGAGTGCTGAGGCGATGGATCTGTACAAGGAGAACTTCGCTGTCCTCGCGCAACCGGGTATCGCCAAGCCGCAGACCGAATTGCCGGCGGATTACGAGCAGCGCCTGATCAAGAACGACTTTGCCTGGGCCTCGAAGAATCGCGACGAGATTTTGACCGAGTGGCGCAAACGTTATGACGGCAAGTCCGAGAAAGTTGCGGCCAAGTAAATCTTCGTAGTCTGACCGGGCCTCATCGCTGGCAAGCGAGCTCCCACAGGGTTTTGCGGTGAACACGAATTTTGGGAACACCTCGATACCTGTGGGAGCTGGCTTGCCAGCGATGACGGCCTCTCTTTCAGAGCACCTCTAAATGACACAACACAAAGACCTGCTCATCGTAGGCGCTGGCATTCTCGGCCTATCGCACGCCTATGCCGCCGCCAAACGCGGCCTAAAAGTCGCCGTTTTTGAACGCACAGCCACGCCCCTCGGCGCCTCGGTGCGCAACTTCGGCCAGGCCCTGGTCACCGGCCAGCCTCCGGGCACCATGCTCGAACTGGCCAAGGCCAGCCGCGAGATCTGGGGTGATTGGGCGCAGCTCGCCGGTTTGCAAATCAAGCGCAACGGTTCCTATCTGTTCGCCCGCACTGAAGCCGAAGAACATCTGCTCGAAGCCTTCTGCAACGGTCGCGCCGTGGAACACGGTTACAACATCCAGTTGCTGCGCGGCGCTGCCTTGCGCGATCTGTATCACGGCCAGTTCCGCCACCACCGCGCCGCGTTGCACGGCATGGACGATCAACAGCTGTATTCGCGAGAAGCGATTCCGGCACTGATCGATTATCTGCGCCGCGACCTTGGCGTGGATTTTCATTTTTCCACGTTAGTGCGCGACGTCGAACCCGGCCACCTGCACAGCACCGCCGGCAGCTTCACGGCGAAGCAGATCATCGTCTGCTCCGGCCACGATTATCAAACCCTGCTGGCCGAGCCGATCGCTACGCTCGACCCGCAAATCTGTCGCCTGCAAATGCTCCGCGCCAAACCTGCGACCGAGCTGAATCTGCAACACGCCTTGCTCACCGGTTTGAGTTGCGTGCACTACGGCGCTTTCGCCGATCTGCCGGAAGCGGCGGCGGTGCAGGCGCAGATCCTGCGTGAGCAACCGCACCTGCACGACAACGGCATTCACCTGCTGATCAGCCCGACGCCGTACGGCGAGCTGATCATCGGCGACTCGCACCATTACGGCAGCGACCCTTCACCGTTCAACGCCGAGCAAGTCGACAACTGGATGCTCGAACTGGCCGAACAGACATTGGGCTGCAAGGTGCAAGTGGTCGAGCGCTGGCAGGGCGTCTATGGTTCCCGGGGGCCGGGGCCGTTTTCGTTGCTGCGCCCGGCAGCGGGATTGAGTGTGGCGCTGATGCACACCGGTGTCGGCATGAGCGTCGGCCCGGCGCTGGCCGAGCGCAATGTTGCGCAGTTGCTGGAGGAAATTGAATGACAGCTCACGAGCAAGTCGTCGCGCGGGTATTCGGGCTGTACGAACGCTTTGGCACCAGTGATTACATCGGCGAACCGGTGTCGCAGATCGAACACATGTCCCAGACCGCCGAACTGGCGATCGCCGAAGGCTTCGATGACGAAGTGGTGCTGGCGGCGTTCTTTCATGACATCGGCCATTTGTGTGCCGAGGGCGCGGAGAATATGGGCGGTTATGGCGTGGTCAGTCATGAACGGCTGGGCGCGGATTATTTGCGTGAGGCCGGTTTCAGCGAGCGCATGGCGCGGCTGGTGGAGTATCACGTGCAGGCCAAGCGGTATCTGACGTTGTGTGAGCCGGGATATTTCGAGCGCTTGAGTGAGGCGAGTCGGCGGACGCTGGAGTATCAGGGCGGGGTGATGACCGCGGCTGAGGCGGATGCGTTTGAGCGTGATCCGTTGTGTGCGGTGAGTTTGCGGATGCGGCAGTGGGATGAGTTGGCCAAGGAGAGGGCGGTGCCGGTGATTGATCTTGGGGTTTTGAAGCGTAAGGCTGCGAGATTGTTGTCTGCTGTGTGATTGTCGCCCTCACCCCAGCCCTCTCCCGGAGGGAGAGGGAGCCTACGGTGTTGTTCTCAGGTGATACATCGACCTGAGATATCCAGTCGAACTCAGGTTTGAAAAGCCTGGAGATCTGCTCCCTTTCCCCCTCTACCCCTTTGGGGAGAGGGCTGGGGTGAGGGGGTAGCGATCTAAAGCTCAAGCACCCGAGCAACCAACGCCTCAATCTGCTCCTGCCTTTCCGCCTGATTCAACTTCGCCTGCGGATTCAACGACGACCACTGCGGATGCGCCCGTGCCTTGTTCAGCGCCTCGGGCAACTTGCCCTCGCGCCAGGTCTTATCCTGCGGAGTCGCCACCTGAACCGCATCCATCGCCGCATGCCCACGTTGATCCAGCGCCAACACCAACTGCCGCTGGCGCAACGCCAACAGCCGCAACACACCGTCATCCACCGTCAGTTCGCGCTGCCCCTTGATCTTGCCCAGCAAGCGACTGCCATAACTGCGCGCCGTTTGCAGCGCACCACCGGCAATCGCCCCCGCCAACGCCGCCGCACCAAGGGTAATCCCGCCAACCAGCAAATCCACACCAGCTCCTGCCGCCGCACCTGCAGCAATCCCGCCGCCCACCCGTACGCCGAGTTGCTTCAAGGTCTCAGGGTTGAACAAGTCATCGCCCCAACGCCCATCGAGCAACGGCAAATCACTTGCCGCCGCGTCCTGCGGACGAAACGCATACAGCTTGAGCAACGCCTCAACACACTTCTGCTCGCGCTGGCGCACAGCCTTGCGCAGCTCGCTGATGGCTTGCTGTTCCTGCGCAGCTTCACTGACCACACTGCGCCGGCACGCGGCGCAGTCGATCAACAATTCAGCAATCAACCGCGCCGCACTTTGCTGACGGGCGAGGCGCTGAGCCTGCTGATCGGCAATCAATCGCTCCAGTTGCGGCCGGGCATTCTCCAGCAGCAGCGCAAGGCTTTCGTACAACCGGCGCTCGCCATCCTCGGGCGGCGCAACGCTGTCAAAACGTACCAGCGCGTGCAGTCCGAGCCTTGCCAGCGCCTCACGCCAGTCCGGCTCGCGATGATTGGCGCTGCTGACGAAATTCAGCACCGGCAGCAGCGGCTTGCCGCAACTGGCGAGCACTTCCAGTTCGTCGCGGTACTTGGCCAGTACCGGCTCGCGCGCATCGATCACATACAATCCGGCGTCGGAGGCGAGCAATTGCCGCAGCACTTTGGCCTCTTGCTCAAAGCGCTGGCGCGCCTCGCTGCCATCGAGAAACCGCGCCAATCGCGCCGGGCCATCGAGACGTTCGCCGGGACGTTCCAGGCGTTCGAGAAAATCCAGCAGGGCGATGGCGTCTTCCAGGCCGGGCGTGTCGTAGAGGTCGAGCAGCGGCTCGCCGTCCACCGACAACCGCGCGCCTTCGACATGCCGCGTGGTGCTCGGGCGATGGGAGACTTCGCCGAAGCCGACATCGCGGGTCAGCGTGCGTAACAGTGAGGTCTTGCCGACGTTGGTGTGGCCGACCACCGCGAGTTTCAGCGGCGCTTTCCAAGCATCAGTCATGGCCAGTCTCCAGCCAGTTCAACGGCGCGCAATCGGCGAACGGCAGCTCAAGTTGTTGCAGTGCAACGTGCCAATCGCCGAGACGTTCGGCGTCCAGCGCTTCGCCGGGCGGCGCTTGCAGCAGCCACACGCGGGTTTCGCCAGCGCTGCGCGCCAGCTCGGCGATTAGCGCGAGGCTGCCACGATCCGGCGAGCGCCGTGGATCGCAGGCAATCGCCAGGCGTGCTGGCGGAAAGCGGCTCAATTGTTCGAGGAGTTTGTGCCGTGACTCGCGGCTGTCGAGGATGCCAGCGTTGCTGACGTTTTTCGGCAGCGCGGGCGGCCATGGGCGTTGTTCGTCGAGTTCGATGGCGACCAGCAGCGCACCTTCGCTGGCGAGTTCGCCGACGCCACTTTCGACGCGATGCATTTGCGCAGGCTCCGGATCATTGACGCCGAGGCGTTCGCTGGTTGGCATCAGACGTTCACGCAATTGCGCGTAGCCGGGCAGGTTCAAGTCCAGACGCAGCGCGGTTTTACCGCTGTTCCAGCGCCAGAAACACAACAGCGTCAGCAGCAGACGCGGCAGCACGCCGTAGACCACCAACACGCCGACCAGCCAGGTTGCCCAGGCCTGTCGAGCGCTTTCAATATCGAGCGCGCCGTCGCCGCTGGCGCGGATCATCTCCACCGTTGGCACGTTGAAGCCGAGCAGCGATGGCAGATAACCGAGCGCGTGGGTGACGTGGATAAAGGTGTCGGCGCTGAGAATCGTGGTTTCCCAGACGAAGCCGTAGCGCCGGGTCGCCATCAGCGTCAGCAGCAGAATCAATGCGCTGAACATCGCCAGCAGCCACAAACCGTTGACCAGCGTACCGAGCGCCCAGCGATTGAGCTTCTTGCGTTGCAGCATCAAGAGCAGTGCCGGCGCCAGTTGCGCGGCTTTGGCGTCGCGGGCCATTTTTTCGCTGAGCCATAACCACAATCGGCCGAGCGTGGCGCCGTGCTCGCCGGCAAAGATCAATCCCAGCAACCAACTCAGTAGCAGAATCAGGTTCAGCCCGAGCAGACTGCCCAAGGCCCAGAACACATTGACCGGCGTTTGGCTCAACGCAGCAAAGGCCAGACCAGCGCCGCTAAGCACAGCGAAAATCATCAATAGCAGCAGTGCCAGGCGCGCACCTTGCAGCCAGTGTTTGAGGGCCGAAGTCAGCCCGTCACGTTCGGCCAGCCATAACGCCCGGCGTTGAATGCGGCTCGGCAGATCGCCGCCGGCCGTGCGCGCCAGTCGGTTGGCTTCCAGATCATCCAATGGGCCTGCGTGTTCTTCGCGCAGGCGCACGGTCTCGGTGAGCCAGAGGTTTTGCAGTGGAGTCAGTTCAGTCACGCGGCTTTCCGTCGCTTAATTGATTGAAGAGCATAACCGCTGTGGCGCTTATCGGGGTAAGCGCGGCTCTGGTATCCTCGCCGGCATGACTAAATCACTCCCCCTCAGCCTGATCGCAGCCCTCGGTGAAAACCGCGTGATCGGCGTCGACAACAGCATGCCCTGGCACCTGCCGGGGGACTTCAAATACTTCAAGGCCACGACCTTGGGCAAGCCGATCATCATGGGTCGCAAGACCTGGGATTCGCTCGGTCGGCCGTTGCCGGGGCGCTTGAACATTGTGGTCAGCCGTCAGACCGGTCTGGTGCTGGAAGGTGCCGAAGTCTATCCGTCGCTTGAAGCAGCCGTGGTTCGCGCCGAGGAGTGGGCGAAGGAGCAGGGCGTCGATGAGCTGATGCTGATTGGTGGCGCGCAGTTGTACGCGCAAGGGCTGGCGCAGGCGGATCGTCTGTATCTGACTCGCGTGGCGCTGAGCCCGGAAGGGGATGCGTGGTTTCCGGAGTTTGATTTGCACCAGTGGAAGCTGGTGTCGAACGTTGAAAACCCGGCGATTGAAGATAAGCCCGCGTACAACTTCGAAGTCTGGGAAAAAGCTTAAAAGATCGCAGCCTGCGGCAGCTCCTACACGGTATCCGCGTTCCCTGTAGGAGCTGCCGAAGGCTGCGATCTTTTGATCTTGCTTTACATCACGCTTGAGCCAACTCCGCATGCTCATCAGCATCCAGCAACGCTTTATCGGTCTGCTGCATCACCTGACTGGTAATCGCACCAGCGGTGATCGAACCACTCACGTTCAACGCCGTGCGCCCCATATCGATCAGCGGCTCAACCGAAATCAGCAACGCCACCAGTGACACCGGCAAACCCATCGCCGGCAGCACGATCAGCGCCGCGAAGGTCGCGCCGCCACCAACACCCGCCACGCCCGCCGAACTCAAGGTCACAATCGCCACCAGCGTCGCGATCCACAGTGGATCGAGCGGATTGATGCCTACGGTTGGCGCAACCATCACCGCCAACATCGCCGGGTACAGACCGGCGCAACCGTTCTGGCCAATGGTCGCACCGAACGACGCAGCAAAACTCGCCACCGACTGCGGAATCCCCAGACGACGGGTCTGCGCTTCAATGCTCAGCGGAATGCTGGCGGCGCTGGAACGGCTGGTGAACGCGAACGTCAGCACTGGCCAGATTTTGCGGAAGAAGCGCAGCGGGTTGATCCCGGCCGCCGATACTAGCAAACCGTGCACGACGAACATCAGGCCCAGACCGAGGTACGACACCACGACGAAACTGCCGAGTTTGATGATGTCTTGCAGGTTGGAACCGGCGACCACTTTGGTCATCAGCGCCAGCACGCCGTACGGCGTCAGCTTCATCACCAGACGCACCAGACGCATTACCCAGGCTTGCAGGGTGTCGATGGCGTTGATTACTTTCTGACCTTTTTCGACGTCATCCTTGAGCAGTTGCAGCGCGGCAACCCCGAGGAATGCGGCGAAAATCACCACGCTGATGATCGAGGTCGGCTTGGCCCGCGCCAGATCGGCGAACGGGTTCTGCGGGATGAACGACAGCAGCAGTTGCGGCACATTCAGGTCGGCAACCTTGCCGGCATAGTCGGACTGAATGGTTTGCAGACGGGCCATTTCCTGGGTGCCGGCGACCAGACCTTCAGCGGTGAGGCCGAACAGGTTGGTCAGGCCGATGCCGATCAGCGCCGCAATCGCGGTGGTGAACAGCAGGGTGCCGATGGTCAGGAAGCTGATTTTGCCCAACGACGAAGCGTTGTGCAGACGCGCCACGGCGCTGAGGATCGAGGCGAACACCAGCGGGATAACGATCATTTGCAGCAACTGCACGTAGCCGTTGCCGACCAGATCGAACCAGCCGATCGAGGCTTTCAGCACCGGGTTGCCGGCACCATAAACGGTGTGCAGCGCGACGCCGAACGCAACGCCGAGCACCAGCGCCAGCAGGACTTTTTTCGCCAGGCTCCAGGTGGTGTGGCGGGTCTGTGCCAGACCGAAGAGCAGGGCGAGGAACACCAGCAGGTTGAGAATCAACGGTAGATTCATGAGATCTCCAGGAAAGACTGTGCCAACAGCCTTCCGGGGCTGCTGCGAACCGGCAAGCCTAACAGCTTGATTTGCAATGAATTAATATCAAAATCGAAGGTTGTCCGTCGTTTTTGGAATAAGCCTGTGTCGCTCTCGGCAATGCATCTGGCGCAATAGGGACGCGGGCGGTCGCTGACAGACGAGGACTGTCACACTTATTTGTTAGCGTCGATCTCTTTGAATCAGGGAGAAGAGGCTTATGAAGTTCGCACCGAAATTTCTGGCTGTCGCGCTGACAGTGGGCATGGGTCTGGTCACTCAGGCCTTCGCTACGGACCTGAAACACTGGCCGGCCGATCAGGCCAAGGCGCTGGACGCGATGATCGCCGCCAACGCCAACAAGGGTAACTACGCGGTGTTCGACATGGACAACACCAGTTACCGTTACGACCTCGAAGAGTCCTTGTTGCCGTTCATGGAAAACAAGGGCCTGATCACCCGCGACAAACTTGACCCTTCGCTGAAACTGATGCCGTTCAAGGACACCGCCGAGCACAAGGAGAGCCTGTTCAGTTACTACTATCGCCTCTGCGAAGTCGACGACATGGTCTGCTACCCGTGGGTGGCGCAGGTGTTCTCCGGCTTCACCCTCAAGGAACTCAAAGGTTACGTCGATGAACTGATGGCCTCGGGCAAGCCGGTGCCGGCAACCTATTACGAAGGCGATGTGGTCAAGAAACTCGACGTCAACCCACCGAAGATCTTCACCGGCCAGCAAGAGCTGTACAACAAGTTGATGGAAAACGGCATCGAGGTCTACGTGATGACCGCCGCGTCTGAAGAACTGGTGCGTATGGTCGCAGCGGATCCGAAGTATGGCTACAACGTCAAACCGCAGAACGTCATTGGCGTTTCGATGTTGCTCAAGGATCCGAAGACAGGCGAACTGACCACCGCGCGCAAGCAGATCACCGCCGGTAAATATGACGAGAAGGCCAACCTCGGCCTGGAACTGACGCCGTATCTCTGGACCCCGGCGACGTGGATGGCCGGCAAGCACGCGGCGATCCTCACTTACATCGATGAGTGGAAAAAACCGGTACTGGTAGGTGGCGATACCCCGACCAGCGACGGTTACATGCTGTTCCACGATGTCGACGTGGCCAAGGGCGGGATTCACTTGTGGATCAACCGCAAGGATAAATACATGACGCAATTGAACGGCATGATGGCCAAGCACGCGGCAGCGCAGGCGAAAGAAGGGTTGCCGGTAACGGCGGACAAGAACTGGGTGATCGTCAAGCCAGAAGAAATTCAGTAACAGACACAGGGCCAGTGTGGGAGCGAGCCTGCTCGCGAAAGCGTAGTGTCAGTTGATCGTTCCCACGCTCTGCGTGGGAATGCTGCCCGTGACGCTCCGCGTCACTGGACGCGGAGCGTCCCTTGAGACATTCCCACGCAGAGCGTGGGAACGATCAAAGGCAAAAAAATGCCCCGCACATTGGCGGGGCATTTTGTCTCGGCGATTTGACGCTTACAGCCCGTCGAGCATCGCTTTGTTACGCACAGCACCTTTGTCGGCGCTGGTCGCCAGCAGGGCGTAGGCCTTGAGGGCGGTGGTCACTTTGCGTGGACGCACTTCTACAGGTTTCCAGCCTTTCTTGTCCTGCTCGGCACGGCGTGCGGCCAGTTCTTCGTCGCTGACCAACAGGTTGATCGAGCGGTTCGGAATGTCGATCAGCACTTTGTCGCCGTCCTGCACCAGACCGATCGCGCCGCCGGCGGCAGCTTCTGGCGAAGCGTGGCCGATGGACAGACCGGAAGTACCGCCGGAGAAACGTCCGTCGGTGAGCAGCGCGCAGGCTTTGCCCAGGCCTTTGGATTTCAGGTACGACGTCGGGTAAAGCATTTCCTGCATGCCCGGGCCGCCTTTCGGACCTTCGTAGCGAATGATGACGATGTCGCCAGCCTTCACTTCGTCAGCGAGGATGCCGCGTACGGCGCTGTCCTGGCTTTCGAAGATCTTCGCGTTGCCTTCGAAGACGTGGATCGATTCGTCGACACCGGCGGTTTTCACCACGCAGCCGTCGAGGGCGATGTTGCCGTACAACACGGCCAAACCACCTTCTTGCGAATAGGCGTGTTCGAAGCTGCGGATGCAGCCGTTTTCACGGTCGTCATCCAGGGTTTCCCAACGGGTCGACTGGCTGAACGCCGTCTGCGTCGGGATACCGGCAGGGCCGGCCTTGAAGAAGTGATGCACCGCTTCATCGGTGGTCTGGGTGATGTCCCACTTGGCGATGGCTTCTTCCATGCTGCGGCTGTGCACGGTCGGCAGGTCGGTGTGCAGCAGGCCGCCACGGGCCAGCGAACCGAGGATGCTGAAGATGCCGCCGGCGCGGTGCACGTCTTCCATGTGGTACTTCTGGATGTTCGGCGCGACTTTGCACAGCTGCGGAACGCTGCGCGAAAGACGGTCGATGTCGCGCAGGTCGAAATCGATTTCGGCTTCCTGGGCGGCGGCGAGCAAGTGCAGGATGGTGTTGGTCGAGCCGCCCATAGCGATGTCGAGCATCATCGCGTTCTCGAACGCCTTGAAATTGGCGATGTTGCGCGGCAGTACCGATTCGTCGTTTTCGCCGTAGTAACGCTTGCACAGCTCGACGATGGTGCGGCCGGCCTGCAGGAACAGCTGTTCGCGGTCGCTGTGGGTAGCGAGGGTCGAACCGTTGCCCGGCAGTGCGAGGCCGAGGGCTTCGGTCAGGCAGTTCATCGAGTTGGCGGTGAACATGCCGGAGCACGAACCGCAGGTCGGGCAGGCGCTGCGCTCGTACTCAGCGACTTTCTCGTCAGAAGCGCTTTCGTCGGCGGCGATCACCATGGCGTCGACGAGGTCGAGGCCGTGGGAAGCGAGTTTGGTCTTGCCGGCTTCCATCGGGCCGCCGGAAACGAAGATCACCGGAATGTTCAGGCGCAACGCGGCCATCAACATGCCCGGGGTGATCTTGTCGCAGTTGGAAATGCACACGATGGCGTCGGCGCAGTGGGCGTTGACCATGTACTCGACGGAGTCGGCGATGATCTCGCGGCTCGGCAGCGAATACAGCATGCCGTCGTGGCCCATGGCGATGCCGTCATCCACGGCGATGGTGTTGAATTCTTTCGCTACACCGCCGGCGCGTTCGATTTCGCGGGCGACCAGTTGACCCAGATCCTTCAGGTGTACGTGGCCCGGTACGAACTGGGTGAACGAGTTGGCAATCGCGATGATCGGCTTTTTGAAGTCGTCATCTTTCATCCCCGTGGCGCGCCACAGTGCGCGGGCACCGGCCATGTTGCGGCCGTGGGTGGATGTTTTCGAGCGGTAATCTGGCATGGAGCACTCCGGGCGGCTAATCACTTACTAATCAGGTGCAAAAGGGGAGTGAGCTTCTATTGACGTCTGGAACACTCAGAAATGGCCGTGTGTCCGTGAAGTTGCCGATGACGTTGCGGGATCGCCGCTGGTCTCAGCCTGAGCTCATAAACCCGCCGGGGGATGAATGGCGATGAATCAGCCGATTCTACACCGCTGGCGCCTGGAAGGAATGGCGCAAAGTGTTGTTCCAGTGCCGACGGGGTGTATGGGATGACGACCGGCGGGTTTAATCACCGCCGGTCTGCGCCACGGTATTGGCTTCAAGGTTTCTGGCGCGATGGCTGAGCCTGTTGTTGAGCACCAGCGCTGTCGCGCTCAGCAACACAAAGCTGTAGCCGAGCGTGGATTGCAGATTGGCTGGGCTGAGGCTGATCAACGCGCTGATAAGGCCGCCACAAATAAAGATGATCGTACTGCCCGCCGAGGCCGACGTCCCGGCGTTCTCGGGAAACAGGCCCATGGCCCGAGAGGTGGCGGCGGGGCGGGCAATGGTGGTACCCGCCGTGCAGATCAACATCGGGATCAACACAGTGGCTGGCGCCAGCGCGTGATTGGCTGCCAGGTACAGCATTGCCAGCCCCGACAGCAGTATCAGACTTAGCCCGGTGAAGACTTGCTGAGCAGGAGTGATCCGTCGATTGAGTACGGTGGCGAGGATGCCACCGACGACATAGGCCGCGCCGTAAACCAGCAGAATCAGTGAAAAGTCGTAGGGTGCGAGCTGCAATTGATCCATGAAAATCAGCGGCGAAATCACGATGAACGAGAAGTGACAGGCGAAAGCGAACGCTGAAATCAGCCAGTAGCCGACAAACTCGAAATCCCCCAGCACGCGGCGGTAGGACTGAATGAAACCGAGCCGTGTGCCGCTGTAGGCCGGACGGCTGTTTGGTAAAAACAGCCAGGCCTTGATCAGCACCGTGGCGGCCAGCGCGGTAAACACCCAGAAGCTGCCGCGCCAACCGAGTGAGGCCTGAAGAAAGGTGCCGGCCAGCGGCGACACCGAGATGAAGATGCCGGTAGCCGTGACCATCAGGATACGCAAACGGTCGCGTTCCTCACCTTCGAACAGATCCTGCACCAGCGCCTGGGACAGTACGAAACAGCCACATCCCAGGGCCTGCATCACCCGGAATATGAGAAATAGCGTGTAATCGGAGGTCATCACGCAACCGAGCGCACCCAGCATCGATACGCTCATGCCGGCGAGTAACAAGCCCTTGCGTCCGATCACGTCCGAGAGGGGGCCGATCAGGACCTGAGCAAACGCGATCCCCACGGCGAACAGACTGATGGACAGTGCGATGTCTGCCGGCGAACGGTGAAAATGCGTCGCCAGTGCCGGAAAGGAAGGCAGCAGCACATCCAGTGGAAACACACCCAGCAGCACCATGGCCAGCAACAGACTGACAGCGGCGCGACGCTGCCTTGTGGTTGCCACGGATTGTCCTTTATCCATCGATCAGTCCTGCCTTGGCGAAGAGTTTCTGGTTATGGGGAAGTGCGAAAAATCCGGCCTTTCGTAGTGCGTCCAGCGTGGCGATGGCGCCTGATCGTGCACGTGCTCGGTTGGCTTGCACCGTTGCCATGCCGCCGACAATTTCCATCACGTCACTGTCAGCGATGCCGGCTCCTCGCAAACTCTGTTGCAACCAGCGTTCGTCGGTCTCGAAAAAAATCCCGATGATCTCCAGCAGTGTCCGGCTCACAAACGTACGCTGGCGGCTGTTCATCGACAGCCAGAAATAATGGAACACTTCGCTGAAGTAGCGACTGTGGCGTGCTTCGTCAGTCAGATGATCGCGCAGCATGTCGTTGACGCTGGACACCAGGCTGTCGCGGCATACGTCCAGCAGCTCACGGGCAATGATGGTTTCCGAGACGAAACCGAGCAGAAACCATGCCAGCGCCCGGTTCTTTTCCGGCGTGCGAGCAATCAGCGAGTTCAGGCGGGTGATGCGCTTCGGAATCGCCGGCCGTTCGGTGATTCCATAGAAATTGGCGATCTGCTCCGCGAGACGATTGGAAAACAGCGCGTGGTAACCCTCGTCGGTGTAGAGCTGCAGCGCCGCGTGTTTCATCGGCAGAGGGACGTAAATGGGCAGTTCGCGGTGCACGATGACTTCCACGGCACGGTTGACGATGCGGTGTTCGAGCAGGGTGGTGTAATCGAGAAAGTGCACCAAGTGGTTGGCTGACAGTCGGTGCAACACGTCCCGCCCCGCCATCTGGATAGCCGGATGTGCCAGATAAGGTAGAAACGCCGGTGGAAACCAATGGCGGGTTTGCAGTTGCAGCGGCACATCGTCGGGCAATTGGTAGTCATGGGTACTGCTGCGTACCGAGGCACGGCTGTCCCAGTCTCCCAAGGTGAATTTGAGTGCCCAGGACACCGGCGCTTGATCCGGGTCGGCATTCGACAGGGTCATGCCTGCACCTCACGCAACAACTCGCGCATTTCGTGACACATCACTTGCCCGTCGCTTTGTCCGCAACCAACGAAGAACAGCGGTTGTTCAGCACTGCCCTCAAGCTTGAGCAGTGCTTCGACCTGCTGGTCGGCAAACGCGCCGGTCAACCAAGTGTTGAGGCCCAATGCCGTGGCGACCAGTTGAAAGGTCTGCGACAAGTGGCCCGCTTCAACGAAGGCCATCCGATAGGCCCGCGAGTGTTCGTACTTCCACCAGAGCCGGTCGAAACGGGCGGTGATAAACAAACCCAACGGCAGGTTGTTGATGAAATGCTGACCGCCGAGCAATTGGCCCAGCGCGGGCTCAGGCAATGGATTAACCCGGCTCAGGGTGTGGTCGGCCGGATGATAGGCATAGATGCCGGGTTCCAGGCCATCGACGTTCTGCACCAGCAGAAAGCCTTCGCAAGCGTTCAGACCGCCAGCGGAAGGACTGCTCCGGCGTGCGCCGAGCCCTTGGGCGATGCTGTCGTCGCGGTCATTGTCACGTTCCTGGAGATAGCCGAGGGCAAGATAGAGCAGGGTGCCGACGTCCTTCAGCGTTATCGCTGCACCTGTATAGGAACGGCAGGTTTTGCGCTGGAGCAGAACATTTCCCAGACGGTCGTCATTCAACGCGCTCGGCGCAGGCAGGGCGATACGCTGCTCGGGTGCCGGCATTGGGCGGTTTGTCGCGGGCTGTGGGTTAGCCAGTACTTCGTTGCAGTGCGCCAGATATTGTCTGGACCACTCGTGAATATTCTGTGGGGTATGTTCGCAGGGAATATTTTGCGTGCCGATGTGATAAATCTTCGACAGCTCATCCCAACCCCATTGCGGACTGTCTATTGGGGAAATAGTTAGAATGCCTGCGCTTAATAGTTGTGTGTCTATTAAGTTGTGGGTGTCGAAAAGTTCCGGGTTGTGGATTAGTTGTGCGAGTCGATTGGCATAATTAAGATCAAGTTCGTGCTGTGTGTGGTTTTTATAGTTCCACACGATTTGCCCGGGTGAGCGCGGCAAGATAAATAAGTAAGGGTTGATGTGCATGTCTGTCGATTCACTCTGGAGAAAGTCAAAAGGACGCCGGGTTGCCGGCACTTCCCAGCGTCCAGACTCACTTAACGGGCTTTAGGGGCAACCAGAAAAGCCAGGTTTGCGATTTTTTTACTTTCCAGAGAAATACGTTTCATGATGTGAACTCCTTGTTCGTTGATAGTTGAAGTCACCTCGTGGTGACGACTTCATAATAGTTTGTAATGGATTATTGGCAAGAGGATATTAAGTAGGAAATTTCCAGTAATTTTGTCGGAGCAGTCTTTAGCCGGAAATAAACTTGTAGGGGAAGTTTCGGTAATAAAAAGATGTAAGGAAATGTCCTGCATGTCTGCGGGAATATAATTGTAGGAACTCGAGGGAGATAGCGAATGGAAGGGTGATGCCTGAGATAAAAACGGGGAGCCTGCTGGCTCCCCGATGTCCGCATGGATCAGCTGTTGGGCAGCAATCGGCAGGTGATGCTCTTGATGTAGCGCGTTTCGGCGATGGCAGGGTGCACCGGGTGATCCGGACCCTGGCCGCCACGCTCGAGCAACTGGATGTTGCGATCCAGGTGACGCGCGCTGGTCAGCAGTATGTTCTGCAGGTCATCTTCCGGCAGGTGCATCGAGCACGATGCGCTGACCAGGATGCCGTCCTTGTTGAGCAGGCGCATGGCTTGCTCGTTCAGGCGACGGTAGGCGCCTTCGCCGTTTTTCATGTCTTTCTTGCGTTTGATGAACGCTGGCGGGTCGGCCACGATCACGTCGAAACGCTCTTCGCTGGCTTTCAGTTCTTTCAGGGCTTCGAAGACGTCGCCTTCGATGCAGGTCATCTTGTCGGCGAAGCCGTTCAGCGCAGCGTTGCGCTCAACACCGTCGAGGGCGAAAGCCGAGGCATCGACGCAGAACACTTCGCTGGCGCCGAACGCCGCAGCCTGCACGCCCCAGCCACCGATGTAGCTATAGAGGTCGAGGACGCGTTTGCCTTTGGCGTAAGGGGCCAGGCGGGCGCGGTTCATGCGGTGGTCGTAGAACCAGCCGGTTTTCTGACCCTGAATCACCGGGGCTTCGAACTTCACGCCGTTCTCTTCCAGCGCCACCCACTCCGGCACCAGGCCGAACACGGTTTCGACGTAGCGGTTGAGGCCTTCAGCATCACGGGCAGCTGAGTCGTTCTTGAACAGGATACCGCTTGGCTTGAGCACTTGGGTCAGGGCCGCGATCACGTCATCTTTATGCGCTTCCATGGTCGCCGAGGCGATCTGCACCACAAGAATGTCGCCGAAACGGTCAACGACCAGGCCTGGCAACAGGTCGGAATCACCGTAGACCAGGCGGTAGAACGGTTTGTCGAACAGGCGCTCGCGCAGCGACAAGGCCACGTTCAGACGGTGCACCAGCAGCGATTTGTCCAGCGCAACTTTGGTGTCGCGCGACAGCAGGCGGGCGCAGATCAGGTTGTTCGGGCTCATCGCCACGATGCCCAGCGGCTTGCCGCCAGCGGCTTCGAGGATGGCCTGGTCGCCGGCATTGAAGCCGTGCAGAGGGGTGGCGGCAACATCGATTTCGTTGCTGTAGACCCACAGGTGGCCGGCGCGCAGGCGACGGTCGGCGTTGGCTTTGAGGCGCAAGCTAGGCAGGGACATGACGTCGCTCCGGAAAAAAGAGCGGGAGTATAGCGTGTTGCGACTTGTGCCGGGTTTGATGAGCGATGAAACGCTGATGGCCCTTTCGCGAGCAAGCTCGCTCCCACAGTTGAGCGCGTTCCAATGTGGGAGCGACGATTCGACTTGCTCGCGAAGCGGTTTTGACTTCTACGTCGACAGTGCGTCGATCAGCTCTTTGTTGAACGCCGGAATATCATCAGGCTGACGGCTGCTGATCAGGTGACCATCCTTGACCACTTCTTTATCGACCCAATTGGCCCCGGCATTCACCAGGTCATCCTTGAGCGTCTTGTAACTGGTCATGGTCTTGCCGTTGACCAGCCCCGCCGAGATCAGCAGCCAGCCGCCATGGCAGATCACCGCGATCGGTTTGCCGGCCGAGGCGCCGGTCTTGACCAGATGCTGGGCATCCTGATCGATGCGGATGGTGTCGGAGTTCTGCACGCCGCCCGGCAGGACGATTGCGTCGTACTGCTCGCTGCTGGCGCTCTGGAATGTCTGGTCGACCTTGAAGTCGTCCGCCGGTTTGTCGTGGTTCCAGCCTTTGACCTTGCCGGCCTCGGCGGAAAGGATGTCGACTTGCGCGCCGGCTTGCTCCAGTGCCTGCTTGGGACCGGTCAGTTCGACCTGTTCGAAACCGTCTATTACCAAAATGGCGACGCGTTTGCCGTTGAGGGAGGTGGCCATCGATAAGCTCCTGAGTCTGTGGGAGTTTGCCGCCGTAATGGACCGGAGTGATCCGTTGGGCATTACAGATTCCGAAGCTGTGGCCTGAATGAAAGTTCCTGACAATTGCCCACTGGTGTGTCGTCGTGCGGTTTTTAGAGGTTAGAATCGCCGCCTGTCCCAGAGTGTGTACTTATGTCCCAAGAGCTGACCACCGAACAGATTCAACAATCGCTGCAAGGCATCAGTGTGCCGGCGCAACCGCAGATCATGGTGGATCTGCAAATGGAGCAGTACATGCCCGACCCGGATCTGGAGGTGATCGCCAAGCTGATCTCCCAGGATCCCGGCCTGTCCGGTTCGCTGCTGAAAATCGTCAACTCGCCGTATTACGGCCTGAGCAACAAGATCACTTCGATCCAGCGTGCGGTGAACCTGCTGGGCAGCCGTTCGATCATCAACCTGATCAACGCGCAGTCTATCAAGGGCGAGATGAATGACGACACCATCGTTACGCTCAACCGTTTCTGGGACACTGCCCAGGATGTGGCGATGACGTGCCTGACGCTGGCCAAGCGTATTGGCACTCAGGCGGGCGATGAGGCTTACGCCTTGGGCCTGTTCCACGATTGCGGCGTACCTTTGATGTTGCAGCGCTTCCCCAATTACATGACGGTTCTGGAAAAGGCTTACGCCAACGCCAGCGCCGAATGTCGCGTAGTGGACACTGAAAACAGCGAGTTCAATACCAACCATGCAGTGGTTGGTTACTACACGGCCAAGTCCTGGCGTCTGCCGGAGCATGTCAGCGCGGCCATCGCCAATCACCACAACGCCTTGGCGATTTTCAGCGATGAGACGTCACGCAACAGTCAGCTGAAAAACCTGCTGGCGATCCTGAAAATGGCCGAGCATATCTGCGCGTCGTATCGCGTGCTGGGCAACCAGACCGAAGATTTCGAATGGAACGCCGTCGGGCCGTTGGTACTCGATTACGTAGGGCTGTCGGATTACGACTTCGAAACCCTCAAACAAACGATCCGCGACCTCGGCGCGCATTGATTCGAGGACGCTATGCCTGAACTACCGGAAGTCGAAACCACTCGTCGCGGGATTGCCCCGCACCTGGAAGGCCAGCGTGTCAGCCGGGTGATTGTGCGGGACCGGCGGTTGCGCTGGCCGATCCCCGAAGACCTCGATGTGCGTCTGTCGGGGCAGCGAATCGTGCTGGTCGAACGACGGGCCAAGTACCTGTTGATCAATGCCGAGGTTGGTACGCTGATCAGCCACTTGGGCATGTCGGGCAATTTGCGTCTGGTCGAAGTCGGTTTGCCGGCGCTCAAGCATGAACACGTCGATATTGAACTGGAGTCGGGGCTGGCGCTGCGCTACACCGATCCGCGACGGTTCGGCGCGATGTTGTGGAGCAATGATCCGCTCAATCATGAATTGCTGATTCGTCTCGGCCCGGAGCCACTGACCGATCTGTTCGATGGCGAGCGTTTGTTTCAGCTGTCGCGCGGGCGTTCGATGGCGGTCAAACCGTTCATCATGGACAACGCGGTGGTGGTCGGGGTCGGCAATATTTATGCGACCGAAGCGCTGTTCGCTGCCGGGATTGATCCGCGTCGTGAAGCCGGGGGCATTTCCCGGGGGCGCTATCTGAAGCTGGCCATCGAGATCAAACGCATTCTAGCCGCTGCCATTGAGCGTGGCGGGACGACGTTGCGCGATTTCATCGGCGGTGACGGTCAGCCGGGCTATTTCCAACAGGAACTGTTTGTCTATGGCCGTGGCGGTGAACACTGCAAGGTCTGTGGCACCGGCTTGCGTGAAGTGAAGCTGGGCCAGCGTGCCAGTGTGTTCTGCCCGCGCTGCCAGAGCTGAGGCAAACGGCTGAAAAAGTCCTACGGTCTATAGTGAGTTGTCTCACTGTTAAGCCCGAAGGATCGTGCCATGAAATCCTTGCAAGTCCTCTTTGTTACGCTGCTGCTGTGTTCCAGTCTGGCTGTTCAAGCCGCGGAAAATGGCAGTGGCGATCCGCGTTACACCATCCAGAATCCACCGGCCTACGCGATGATCGGCGATTTGCTGATTGCCCGACCTTTATTGGTGGTGGCGACGGTGATTGGTGCGGGGGCGTTTGTCGTGTCGTTGCCGTTTACCGCACTGGGTGGCGGGGTGGGCGATGCGGGGCAGGCGTTGGTGGTGGATCCGGCGAAAGCCGCTTTTGTGCGGTGCCTGGGGTGTATCGGGGAGGGGTTTGAGCAGCGCGAGTAAGCTGATCAGGGATTTCCTGTGTGGCTGACGGCCTCATCGCGAGCAGGCTCACTCCTACAGTTGAAATGCGTTCCAATGTAGGAGTGAGCCTGCTCGCGATGGCGTCTGTACAGGCGCTGGAAGACTCAAGCCTTGCCGGTAATCTTGCGGTATTTCTCCATCAACTGTTCTTCAGTCTCCGGATGCGCTTCGTCCAGCGGAATGCAATCCACCGGGCAAACCTGTTGGCATTGCGGTTCGTCGTAGTGGCCGACGCACTGGGTGCACAGGTTCGGGTCGATCACATAGATCTCTTCGCCTTGGGAGATGGCGGCGTTCGGGCACTCGGGTTCGCAGACGTCGCAGTTGATGCAATCGTCGGTGATGATCAGGGACATGCTAACTCCAGCCAGGGCGGCAGGCCCGGGCGCTATAAATCAATGCGCGCAATTGTGCCGCATTGGCGCGCGCAGTGCACGCTGCTGCGATCAAGGGCTGTAATCAACAGCCAGGATCGCAGTCCGAGCCTTCGGCAGCGCCTACTTTTTGAAGCGCAGGGTCAGCGCATCGGCCACAGCGGGGTGGACGAATTTGCTGATATCGCCGCCCAGCGCGGCAATTTCCCGCACCAGCGTCGAGGAAATGAACGAATAACGCTCGGACGGGGTGAGAAACAGACTCTCCACATCCGGGGCCAACTGGCGATTCATGTTGGCCAGCTGGAATTCGTATTCGAAGTCCGACACCGCGCGTAAACCACGCAGGAACACATTGGCGTTCTGCTCTTTGGCGAAATGCGCCAGCAGCGTCGAGAAGCCGACCACTTCCACGTTCGGCAGGTGTTTGGTGACCTCGCGAGCCAGTTCGACCCGTTGTTCCAGCGGGAACAGCGGGTTCTTTTTCGGGCTGGCAGCGACCGCAATGATCACGTGGTCGAACAGGCGCGAGGCGCGTTCGACCAGATCGCCATGGCCCTTGGTAATAGGGTCGAAGGTACCTGGGTACAACACTCGGTTCATCGCGTCGTCCTGGCGGGAGTCCGTTGGGGAGTCGGATGGTATCGCAGCCGTCCCGGTCGGCCAAGTCGCCTGTTGGGTAAGAAAGCACTATAGACGATGGCAATAATCGGTTTTTTCACGGGTTTCTCAGCCGATCGACGAGGGATGTCGCCAGTTGCGCGGTCAGGCCATACACCGACAGCTGCGGGTTGGCGCCGATGCTGGTGGGGAACAGTGAGCCGTCATGGATCGACAGATTAGCCAGTTGATGATGCCGGCCGAGACTGTCGGTGACCGCGCTTTTCGGGTCTTCGCCCATCGCGCAGCCGCCCATGACGTGAGCGCTGCCCAACCGAGTGCGGTACAGCTCAAGGCTCAAACCATCGATCAGCGTGCGCGCTTCGGCCAAGGTTTTCGCGTATCGGGCGTCGGCGTGCATCGGCATTACCGATTTCGCACCGCCGGCGAACTGGATTTCGGCCATGACATGAAAGGCCCGGCGCAGGCCGTCCCAGGCGTAGGGCGAAACCTGATAGTCGAGCACCGGCGAACCATCGCCCCGTAATTCGACTGCGCCACCGGTGCTGTCCGGGTGAAAACCGTCGCGCAGCAACGCCAGCATGGCGTGGGTGTGCGGCAGGTCTGCCATGTGTTGCGCACTCTCCTCACCAAAGCCGCCGAGCAGGGTGGCCGCCAGTGCCGGATGCAACGGTGGTACTTCAAGTTTGAAAGCCATCGGCCCGGTGGTGCCGTCCTTCCATTGGAAATGGTCGGAATAGATCGACTGCGGCGCCCCGTAGAACGGGTTGATGACTTCGTCGAAGCGCGCGGCGGACATGTTCACCGGGTGCAGGAAGGTGCGTTTCCCGAGGTTTTTATGCGGATCCGGGGCATCCGAACGCAGCAACAGCGCCGGGCTGTTGATGCCGCCGCCGGCGAGCACGTAATGCCTCGCGTTGACGGTGATTTTGCGGCCGGTCGGTTCAACGCAGCGCTCATCCATCGCCACGCATTGCAGGCCAGTGACTTTGTTGCCGCTGATCAGCAGTTTCTCCGCTCGGGCCAGATAAAGCAGCTCGCCGCCCTTTTCCAGCGTCGCCGGAATGGTCGTGACCATCATCGACTGCTTGGCGTTGGTCGGGCAACCCATGCCGCAATAGCCGAGATTCCAGCATCCGCGCACATTGCGCGGAATCACGTGCCAGCTGTAACCGAGTTGCTCACAGCCTTTGCGGATCACGTCGTTGTTGGCGTTGGGCGGGACCATCCACGGCGCTACGCCGAGGCGCTGTTCCATTTTCTCGAACCACGGCGCCATCTCGGTGGGGCTATGGCCTTTGACGTTGTGTTCTTTGGCCCAGTGTTCGAGGGTCGGCTCCGGCGTGCGAAAGCTCGAGGTCCAGTTGATCAGCGTTGTGCCGCCAACCGCGCGGCCTTGCAGAATGGTGATCGCGCCGTCCTTGCTCATGCGGCCGATGCCCTCCTGATAGAGGCTGCTGTAGGCCTGGTCTTCGAGCATTTTGAAATCTGAACTGGTTTTCAGCGGGCCTTCTTCGATCAGCAGGACTTTGTAGCCGGCAGCGCTGAGGATTTCCGCAGTGGTGCCGCCACCGGCGCCGCTGCCGATGATAGCGACGTCGGCTTCAAGGGTGAGGTCGTCGCTCAGTTGTGCGCCGTTGTAGGTTTTCCAGCCTCGGGCGAGGCCTTCGCGGAACGGGTCGGGTACGGGCATCGATCAGGTTCTCTTGTTTTTGTTGTTCTGGCGGGCCTCATCGCGAGCAGGCTCACTCCTACATTTGGAATGCAACCCCCTGTAGGAGTGAGCCTGCTCGCGATAGGTGCGACTCGGTCTCAGACCGAAGGCGGCCCTGGATAACCGCAATGCGCCCACGATTCGGGGCGGGTATACCAGGCCATCATCACCATCTGCTGCAACGAGCTATGCCCCATGCGTAACAGACTCAACGAGCTGTTTTCCCAGCGATCAAGGAAATGCCGCATCGCCTCGGCACTGGCGTTTTCCCAACTGCCCCAGATCCCGGTGAGTGGCCCGCGCGTCACCGCCATGCCGAGCACGTCGAACAACTGCCGGATGAGTTTGAGCATTTCCGGCGACAGGTGATCGAGGCTGTAGTCCAGCGACTTGAGCGTGCCTTCAACAGCGACCGGCATTTTCTCGGCCGCCAAGGCGCCGTCGAGCATCACCGGAATCAGCGCACGAAGAAACAGCAGGTCGCCGTCGCGCAGCGAGACAAAACCGTTGGCCGCGACGCTCGACGAGCAGCCGCTAAGGCTGGCGCCGAGTCCGGCGGTGGCGAGGAACGCCGTAGCGCCGAGGCTGAATTTCAGCAGGCCACGGCGTGACAGTGCAGGTGTTTCGGTCAGGCTTGGGTGCATTATTTTTATTACCCGGCGGTGACGAAGGTTTAGCGAATGAACAGCTTCTGGATCAGTTTCTGAATCGATTTGCCGTAGGGTGGATAAATCAGCCTGGCCGCGTTGAACCGCTGTTTGATCAGCACGCCTTTGGCTTTGCTGAAGGTCAAAAAGCCTTCGTGACCGTGGTAGTGGCCCATGCCGGAAGCACCGATGCCGCCGAACGGCATGTCGTCCTGAGCCACATGCAGCAACGTGTCGTTCAGGCACACGCCGCCGGAATGGGTTTCGTGCAGCACACGGTTCTGTTCGCGTTTGTCGTAGCCAAAGTAGTAAAGAGCCAGAGGACGTGGCCGCTGATTGATGTAAGCGAATGCCTGCTCCAGATCCTGATACGGCACGATCGGCAGCAGCGGCCCGAAGATTTCGTCCTGCATCACCGTCATCTCGTCGCTGACATTCAGCAGCACGCTGTGCGGCATGCGCCGGCCTTGGCCCTGCTCGAACAGCGGAATCAACAGCGCACCCTTGCTGGTGGCGTCGCTGACGTAGCCGTTGAGCCGTGCCAATTGGCGTTCGTTGATGATCGCCGTGTAGTCCGGATTGTCAGTGAGTGTCGGATAGAAACCCTGCACGGCCTGGCGATAGGCTTCGACAAAAGCACCGACCCGGTCTTCCGGCACCAGCACGTAATCCGGGGCAACGCAGGTCTGGCCGGCGTTGAGGGTTTTACCGAAGGCGATGCGCTCGGCAGCATCCTTGAGCGGCACATCGTGGGAGACGATAGCCGGCGACTTGCCGCCCAGTTCCAGGGTGACCGGGGTCAGGTTTTCGGCGGCGGCGCGCATCACGTGTTTGCCGATGCTGGTGGCGCCGGTAAACAGCAAGTGGTCGAAGCACAAGCGCGAGAACGCCACGCCGATGTCGGCTTCACCGAGCACCACGCAGACCAGGTCTTCGGGGAAAATTCTCGCCAGCAACTCTTTCATCAACAAGCCGGTGGCTGGGGTCGATTCACTGAGTTTGAGCATCACCCGGTTACCCGCTGCCAGGGCGCCGACCAGCGGGCCGACGGCCAGATACAGCGGGTAATTCCACGGCACGATGACGCCGACTACGCCCAGAGGCTGATACACCACTTTCGCCGACGCTGGCTGGAACGCGATACCTACCTTGCGCCGCGAGGCTTTCATCCAGCCTTTGAGATGACGGCTGGCGTAATGAATGCCGTGCAGGCTTGGCATCAGCTCGGCGAGCAGGGTTTCATCGGCGCTGCGATGGCTGAAATCGGAGCTGATTGCCTCGATCAATGCCTGACGCTCGTTGCTCAGCAAATCACTCAGCGCCTTGAGCCATTGCTGGCGTTGGGCGGCGGGTGGCATCGGGTTCGCGGCATACGCAGCCCGCTGCGCCTCGAACAACCGGTCCAGCTCGGCCAGCGGTTGTTGCAGCGTTTGCAGGTAGGCAATGTCGGCAGTCATGGTCTGCTCCGGATTTATTGTAATGATGAACTTTTTAGAGTCTATGCTCTAGAAAGTCAAATGACTTCCTTGCACAGCATTGTTTTATCCATTTCCGGTTAGGTCGTAAGATGCCCCCCAACGCACTCTGAATTAAAGCTCAAGCCATGGCCCCACGAATAAAAACCAGCGAGCGTATCGTGCTGAACAGCCTTGAGCTGTTCAATCAACAGGGCGAGCGCAGCATCAGCACCAATCACATTGCCGCCCACATGGAGATTTCTCCCGGCAATCTGTACTACCACTTCCCCAACAAGCAGGCGATCATCGCCGTGTTGTTCAGTGAGTACGAAAGCCTCGTGGACAGCTTTCTGCGTCCGCCGCAGGGGCGTGCGGCGACGGTCGAGGACAAGCGTTTCTATCTCAAGGAATTGCTCTCGGCGATGTGGCGCTACCGCTTTCTGCACCGCGATCTGGAGCATCTGCTCGACAGCGATCCGGAACTGGCCGCCCGCTATCGGCGCTTCTCGCAACGCTGTGTGATTCAGGGCGCGGCGATCTACGAAGGTTTTGTCGCCGCCGGGATTCTCGATATGGACCGCGTGCAAATCGAATCCCTGACCCTCAATGCCTGGATCATCCTGACGTCGTGGGTGCGCTTCCTGTGCACCACCCGCGAGAATTCCAACCACCTCAGTGAACAAGCCATTAAACGTGGCGTGTATCAGGTGCTGGTGCTGGAAGCCGGGTTTGTCACCGAGCAGGCGCGAGACGAGGTCAATGCGTTGTTCGAGGAGTTCTACGTGCCGCTGGCCCAGGCCCTCGAAGACGTGAAATAAACCGTTCTGTTGAAATCCCCCAGGAGCCTGTTATGCCGATTGCGCAACTGATCAGCCCCGAAGCACTGGATGCCCGCAGGGCGCAGCCGGGACTGGTGATTCTCGATTGTCGTTTTGCCCTCGAAGACCCGGACTACGGCCAGCGCAGCTATGCCGAAGGGCACATTGCCGGGGCGAGCTTCGCCGATCTTGAGCGTGACCTCAGCGGTAAAGTGGTCAAAGGCGTGACTGGCCGTCATCCGTTGCCCGAGCCGGCGGCGTTGATCGAGCGGCTGCAGGCCTGGGGCATCAACAACGACAGCGATGTGATTTTGTACGATGACGGTCCCGGTGCCTACGCGGCGCGGGCGTGGTGGTTGCTGGCGTGGCTGGGCAAGCGCGATGGCGTGTTCATTCTCGATGGCGGGCTCAAGGCGTGGCATGCGGCGGGGCTGCCGCTGAGCCTGGATGCGCCGACGGTCAGTCGCGGTAGTTTCAGTGGTCAGGCGGATATGAGCCTGCTGATCAGCGCCGAAAAATTGCACAAGCGTCTTGGTCAACCTGCGTTGACCTTGATTGATGCTCGGGCTTTGCCGCGATTCAAGGGGGAGGTCGAACCAATTGATCCGATTGCCGGACATATTCCCGGCGCGCAATGCGCGGCGTTCACCGACAACCTCGACAACGATGGGCGATTCCTGCCGGCGGATCAGCTCAAACAACGTTTTGCCGCCAAGCTCGGCGAGCGCTCGCCAGCGGATCTGGTGGCGTATTGCGGTTCCGGCGTGACGGCGTGTCACAACCTGTTTGCGTTGTGTCTGGCGGGTTATCCGTTGGGGTCGTTGTACGCTGGATCATGGAGCGAGTGGATCAACGAGCCTTCGCGCGGTATCGCCACCGGCGAATAAGATCAAAAGATCGCAGCCTTCGGCAGCTCCTGCATTGGAATGCATTTCCCTGTAGGAGCTGCCGAAGGCTGCGATCTTTTAGCTTTCCATCCGGGCGCTACGGTAGGCGGCGGGCCCGACGCCATAAGCCTGCTTGAACTGCCGGCTCAAATGGCTCTGGTCGGCAAACCCCAATTGTGTGGCGACCTCCACCGGCAGGCAGCCGTGCTGCAGAAGTGCGCGGGCCTGGGCGATACGTTGCTGCATCAGCCAGGTGTGCGGCGGCATACCAGTAGCGCGGCGAAACACTCGGGCGAAATGGAACGGCGACAGATTGACCGCCGCCGCGAGCTCTTCCAGTGACGGTGGCGCCGCCAGTTGTGCGTGCAGCAATTCTTTGCCCAACAGCACTGCGCGGTGTTCCTTGCCGGCTCGACCGGGCACCGGCACCGCCGCATGGCGCTGCAACAGCAGCAACATCATCTCGCGCCACACCGTTTGCTGTTGCAGCGCGGTCGCTGGGCTTTCCAGCAAGCGGTGCAATTGCGCAAAGCCGTTGACCAGATCCGCATCGCGATACAGCGTGGCGCCGAACGCCGGCAGACTCGTGGTGGACAGCTCCAGCTCATCCAGCAACGAAACGATCTGTGAAGTATCGGGATAAAACGCCCGATACAGCCAGCCGTCCTCGGTGCCTTTGTGCCCGGTGTGCAATTCGTCCGGATTGATCAACACCAGTGTGCCGCTGCCGGCCAGATGCTCGGCGCCGCGATAGCGATAACGCTGGGCACCGGCCATGATCATGCCGATCACGAATCCGTCGTGCACATGCGGGGCGAAGCGATGCTCGATGTAGCGCGCCGACAACAACTCGACCCCGGCCAGCGGCGCGGTTTGCCAGAAGCGGATCGACTCGCCCTGATCGCTCATGCGGGCACGCTGGCCAGCCACTGCGGGATGCGTCGTTCCAGGTAATAACCAGGCTGACGTAGCGAGCCGTCGACAAAGCCGACATGCCCGCCGCGTGCCTGCAATTCGAAAGCGGTCGACGCCGACAGCTCACTGGCTTGCGGCAAGCTGTGCGGGAACACGAACGGATCGTCCGCCGCCTGAATGATCAGGGTCGGCGTGCGGATCTCACCGAGGAAGTAGCGGCTTGAAGCGCGGCGATAGTAATCCTCGGCATCATTGAAACCGTGCAACGGCGCGGTTACCCGGCCATCGAAATCCCAGAACGTGCGCATGTTTTCCAGCGAGCCGAGGGCTGCCAGCGCGGCGAGTCCGTCTTCGCGACCGTCATGCTGAAACTGCCGTTGCTTGTTCTTGATGTAAGCGACCATCTCGCGCATGAAGTGCGCCTGATAGACCTTGGAAAATCCCTGGCCGATGCGGTCGGCGCATTGGTCGAGGCGAAACGGCACCGACACTGCGACTGCACCGAGCACACCGCTGGCGCTGCCGGTTTCCCCAAGATGTTTGAGCAGCACGTTGCCGCCCAGGGAGTAGCCGACGGCATACAACGGTGCCAATGGTCGTTTGGCGCGCAGGTGCTTGATAGTCTCGGCGAGGTCTTCGCTGGCGCCGGAGTGATAACTGCGCGGGAGCAGATTCGGTTCACCGGAACAGCCACGCCAGTTCAGCGCCACGCTGGCCCAGCCTTGATCGGCCAGCGCCTTCTGGATACCGGCGACGTAAGGCGAATTAGAGGAGCCGGTCAGGCCGTGCAGTACCAACACCAGGGGCGCATCGGCGGTGTGCGGGCCGTGCCAGTCGAGGTCGAGGAAGTCGCCATCCTCGAGCCACAGGCGTTCACGTTCACGCTCGATATGTACGGTTTTGCGCCACAGCGGCCCCCACAAGGTTTGCAGGTGCGGATTGCCGAGGCCGAGGGCGGGGGTGAAGCGTTCTGAAGAGCTGGACACGATGATTCTCGATGCAGAGCGGCGACCCTGTTGGAAGGGGCGCCGCCTATTCAGACCGGTCGATTAACCGGCGATCTCTGCCGTACGTTGCCACAGCGCGTAGTAAACCCGGCCGGATTTCTGTTCGCGGTGCAGGCGCCAGTTGCCCGGCAGGCCCAGCGTCGATGGCGCCGTTTCGCTTTCAGTGTAGATCCACGAGTCCGGCGCCAGCCACTGACGCTCTTCGAGCAAGGTGCAGACGGCAGGCAGCAGGTTCTGGTTGAACGGCGGATCGAGGAACACCAGGTCGTACGCGCTGGCGGTCTGGGTTTCCAGATAACGCAGGGCGTCGGCAGTCTGCACCTGGCCGTTGGTGCAGCGCAGGGTACCGAGGTGTTCTTTCAGGCTGGACACCGCAATGTTGCTGGCATCCAGTGCCTGGCCCATGGCCGCGCCACGGGACAGCGCTTCGAGAAACAGCGCGCCGCTGCCGGCGAACGGATCGAGTACCTTGGCCCCTTCAACATACGGCGCGAGCCAGTTGAACAGGGTTTCACGCACGCGGTCCGGCGTCGGGCGCAGGCCCGGCGCATCGGGGAAGCTCAGCTTGCGGCTGCGCCATTGGCCGCCAATGATGCGCAACTGGTTCACACCGTTGTGGACGTTGTGCGCAGGCTTTTTAGGGGAACGAGTTGCCATTAATGCTCCGGAACCCCGAGCGGTTGCTCGGCAGGTTTATCAGATGGGGCCGGTAACGGCTTTTGCGGCACGGTCGGGCCAGCGGTGACGATGACCATTTTGTCCGTGCTCAGATGTTTGTTCAGGGCGTCGCGGACTTGTTCCACGGTCAGGCTTTGCGACTGACGCATGAAATCGTCCAGATAGCTCAGCGGCAGATTATAGAAGCCCATCGCGCCAAGTTGGCCGACGATATCGGCATTGCTCGCGGTGGACAGCGGGAAGCTGCCGGCCAGTTCGCGTTTGGCATCGTCGAGCTCTTTCTGCGTCGGCCCGGTTTTCAGATAGTCGGCGAGCACGTCCTGCACCAGTTTCAGGGTGCCTTCGCTCATTTCTGCGCGGGTCTGCAGGTTGATCATGAACGGGCCACGTGCCTGCATCGGGCTGAATGCCGAGTACACGCCGTAGGTCAGGCCGCGTTTCTCACGCACTTCGCTCATCAGGCGCGTGCCGAAACCGCCACCACCGAGGATCTGGTTGCCCATCGACAGCGCCGCGTAATCCGGATCGTCACGGTCGATGCCCAGTTGCGCGAGCATCAGGTTGGTTTGCTTCGACGGGAACTCGATGTGGTTGACGCTGGCTTTCGGTTCCTGCGGCTGAGCGATTTTCGCCAGCGCCGGGCCTTTGGGCAGGGCCGAGGAGACCTGATTGGCAATCGCCTCGGCTTCCGCGCGCGACAGATCACCGACCAGCGCGATGACCACGTTGCCAGCGGCGTAGGCCTTGGCGTGGAACTCACGCAACTGCGCAAGGGTAATCTTCGGCACGCTCTGTGGATTGCCGTCACTCGAATGCGCGTACGGGTGGTCGCCATAAAGACGCTTCATCAGCTCAAGGCTGGCGAGTTTGCCGGGGTTCTGTTTCTGGTATTCGAAACCGGCGAGCATCTGGTTCTTGATACGCGCGAAGGAGTCGGCCGGGAAGGTCGGTTTACCGACCACTTCCGAGAACAGCTTCAAGGCCGGTTCGCGTTTGTCGGCAGCACTCAGGCTGCGCAGCGAGGCCAACGCCATGTCCTTGAACGCACCGTTGCCGAAATCCGCCCCCAGACCTTCAAAGCCCTGAGCGATGGCGCCGACGTCTTTACCGGCAACACCTTCGTTGAGCATCGCGTTGGTCAGTACCGCCAGACCCGATGCGCTGCCGTCCTGGCTGCTGCCGGCGGCGAAGATCAGGCGCATGTCGAACATCGGCAGCTCATGGGCTTCGACGAACAGCACTTTGGCGCCTGCGGCGGTGTTCCAGGTTTGCACGTCGAGTTTGCGGCTGGCCGGGGCCTTGCCGTCGAGTTCGGCCAGCGATTGCAGCTTCTGGCTGGACTTGGCGTTGTCGAGGGCTTCGCTGGCATTGCTGTCAGCGCCCGGCGACAGGTAGAACGCGGCAGAGCCGATCACCGCCACGGCGATCAGGCCGAGCAGCAGGCGTGGGGATTTGCGCTTACTCATGAGTCGTCTCCAGTGGCAGGACGTGGGCGACGCTGAGACGTTCGCGGGTGAAATACAGCTTGGCGGCGTTCTGGATGTCTTGCGGGGTCACGCTTTCCAGATCGGCGAGTTCGGTGTCCATCAGTTTCCACGACAGACCGACGGTTTCCAGTTGGCCGATGGCGGTGGCCTGGCTGGTGATCGAGTCACGTTCGAACACCAGACCGGCGATCACTTGTGCACGTACGCGCTCGAGTTCTTCGGCGGACGGCGCGGTGGTTTTCAGCTGCTCCAGCAACTTCCACAGACCGGCCTCGGCTTGCGCGATGGTCTTTTTCTTCTGCGTGTTCGGCGTTGCCGAGAGGGTGAACAGACTGTCGCCACGGGTGTAGGCGTCGTAGCTCGACGAACCGCCGGAGACCAGTTCTTCGCCGCGCTCCAGTTGCGTCGGGATGCGCCCGCTGTAACCGCCGTCGAGCAGGGCCGAGATCAGGCGCAAGGCGTTGACCGAGCGTTTGTCTTCAGCCGTCGCAATGCTTGGCACGTTGAAACCGAGCATCAAGCTAGGCAACTGAGTCTGCACGTGCAGGGTGATCTGGCGTTCGCCGGGCTCGGCAAGTTCCAGCGGTTTTTTCGCCGGTGGCACGTCGCGCTTGGCGATCGGGCCGAAATAGCGCTGGGCGAGGGTTTTCACTTCGTCCGGGGTCACGTCGCCGACCACCACCAGTGTGGCGTTGTTCGGCACGTACCAGGATTGGTACCAGTGGCGCAGCTCTTCGACCTTCATGCGGTCGAGGTCGGCCATCCAGCCAATGGTCGGCGTGTGGTAGCCGCTGGCCGGGTAGGCCATGGCCTTGTAGCGCTCGTAGGCTTTGGACATCGGCTTGTCATCGGTGCGCAAGCGGCGCTCCTCCTTGATGACTTCGATTTCCTTGGCGAACTCGTCGGCCGGCAGGCGCAGATTGGCCATGCGGTCCGCTTCCAGTTCGAAGGCTACGCCCAGACGGTCGCGCGCCAGCACCTGGTAATAAGCAGTGAAGTCGTCGCTGGTGAAAGCGTTCTCTTCGGCGCCCAAGTCGCGCAGGATCAAAGAGGCTTCGCCGGGACCGACTTTCTCGCTGCCCTTGAACATCATGTGTTCAAGCGCGTGGGACAAACCGGTCTGGCCCGGGGTTTCGTAGCTGGAGCCGACCTTGTACCAGACCTGCGAGACCACCACGGGCGCGCGATGGTCTTCGCGCACGACGACCTTGAGGCCGTTGTCGAGGGTGAATTCGTGGGTCGGTTGCGGGTCGGCCGCCAGGGCCGAAAGGGGCAGGCAGACTGTGCTGAGCAGCAGGCCTGCAGCGCGGCGGGCTAGAGCATTCATTCGTTTTTTAACCTGTTGGGCTGCCCGCTTGGTCTTAGCCTAGGCGGGCGAGGAGGTGCTAGGATACTGATCCGTTTTACTGGCGGCCACGCCTATCAAGCCACTGATCGGTCGATAGGTTGTATGGGTTCCCGGAAGAAGCTTTGAGTTTGTCAGCTAAACTCTGCGTTTTCGCCGACGATGCCGTTCCAGTCCTTCGTATTAATCGACCTTTGAGGTGCCTGTGGTGCCTCGACAAAATGTTGCGCGTGAACAAGCTGGATGAAACACAGTCTGTTCTGCATCGAATATTTATTTGCCGGGGCGCCCTTATGGCGCGTCGCTACCGTGAGATAGCCGTCCTCCATGTTTGGTTCCAACGACGACAAGAAGACCCCAGCTGCGGCTGGCGAGAAGAAAAGCCTGTTCGGATGGCTGCGTAAGAAACCGCAGGAACCCGTCGTCGAACAGCCGCCCGCGATTCCTGAGCCTGCTCCGGTTATAGAAGAAGAGCCGGCACCGATCGTTCTGCCGATTGCCGAGCCGGTGCTGCAACCGGTCGAGCCAGAACCCGAGCCTGAAGCGCCTGTAGCGGCGGAATTGCCGCTGACCCCGGCGGCTGAGCCATGGCTGACTTTGCCAGTGGCGGAAGAGCCAGTGGCATTGGTTGAAGAGGCTGCGCCGCACATCACCCCAGAGATTCCTGCGCCTGCTGCGTTCGTTGCAGAGGTTGCTCCGGCGCCGGTGGTTGAGCCGGTAGTTGAGCCTGCGCCGGTTGTTGTCGAGCCTGTTGCGCCCGTGTTTGTTGCGCCAGTTGTCCAAGAGCCCGAGCCTGCACCTGCACCTGCACCTGCACCTGCACCTGCACCTGCACCGGTTATCGCTGCTCCTGTTACTCCAGTCGAAGTGGTTGCCGAGGCCCCGGTCGAAGCCCCGCGCACCGAAGAAACCAAAGCCGGTTTCTTCGCCCGCCTCAAGCAAGGTTTGTCGAAAACCAGCGCCAGCATCGGCGAGGGCATGGCCAGCCTGTTCCTCGGCCGCAAAACCATTGACGACGATCTGCTCGATGACCTCGAAACCCGTCTGCTCACCGCCGACGTGGGTGTCGAAGCCACCACGCAAATCATCCAGCGTCTGACCCAGAAGGTCGCGCGCAAAGAGCTGGCCGACGCCGACGCGCTGTACAAATCCCTGCAGGCCGAACTGGCCGCGATGCTCAAACCGGTCGAACAACCGCTGAAAATCGCCTCGCAGAACAAGCCTTTCGTGATTCTGGTAGTCGGCGTCAACGGCGCCGGCAAGACCACCACCATCGGCAAACTGGCGAAGAAGCTGCAACTGGAAGGCAAGAAAGTCATGCTTGCCGCCGGTGACACCTTCCGCGCCGCCGCTGTGGAACAATTGCAGGTCTGGGGCGAGCGCAACAAGATTCCGGTGATCGCCCAGCACACCGGCGCTGACTCGGCTTCGGTGATCTTCGACGCCGTGCAGGCTGCCAAGGCCCGCGGCATCGACGTTTTGATCGCTGACACCGCCGGTCGTCTGCACACCAAAGACAACCTGATGGAAGAGCTGAAGAAGGTTCGCCGTGTGATTGGCAAGCTCGACGCTGACGCGCCGCACGAAGTGCTGCTGGTGCTCGACGCCGGTACTGGCCAGAACGCCATCAATCAGGCCAAGCAATTCAACCAGACCGTCGAACTGACCGGCCTGGCGCTGACCAAGCTCGACGGTACCGCCAAGGGCGGGGTGATCTTCGCCCTGGCCAAGCAGTTTGGCCTGCCGATCCGCTACATCGGCGTCGGTGAAGGCATCGACGATTTGCGTACCTTTGAAGCCGAACCCTTTGTCCAGGCACTGTTTGCCGAGCGGGAGCGTTCATGATTCGTTTCGAACAGGTCGGTAAACGCTACCCGAACGGTCACGTCGGCTTGCATGAGCTGAGCTTTCGAGTCCGTCGTGGCGAGTTCTTGTTTGTCACCGGCCACTCCGGTGCCGGTAAATCCACGTTGTTGCGCCTTTTGCTGGCGATGGAACGTCCGACCAGTGGCAAACTGCTGCTGGCCGGGCAAGACCTGAGCACCATCAGCAACGCGCAGATTCCGTTCTTGCGCCGGCAGATCGGTGTGGTATTCCAGAATCACCAGTTGCTGTTCGATCGCACGGTGTTCAACAACGTCGCCTTGCCGCTGCAGATTCTTGGCTTGTCCAAGGCCGAAATCGCCAAGCGTGTCGATTCGGCGCTGGAACGCGTGGCGCTGTCGGATAAAACCGATCTGTACCCGGGTGACCTGTCCACCGGTCAGCAACAGCGCGTCGGCATTGCCCGCGCCATCGTGCACCGCCCGGCCTTGCTGCTGGCGGACGAACCGACCGGTAACCTCGACCCGCGTCTGGCGGCCGAAATCATGGGCGTGTTCGAAGACATCAACCGTCTGGGCACCAGCGTGCTGATCGCCAGTCACGACCTGGCGCTGATCGCGCGCATGCGTCACCGCATGTTGACCCTGCAACGTGGCCGATTGATCGGCGACGGGGAGGCCGGGGTATGAGTGCAACACGCAGTCCGAAGGTTTCCGAGCGCGTGGCCCCGAAAGCCGCCGATCCGCAGCCGCCGAAAAAGAAAAAGCACGACGAAGACGACGGTCCGGACTTCGCCACGTTGTTTCGTGCGTGGGTCGAAAGCCATCGTGCCAGCCTGCTCGACAGCCTGCGTCGCCTCGGCAAGCAGCCGATTGGCAGTTTCTTCACCTGCATGGTGATGGCCGTGGCGCTGAGCCTGCCGATGGGGCTTTCGCTGTTGCTCAACAACGTCGAACGTCTTGGTGGTTCGTGGCAGCGGGCGGCGCAGATCTCGCTGTATCTGCAACTCGACGCGAGCCCGGAACAGGGCGAGTCGTTGCGCGAACAGATCAAAGGCATGCCCGGCGTAGCTGATGCTGAATATGTCGGCCGCGATCAGGCGCTGGAAGAGTTCCAGCAACAGTCCGGACTGGGTGAAGCCCTGCGCGAGCTGCCGGAGAACCCGTTGCCGGGCGTGGTACTGGTCACTCCGAATGAAGTCGACAAGCCAACCCTGGAAGCATTAAGACAAAAACTTTCCGAGCTGCCCAAGGTACAACAGGCGCAACTTGATCTAGTCTGGGTCGAGCGTCTGGCGGCCATCCTAAAGCTTGGCGATCGTTTTGTCTTCGGTCTGACAGTGCTGCTGGTTTCTGCATTACTTTTGGTGATAGGCAATACCATTCGTCTTCATATTGAAAACCGCCGCACCGAGATAGAAGTGATTAAACTCGTCGGCGGCACTGACAGTTATGTGCGTCGCCCTTTCCTTTATATGGGCGCGTTGTATGGCTTCGGTGCGGGGCTACTGTCCTGGGGCGTATTGGCGTTTGGCCTGAACTGGCTGAACGACGCGGTGGTTGGGCTGGCCGGCTTGTACGGCAGTGATTTCGCGCTGGCCGGAGTGCCAGTTGCCGACGGTCTGTCGCTCTTGCTTGGCGCGGTGCTGTTGGGTTATATCGGTGCATGGATTGCAGTCGCACGCCATCTCAGGGAGCTGGCGCCGAAGTAGAATCTTTTTTGCGCGTGATTGACCTCGCGGTTTTTTTGGGAACTTGCACTTGAATTCCCGGTCAATTTTTCGCAGTGCCGAGAGGCACGAGTATGTAAGTGGGAGGTTTTTTCGTATGACCAATTCTTTGCAACCTGCGTATGCGTTGGTTCCGGGTGCGAACCTGGAAGCTTACGTGCACACCGTCAACAGCATTCCATTGCTGACGCCGGAGCAGGAGCGTGAACTGGCCGAGAGTCTCTACTATGAGCAGGATTTGGGGGCGGCTCGGCAGATGGTGCTCGCCCACCTGCGTTTTGTCGTACATATCGCCCGTAGCTATTCCGGCTACGGTCTGGCTCAGGCTGACCTGATCCAGGAAGGTAACGTCGGCCTGATGAAGGCCGTAAAGCGCTTCAACCCGGAAATGGGTGTGCGTCTGGTGTCGTTCGCCGTGCACTGGATCAAGGCGGAAATTCACGAGTTCATCCTGCGCAACTGGCGCATTGTGAAAGTCGCGACCACCAAGGCCCAGCGCAAGCTGTTCTTCAACCTGCGCAGCCAGAAGAAGCGTCTGGCGTGGCTGAACAACGAGGAAGTCCACCGTGTGGCGGAAAGCCTCGGCGTTGAACCGCGGGAAGTGCGCGAGATGGAAAGTCGCCTGACCGGCCATGACATGGCCTTCGACCCGGCTGCTGAAGCCGACGACGACAGCGCTTTCCAATCGCCGGCCAACTACCTGGAAGACCACCGGTACGACCCGGCGCGTCAACTGGAAGATGCCGACTGGAGCGACAACTCCAACAGCAACCTGCACGAAGCGCTGGAAGTGCTGGACGAACGCAGCCGCGACATCCTCTACCAGCGCTGGCTGGCAGAAGAGAAAGCCACGCTGCACGACCTGGCGCAGAAGTACAACGTGTCGGCCGAGCGGATCCGTCAGCTTGAGAAGAGCGCGATGAACAAACTCAAGTTGTCGATCGCCGCATAACCGGCGAGCAGGCAATAAAAAACGCCCCGATCAGCGATGATCGGGGCGTTTTTCATTTCTGCTTCAACACAAAACATTGTAGGAGTGAGCCTGCTCGCGATAGCGGTGTGACAGTCAGCATTGCCGTCACTGATGTACCGCTATCGCGAGCAGGCTCACTCCTACATTTAGATCCTTGGTGTCATCGAGACCACGGTGCTCGCCGCGAATCGTTGAGCCCCAACAGATAACTATCCCCACCCAACTGACTCATCTGCTGCCGAATCCACCCGGCCCGGCGCGACACATAAGCGGTTGGATGACTCGCACTCCAGACACGCGGATTGGGTAGAACGGCCGCCAGATAACTCGCCTGCTGCCGGGACAGCGACTTCGCGCTCACGCCAAAGTGATGCCGAGCCGCCGCTTCCGCACCAAACACCCCGTCATCCCACTCGACGCTGTTCAGGTACACCTCAAGAATCCGCTGCTTGGGCCAGAACACCTCGATCAGCGCGGTAAACCACGCCTCCAGACCTTTACGCAGATAGCTGCGGCCGGCCCACAGAAACAGGTTCTTCGACACTTGCTGGCTCAAGGTGCTGGCGCCGCGAATCGAGCCGCCGAGTTCGTTGTGCGCCAGTGCGGCCTGGATCGCACTGAAGTCAAAACCCCAATGCTCGGGAAACTTTTGATCCTCACCGGCCATGACCGCCACTTTGAGATCGTCGGAGATCTCGTCCCACGGCTTCCATGTGCGCTGCAGGTCAATCGGCTCACCATCGACCCAGGATTCGACCTTGCGCTCGACCATCAACGCCGTGCCCGGCGGCGGCACGAAGCGAAACACCAGCACCAGCAAGACACTGCCGCCGGCGAACCAGAGCAGGGCCTTCGTGAGACGACGGAAAATAGTACGCAGCATAGAGATGGCTTGGCCGAACCGGTGGAGCGGGCCATTATACAGACCCTGCCGATCGCGTCTGACTGGAGTTCCCAATGCTGCGTGGCTTTTTAATGCTGGCCGCTTTTTTCGGTTTCACCGGTGTCGCATTGGGCGCATTCGCCGCCCACGGCCTGAAAAACCGCCTGACGCCTGAATATCTGGCGATTTTCCACACCGGCGTCACTTATCAACTGGTGCACACCCTGGCACTGTTCGGAGTGGCGCTGTTGGCCACGCAGATTCAGGGGCGGCTGGTCGCTTGGGCTGGCGTTTCCTTCACCGTCGGCATTCTGCTGTTCTCCGGTAGCCTGTACGTGCTGACCATCACCGGTATCAGCAAACTCGGCATCATCACTCCGTTCGGCGGTCTGGCATTTCTGGCCGGTTGGGTTTGCCTGGGCCTCGCCGCCTGGCGCCTGCAACCAACCGCTTGACGCTTGGTGCTGACCTTTAGGTCATGATCGGGCTAGAATGCCAGCCCCTAAAAATGATGGCGGCGTTGCGCATGCGCATTCAGTTGAACGGTGAATCCCTTGAACTGCCCGACGGCGAGACTGTTGCGGCCCTGATCACCCGTCTGGAACTGACCGGACGCCGGGTGGCAGTCGAACTCAATCTGGATATCGTCCCGCGCAGCCAGCATGCCAGCACCACGCTCAATGACGGTGACAACGTCGAAGTGGTGCACGCCATCGGCGGCGGCTGATCGCCCGGCCCGTAAGGGTACAGAATTCTGCAAGACCCTCACTCCTAAAGAGGATTCCCCATGAGCATCGTTCGTAGCGACAAGCCTTTTGTTCTGGCCGGTCGTACTTACCAGTCGCGTTTGCTGGTCGGTACCGGCAAGTACCGTGACATGGAAGAAACCCGTCAGGCCATCGAAGCCTCGGGTGCCGAGATCGTCACCTTCGCCGTGCGCCGCACCAACCTCGGCCAGATCGAAGGCGAGCCGAACCTGCTCGACGTGCTATCGCCGGAGCGCTACACCTTCCTGCCGAACACTGCGGGCTGCTACGACGCCATCGAAGCTGTGCGCACCTGCCGCCTGGCGCGTGAACTGCTCGACGGCCACAACCTAGTGAAGCTGGAAGTACTGGCCGACCAGAAAACCCTGTTTCCTAACGTGATCGAAACCCTCAAGGCCGCGGAAACGCTGGTCAAGGAAGGTTTCGACGTGATGGTGTACACCAGCGATGATCCGATCATTGCCCGTCAACTGGCGGAAATCGGCTGCATCGCGGTCATGCCGCTGGCCGGTCTGATCGGTTCCGGTCTGGGGATCTGCAACCCGTACAACCTGCAGATCATCCTCGAAGAAGCCAAGATTCCAGTGTTGGTCGATGCCGGTGTCGGCACTGCGTCCGACGCGACCATCGCCATGGAACTGGGTTGCGATGCGGTGCTGATGAACTCGGCGATCGCCCACGCCCAGCAGCCGGTGATGATGGCTGAAGCCATGAAACACGCCATCGTTGCAGGCCGCTTGGCCTACCTCGCTGGCCGTATGCCGAAAAAACTCTATGCCAGCGCCTCTTCGCCGCTGGATGGTCTGATCAAGTAAGAGCCATTGATGACTGAATCGAACGACACGCCTATCCAGACGGAAGAAGGCGACGAGCGCCAACACCGCCGCATCAAGAGTTTCGTGATGCGCGCCGGGCGCATGACCGAAGGCCAGCAACGCGGTCTGGATCAGGGCGCGCCGCTGTACGTGCTGCCGTTGGCGGACGCGCCGGTGGATTACGATCAAGTGTTCGGCCGTTCGGCACCGCGCTCGCTGGAGATCGGTTTCGGCATGGGCCACTCGCTGCTGGAAATGGCCGCGGCGGCGCCGGAGCAGGATTTCATCGGTGTTGAAGTGCACCGTCCGGGTGTTGGCGCGCTGCTCAATGGCGTGCTGACCCAGGGTCTGACCAACCTGCGGGTCTACGATTGCGACGCGATCGAGGTGCTCAACCGCTGCATCGCCGACAATAGCCTCGATCGCCTGATGCTGTTTTTCCCGGATCCGTGGCACAAGAGCCGTCACCACAAGCGTCGTATCGTTCAGGCCTCGTTCGCTGAACTGGTGCGCAGCAAGTTGAAGGTTGGCGGCATTCTGCACATGGCCACCGACTGGGAACCGTATGCCGAATACATGCTGGAAGTGATGAACGTCGCCCCGGGCTATCGCAACCTCGCCGAAGACGGCAAATGCGTACCGCGCCCGGCCGAACGCCCGATCACCAAGTTCGAACGCCGCGGCGAACGTCTTGGCCATGGCGTCTGGGACCTGAAGTTCGAAAAACTCGCCTAAGCATCACGCAATGATCGTTCCCACGCTCTGCGTGGGAATGCTGCCCGGGACGCTCTGCGTCCCACAGCGGACGCAGAGCGTCCATTGAGGCATTCCCACGCGGAGTATGGGAACGATCAAAAGCGGCCGAAAGATCAGCGGCGGTCGGCGACCACGCCGATGAGGACGAGGACTACCAGCAGCACTGGCGCCAGGCTGTAGTTGTTGAACTGGCTCAAGCCTTTGATTACCCACGGCGTGGCGTAAATCAGCGCTGCGCCGCTGCCGATCACGCACAGCAGCGCCATCAGCGGTACGCGCAAGGCGCCGGCGATGCTGCCCAGGCGCTGCTCGACCCAGCCTTTGAAGTCGGCGCCGAACAGCACCAACAGACAGCCCACCAGCGCCAAGGCGATTTCCGAGAGGTTGCTGCGGCTCCAGCGGGAGACGGTGGCGAGCAGGTCGAGTATCAAATCCATGCGTTTTCCCTTAGGACAGAAGTTGAGGGCTGGGCTCAGTTCAGAAATTGTTGCAGCAAGTCGTTGAGAAACAGTTGTCCGCGCTCGGTGGCCGCCAGACGTGACGGTTCGACCTGCAACAGACCGCTTTGTTCTGCCGCGGCCCGGCCTTCGGCGAGGCTATCCAGCGACAGCCCGGTGCGTTCCGGATACAGACGCGACTCAACGCCAGCGGTCAGGCGCAAAGCGTTCATCAGAAACTCGAACGGCATCTCGTCATTGGTCAGGGCTTTTTCACCAGCCTGGAAGCTTTTCGCCGGGTTGAGATAGTCCTTCGGCAGACGGGTCTTCCAGGTACGCACGATGCGTCCGTCGGGATGACTCAACTTGCCGTGCGCACCCGCGCCGATGCCGATGAAGTCGCCGAAGCTCCAGTAATTGAGGTTATGCCGCGCTGGCCGACCGGCCTGGGCATAAGCCGAGACTTCGTACTGCGCGTAACCGTGCTCGGCCAAAAGCGCCTGCCCGGCTTCCTGAATGTCCCACAGCGTGTCGTCCTCCGGCAGCACCGGCGGCTGGTTCCAGAACACCGTGTTCGGCTCCAGCGTCAGTTGATACCAGGAGATGTGCGTCGGATTCAGTTCGATAGCCTGGCGCAAATCGCTCAAGGCATCGTCTAGCGACTGATCCGGCAAGCCGTGCATCAAGTCGAGGTTGAAGTTATCGAACCCGGCCTGACGCGCCATGCCGGCAGCACGCACCGCTTCGTCACCGTTGTGAATCCGGCCAAGCGCCTTGAGCTTTTCCTGCTGGAAACTCTGGATGCCAATCGACAGGCGATTGATCCCCAGCTTGCGGTACGCGACGAACTTCTCTTGCTCGAAGGTGCCGGGATTGGCTTCCAGAGTGATTTCGATGTCATGAGCAAATGGAATGCGCTGCCCGACGCCTTCCAGCAGTCGCCCGAGGGCTTCGGCGCTGAACAGGCTCGGCGTGCCGCCACCGAAAAAGATCGAACTGATTTCACGCCCGTACACGGCGTGCAGATCCTGATCGAGATCGGCCAGCAAGGCGTCGACGTATTCCTGCTCCGGCAACACCGGGCTGGCGGTGTGCGAGTTGAAGTCGCAATACGGGCATTTGCGCACACACCACGGGATGTGGATGTACAGCGCCAGGGGCGGCAGCGTCGGCAACGGCGCCCGAGGCGAAGAGGCGGCGCCGCCGACAATCAGCGACGACGCGGAAGAATCACCGGTCATTTCAAGCCCAGACGCTGGCGCAGCAGATCCATTGCACGGGCGCGGTGGCTGATCTGGTTCTTGTCGGCCGGGCTCAATTCGGCGCTGGAGACGTCACGCTCCGGCACCCAGAACAGCGGGTCATAACCGAAACCGTGTTCGCCGCTGGTAGCGGTGAGGATGCGCCCGTGCCACAAGCCTTCGCAGAGGATCGGCAACGGATCATCGGCGTGACGTACCAGCGCCAGTACGCAAACGAACTGCGCGCCGCGCTCGGCTTGCGGCACATCCTTCAGCGCATCGAGCAGTTTGGCGTTGTTCGCCGCATCGCCCTTGCCATCGGCATAGCGCGCCGAATAGATGCCCGGTGCACCGCCAAGGAAATCCACCGCCAGCCCTGAGTCGTCGGCCAGCGCCGGCAGCCCGGAAATACGTGCGGCGTTGCGTGCCTTGAGAATGGCGTTCTCGACGAACGACAGACCGGTTTCTTCCGGCTCGACCTTGCTCCACTCGCCAATCGAGCGCAGTTGCACCGATTCGCCGAGCATGGCCTGGAGTTCTTTGAGTTTGCCGGCGTTATGGCTGGCCAGTACGAGCTGCTTGATGTTCATCATTCGCCGGGAAAGAGTTCTTGGTTGAAATTGATGGTGTTGATCTTGTCGCCGTTCTGCACCTTGATCTCAAAGGTGCGGGTTTCCTGCTGCTCAACCGGATACTGGGCGATGTAGTAGATCGCGCCCTGTTCGGTGATCTGGCGGAAATTCAGCGGCACGCTCTGGCTGGTCAGGTCTTTGACCGTGCCGGTGACGCTGGCGACCAGCGGTTTGCCGTCCTTGATCACCGAGACATTGATCACGCCCTGATTCTTGCTGCGCACCAGTTCCGCAGCCTTGGCGATGTCCGGCGTCAGAAACGTCGAGTTGAAAGTGTTGTAGTGCACCGTGACGTCGCCGAAGGTTTCCTTGCGTTCGCCCTTGATGACGTCGGCCGCCATAGCGCTGGCGCTCAGGCAGGCAGTCAATAACAACAACGCTAAACGACCCATGATCGTGCTCCTCGAAATGACGGGATTCAGACCGCGACTTTGTGGTCTGCAAGCAGCGGGCTGCTGACGCGGTAGATACCTATCTCACCTAACAGATTAGGCCATAGCTTACTGGCCCACCCGTGACGGTGCTGTTGATCCACGGCAAGCCGATCAATGACCTTCGCATCACGTTCGCGGCAAAGTTCTTCAAAGTCTTCGAAGGTGCAGAAGTGAATGTTCGGTGTGTTGTACCAGGTGTACGGCAAAAACTCGGAGACCGGCATGCGCCCCTTGCTCGCCAGGTACCAGCGGCAGCGCCAGTGACCAAAATTCGGGAAGGTGATGATGCATTGGCGACCGACCCGGAGCATTTCGTCGAGGATCTTGTCCGGGTAGTGCACGGCTTGCAGGGCCTGGGTCATGACGACGATGTCGAAACTGTTGCTGGCAAAGTTGCCCAGCCCCTTGTCCAGATCCTGCTCGATAACGTTGACGCCTTTGGCCACGCACTGGGCAATGTTGTCAGCGTCGTTTTCCAGGCCATAACCGGTGACGTTCTTGTTGTCGCGCAGCCAGGTCAGCAGCTCGCCGTCACCGCAACCGAGGTCGAGGACGCGGCTGCCGGCGGGGATCCATTCCTGGATGATTTCCAGATCAGCTCTCATGGCTTTCTCACAACGTGATGCGGTTCATGTAATTGCCGAACGCCTGCAAGTAGCGCGGGATCGGAATCAGGAAGGCGTCGTGGCCCTGCGGTGCGTCGATTTCCAGATAACTGACGTCTTTGCGCGCCGCCATCAACGCATCCACCAGTTCCCGCGAGCGGGCCGGAGAGAAGCGCCAGTCGGTGGTGAACGACATCACGCAGAACTTGGCCGTGGCGTTCTCGAAGGTTTTCGCCAGGTTGTCGTCGAAGTTCGCCGCCGGATCGAAGTAATCCAGTGCCTTGGTCATCAGCAGATAAGTGTTGGCGTCGAAGCGTCCGGAGAACTCTTCGCCCTGATAACGCAGGTAGCTTTCGACCTGGAACTCGACACTGTGGAAGTCGTAGTTGAGCTTCTCGCTCTTGAGGCCACGGCCGAATTTCTCGCCCATCGAATCGTCGGACAGGTAGGTGATGTGCCCGACCATTCGCGCCAGCATCAGCCCGCGCTTGGGGATCACGCCCGCTTCCTGGAACGAACCACCGTGGAATTCCGGGTCCGTGAGGATCGCCTGACGCGCCACTTCGTTGAAGGCAATGTTCTGCGCCGACAGCTTCGGTGCCGAGGCGATGGCCAGGCAATGACGCACGCGATCCGGGTAAGTGATGGTCCATTGCAGCGCCTGCATGCCGCCGAGGCTGCCGCCGATCACGGCTGCCCACTGGCCGATGCCGAGCAGATCAGCGAGACGCGCCTGGCTGTGCACCCAGTCTTCCACGGTGAGTACCGGGAAATCGGCGCCGAACGGTTTGCCGGTCTCAGGGTTGATGCTGCTCGGGCCGGTGGATCCATTGCAGCCGCCCAGATTATTCAGGCTGACCACGAAGAACTTGTTGGTGTCGATCGGTTTGCCGGGGCCGATGCAGCTGTCCCACCAACCGGGTTTGCGGTCGTCGACGCTGTGGTAGCCGGCGGCGTGATGATGGCCGGACAAGGCGTGGCAAATCAGCACGGCGTTGCTCGCTTGCGCGTTCAGCGTGCCGTAGGTTTCGTAGATCAGGTCATAGGCGGCCAGCGAGCGGCCACAGGCCAGCGCCAGCGGATCGCTGAAGTGCGCGGTTTGCGGCGTCACCAGACCAACAGAATCGGGGGGAAAGGCAGTTGGCATCGACCCTGCTCTCGTTGAAATGAGGCGTAAGTCTAAAGACCGGGGGGGTTAGCGGCAAGCGGCCCTCACCCTAGCCCTCTCCCAGAGGTAGAGGGGACCGACCGAGGTGTTCTTTTGAGCTACGCCGACCTGATCTATCCGGGCTGAACTCAGGTTCCGAAAACACCCTGGATCGGCTCCCTCTCCAGGGGGAGAGGGCTGGGGTGAGGGGCGCAGGCGCTGCAAAACTCAAGACAAGCGCCCAACCAACCCAGGCAAATCCGGCAACTTCTTCGGCGAGCAGATCTTCACCCGCTTTTGCCGGTTCAACTCACCACTGAGCAAACTGACCTGGCTCTTCGAAACGCCAAACGCCTTGGCCAGAAAACCCATCAGATAAGCATTGGCCTTGCCCTCGACCGGCGGCGCAGTCAGGCGAATCTTCAAGCGATCCCCATGCAGCCCGGCGAAGTCATCGCTACGGGCTGCCGGTTGCAGGTGACACTCGAGGATCAAGTCGTCACCGTCCCATCGAAACCAGCTCACATCAGCAGACGGAGGATTTCCGGCATCATCGTCATCGCCGCCAGATTGTTGATCACCAGCATGTCGATCAGCTTCAACGCGAGGAAGGCGAAGATTGGCGACAGGTCCAGACCGCCAAGATTCGGCAGGAAGCGGCGGAACGGCGCCAGCGCCGGCTCGCAGATCTGGTTGACCAGTTCAGCACCCGGATTGTGGCTGCCCGGCGCGACCCACGAGAGGATCACGCTGATGATCAGGGCGAAGAAGAAGATCTTCAGGAACAGCGCGGTCACGCCGATCAGCGACCAGATAAACAGTTGCAGCGGGTTGCCGGTGGTGCCGTAAGTCAGCAGCAGGGTCAGCGCCATCAGCGCCAGTTGCACCAGAATCGCCAGCACCAGCGACGACATGTCCAGACCGAACAGGCTCGGAATGATCCGGCGCAGTGGTTTGAGCAGTGGCTGGGTCGCTTTGACGATGAACTGGCACAGCGGGTTGTAGAAGTTCGCCCGTACCAGTTGCAGCACGAAGCGCAGCAGCACGATCAGCAGGTACAGACTGCCGAGGGTTTGCAGCACGTAAACCGCTGCGGTGTTCAATCCAATCATGTAAGGCTCCTTATTTGCCCAGTTGTTCGGCCATTTCGGCCGAGCGGTGCGCGGCGGCGCCGAGTGCGGTTTCGACCAGGGCTTCAAAGCCATTGGCCTGGAATGATTTGATTGCAGCTTCCGTGGTGCCGTTTGGCGAGGTCACGCGACGGCGCAGTTCGGCGGCGTCGACATCGCTGGAAACCGCCATGTGCGCTGCGCCCAGCGCCGTTTGCAGGGTCAGTTGTTCTGCGACGTCTTTCGGCAGGCCGAGTTTGACGCCGGCGGCAGTCATGGCTTCGATCAGCAGGAAGAAGTAGGCAGGGCCGGAACCGGACACGGCGGTGACGGCGTCCAGTTGCTGTTCTTCATTCAGCCACAGGGCGATGCCGACGGCGGACAGCAGCTCTTCGGCTTGCTGACGCTGCTCGGCAGTCACTTCGCTGGTCTCGTACAAGCCGCTGACGCCCTGGCGCAGCAGCGCCGGGGTATTGGGCATGCAGCGCACGATCGGCTGCTCGCCGAGCCACGCGGTCATGCTGGCACAGGTGATACCGGCAGCAATCGACACCACCAATTGATTGGGTTTCAGGCTTGGGCGAATGGCTTCGCACACGGCTTTCATAGCCTGCGGCTTGACCGCCAGCACGATCACATCGACGCCGTCGATGGCCTGAGCATTGTCGGCGAAAGTTTCGATGCCGTGTTCGGCACTGACCTTGGCGCGGGTTTCTTCACCCGGGTCGCTGGCGCGGATCTGTCCGGCTTCCAGACCCTTGGCGCGCAGGCCGCCAATCAGACTGGCCGCCATGTTGCCCGCACCGATAAACGCAATACGTGTGTTGCTCATGTGTGGTCCTTATCTGGAATGGTTCAAGACTGGGAATAATCACGGGCGCCAAACAGGGCGGTACCGATACGCACCCAAGTGGCGCCTTGGGCAATGGCCGACTCGAGGTCGTGGCTCATGCCCATGGACAGTGTGTCGAGCGGCAGATCGAGGCTGGCCTGCAATTTCTGTACAGCGGCGAAGGCCGCGTCTTGCTCGGCGCGATCTTCGGTCGGCTCGGGAATCGCCATCAGGCCACGCAATTTCAGGCGCGGTAATGCGTTGATGGCCTCGGCCAATGCCGGCAGATCAGCCGGGGTGCAGCCGGATTTACTGGCTTCACCGCTGACGTTGACCTGAATGCAGATGTTCAGCGGCGGCAGCTCGGCCGGGCGCTGTTCGGACAGACGTTGAGCGATTTTCAGGCGATCCACGGAATGCACCCAATCGAAATGCTCGGCAATCGCCCGAGTCTTGTTCGATTGAATGGGGCCGATGAAGTGCCAGATCAAGGGCAGGTCGGCCAGTTCGAGCTGTTTGCCCAGGGCTTCCTGCAGGTAATTCTCGCCAAAGTCGCGCAGGCCGGCGGCATACGCCTCGCGCAGCGCTTCGGCGGGTTTGGTTTTGCTCACGGCGAGCAACTGGACGCTGTTTTCAGGACGGTGTGCGGCTTGGGTCGCGGTCTGGATGCGCGAACCAACGTGGAAAATGTTGTCTGCTATCGTGGACATCAAGAGGCGCCGGCGGTCTGAAGGTTCGCGGCATTCTACTGGAATTGAGGAGCGCTATGGATATCACTGAATTGCTGGCCTTCAGCGCCAAACAGGGCGCTTCCGACCTGCACCTGTCGGCCGGTCTGCCGCCGATGATCCGTGTCGATGGCGATGTGCGGCGGATCAATCTGCCGGCGCTGGATCACAAGCAAGTGCACGAACTGATCTACGACATCATGAACGACACCCAGCGCGTCGACTTCGAGAAACATCTGGAAACCGACTTTTCCTTCGAAGTTCCGGGTGTCGCACGTTTTCGGGTCAACGCCTTCAACCAGAACCGTGGTGCCGGGGCGGTGTTTCGTACCATCCCATCGAAAGTGCTGAGCATGGAAGACCTGGCCATGGGCGATGTCTTTCGCAAGATCACCGATGCCCCGCGTGGGCTGGTGCTGGTCACCGGGCCGACCGGTTCAGGCAAATCAACCACGTTGGCGGCGATGATCGATTACCTCAACACCCACCGTCATCACCATATTCTGACCATTGAAGACCCGATCGAATTCGTTCACGAATCGCGCAAATGCCTGATCAATCAGCGTGAAGTTCACCGTGATACCCGCAGTTTCGCCACCGCTTTGCGCTCGGCTCTACGTGAAGACCCGGATGTGATCCTGGTCGGCGAGATGCGTGACCTGGAAACCATTCGCCTGGCACTGACCGCTGCGGAAACCGGGCATCTGGTATTTGGCACCTTGCACACCACATCCGCAGCGAAAACCATCGACCGTGTCGTGGATGTGTTCCCGGGTGACGAGAAGTCGATGGTGCGTTCGATGTTGTCGGAGTCGTTACTGGCGGTGGTCTCGCAGACGTTGATCAAGAAGATCGGCGGCGGACGGGTGGCGGCGCACGAGATCATGCTGGGCACGTCGGCGATCCGTAACCTGATTCGTGAGGACAAGGTCGCGCAGATGTATTCGGCGATTCAGACCGGTGGGTCGTTGGGGATGCAGACACTGGACATGTGCCTGAAGGATCTGGTGACCAAGGGCTTGATCAGTCGCGAGCATGCGCGGGAGAAGGCGCGCACGCCGGATAATTTCTGAGACCAGAAGCTAAAGATCGCAGCCTTCGGCAGCTCCTACAGGGAAACGCTGATCCCGATGTAGGAGCTGCCGAAGGCTGCGATCTTTTGATCTTGCTTCGAAGACTTAGCGCTGAACCACGCGCATCTGCTGCTGTTCTTTCGGCAACACACGCTTGGCCACTACGTAATGCTGCTGCCAGTACGGCTTGTTCAGCGTATCGATGCTCACCGCTTTGCCACGACGCGGTGCGTGGATGAAGCGGTCGTTGCCCAGGTAGATGGCAACATGGTTGACCCGGCGGCTCTTGATGTTGAAGAAAATCAGGTCGCCCGGCTTCAGATCCTTGCGCTCGACTTTCTCGCCGTGGCCGCTGGCCATGGCATTCGAGGTGCGAGGCAGGTCGAAGGTGGCGTCGTTGAACGCGTATTTCACCAGGCCGCTGCAATCGAAGCCTTTACTTGGGCTGCTGCCGCCCCAACGATAGGGTGTACCGAGGACGTTCACCGCACGGCTCAGCACATTGCTGCTTTCCTTGCTCGCCATCGGTGGCACCAGCTTGCTGTGGCTCTTGCTGCTCAGCGTGGTGGTTTTGCTTTTGCTGCTTTTGCTCGAAGGAGCCGAAGCATGGGATTTAGGGGTGAAGCCGTTAACGTTAGGAAGACGTTGCTCACGATTGGTGGCGTGGGCGGCCAGTGGCATTAATAGGCAGATGGTTAGCCATGTCTTGAAAAATGGTCGCATTAGGCGTGGCTCTTCAGTGATAGCGCGCAACTTTATAACAGAGTTTTTTTTCATTCCGAGTCCGTTGGTCGATTCAGTTGGTGGCCAACGGAACCAAATAAGCGGCAAATGGACGCAATTGTCGGACAGAAGTCAGGTGCTATAAGGCTTTGACGGTAGCAACGGTAACATTTGCCGTACGTCGGCTACCTGTAAAAAAGTCACAAAGAATTCAAGAATATTTATCTATCGTGTGAATCGAGGTCTTCATGAACCCCTATCAACAATTTGTTCAGCAGCAAGATACGCACAGCAAAATCATCGGGTATCTGCTGTGGATTTTCGGTTTTACCGGTGCTCACCGCTTCTATTACGGCAAGCCGGTGACCGGGACGATCTGGTTCTTCACCTTCGGTTTGCTGGGCATTGGCTGGCTGATCGACCTGTTCTTGATCCCGGCGATGGATCGCGAGGCGGATCTGCGTTTTACCGCCGGGCCGATCGAGTACAACGTAGCGTGGATTCTGCTGACGTTCCTCGGAGCATTGGGTGTGCACCGGATGTATCAGGGCAAATGGATCAGTGGGCTGATCTATCTGCTGACGGGCGGGTTGTTCTTTCTGGGGGTGCTGTATGACTTCTGGACGCTGAATGATCAGGTGTCCGTACGCAACGCCGAAGGCAGAGGCGCCTTCCAGTAAGCCATCGCTGGCAAGCCAGCTCCCACAGGTTTTTGCGCTAACCCAAAGATAGCGCAAGACCTTGTGGGAGCTGGCTTGCCAGCGATTGGGGGCAACCCGGTATCAAGCCTGGTGACTGATCCGCCCATCCACCAAGGTGTAGCGAACCACACCCGGCAAAGTGTGCCCAATGAACGGGCAGTTCTCACCCTTCGACAACCAGCCTTCACCGGCCACCGTCGAAGCCTGCGGATCGAACAGCACGATATCCGCCGCACCACCCACTGCCAGTTTGCCTGCCGGCAGACGCAGCGCTTCAGCCGGGCCAGCGCTCAAACGCGCCAGCAAGGTAGGCAGATCCAGCAACCCATCCTCAACCAGCGTCATCGCCAGCGGCAGCAGCAACTCAACACTGCTGATGCCCGGCTCGGTCGCGCCGAATGGCGCCAGTTTGGCGTCGCGTTCGTGCGGCTGGTGATGGCTGGAAATCGCCGAGACCACGCCGGATTTCACTGCCTCACGCAGACCATCGCGATCCGCACGAGTGCGCAGCGGCGGTTGCACGTGGTACAGGCTGCTGAAGTCGATCAATGCTTCGTCGGTCAGAATCAACTGATACAGCGCGACATCCGCCGTCACCTTCAGGCCGCGGGCCTGAGCCTGCGCGATCAGGGCGACGCCGCGAGCGCTGGTCAACTGGCTGAAGTGCGCACGCACGCCAGTCTGCTCGACCAGTAGCAGGTCGCGAGCCAAAGCCACAGTTTCAGCAGTTTCCGGAATCCCCGGCAGACCGAGGAAGCTGGCCACCGCGCCTTCGTGGGCAAGACCGCCCTCGGCCAGGTCATGATCCTGCGAGTTGAAAATCACCGTCAGATCAAACGTCGCCGCATATTCCAGCGCCCGGCACAGCGTGCGGGTATTGCGGAAACTCTCCAGACCATTGCCGAACGCCACGCAACCAGCGTCGCGCAACGCAACCAGCTCAGCCAGTTGCTCGCCGTCCAGACCTTTGCTCAGCGCGCCGATCGGGAACACCTTGGTGTTGCCGGCTTCGCGTGCGCGGTCGAGGATCAGTTCGGCCACGGCGGAAGTGTCGAGCACCGGTTTGGTTTTCGGCGGACAGCACAGGCTGGTCACACCGCCGGCCGCTGCCGCGCGGGTTTCGCTGATGATCGAGCCTTTGCGGCTGTAACCCGGCTCGCGCAGGGCTACGTTCAGATCAACGAGGCCCGGAGCGGCAACAAGGCCTTGGGCGTCAATGGTTTCCACTGCCGTGAAACCCGCCGGGGCCGCGCCGAGGGCGACGATCTTGCAGGCTTCAACGTGAATGTCGGTGACTTGATCCAGGCCGCTGCTTGGATCGATGACGCGTGCGCCGAGAATGCTGAGCTTCACTGGGCGTTCTCCTGCTCGAATTGACGCTGCGCGGTTTGTCCGCTCATGGCCATGGACAGCACAGCCATACGAATCGCGATGCCGTAGGTGACCTGATTCAGGATCACCGAGTGCGGGCCGTCGGCCACTGCGGACTCGATCTCCACGCCACGGTTGATCGGCCCCGGGTGCATGACGATGCAATCGGGTTTGGCCCCGGCCAGACGCGCGGTGGTCAGGCCGAACAGGCGGTAGAACTCGCCTTCGCTCGGCAGCAGGCCGCCGGTCATGCGTTCACGCTGCAGGCGCAGCATGATCACCACGTCGACATCCTTCAGGCCTTCGGTCATGTCGGTGTAAACCTTCACGCCGTATTGCTCGATGCCGATTGGCAGCAGGGTTTTCGGCGCGATCACGCGGATGTCCGGGCAACCGAGGGTTTTCAGCGCGAGCATGTTCGAGCGCGCGACCCGCGAGTGCAGGATGTCGCCAACGATGGCCACCGAGAGGTTTTCGAAACCGCCCTTGTGCCGACGGATGGTGAGCATGTCGAGCATGCCCTGCGTCGGGTGGGCGTGACGGCCGTCGCCGCCGTTGATGATCGCCACTTGCGGGCAAACATGTTCGGCGATGAAGTGCGCGGCGCCGGAATCACCGTGGCGTACGACGAACATGTCGGCGGCCATGGCTTCAAGGTTGCGCAGGGTGTCGAGCAGGGTTTCACCCTTGCTTGCCGACGAGGTCGACACGTTCAGGGTGATCACGTCCGCCGACAGCCGCTGGGCCGCCAGTTCGAAAGTGGTGCGGGTGCGCGTGGAGTTTTCGAAGAACACGTTGCACACGGTCTTGCCGCGCAGCAACGGGACTTTCTTCACCGCCCGGGCACCGACTTCGAGGAACGAGTCGGCAGTGTCGAGGATTTCCGTCAGCAACTCGCGGCGCAGGCCGTCGAGCGAGAGGAAGTGGCGCAGCTGGCCCTGATCATTGAGCTGCAGCGGGCGCTTGGTATCTAGAGGCGTCATCGCGAAGGGGACTCTCAATAGGGCGGATTAAAGGTTGAAGTCTTGCAGTTCGAGCGTCAGCGGCTCGGGGCCGGACAGCTTCACCCGTTCGTGAGCGGCCAGCGACAGCGTCGCGCCCACGACATTCGGGCGGATCGGCAGCTCACCGGCGTCGAGGTCCAGCAGGCAGACCAGGGTCACGCTGGCCGGGCGGCCGTAGTCGAACAATTCGTTCATGGCGGCGCGGATGGTGCGGCCGCTCATCAATACATCGTCGATCAGCACCAGATGCTGGCCTTCGATCTCGAAGGGCAGGGCGGACGGGCGCACTTGCGGGTGCAGGCCGTTCTGGCTGAAGTCGTCACGGTAGAAGGACACGTCCAGCGTGCCCAGTGGCGCGTCGCTGCCCAATTCCTTGAGCAAGGCCTGCGCGACCCAGATGCCGCCGGTGCGGATGCCGATGTAACGCGGTTCGGTGATTTCACGCTGGGCAAGGTGCGCCTTGAGGCGGGTCGCCATCTGGCTGATCAGATCGGCGGGATTTGGCAGGCTCATGGTTGCTCCTTGTTGGGGGCGAATCGGGTCCTTGGACACGACTCGGTTTTTCACTCAAAAGAAAAGCGCCGAAGCGCTTGTCAGGATTCAAACAATGCAGTGTTTTCATCGAGCCAGCCCTGCAACAGCAGAGCGGCGGCGATGGCGTCCACCGGGTTGTCGCGGTAACTGCCCTTTTGGCCGCCTCGCACCAGTCGCTCGCCTTTGGCCTCGAAGGTGGTCAGACGTTCGTCGTGGGTATAGAAGGGCACATTGAAACGGCCGTTGAGGCGGCGGGCGAATTTCTCCGCGCGCAGGCACATTTCACTCGGCGTGCCATCCATGTTCAGCGGCAGGCCGACGACCACGGCGTCGGGTTTCCATTCCTTGAACAGCGCTTCCACCTGATTCCAGTCGGGAATGCCGTTTTGCGCTTTCAGGGTGCACAGCTCACGGGCCTGGCCGGTAATCACCTGGCCGACCGCGACGCCGATCTGTTTGGTGCCGTAGTCGAAGCCGAGAATCAGGCGCAGGGCCATCAGGCGTGACCTGCCTGGCTGGTCAGCAGGCTGAGGTTGATCCCCAGGTGCTTGGCCGCCGCTTCGAGGCGCAGTTCGCTGCTGGTGTTGAAGAGGATGTCGGCGTCGTACGGGCAGGTCAGCCAGGCGTTGTCGGCCAGTTCGGCTTCCAGTTGCCCGGCTTCCCAACCGGCGTAACCGAGGGCAATCAGGCTTTTCGCCGGGCCGACGCCGTCCGCGATGGCGAACAGCACATCCTGCGAGGTCGACAGGGCCAGATCACCGTCCAGTTGTGCGGTGGCCTGGAAGGTCTTGCCCGCCGGATGCAGAACAAAACCGCGATCGGTCTGTACCGGGCCGCCGATGAAAATCGGTACGTGCTGGCACAGTGCTGGCGGGTCGATGTCCGGGCGCAGTTGCTCAAGAATGTCGGCCAGATTCAGCTCTTGCGGCCGGTTGACCACAATCCCCATAGCGCCATTGGCCGTGTGCTCGACGATGTAGGTCAAGGTGTGGGCAAAGTTCGGGTCGGCCATGTGTGGCATGGCGATCAGGAAGTGATGCTTGAGGTAGCTGGGGCTGACGTTTTTCATGTGCGCTAGTGTGGCGTTCGGGGGGCCAACTGACAAGCTGAAGCCGCCAAAAGATCGCAGCCTTCGGCAGCTCCTACATGTGAATGCAGGCCAATGTAGGAGCTGCCGAAGGCTGCGATCTTTTGATCTTGCCCTTAATTGCTCGAGAGCTTGTCGCCGCGGGCGAATTTCCAGGTGCGAATGATTTCCAGACGATCGATATCCGACAAGTCCCCGGTAAACGGCGCAAACGGTGCCGCCAGTCGAACAATGCGCTGCGCCGCCTGATCCAGCAGCGGCTGGCCGGACGATTCCAGCACCAGCACTTCATACAGCGAGCCGTCGCGATTGATCGAAACCATCAGGCGCAAATTGCCGTAGATCTGCTTGCGCCGTGCTTCCTCGGGGTAATTGAGGTTGCCGATGCGTTCGACCTTCTTGCGCCAGTCGTCTTTGTACCAGGCACCCTTGTCACGCATGGTCGACGCCGCGCTCAAGCGGTGAATGCGCGGTCGTTTGGCGTACAGCTGTTGTTCCTTGGCCAGTTCGGCTTCGAGGCTGGCGATGTCGCTGGACAGCTGCGAGCTGTCGAATTCCGGCGCGTCGACCGTCGGTTTGACTTCGGTTTTGCTTTCTTCTTTCTTGGTCGGTGCTTTTTTCGGCTTCGGCGCAACCGTAGTCACCGCTGCCTTGGGCGCGGCTTCCTGCACTTGCGGCTTGGCGGCCGGTGGCGGGGTGACTTTCTTGACCTGATTGTCCTGGAATGGCGCCACTTCAGTGGTCTTGGGGATCGCCTTCTTGTCCAGCGTGCCGCTGCCTTCCTGATTTTCCTGCGCGAGAAAGTCAGCCTTCTCCGGCTTCTTTTCGCTTTTGAAGGTGGCGAGGGTGATTTCCAGGGTTTTGCTGATTTGCTTGGGCTCGACCATCGTGAAGCCGACGCCGAGCAGCAGCGCCAAATGAATCAGCGCCGCGAGAAACAGGGTAAATCCGAGGCGATCGGCCGGGCGCACGCCACGGTGGGCGAGTTCTGCGGGCAGATCGGACGGGAGGGTCATGACAAGAAAACCAACATCGCGTTTTTCAGAGGCTGCGCATGATAACGCAATGTTGGTTTCACGCCTTGGGCTTCACGCTTCAAGCGACAGACTGCATGTGACGTGCATCAAGCTTGTGGCTTTTTGCCGGCGGCTTGCAGCTTCTTGGCGATCGCGTCCATCAGCATGCCGCCGATGTCAGTGCCAAAGGCATTGTCGATTTCACGGATGCAGGTCGGGCTGGTGACGTTGATTTCGGTGAGGCTTTCACCGATCACATCGAGACCGACAAACAGCAGGCCTTTCTCACGCAGGGTCGGGCCGACCTGAGCAGCGATCCAGCGATCCTTGTCCGTCAGCGGACGCGCTTCACCCCGGCCACCGGCAGCGAGGTTGCCACGGGTTTCGCCCTGCGCCGGAATCCGCGCCAGGCAGTAATCCACCGGCTCGCCGTCGATCATCAGGATGCGTTTGTCGCCGTCCTTGATTGCTGGCAGGTAAGCCTGGCCCATGATCTGCTGGCCACCGAGGGCGGTCAGGGTTTCCAGGATCACCGACAGGTTCGGATCGCCCGCGCGGTGACGGAAAATCGAGGTACCGCCCATGCCGTCTAGCGGCTTGAGGATCACGTCGCCGTGCTTGGCGGCGAATTCACGCAGCACGTCGGCGCGGCGGCTGACGATGGTTGGCGGTGTGCACTGCGGGAACAGCGTGGCGAACAGCTTTTCATTGCAGTCGCGCAGGCTCTGCGGCTTGTTCACCACCAGCACGCCAGCGGTTTCGGCCTGTTCGAGCAGGTAGGTGGAGTAGACGAACTCCATGTCGAACGGCGGATCCTTGCGCATCAGGATCACGTCCAGATCACTCAGCAGGTTGTCCTGCTCGGCGTCCAGTTCGAACCATTTTTCCGGGTTGGCGAAGACTTTCAGCGGCTTCATGCGCGCCCGGGCCTGACCTTCACCCTGATACAGGTCGCGTTGTTCCATATAGAACAGTTCCCAGCCACGCTTCTGCGCGGCCAGCAGCATGGCCAGCGAGCTATCCTTTTTATAGGAGATGCTGGCGATAGGGTCCATGACAATCCCGACGCGAACGCTCATTGGGTTTTCCTCGAAAATTGGCTACCGGATCGGTATTGAAAAAGTGCCGCCAGAGTGGCGCCGGGCGGGTTTTCGGTCAAGGAAAAACCCGTCGATAGATTGCATCTGGAGACTGTGCTAAAAAGGCTGGCGTAGCGTGCTGGCCCTTGAACATCAAGGGTTTCGAGCCATTGATAACCGCAAAACGGACAAATTGATTCGCAAAGGCGACGGTAGAGCCCTCTTATGGAACAGCAGTCCAGCGCCTTGAAGGTCATGGTCATCGACGACTCGAAAACGATTCGTCGTACCGCCGAAACCTTGTTGAAGAATGTCGGCTGCGAAGTGATCACGGCGATCGACGGTTTCGACGCTTTGGCGAAGATCGCCGACAACCATCCCGGGATCATTTTTGTCGACATCATGATGCCGCGTCTGGATGGTTATCAGACCTGCGCATTAATCAAGAACAACAGTGCGTTCAAGGCCACGCCGGTGATCATGCTGTCATCGCGTGACGGGCTGTTCGACAAGGCCAAGGGGCGGATTGTCGGATCTGATCAATTTTTGACCAAGCCTTTCAGCAAGGAAGAACTGCTCAACGCGATCCAGGCCCATGTTCCGGGCTTCGCCGCCGTTTTGCCGCAGTAAGACACGTACAGTGACGCTCGGCCAGCGGGCCGAGCGTCGACAAGAAAAATGGGGAAAACCATGGCACGTATCCTGATCGTCGATGATTCGCCGACTGAAATGTACAAACTGACCGGCATGCTCGAAAAGCACGGCCATGAAGTGCTCAAAGCCGAAAACGGTGCCGACGGCGTGGCCCTGGCCCGTCAGGAAAAACCCGACGCGGTGCTGATGGATATTGTCATGCCCGGTCTCAACGGTTTTCAGGCCACCCGCCAGTTGACCAAGGATGCCGACACCAGCCACATCCCGGTGATCATCATCACCACCAAGGATCAGGAAACCGACAAGGTCTGGGGCACCCGCCAAGGCGCCAAGGACTACCTGACCAAACCGGTCGACGAAGACACCCTGATCAAGACCCTGAACAACGTGCTCAAAGGCTGATCGTGCAACCATGAGCGAATCGCTGACCGCGTTCGAACTGCTCTGGCAAATCGACCAGCGCTGCCGCTTGCTGGCGGCGGACCTGCCGTCGCAACCGGCGCGTCAGGATCGCTGGAGCGGCATCGGCTTTCGCCTCGGCGAGCATTGGTATGTGGCGCCGATGGGTGAAGTCAGCGAAGTGCTGCACGAACCGCGCTTCACTCAATTGCCCGGGGTCAAACCGTGGGTCAAAGGTGTGGCTAACCTGCGCGGGCGGCTGCTGCCGATCATGGATTTGTGCGGATTTTTCGGCCACGAACTGTCGCCGTTGCGTAAACAGCGGCGGGTCTTGGTGGTTGAGCATGGGGACGTGTTTGCCGGGTTGATGGTCGATGAGGTGATTGGTCTGCAGCATTTCGAACAGGACAGCTTCGAACCGATCTCGATCAGCAAGCGCCAGGGATCCAAGGCCGAGTTCGTCAAAGGCTATTTCCGCCGCGAGCAGAACTGGCGGGTGTTCAGTTTGTTTGCATTGGCGAAATCCCCGGTGTTCATGAGCGTCGCGATATAGCTGTTACAACAAAGATCCCTTGTAGGAGTGAGCCTGCTCGCGATTCAGGCACCGCGGTGTATCAAGTACACCGCGTTATCGTTCAATCGCGAGCAGGCTCACTCCTACAGGTTCTACCGGTGAGCTTCAAACAGGCGAGGACCGATGACAAAAGCAAAAACAGGCAAGCCGGCGGAAGGCTCGCGCAGTCGCTCGCAGATCATCGTGCTGTTCATCGCACTGATCGTGTTCATCATGCTGCTGTTCGCCAACTTCGCGTACCTCAACACCCAGGCGAACTACGACAAACAGTACATCGGCCACGCCGGTGAGCTGCGCGTGCTCTCGCAACGCATCGCCAAGAACGCCACCGAAGCCGCCGCCGGCAAGGCGGCTGCGTTCAAGTTGCTCAGCGATGCGCGCAACGATTTCGCCCAGCGCTGGGGTTACCTGAAAAAAGGTGATCCGGCCACCGGCCTGCCGCCGGCACCCGCCACCGTGCGCCCGGAAATGCGCGCTGTGCAGTTGGATTGGGAGCGCCTGCTGAAAAACACCGACGCGATTCTTTCCAGCGAGCAGACCGTGCTGTCGCTGCATCAGGTCGCCGCGACCCTGGCCGAAACCGTGCCGCAGTTGCAGATCGAATACGAAAAAGTCGTCGAAATCCTCCTCCAGCGCGGCGCCCCGGCGGCGCAGGTGGCGATGGCTCAGCGTCAGTCGCTGCTGGCCGAACGTATTCTTGGCGCGGTCAACACCGTGCTCGCCGGCGACGAAAACTCCCAGCAAGCCGCCGACGCCTTTGGCCGCGACGCCACGCGTTTCGGCCAAGTGCTCAACGGCATGCTGCAAGGTAATCCGGCGCTGAAAATCAGCCAGGTCGAAGACCGTGATGCCCGCGCGCGTCTGAGTGAGATTTCCGAACTGTTCCAGTTTGTCTCCGGTTCGGTGGATGAAATCCTCGAAACCTCGCCCGAGCTGTTCAAGGTTCGTGAATCGGCGAGCAACATTTTCAGCCTGTCGCAGACCCTGCTCGACGAAGCCTCGCACCTGGCCACTCGTTTCGAGAACCTTGCCGGCGGGCGCAACACCGACACCATCGGTGGCTACGTCCTCGGTTTGCTGGCGCTGGCCTCAATCATCCTTATCGGTCTGGTGATGGTCCGGGAAACCAATCGCCAGTTGCGCGAAACCGCCGAGAAGAACGAGCGCAACCAGAACGCGATCATGCGCCTGCTCGATGAAATCGAAGACCTCGCCGACGGCGACCTCACCGTGACCGCCTCGGTGACCGAAGACTTCACCGGCACCATCGCCGACTCGATCAACTATTCCGTCGACCAATTGCGCGATCTCGTCGCGACGATCAACCTCACTGCCGGCCAGGTCGCCGCAGCGGTGCAGGAAACCCAGGCCACCGCGATGCACCTGGCACAGGCCTCGGAACATCAGGCGCAGCAGATTTCCGAAGCTTCGACGGCGATCAGCGACATGGCCGAGTCCATCGATCAGGTCTCGGCCAACGCCGCCGAGTCTTCGGCAGTCGCCGAGCGCTCCGTGGAAATCGCCAACAAGGGCAACGAGGTGGTGCACAACACCATCCACGGCATGGACAACATTCGCGAACAGATTCAGGACACCGCCAAACGCATCAAGCGTCTGGGCGAGTCGTCGCAGGAAATCGGCGACATCGTCAGCCTGATCGACGACATTGCTGACCAGACCAACATACTCGCCCTCAACGCGGCGATTCAGGCGTCGATGGCAGGTGATGCCGGACGCGGTTTTGCCGTGGTCGCCGACGAAGTGCAGCGCTTGGCCGAACGCTCATCCGCCGCCACCCGGCAGATCGAAACCCTGGTGCGGGCGATTCAGACCGACACCAACGAAGCCGTGATTTCCATGGAGCAAACCACCACCGAAGTGGTGCGCGGCGCGCGACTGGCGCAGGATGCCGGTGTGGCCCTGGAAGAAATCGAAGGCGTATCGAAGACCCTCGCGGCGCTGATTCAAAGCATCTCCAATGCAGCGCAGCAGCAGACGACTTCCGCCGGGCAGATCTCGCTGACGATGAACGTGATCCAGCAGATCACCTCGCAGACTTCGTCCGGCTCCACGGCCACCGCCGAGAGCATCGGCAACCTGACGAAAATGGCCAGTCAGCTACGGCGTTCGGTGTCCGGATTCACCTTGCCGGCGGCGACAGATAAAGCGTGAGTGGAGTGGTTATGGGTGATCGGCACGACTATGTGGCCCTCGAATGGGTCAAAGGCGAAATTGCCGAAACGCTGAGGCTGGCGCATCAGGCGATTGAAGCCGTGCTCGATGATCCGCAAGCCTTTCCCGGGCTGGACGAGTGCCTGGATTACATCCATCAGGTCCACGGCAGTTTGCAGATGGTCGAGTTCTACGGCGCAGCCTTGCTCGCCGAAGAAATGGAACATCTGGTCGAAGCCTTGCAGCATGAGCGCGTCAGCCACCGCGACGAAGCCCTGCATCTGTTGCTGCAAGCCCTTGGGCAATTGCCGATCTACCTCGACCGCGTGCAGAGCGCCCGCCGCGATTTGCCGCTGGTGGTGTTGCCGCTGATCAACGATCTGCGTAGTGCTCGTGGCGAAAGCCTGCTCTCGGAAACCAGTTTGTTCAGCCCGCAACTGCCTGAGTTACCGCCCTTGAGCGCCGAAGCACTGGCGCGGCTTGAGCCGGCAGAGCTGCCGAACGTGCTGCGCAAATTACGCCAGATGCTGCAAATGGCTTTGGTCGGTTTGCTGCGCGAGCAGAATGACCAAACGCATCTCGACTATCTGGCGAAAGTCTTCACCCGCCTCGAAGCGCTGAGCGGTGATTCGCCCCTGAGCCCGCTGTGGCAAGTCGCCTCGGCGCTGGTCGAAGGCATGCGCGAGGGCGTGATCGCCAACAGCCCGGCGCTGCGCAGCCTGTTCAAGGACGCCGACAAAGAGCTCAAACGCCTGCTCGAACAAGGCATGATCGGGCTCAACCAAGTGCCCCCGGCAGAGTTGCTGAAAAGCCTGTTGTTCTATATTGCCAAAGCCGAACATCCCACCGGGCAGATGCTGACCATGAAAGATCGCTACTCCCTGGACGACGCGTTGCCCGACAGCGCGATGGTCGACGAAGAACGTGCGCGCCTGGCCGGCCCCGACCGCGATGCGATGCGCTCGGTGCTGGCAGCGCTGTGTGAGGAACTGGTGCGGGTCAAGGAACGCCTCGACCTGTTCGTGCGCAGCGACCGCCAGCACACTTCCGATCTGGAAAGCCTGCTGGCACCGCTGCGGCAGATCGCCGACACGCTCGCCGTGCTCGGTTTTGGCCAACCGCGCAAAGTGATCATCGATCAACTGGCGGTGGTGCTCAGCCTCGCCCAAGGCCAGCGCGAACCGAATGACGCGATCCTGATGGACGTTGCCGGTGCGCTGCTTTACGTCGAAGCGACGTTGGCCGGAATGGTCGGCACCGTCGAGCCGGAAAGCCCGGAAGATTCGCGCCTGCCGACCACCGACCTGACGCAGATTCACCAGATCGTCATCAAGGAAGCACGCATCTGCCTGCAACAGGCCAAGGACATGATCGTCGACTACATCGACGCCGACTGGGATCGCCAGCAACTGCAACCGTTGCCGGCGTTGCTGACGCAGGTGCGCGGTGCGCTGGCGATGATTCCACTCAGCCGCGCGGCGAGTCTGGTCGAAGCCTGCAACGGTTTTATCCGCGAGCATCTGCTGCTTGATCCGCACGAGCCGGGTTGGGAACAACTCGATCATCTGGCCGATGTCATCAGCAGCCTTGAGTACTACCTCGAACGCTTGAGTGACGACCCGCAGGCACCGGGCGAGCAATTGCTCGATGTCGCGCAGAAGTCCCTCGCCAGTCTGGGTTTCTTTCCAAATGAACCGCATGTGCCCGTGCTCGACGACGTGCTCAGCCCCAGCGAAGCGCTGGTGATGCAGGACATGCAGGCGCTCGACGATCCGGAAACCGTACAGTCGCTGGCCGACGTTCTGGCCAGCCCGGTTTCGGCGCTCAACCCGCCGGCGCTGATCACTCCCGGCAGCCTGATGCCGCCACCGGCCGATGAAGAGCCGGTCGACGATGAACTGCGCGAAGTTTTCCTCGAAGAGACCGATGAAGTCCTCGAAGTTCTCCACGAATACCTGCCGCGCTGGTCGGCCAATCCGCAGGATCGCGACGCGCTGACTGAGCTGCGCCGCGCCTTCCACACCCTCAAGGGCAGCGGGCGCATGGTTCGCGCGCTGATCCTCGGCGAGCTGGCGTGGTCGGTGGAAAACCTGCTCAACCGCGTGCTCGAACAGAGCGTCGAGCCCGGTTCGGTGGTGCAGCAACTGCTCACCGACACGGTGTTGTTGCTGCCCGAGTTGATCAACGAATTCGCCACCAACAGTCAGCGTCAGCGCAGCGATGTCGATCAACTCGCCGCACGCGCACATGCCTTGGCCAAGGGTGACGAACCACTGGCGGCCGAAGACGTCGACGATGTGGCGGCACTCGATCCGTTGTTGCTGGAGATCTTCCGCAACGAAGCCGAAACCCACCTCGCCAGCCTCAATCGTTTTCTCGATCAGGCCGCCGAGCATGTGCCGTTGCAGGCCAGTGACGAGTTGCAGCGCGCCTTGCACACGCTCAAGGGCAGCGCCTCGATGGCCGGCGTATTGCCGATTGCCGAACTCGCTGCACCGCTCGATCAACTGGCCCGCGAGTTCAAGGCGCACCAGTTGCCGCTGGACCTCGACGAAGTGGAATTGCTCCTCGAAGCCGAGGGCCTGTTCCGCGTCGGTCTGCGTCAGCTCAAGCATGATCCGCTGGCGCCGATTGTCGGTGCGCAGTCGCTGATCAAACGCTCGGAAACCCTGCTTGCCGAGCGTCTGGCGTCGATCCTCGATGCGCCCAATACCGGCCTGCGGGTCAAGCGCGATCCGCAACTGATCAATAACTTCCTCGCTCAAGGCATGGACATCCTGCTGGATGCTGAGAGCCTGCTACAGCGCTGGCAGCAACACCCCGGCGAGCGTCAGGAACTCAGCGCCTTGCTGGATGAACTGACCACCCTTGGCGAAGGCGCGCATTTGGCGGATTTGCTGCCGGTGGATGTGTTGTGCGAAGCCTTGCTCGATCTCTACGGCGCCGTGGAAGAAAGCAGCCTGGCGGTCAGCGAGCAGTTTTTCCAGGAAGCGCAGAACGCCCATGAAGCGCTGATCAACATGCTCGATGAACTGGCTGCCGGTCAGGAAGTCACGCCGCAGCCAGAGCGGATTCGGGCGTTGCATGATCTGCTCGATCAGAGCCTCGATCCTTCTTCCATGGGCCTGATTCGCAGCGATGGCAGCCGCACCCTGAGCATCCGTGAACTGGGCAGCGCCACCGCAGAGTTGCAGCAAAAGGCAACGGCGCTTGAACCCGATGACGAGATTGTCGAGATCTTCCTCGAAGAGGCGGTGGACATTCTCGACAGCTCAGGCCAGGCCTTGCAGCGCTGGTTGAGCGACCCGGACAACACCGCGCCACTGTCCTCGTTGCAGCGCGATTTGCATACGCTCAAGGGCGGCGCGCGGATGGCCGAAGTCGAGGCCATCGGCGATCTGGCCCAGGAGCTGGAAAGCCTTTACGAAGGTCTGGTCGATCGTCGCTTCAATTACAGCGAAACCTTGAGGCGTCTGCTGCTCAAGAGTCATGAGCGTTTGGCGCTGCTGCTTGAACAACTGCAACAACATCAGCCACTGACCCCGGCGCAGGATTTGATCGAAACCCTGCGTCAGGTGCGTCAAGGCCAGACCGTCAGCGAAACGCCCCAGCCAGCGGCCGATCACGACAGTGCCGGTCACGACCCGGAGTTGCTGGAAATCTTCCTCGAAGAAGGTTTCGACATCATCGAAAACTCCGGCGCCGCACTGCTGCGCTGGCAGGCCGAGCCGGGCAATCGCCAGGAAGTGGAAACCCTGCTGCGCGATCTGCACACCCTCAAGGGCGGCGCGCGGATGGTCGAGATCGGCCCGATCGGCGACCTTGCCCATGAGTTGGAATACCTTTACGAAAGTCTCTCGACCGGGGCGTTGCAGCCATCGGCGGAGCTGTTTGCGCTGGTGCAGCGCGGTCATGATCGCTTGGCACAAATGCTCGATGGCGTGCGCGCCGGGCAACCGTGTCCGCCGGCGGATCGGTTGATCAATGCGATCCAGAATTTCAGCCACCCGGTGACGCCCGACACGCCGCCAGTGTTGCCGGTGCCGGTCAAAACTGACGTGGCGCCGCCAGCCGCCGACGCTGGCGCGGACATGGTCAAGGTCTCGGCCGAACTGCTTGATGAGCTGGTCAATCTGGCCGGCGAAACCTCGATCTTCCGTGGCCGTATCGAGCAGCAAGTCAACGACGCACAGATTGCCCTGAATGAGATGGAAACCACCATCGAGCGCATGCGCGATCAGTTGCGCCGTCTCGACACTGAAACTCAGGGGCGGATTCTCAGCCGCCAGCAAGTCGATGCCGAACGCCTCGGTTACGAAGAATTCGATCCGTTGGAGATGGACCGCCATTCGCAGTTGCAGCAACTGTCGCGGGCGCTGTTCGAATCCGCCTCTGACTTGCTCGATCTCAAGGAAACCCTCGATCGGCGCAATCACGACGCCGAGAACCTGTTGCAGCAACAGGGCCGCATCAACACCGAATTGCAGGAAGGCCTGATGCGCACGCGCATGGTGCCGTTCGAGCGCATGTTGCCGCGCCTCAAACGCATCGTCCGTCAGGTCGCTGAAGAGCTGAACAAAGACGTCGCCTTCGTCGTCGGCAACGCTGAAGGCGAGATGGATCGCAACGTCCTCGAACGCATGGCCGCGCCGCTGGAACACATGCTGCGCAACGCCGTCGACCACGGTCTGGAGTCCGCCGAGGTGCGGCTGGCGGCGGGTAAACCGGCGCAAGGGCAGATCAGCCTCGACCTGTCCCGCGAGGGTGGCGACATCGTTTTCGACATTCGCGACGACGGCGCCGGGGTGCCGCTGGAGGCGGTGCGGCGCAAGGCGATCAAACGCGGCATGCTCGCGCCGGAAGCCGAGATCAGCGACCGCGACGTGTTGCAGTTCATCCTCCAGCCGGGATTCTCGACCGCCGAAAAAATCACGCAGATTTCCGGGCGTGGCGTCGGTATGGACGTAGTGCACGAAGAGGTGCGGCAGCTCGGCGGCAGCATGAGCATCGATTCCGTGCCGGGGCAGGGCGTGCATTTCCGTATTCGCTTGCCGTTCACCGTGTCGGTCAACCGCGCGTTGATGGTGCAGTGCGGTGAGGATCAATACGCGATTCCGCTGAACACCATCGAAGGCATCGTCCGCGTGTTGCCGAATGATCTGGAAGCTCACTTTCGTGCTGATCCGCCGCGTTACCAGTACGGCGGCCAGACCTATGAACTGTGCTACCTCGGCGAACTGCTGAAAACCGCGCCACGACCGAAACTGCTGGGGCAGAACCTGCCGTTGCCGGTGCTGCTGGTGCACTACAACGACCGGCGCATCGCCGTGCAGGTCGACAACATGGCCGGCACCCGAGAGATCGTGGTCAAGAGCCTCGGCGCGCAGTTTGCGGCGGTGCAGGGCGTGTCCGGCGCGACGATTCTCGGCGATGGTCGGGTGGTGCTGATTCTCGACTTGCTCGCACCAATCCGCGCCATGCAGGCACGCATTGCGCCGACGTCAACGCTGCCGGAGATCGACAACGAACCGCAGAAACCGCTGCTGGTGATGGTGGTCGACGACTCGGTCACCGTGCGCAAGGTCACCAGCCGTTTGCTCGAACGTCACGGCATGAACGTGCTGACCGCCAAGGACGGTGTCGACGCCATGTTGTTGCTCGAAGAACACATGCCCGACCTGATGCTGCTCGACATCGAAATGCCGCGCATGGACGGCTTCGAAGTCGCCACCCAGGTGCGCAACGACGAACGCCTGCAACACCTGCCGATCATCATGATCACCTCACGCACCGGGCAGAAACACCGCGACCGCGCCATGGCCATCGGCGTCAACGACTACCTCGGCAAGCCGTATCAAGAGTCGGTGCTGCTTGAAAGCATTGCCCAGTGGAGCAAGAAACATGCATGAGCGCCGGCATAATCAGCGCAGCAGCCAACTGACCGGGTTGTTGCTGCCGTTGGCGGATCGCAATCTGATCCTGCCTAACGTCGCTGTCGCTGAGTTGATCGATTACCAGGCCAGTGCCTTCGATCTGGACACGCCGCCGTGGTATCTGGGCAAAGTTACGTGGCGTGAGCGGCAGATTCCGTTGCTGAGTTTTGAATCGGCCTGCGGGCAGAAAATCGTCATTGGCGAGCGCGCGCGGATTGTCATCCTCAATGCCCTCGGTGGGTTGCCGGAGCTGAAGTTCATTGCGCTGCTGGTGCAGGGGATTCCGCGGTCGTACAAGCTCGACAGTCAGTTGAGTTATGTCGATGTGCCGTTGTGTGGGTTGGAGCAGGCGGCGGTGCAGGTCGGGGAGCAGGTGGCGAAGGTGCCGGATTTGTTGGGGTTGGAGCAGTTGTTGGTGGAGGCTGGGCTGGTTCACTGATCCAGAATTTTCATTGGCCTGACTGGCCTCATCGCGAGCAGGCTCACTCCTACATTTGGAATGCATTCCCCTGTAGGAGTGAGCCTGCTCGCGATAGCGCCTGCGGCATCCACCAAAATCCGACAGACAAATCCTCAATCCCCGCAGCGCAATAAACGCATCCAGGCACATCTGTTTAAAGACACCCGGTGTTACGGCTCCCTAACCTACAAATCCTTGCGCCGCTGCCTACGCATGCACCAGAATCCGCCGGCTTGTGCGCCTTTGGCATGCTGCGTAACTTGATTCCGTCACTGATTTCCAGTGATCGGGTTTAGCAGCCCGTGGTTAATCTAAGGGTGCACATACATCATCGTCAGGCTCAGCGCCTGCATTCGATGGCGGCTGTGCGCAGGGCGCTTCGGCGCGCCGGCTTCCTTAGGTTCCCCGGTCTGCTAACCTGCGTTCAGCTGCCACCCCTTCTTTTAGCAGAGAAGCGGTTCCAGCTTTATTTCGGAACCTGAAGATGATTAAACCAACGCCTAACCCCCCGCTCGCAGACCCGGCATCCCCCTACGAATCACCCGATTCGAAGAAATTCCACGAAGCCGCCGAACGCGCCCTCGACCATTACCTCGGCCCGACCAACGCCGACCTGATGGCCACGCCCTACACCCCCAACACGCTGTACATGGCCAACCCCAACGCCGACACCGAATCCCTGCTGGCTGACGCTAGCGAAACCCTCGGCTCGGCCACGGTCATGCTCAACAATCACGCGGCGATGGTTGAAGGTACACACCGCAAGACTGTGCAAGGAATTGCGCAGGTGGTGATGGTGGCGGAGATGGCCGTCAACCGTTTGTTGGATAGGTTGGTGCCGACGGAGTAGCGAAAAAGCCCGACCCTCACCCCAGCCCTCTCCCGGAGGGAGAGGGGGCCTACCGTGGGATGCTCACAAGTTACGCCGACCTGAAAATACTGCTGTGAATCCATAATCGACTCGGTGGGGCAGGTCGATGTATGGCGCCAGACACCTCGGTCAGTCCCCTCTCCCTACGGGCGGTCCGACGTTTCGGGAGGGCTAGGGTGAGGGCGGCTCTTGATCGTTACCCTGAGCGTAATGATTCACCACCGCGCTTGATTGATGCCCCCACCCCACACGCCTACCTTAGCTCCACGACAGCGAACCCCGTGGAGTGAGCATGACAACAACAATTTCCCCCGACTCGCGCTGGACGCGGCGGCGCGATGAGAAGCAGCGCCGCCTCGACAAGGTGCGCGGGCTGGCCGACGGTGTGGTGTTGCCCACCGACAAGATCGTCGCCGCGCTCGAAGCGCTGATCCATCCCGGTGACCGTGTAGTGCTGGAGGGTAACAACCAGAAGCAGGCGGATTTCCTCTCGCGCTCGCTGGCCAAAGCCGACCCGGAAAAGCTCCACGACCTGCACATGATCATGCCCAGCGTCGGCCGCTCCGAGCACCTCGACCTGTTCGAGCGCGGCATCGCCCGCAAGCTGGATTTCTCCTTCGCCGGCACGCAAAGCCTGCGCATCAGCCAGTTGCTGGAAGACGGCTTGCTGGAAATCGGCGCGATCCACACCTACATCGAACTCTACGCCCGACTGGTGGTGGACCTGATCCCCAACGTCGTGCTCTCGGCCGGGTTCATGGCTGACCGCGCCGGCAACATCTACACCGGCCCGAGCACCGAAGACACCCCGGCACTGATCGAACCGGCCGCGTTCAGCGACGGCATCGTCATTGTCCAGGTCAACCAGTTGGTCGACGACGTCAGCGAACTGCCGCGCGTCGACATCCCGGCTTCATGGGTCGATTTCGTCGTGGTCGCCGACAAGCCGTTCTACATCGAACCGCTGTTCACCCGTGACCCGCGCCACATCAAGCCTGTGCACGTGCTGATGGCGATGATGGCGATCCGTGGCATCTACGAAAAACACAACGTGCAGTCGCTCAACCACGGCATCGGTTTCAACACCGCCGCCATCGAATTGATCCTGCCGACTTACGGCGAATCCCTCGGCCTCAAGGGCAAGATCTGCCGGAACTGGACGCTGAATCCGCATCCGACGCTGATCCCGGCGATCGAGAGCGGCTGGGTCGAAAGCGTGCATTGCTTCGGCACCGAGCTGGGCATGGAAAACTACATCGCCGCGCGCCCGGACGTGTTCTTCACCGGTCGCGACGGCTCGCTGCGTTCCAACCGGATGTTCTGCCAACTCGCCGGGCAATACGCGGTGGATCTGTTTATCGGCGCGACGTTGCAGGTCGATGGCGATGGCCATTCCTCGACCGTGACCCGTGGCCGCCTCGCCGGTTTCGGTGGCGCGCCGAACATGGGCCACGACCCGCGCGGTCGCCGTCACGGCACCCCGGCGTGGCTCGATATGCGTCATGACGATGCGCAGCAACCGATGCTCGAACGTGGCAAGAAACTCGTGGTGCAAATGGTCGAGACCTTCCAGGAGGGCGGCAAACCGACCTTCGTCGAAACCCTCGACGCGGTCGAGGTGGCGAAGAAAAGCGGCATGCCGCTGGCGCCGATCATGATTTACGGCGACGACGTCACCCACTTGCTCACCGAAGAAGGCATCGCCTACCTGTACAAGGCGCGCTCGCTGGAAGAGCGCCAGGCAATGATCGCCGCCGTTGCGGGCGTCACCGCCATCGGCCTGCGCCACAACCCGAAAGACACCGAGCGTATGCGCCGCGAAGGCCTGATCGCCTTGCCCGAAGATCTCGGCATCCGCCGTACCGACGCCACCCGCGAACTGCTCGCGGCGAAGAGCGTGGCCGATCTGGTCGAGTGGTCCGGCGGTTTGTACAACCCGCCCGCGAAATTCAGGAGCTGGTAATGCACGCATTTAATCTGCAAGCGAAACCGCTTTCTCTGGCGGACCGATTGGCCGATCTGGCGGTGGACGCGCTGATCGACGAAGCCGATCTGTCGCCGAAACCGGCGCTGGTCGACCGTCGCGGCAATGGCGCGCACATCGATTTGCACCTGGGCCTGATGCACGCTTCGGCGCTGTCGTTGTGGCCGGCGTTCAAAGAGATGGCCGAAGCGGCGGTTGCAATCGGCGAAGTCGATTCAACGTTACGCGAAGCGATTGGCCGGATTGGTCGTGAAGGTGAGCAATCGATGCTCGCGACCACCAACGGTGTGAACACCCATCGCGGGGCGATCTGGGCCTTGGGTCTGTTGGTGACGGCCGCTGCACTGGAACCGCAATCTTCCAGCGCCAATGCGGTATCCCTGCGTGCCGCGCGCCTAGCCTTACTAGATGACCGCTACGCACCAAAACCACTGAGCCACGGCGCCCAAGTCGCCCTGCGTTACGGCGCCCGTGGCGCTCGTGAAGAAGCGCAACTCGGCTTCCCTTCGGTGCTGCAACGCGGTCTGCCACAACTCAAACGCAGCCGCGCCAACGGCCACGGCGAACAGAACGCCCGGCTCGACGCCTTGCTCGCGATCATGACTGACCTGGCCGACACCTGCGTGCTCTACCGCGCTGGCGAAGAGGGTCTGCAAACCATGCAAAACGGCGCGCAAGCGGTGCTCGACGCCGGTGGCAGCGCAAGCCTCAGCGGTCGCCGCCGCCTGCACGAACTCGATCAACAACTCATCGCATTGAATGCCTCGCCCGGTGGCGCCGCCGACTTGCTCGCCGCGACGCTGCTGCTCGACCGTATCGAGCGCGACGGCATCCTTCAGGGAGCGTTTTGATGGAAACCCTATCGTTTGAATTCCCCGCCGGGCAGCCGCCACGCGGTCGCGCGCTGGTCGGTTGTGTCGGCTCGGGTGATCTGGAAGTGCTGATCGAACCGGGTCTGGCCGGCAAGCTGACGATCAATGTGCAGACCTCGGTCAACGGCGCGCAGCTGCGCTGGCAGCACCTGTTTGCGCGGATGTTCGACGGCACCACGCCGCCGGCGATGGCCATCGATATCCACGATTTCGGCGCGACGCCGGGGGTGGTGCGCTTGCGACTGGAACAAGGTTTCGAGGAGATCGGCCATGACTGACAGCGCAGCGTTGCTCAACAAACACAGCTTCGTCGAACTCGGCGCGCGGCAACGGGCGCAAGCCCTGCTCGATGCCGGCAGTTTTCGCGAACTGCTCGACCCGTTTCAACGCGTCATGTCGCCGTGGCTCGAACTTCAGGGCGTGGTGCCGCAGGCCGATGACGGTGTGGTGATTGCCAAGGGCAGCCTCGACGGTTTGCCGGTGGTGATCGCCGCGATTGAAGGCGCGTTTCAGGGCGGCAGCCTCGGCGAAGTCGGCGGGGCGAAGATTGCCGGCGCGCTGGAACTGGCGGCTGAAGACAACCGCAAAGGCATTCCGACGCGCACGGTGTTGCTGCTGGAAACCGGTGGCGTGCGCTTGCAGGAAGCCAATCTCGGGTTGGCGGCCATTGCCGATATTCATGCGGCGATTGTCGATTTGCAGCAGTACCAACCGGTGGTCGGTGTGGTTGCGGGCAGCGTCGGTTGCTTCGGTGGTATGTCGATTGCGGCGGCGTTGTGCAGTTATTTGCTGGTGACTCAGGAAGCACGCCTCGGCTTGAATGGCCCGCAGGTGATCGAGCAGGAAGCCGGGATTGAGGAATACGACTCCCGCGACCGGCCTTTCATTTGGAGCCTGACCGGCGGCGAGCAGCGTTTCGCCAGTGGTCTGGTGGATCGTTATGTCGCCGATGACGTGGCGAAGATTCGTCAGCAGGTCGGTGAATTACTGCAGCAGGGTTTGCCAGCGAAACCACGCAGCCAGCGCGCCGAATGGTTCCTGCAACGCCTCAGCAGTCTGAACACTGGCCCGCAAATCGAACCGTCGGTGGTTCGCGATCTGTATCAAGGAGAGCGCTCATGAGCAGTTATTCGTTGCGCGGCTTGAACTGGTTCAACGCCTTGAGCGCCGGGGCGAAAGCGGTAGAGGGTTTGCCGCCATCGTTGAAGGTTGCCGATGGTGAGCTAGGGCGTTTTATCGCTGTGGTGGCTGATCCGGACAATCGTTTTCCGCGTGCTCGCAATGGCGAAGTTGGCTTGCTTGAAGGCTGGGGTCTGGCCAAGGCTGTGGATGATGCGATCACTGCTGATCGTGATAAATCCCAGAAGCGCCCGATCATCGCCATCGTCGATGTGCCGAGCCAGGCTTATGGTCGGCGCGAAGAAGCACTTGGCATTCATCAGGCGTTGGCCGGTGCGGCAGACAGTTATGCCCGCGCACGTTTGGCCGGGCATCCGGTGATTGCGTTGCTGGTCGGTAAGGCGATGTCCGGGGCGTTTCTCGCTCATGGTTATCAGGCCAACCGTTTGATTGCGCTGCGCGATCCCGGCGTGATGGTGCATGCGATGGGCAAGGCTTCGGCGGCGCGAGTGACGTTGCGCAGTGTTGAAGAGCTGGAAGCGCTGGCCGCCAGTGTGCCGCCGATGGCTTATGACATCGACAGTTATGCGAGCCTCGGATTGCTCTGGGAAACCCTGTCGGTGCAGCAGATTGAGCAGCCAACCGCAGAGGATCTGGCGCGGGTGAACGAGTGCCTGAAACAAGCCATCGGCGATATTTCCAGTACTGATCTGAGCAATCGTCTCGGCGCGAAAAATCGTGCGGCTTCCAGCAAAGTGCGCGAACTGTTGAGGGCGCAGTGGTGAACACGCCTCTGGCCCACGATCTGCTCTGGGGCATGACCCCGGCGCAGTTGCCGGCGGATGCGCCGTTGTGGGCAGTCGAGTCGCTGGCTGCCGGGCAACCGGTGGTGGTGCGTCGGGCGTTGAGCGAAGAAGGTTTCGTCGCGGTGGGTGTGCGCGGTGTGTTGCGCGAGCAGCGGTTGGCGGCGTTTATGGCGGTCGATTCGATTGCCTGTCGGGTCAGTCCCGAAGCGCTTTGTCATGTTGAGTGCGAGCGCGATCTGCCGGTCATACACGCGCTCAAACAACTGCGGCCGATGCTCGATGACTGCGGTTGGGTCTGGGGTGTCAGCGGCAGTGTCGGGTTTGAATTGGCCAGTGGTTTTATCGCGATGCACGCGGCCAGCGATCTCGATCTGATTCTGCGTACACCACAACTGATCACGCGTAATCAGGCTCGTAAATTCGTAGAGATTTTTGATCAAGCGGAGTGCCGGATCGACATGCAGTTGCAGACGCCGTTCGGTGCTGTGGCATTGCGTGAATGGGCCAGCGGATCTGCGCGCGTGCTGCTGAAAAATGCCCATCAGGCTTGCCTGGTGATCGATCCATGGAACCCGCAGGAGCAGGCAGCGTGAGCAGTCTGCTGGTGTTCCCCGGCCAAGGTGCGCAGCAAGCGGGCATGCTTCAGCGTTTGCCTCGGGAATCGTTGGTCGAGGCCAGTGATGTGCTTGGTGAAGATGTTTTGTTGCTGGATTCCAGCGATGCGTTGCGCACGACAAGGGCGGTTCAGCTGTGCCTGCTGATCGCCGGCGTCGCTGCTTCGCGGCAGTTGTTGCAGGACGGACTGACGGCGGACTACGTCGCCGGCCTGTCCATCGGCGCTTACCCGGCAGCAGTGGTTGCGGGGGCGTTGAGCTTCAGCGATGCGTTGCATCTGGTCAGCCTGCGCGGCGAACTGATGCAACAGGCTTATCCACAGGGCTACGGCATGACCGCGATCATCGGCCTGCAATTATCCACAGTCGAAACGTTGCTGGCGCAGGTGCATAGCGAAGATTCGCCGGTGTATCTGGCCAACATCAACGCCGACAATCAGGTGGTGATTGCCGGCAGTGACAAGGCCATGCAAGCGGTGGCCGAACTGGCGCGCAGTCGTGGCGCCGGTCTGGCAAAACGTCTGGCGGTAAGCGTGCCGTCGCACTGCCCGCTGCTGGGAAAACCGGCGCAAACCCTCGCCGAAGCTTTCGCCAAGGTTGAACTGAAAACGCCGAAAATCGCTTACCTGAGCGGCAGTCGCGCGCGCCCTGTGACCAAAGTAGAAGCGCTGCGCGACGACCTCGCCTTCAACATGTGCCGCGTGGTGGATTGGCGCGGCACCGTGCAAAGCGCCTACGAGCGCGGTGTGCGTCTACAAATCGAACTGCCGCCCGGTGCGGTACTGACAGGGCTGGCGCGCCGGGTGTTCGAGCAAGGCACGGTCACTGCCTTCGACAGTGCGCGTCTCGACACCCTGCAAGCGCTGTTGCGTGAGGAGGGTAGCCGCCAACTCTAAACCGCCGCGACTCAAGCTTCGAACAACAAAAACAACATTCGACGATGCACTATGAGGACTACAACAATGATTATTTACGGTGTGGCGCTGCTCGCGATCTGTACGCTGGCAGGGGTGATCATGGGTGACATGCTCGGCGTGTTGTTGGGCGTCAAGTCCAATGTTGGCGGGGTCGGCATCGCCATGATCCTGTTGATTTGCGCGCGGTTGTGGATGCAGAAGCGCGGCGGCATGACCAAGGAATGCGAGATGGGCGTCGGCTTCTGGGGTGCGATGTACATTCCGGTGGTGGTCGCGATGGCGGCGCAACAGAACGTCGTCACCGCGCTGCACGGTGGCCCGGTGGCGGTGCTGGCGGCGATCGGCTCGGTGGTGGTCTGTGGTTGCACGATTGCCTTGATCAGCCGCACGCATAAAGGCGAGCCATTGCCTGACGAGCCGGCGGAAATCTCCCCGGTCGGCACGCCAGTAGGAGGTCGCTGATATGTGGGATCTCATCGAGAAAGGTCTGGAACATAACGGGCTGGTCACTGCATTTGCTTTTGTCGGCGTGATCATGTGGGTGTCGGTGGTTCTGTCCAAACGCCTGACGTTCGGACGCATTCACGGCTCGGCGATTGCCATCGTTATAGGTCTGGTTTTGGCGTGGGTCGGCGGCACCATGACCGGTGGGCAGAAGGGTCTAGCGGATCTGACGTTGTTCTCTGGTATAGGCCTGATGGGCGGGGCGATGCTGCGTGACTTTGCGATTGTGGCCACGGCGTTTGAAGTGCAGGCGACTGAGGCGAAAAAAGCTGGGTTGATTGGTGTGATTGCGCTGCTGCTGGGCACGATTTTGCCGTTCATTGTCGGCGCGTGCATGGCCTGGGCGTTCGGTTATCGCGATGCGGTGAGCATGACCACCATCGGCGCCGGGGCGGTGACTTACATCGTAGGGCCGGTGACTGGCGCGGCGATTGGCGCGACCTCGGATGTGATGGCGCTGTCGATTGCCACCGGGTTGATCAAGGCGATTCTGGTGATGGTCGGCACGCCGGTCGCGGCGCGCTGGATGGGCCTGGATAACCCGCGTTCGGCGATGGTGTTTGGTGGGTTGGCCGGGACTGTCAGCGGCGTTACAGCTGGGTTGGCGGCGACGGATCGGCGGTTGGTGCCTTATGGGGCGTTGACGGCGACGTTCCACACCGGGCTTGGGTGCTTGCTGGGGCCATCGCTGTTGTTCTTCATTGTTCGCGGGATTGTGGGCTGAAGATCAAAAGCCCCTCACCCTAGCCCTCTCCCGGAGGGAGAGGGGACTGACCGCGTTGTTTTGGCGTTATACATCGACCTGAAATTTCTGAGTGGAACTCAGGTTCTGAAAAGCCCCCGATCTGCTCCCTTTCCCCCTCGCCCCTTGGGGGAGAGGGCTGGGGTGAGGGGGTAAGCTCTTGATCTGCTGTTAATCCGCCAACTGCCGATTCGCATACATCCGACACTCCGCCAACAACGCCAGCAAATTCGGATCCCTCTCCTTGGCCTTCAAAAACACCACACCAATGTGCTGCTGCAACCGGTACTTCTCCTGCAACGGAATCAGCTTCACCCGGTTTTCATACACCGCCGCAATCCGCCCCGGCAGCAACGCATAACCCACCCCCGAGCTGACCATGCTCAACAGCGTGAAAATGTCATTCACCTGCATCGCCACCTTCGGTTCGAACCCCGCCTGCTTGAACACCCGCACACCATCCTGATGGGTCGCAAAACCCTGAGTCAGGGTGATGAAGGTTTCATCGCGCACTTCAGCCAGATCCACTTCACTGCGCTGGGCGAACTTTGAATCTGCCGGCGTGGCGAGAAAAATATCATCGGAGAACAACGCAATCTGCTCGCAATCCGGGTCGTTGATGCTGTCGTCCAGCGACACCAGAATCGCGTCAACTTCCATGTTTTTCAGCTTGTAGAGCAGGTCGATGTTCGAACCGAGGATCAGGTCGATGTTGAGTTCGCTACGACGAATCTTCAGGCCCATGATCAATTGCGGTACGGTTTTCACTGTCAGTGAATACAGCGAACCGAGTTTGAAGCGTTCGGCGGAGAACCCGGCCGCTTCGCGGGTCAGGCGCACGCTTTCGACGACGTCGTTGATCAGCTTCTGTGCGCGTTCTTCGAGGACGTAAGCACTTTCCAGCGGTGTCAGGTTGCGACCTTCGTGTTTGAACAGCGGACAGCGCAGGGCGCTTTCCAGCGAATGAATAGCGCGGTGCACGCTGACGTTGCTGGTCTGCAACTCGGCGGCAGCGCGGGCGAGGTTGCCGGTGCGCATGAAGGCGAGGAACACCTCGAGTTTTTTCAGGGTCAATTCTTCGTCGATCAGCATGGCGCGGACTCTTTTTGGAATGCGTCGATTGTGCCTTGAAGATCAAAAGATCGCAGCCTTCGGCAGCTCCTGCATTGGAATGCGTTCGAAGGTAGGAGCTGCCGAAGGCTGCGATCTTTTGATTGCGCTTTTACGCTCAAGGCCCGAGCCTTGCGCGCTGCGGTAACGAATGTGAGGTGAGCAATACATGTATCACGGAGAACGATTGAACGCCTGGACCCATCTGGTCGGGGCGGTGGCGGCTTTTGTCGGCGGCGTCTGGATGTTGGTGATCGCCTGCCTGGATGGCAGCCCGTGGAAGATTGTCAGTGTGGCGATTTACGCGTTTACCTTGCTGGTGCTTTACAGCGCTTCGACCGTGTACCACAGCGTGCGCGGGCGCAAGAAAGCGATCATGAAGAAGGTCGATCACTTTTCGATCTATCTGTTGATTGCCGGTAGCTACACGCCTTTCTGCCTGGTGACCCTGCGCGGGCCGTGGGGCTGGACGCTGTTCGGGATTGTCTGGGGGCTGGCGCTGATCGGCATTCTGCAAGAGATCAAACCGCGTTCGGAGGCGCGGATTCTATCGATCGTGATTTACGCGGTGATGGGCTGGATTGTGTTGGTGGCGGTCAAGCCGCTGATTGCGGCGCTGGGTACGACAGGTTTTGCCTGGCTGGCGTCGGGCGGGGTTTTGTACACGGTGGGGATTATCTTTTTTGCCTTGGATCACCGGCTGCGGCATGCGCATGGGATCTGGCATTTGTTTGTGATCGCGGGGAGCTTGCTGCACTTTGTGGCGATCTTGTTTTACGTCCTATAGACCGAGGTGCGGCTAATCGCTGGCAAGCCAGCTCCCACAGGGTTTAGCGTTGTTCACGGATGTTGTGGCCAACAAAGATCCTGTGGGAGCTGGCTTGCCAGCGATGGGGCCTTAGAAATCACCCCAAAGCTGTTGGGCCACCGCCAGCGCAACCACTGGCGCCGTCTCTGTGCGCAACACCCGCGGGCCGAGGCGGGCGGCGTGGAAGCCGTTGCCTTTGGCTTGCTCGACTTCGGCGTCAGTCAGGCCACCTTCAGGCCCGATCAGGAAGGCCAAAGTCGCCGGTTTGGCATGACTCACCAACGGCTCCGCCACCGGATGCAACACCAGTTTCAACTCGGCTTCGGTCTGTTTGATCCAGTCCGCCAGCAACACCGGCGGATGAATCACCGGCACCCGCGAGCGCCCGCATTGTTCACAGGCGCTGATCGCCACCTGACGCCAGTGCAGCAGGCGTTTGTCGGCGCGTTCGTCCTTGAGGCGGACTTCACAGCGATCACTGAAGATCGGCGTAATTTCATTCACGCCCAGTTCGGTGGCTTTCTGAATTGCCCAATCCATGCGCTCGCCACGGGACAGTCCCTGGCCGAGGTGGATGTGCAGCGGCGATTCGACCTGGCCGGCGAATTGTTCGTCGATCTGCACGGTTACACGTTTCTTGCCGACTTCCAGCAGGGCGCCGCGAAATTCATGGCCGGAACCGTCGAACAGCTGCACCGCATCGCCCTCGGCCATGCGCAGCACGCGGCTGATGTAGTGCGCCTGGGCCTCCGGCAATTCGTGTTCGCCGGTGCTCAGGGGGGCGTCGATAAAGAAGCGGGACAGTCTCATTTCGGGTCTCTCAGATTAGATCGTTCCCACGCTCTGCGTGGGAATGCCTCAATGGACGCTCTGCGTCCGCTTTGGGACGCGGAGCGTCCCGGGCTGCATTCCCACGCGGAGCGTGGGAACGAGCGAGTAAACCGGATCAACCCGGATCGCGGAAGCCGGGGTGGAAGTCTTTCGGCACGGCCACGCTGACGCTGTCACGCGTGGCAATGTCGATGCCTTCGCTGGCGACTTCGGCGAGGAAGTCGATCTGCTCCGGGGTGATCACGTACGGCGGCAGGAAATACACCACGCTACCCAGCGGACGCAGCAACGCGCCACGCTCCAGCGCATGCTGGAACACTTTCAGACCGCGACGTTCCTGCCAAGGGTAGGCCTCTTTGGTGGCTTTATCCTTGACCATCTCGATGGCCAGCACCATGCCGGTCTGGCGCACTTCGGAGACGTTCGGGTGATCGACCAGATGCGCCGTCGCCGAGGCCATGCGCTGGGCCAGCGCCTTGTTGTTCTCGATGACGTTGTCCTGCTCGAAGATATCCAGCGTCGCCAATGCCGCCGCGCACGCCAGCGGGTTGCCGGTGTAGCTGTGCGAATGGAGGAAGGCGCGCAAGGTTGGATAGTCATCGTAGAACGCGCTGTAGACCTCGTCGGTGGTCAGGCACGCGGCCAGCGGCAAATAGCCGCCGGTCAGCGCTTTCGACAGGCAGAGGAAGTCCGGGCGGATGCCGGCCTGTTCACAGGCAAACATGGTTCCGGTGCGACCGAAACCAACGGCGATTTCGTCGAGGATCAAATGCACGCCGTAGCGATCGCAAGCCTCGCGCAGCAATTTCAGATACACCGGGTGATACATGCGCATGCCGCCAGCGCCCTGAATCAGCGGCTCGACGATCACTGCCGCGACGCTGTCATGGTTCTCGGCCAAGGTCTGTTCCATGGCCGCGAACATGTTGCGCGAATGTTCTTCCCAACTCATCCCCTCGGGGCGCCCGTAGCAATCCGGGCTCGGCACCTTGATGGTGTCCATCAGCAGCGCTTTGTAGGTCTCGGTGAACAGCGGCACGTCACCGACCGCCATCGCCGCCATGGTTTCGCCGTGGTAGCTGTTGGTCAGGGTGACGAAGCGCTTCTTGTTCGGTTGACCGCGATTGAGCCAGTAGTGAAAGCTCATTTTCAGCGCGACTTCGATGCAGGACGAACCGTTATCGGCGTAGAACACCCGGTTCAGCCCTTCCGGCGTCATCTTCACCAGACGTTCGGACAGCTCGATCACCGGTTGATGGCTGAAGCCAGCCAGAATCACGTGCTCCAGTTGATCGACCTGATCCTTGATGCGCTGGTTGATGCGCGGGTTGGCGTGGCCGAACACGTTGACCCACCACGAGCTGACGGCGTCGAGGTAGCGCTTGCCTTCGAAGTCTTCGAGCCAGACGCCTTCGCCGCGCTTGATCGGGATCAGCGGCAGCTGTTCGTGGTCTTTCATCTGGGTGCAGGGATGCCACAACACCGCGAGGTCGCGTTGCATCCACTGGTTATTCAGGCCCATTTACAGTCTCCTCGAGGCGGCTCGCGTCAGGCGCGGGCAAACAATCGCGCAAGCCTATGCAATGCATCGCGCGGGGACAACCCATTGTGTCGATTGAGCTACTTTGTATGAGCCGATAGACGTCGCTGGCGGCGTTTTGATGGCTAACGTATTCTTCGCGGTTCTTTGGGTCGTCTGACCCGCAAAACTGCTTTTTCCTACGTGTATTTCCGGAGTTCGCTGAATGTCTGTCGGTTGGCTGCGCGCCTGTGCGCTGGTGATGTTGGGGCTGTTCAGCGTTACAGCGCTGGCCAAGGATAAAACTGCAATCGTGATCGGCGGCGGCCTCTCGGGTCTGACTGCCGCTTACGAACTGCAAAACAAAGGCTGGCAGGTCACCCTGCTGGAAGCCAAGCCGAGCTTGGGCGGACGCTCGGGCATGGCCACCAGCGAGTGGATCGGCAACGACAAGACCCAGCCGGTGCTGAACAAGTACGTGTCGACGTTCAAGCTGGGCACCACGGCGGCACCTGAGTTCGTGCGGACCCCGGGCTACCTGATCGACGGCGAGTATTTCTCTGCCGCCGATCTGGCGACCAAGCAACCGGCCACCGCCGATGCCCTGAAGCGCTATCAGAAAACCCTCGACGATCTGGCGCGCTCGATCGACGACCCGCAGAACCCGGCGGCGACCAGTACGTTGCACGCACTGGACCAGATCACCGTATCGAGCTGGCTCGACAAGCAGAACCTGCCGGCCACTGCGCGTCAGCTGATCAACCAGGACATCCGCACCCACTACGACGAACCTTCGCGTCTGTCGCTGCTGTACTTCGCGCAGCAGAACCGCGTGTATCGCGGCATCTCCGACCGTGACCTGCGCGCTTCGCGTCTGGTCGGCGGCAGCCAGGTGCTGGCGCAGGCGTTCGTCAAACAGATCAAAACCATCAAGACCAACTCGCCGGTGTCGGCGATCAATCAGGACAAGGATGGCGTGACCGTCAAGGTCGGCAGTGTTGGTTATCAGGCTGATTACGTTGTACTGGCCGTGCCATTGCGTGCGCTGAACAAGATTGCTTTGACGCCGGCGCTGGATGCCCAGCACATGGCCGCGATCAAGGGCACCAACTACGGCTGGCGCGACCAGATCATGCTGAAGTTCAAGACGCCGGTGTGGGAAAGCAAGGCGCGCATGTCCGGCGAGATCTACAGCAACACCGGTCTCGGCATGCTCTGGATCGAACCTGCCCTGAAGGGCGGCGCCAACGTGGTGATCAACCTGTCCGGCGACAATGCCCGCGTGATGCAGGCGTTCGGCGACAAGCAGATGGTCGATCAGGTGCTGATCCGTCTGCACGCGTTTTATCCACAGGCCCGTGGCTCGTTCACCGGTTATGAAATCCGTCGCTACAGCACCGACCCGTCGATGGGCGGTGCGTACCTGGCTTACGGCCCGGGGCAGATCAGCAAGTTCTGGCGCCTGTGGGAGCGTCCGTTGCAACGCGTGACGTTTGCCGGCGAACACACCGACACCTTGTACCCGGGCACGCTGGAAGGCGCACTGCGCACCGGTCAGCGTGCGGCCAGTCAGGTTGAAGATCTGGCGGCGGGCAAATCGTTCGAGCCAGCCAAAGTGGTCCCGGCCGCAGCAGCGGCAGGCGCGGCGGGTGCCGTGGCGGCGAAGAAGGGTAACTTCTTCACTAATCTGTTCGGCGGTTCGGATGACGAGAAGAAGCCTGAGCCAGTGAAGGCGCCAGAGCCGGCACCTGCTCCGGTCGCTCCAGCACCTGCGCCGACCCCGGCACCTGCGCCAGCTCCGGTGGAAGCGCCGAAGCCTGCAGCTCCTGTAAAGGCTGAGCCTGCGAAGAAAGCGGCAGCCAAGCCTGCGGCGAAGAAGCCGGCGGCTAAAACCGAAGCGAAAAAGCCTGCGGCGAAACCGGCGGCGAAGAAGGCTGAACCGGCGAAGAAGCCAGCGGCCAAGCCTGCGGCAACGACCGAGACCAAGGCGCAGTAAGCCTTGCGGTGAATGAAGAAGCGCGGCGTTTATGCCGCGCTTTTTTTTGCCTGTGAGGGCCCCATCGCTGGCAAGCCAGCTCCCACAGGTTTCTGAGGTGAACGCAGAATTTGTGAACGCCACCGACCACTGTGGGAGCGGGCTTGCCCGCGATGAAGCCTGTCCAGACAGCGCATCATCAGGATCTGCCACCTAACATCCCGCCACACTTTCCCCGTTAATCTTTCCTTAACAAGCCACTTCCAGACTCTTGATCGTATTTCTCGATATTTCAAAGCGAAATTTTCCGCTTTAATTCGATAGATAACTCGCTAGTCTTGGTTCGCAGTTCTCACAGGATTTGGGCAATGCAGCTACGTAACTCTTCTTCGCGCTATGGTTGGGTCAGCATCTTCATGCACTGGGGCGTGGCGCTGGTGGTCTTCGGGCTGTTTGCGCTGGGCCTGTGGATGGTCGGGCTGGATTACTACAGCAGCTGGCGCAAAGAGGCGCCGGATCTGCACAAGAGTATCGGCCTGGTGTTGCTGGCCGTGATGGTGTTGCGGGTGCTGTGGCGTTTTATCAGCCCACCGCCGCCGACGCTGCAGAGCTACAGCCGCATGACCCGGATCGGCGCCAAGTTCGGCCACGGGTTTCTGTATCTGGCGCTGTTCGCTGTGATGCTTGCCGGTTACCTGATTTCCACCGCAGACGGTGTCGGGATTCCGGTGTTTGGCCTGTTTGAAGTTCCTGCACTGGTTTCCGGGCTACCGGATCAGGCAGATACCGCTGGGGTGATTCATCTCTGGCTGGCGTGGGCACTGGTAATTTTTTCCGGTCTCCATGCGTTGGCAGCATTGAAGCACCACTTTATCGATCGTGATGCGACCCTGACGCGAATGCTCGGTCGCAAAGCCTGAAATTCAACCTCGACTCAAAGGAAAAGAAAGCATGTTGAAAAAGACTCTGGCCGCTCTGGCAATCGGTTCTGCACTGCTCTCGGCCCAGGCCATGGCGGCGGACTACAAAATCGACAAGGAAGGTCAGCACGCCTTCGTTGACTGGAAAATCAGCCACCTGGGTTACAGCTTCATCCACGGTACTTTCAAAGATTTCGACGGTACGTTCTCGTGGGATTCGGCCAAGCCTGAAGCCAGCAAAATCTCCGTCGATGTGAAAACCGCCAGCCTTTGGTCGAACCACGCTGAACGTGACAAGCACATCGCCAGCAAAGACTTCCTCGACGTGGGCAAGTTTGCTGACGCCAAGTTCGTCTCCACCGCTGTTAAGTCGACCGGTGAAAAGACTGCTGACGTGACTGGCGACCTGACCCTGCACGGCGTGACCAAGCCTGTGACCTTCAAGGCCACGTTCAACGGCGAAGGCAAGGATCCATGGGGCGGCGAGCGTGCTGGTTTCAACGCCAAGACCACCCTCAACCTGAACGATTTCGGGATCAAGGGCCCAGGTCCTACCTCGCAAACTGCGGATCTGGACATCTCGCTGGAAGGCGTGAAAGTTAAATAACTTTCGTCCGCCACACAAAAACGCCCCCGGTCGAAAGGCCGGGGGCGTTTTTTATTGCCTGCCACAACCCTGATCCCCTGTAGGAGCTGCCGAAGGCTGCTCCTACAGAAAGCGGGTTTGGGTCGTCCATAAAAAATGCCCCGGCTCTTTCGAGGCGGGGCATTTTTCATTGCAGCGTCAAATCAGCGATTGCGGGTCAGCAAGGCTGGTTTTTCGCCACGCGGGCGGCTTGGCAGTTGATCAAGCTGCTCAGGCGTCGGGAAGCGATCGGCTTTCGATTCCTTGTGCATGATCTTCGGGCCGGTGCTGCGCGGGTTCTGCACGGCTGGCTCGCTGCGTGGCTGATCGTCACGGGCTGGACGGCGGTTGCGCGAGGACGAAGCGGAATCGTCGCGACGACCCGACTGACCGTCACGCGGTGCACCATTGCGCGGGCCGCTGCGTTTGGCCGGTGGTGTGCCGGTGCTCGAACCGTTGCTGTTGCGCGGGCCGTTCTGGCGACCCTGCGACTGACCGCCGCGAGGTGCGCCCGAACCTGCGCCAGCACCTTGAGCCGGTGCGCCTGGACGACGACCACGGCCGCCAGCAGGAGCCGGTTTCGGCACGTAGTCAACGCGGTTACCGAAGTTATCGATATCGTCGTCGAGGAATTCGTCCGGTGCGCGATCCGCTGCCGCACGTGGCGGTTGGCTCGGACGCTGTTCGCGGCTCGGAGTACCTTCGCGCGGTTTCTGCTGACGGGCAGGGCGCTCGCCACGTTCACCGGCCGGTTTTTCCTTGCCCTTGTCTTTGCCTTTGTCCTTACGACCGCCACCACCGCCGCCGCCATTCGGCCCGTCGCCGCGTGGGCCACGTGGATTGCGCGGGTTACGCACGTCCGGACGTTCACGCACTTCCGGCTTCTCGGCTTCAATGGTGCTCGAATCGAAGCCCATCAGGTCGCCGTCGGCGATTTTCTGTTTGGTCATGCGTTCGATGCTTTTCAGCAGTTTTTCTTCGTCCGGCGCGACCAGCGAAATCGCCTCGCCCGAACGACCGGCACGGCCAGTACGGCCGATGCGGTGCACGTAATCTTCATCGACGTTCGGCAGTTCGAAGTTGACCACATGTGGCAACTGATCGATGTCCAGACCGCGCGCGGCGATGTCGGTAGCCACCAGGATGCGCACCTGGTTGGCCTTGAAGTCGGCCAGCGCTTTGGTCCGCGCGTTCTGGCTCTTGTTACCGTGGATCGCCACAGCCGGCAGGCCGTGCTTGTCCAGGTACTCGGCCAGACGGTTGGCGCCGTGCTTGGTACGGGTGAAGACCAGTACCTGTTCCCATGCGCCGGCGGTGATCAGGTGCGCCAGCAGCGCACGCTTGTGGCTGGCCGGCAGACGGAACACGCGTTGTTCGATGCGCTCGACCGTGGTGTTCGGCGGCGTCACTTCGATGCGTTCCGGGTTGTGCAGCAGCTTGCCGGCGAGGTCGGTGATGTCTTTGGAGAAGGTTGCCGAGAACAGCAGGTTCTGACGCTTGGACGGCAGACGCGCGAGAACTTTTTTCACGTCGTGCACGAAACCCATGTCGAGCATGCGGTCGGCTTCGTCGAGGACGAGGATTTCCACGTGGGACAGGTCAACGCTGCCCTGGCCGCAGAGATCGAGCAAACGACCCGGGCACGCAACGAGCACGTCAACACCACGGGACATGGCCTGAACCTGTGGGTTCATGCCAACGCCGCCGAAGATGCAGGCGCTGACGAATTTCAGGTCACGGGCGTAGATCTTGAAGCTCTCGTGAACCTGGGCCGCGAGTTCGCGGGTCGGGGTCAGGACCAGTACACGCGGTTGGCGCGGGCCATGACGCTGGGATTTGTCCGGGTGACCATTGGGGAACAACCGCTCCAGGATCGGAAGGGCGAAACCGCCGGTTTTACCGGTACCTGTCTGTGCCGCAACCATCAGGTCGCGACCTTGCAACACGGCGGGAATGGCCCGCTGTTGCACCGGAGTAGGCTCGGTATAGCCCGCATCTTCGATGGCGCGGACTAAAGCCTCGGAGAGACCGAGGGAAGCAAAGGACATGAGTAATCCTGTTTTAGTTAGGGCTTGGCCCAATGGGAGTCTTGCCTGGCGCGAATCACGTTTAAGAGGACGCAATCCCGTCCGGTCCTGCTGCGGTTCCGAAGGCACGTCTGGAGCGCTCGCGCGGGCTGCAAAGCTGCGCTGTAGCGGGTCGAGAGGCCTGTTACGGTTCCGGGCGTCCGGGCGTGAGCCTGGCGGGAACGCCGGAGTATAACAGAGCAATCACTGCGCGCTGCTTTCCTGCTGCTCAACGGTTTTGCCGCTGGCCGTGGCTGAATTCATTGATGGGCTGCTGGCGGGGGCGGCGCCGTAGCGTGCGCTCAGCTCGGCGTAGGCCGGTTCGCGCTTGAATCGCTTGAGCTCGGCGCCAAACCGCTGCACCAGCAAATCCATGCCGGCATTGCGTCGAACCGCGAGAAACTGGCTCTGACGGCTAATAACCGTCGGGTTTTCGGTGATTTGATCGCGAATATTCAGCTCATCGAGCAAATGCTGACCGACGCGACGGTCAGTGATCAGCAAGTCAATGCGACCGCGCACCAGTTTGCCGAAGTTGGCTTCGTGGGTCGGGGCCGGTTCACGGGTAAACAATGTTGATTCGCTGAAGTCTGGGCTATAGAGATAACCCGGCGAGGTGCCGATGGTCAGGCCTTTGAGTTCTTCGAGTTTGCTGAACGGGTGCGGCCGGTCGTTGGCGTAAAACATCACGAATTCGACGTCCGACAGCGGCTCGCTCGGGTAGAGCAGGGTGGCGTCGCGCTCATCGCTATGGAAGATATCCAGCGCGCCATCGGCAAGGCCGTTTTCAAGCATCGACAGGCAACGCTTCCACGGCAGGAATTGCCATTCGACTTCTATGCCCAGCCGTTTGAAGACGATGGCCGTGGTTTCGTAATCCAGCCCGAGGTTCTTACCGTTCTCTTCATAGACGTAAGGCGCCCACGGCTCGGTGACAATACGCAACTTCTCGCCTCGAGCGGCGAAGCTCAGGCAAGCAAAAACCAGCACGGCGAATAACTGCGTGATCAAAGGCATGGCTTGAGATTACGACGAGAAACGCGAAAGAGCCAGAAAGTGCCTGCACAAGCTCTAATTCGGGGATTTAAAAGCAAAAGATCGCAGCCTTCGGCAGCTCCTACAGGTGTAATTAAATCCTGTGTAGGAGCTGCCGAAGGCTGCGATCTTTTGATCTTGCTTGTTGCTTTCAGCTTGAAGCTTGCCGCTGTTTCAACGCGGCAACTTCAGGTTATTCCAGATCGCCAGACTCGGCTCAGCCTGGTTCATGGAATAGAAGTGCAGCCCCGGCGCGCCGCCCTGCAACAGGCGTTCGCACATCTCGCTGACGACTTGCTCACCAAAGCGCTGAATGCTTTGTGTGTCATCGCCGTAGGCTTCCAGTTGCTTGCGGATCCAGCGCGGGATTTCCGCACCGCAGGCATCGGAGAAGCGCGCGAGTTTGCTGTAGTTGGTGATCGGCATGATCCCCGGAACGATTGGCAGATCGACACCCTGCGCCTGCAAACGGTCGACGAAATAGAAGTAGCTGTCGGCGTTGAAGAAGTACTGGGTGATTGCGCTGTCGGCGCCGGCACGGGCCTTGCGCACGAAGTTGGCCAGATCGTCTTCGTAGTTGCGTGCTTGTGGATGCATCTCCGGGTAAGCGGCAACTTCGATGTGGAAATGATCGCCGGTTTCTTCACGAATGAATTCAACCAGTTCATTGGCGTGACGCAGCTCGCCGCTGGTCATGCCCATGCCGGACGGCAGGTCACCACGCAGGGCGACGATGCGCTTGATGCCGGCAGCCTTGTACTCGTTCAGCAGGCCGCGCAGATCGTCCTTGCTGTCGCCGACGCACGACAGGTGCGGTGCGGCCGGGATTTTGACTTCGCTTTCCAGTTGCAGAACGGTGTTGAGGGTGCGATCACGGGTCGAACCACCAGCGCCATAGGTGCAGGAAAAGAAATCAGGGTTGTAAGTGGCCAACTGACGGGCAGTGGCGAGCAGTTTTTCATGCCCAGCATCGGTCTTGGTCGGGAAGAACTCGAAGCTGTAGCGACGGTCTTGAGACATGGTCATACCCTTGGAAACACGTAAGCCGGACGCTGCACCCTGTAGGAGCTGCCGCAGGCTGCGATCTTTGCAGATCAACAGATCGCAGCCTGCGGCAGCTCCTACACAGAGCGGTCAGCAGCGCCAGTCAGGCAACGCGGTGCGCCAGGCACACCGCGTCGACGCTCAGCCAATCAGTAGCGGTAAGCGTGTGGCTTGAACGGGCCTTCGACGGTGACGCCGATGTAGTCAGCCTGTTGCTTGGTCAGTTGAGTGACCACGCCACCGAAGCCGCGAACCATTTCCAGAGCCACTTCTTCGTCGAGTTTCTTCGGCAGTACTTCAACGGTCAGACGCTCGGCTTTCTGGGCTGGCGACAGGTCGGCGTACTTCTGGCCGAACAGGAAGATCTGTGCCAGAACCTGGTTGGCGAACGAACCGTCCATGATGCGGCTCGGGTGGCCAGTGGCGTTACCCAGGTTTACCAGACGGCCTTCGGCCAGCAGGATCAGGTAGTCGTCGTTCTGAGCGTCGAAAGCGCCCGGGCCGGTACGGTGGATCTTGTGTACCTGTGGCTTCACTTCTTCCCATGCCCAGTTCTTGCGCATGAAAGCGGTGTCGATCTCGTTGTCGAAGTGACCGATGTTGCAGACAACAGCGCGCTTCTTCAGAGCTTTGAGCATGTTCGCGTCGCAAACGTTGACGTTACCGGTGGTGGTCACGATCAGGTCGATCTTGCCCAGCAGCGCTTTGTCGATGCTTGCTTCGGTGCCGTTGTTGATACCGTCGATGAACGGCGAAACCAGTTCGAAACCGTCCATGCACGCCTGCATGGCGCAGATCGGGTCAACTTCGGAAACCTTAACGATCATGCCTTCCTGACGCAGGGACTGAGCGGAGCCCTTGCCCACGTCACCGTAACCGATGACCAGCGCTTGCTTGCCGGACAGCAGGTGGTCAGTACCGCGCTTGATCGCGTCGTTCAGGCTGTGACGGCAGCCGTACTTGTTGTCGTTCTTGGACTTGGTCACCGAGTCGTTGACGTTGATGGCCGGGATTTTCAGCTCGCCCTTGGCCAGCATGTCCAGCAGACGGTGTACGCCGGTGGTGGTTTCTTCGGTCACGCCGTGAACGCGATCCAGTACTTGTGGGTACTTGTCGTGCAGCAACTGAGTCAGGTCGCCGCCGTCGTCGAGGATCATGTTGGCGTCCCATGGCTGGCCATCCTTCAGGATGGTCTGCTCCAGGCACCACTCGTACTCTTCTTCAGTTTCGCCTTTCCAGGCGAAAACCGGGATACCGGCAGCAGCGATAGCGGCAGCAGCCTGATCCTGAGTGGAGAAAATGTTGCACGACGACCAACGTACTTCGGCACCCAGAGCAACCAGGGTTTCGATCAGCACGGCAGTCTGAATGGTCATGTGGATGCAGCCGAGGATCTTGGCGCCTTTCAACGGCTGTTCGCCGGAATACTTGCGACGCAGACCCATCAGAGCCGGCATTTCCGATTCGGCGATGATGGTTTCGCGACGGCCCCAGGCAGCCAGGGACATGTCGGCAACTTTGTAATCGTTAAAATCTGCAGGCGTGATAACAGCGCTCATGAAGAGCCTCCATTCGTAATGTATGCGAATGGGCGCCGTTGTGCGTTTAGTGTCCAGCCTAAGGCCGGTCAACGCCCCATCCGAGCCTGACAGGTTGAACCTGCTGCAGCGCCCCTCGGACAGGTGGCGGGAAAACGGTATCAATTGAAGATGACCGTTTTGAAACGGGGGCGATTATAGCCGTCTAGACTGATCTTCCAAAGGGTTTCTGTCGGCCAAATGAAGATCGTTAATGACGACCATAGTCGAAGCCGCATGGAGCCTGACCGCTCAGTCTGCCAAGATACCGTCCATCGTTCGGCAAGACACTCAGGAGTGAAGATGAATTTCCACACCCGCAAATGGGTAAAACCCGAAGACCTCAACCCCAACGGCACCCTGTTCGGCGGCAGCCTGCTGCGCTGGATCGACGAGGAAGCGGCTATTTACGCCATTGTGCAGTTGGGCAATCAGCGCGTGGTGACCAAGTACATTTCCGAAATCAACTTCGTCAGCGCCTCGCGCCAGGGCGACATCATCGAACTGGGCATTACCGCCACCGAATTCGGCCGCACCTCGATCACCCTGACGTGCGAAGTGCGCAACAAGATCACCCGCAAGAGCATTCTCACCGTTGAGAAGATGGTTTTTGTGAACCTCGGTGAAGACGGCTTGCCGGCACCGCACGGGCGCACTGAAATCAAGTACGTCAAAGACCAGTTTCAGGAAGATGAGTTAGTCAGCGAGTAATGCGAGCTCTGTAGGAGCTGCCGCAGGCTGCGATCTTTTGATCTTGTTTTATAGAGGCAAGATCAAAAGATCGTCCGATCGCGGCCCGAGCCTTCGGCAGCTCCTACACTATTAGCGTGGCGCTCACAGAACGTATTCCAAGCCGCAAGGGTCGTAGGTAAACACCACCCCCACGGTTCCCACGCCATGACCACTCCCACCGACGGCAAGACCCCCGATCTCTCGGCCAAAGAGCAACACGAAGTCGAGAAAAACCAGCCGCCCCGCGCGGCCGTTCTGCACGAAATCATCCGCAGCCAAGGCGATCAGGAACTGGAGCGCAGCATCGCCGCGCTGTGGTGGTCGGCGCTGGCGGCCGGGCTGACCATGGGCTTGTCATTGATGGGCATGGGCCTGCTCAACTCGCGCCTGCCCGACGGTGACGAATTCAAGGTGATCGCCAGCTTCGGTTACTGCGCAGGTTTTCTCGCGGTGATCCTCGCCCGTCAGCAACTGTTCACCGAAAACACCCTGACTGCCGTGCTGCCGGTCATGACCAAGCCGACCCTGCAAAACTTCGGCCGGCTGATCCGCCTGTGGACGGTGGTGCTGGTCGGCAACCTGTGCGGCACGATTCTGGTCGCGTACGTGATGCTCGAACTGCCGATCTTCGACACCAAGACGGACCATGCCTTTCTCGAAATCGGCCGCAAGGTCATGGAAAACCACGCCAGCCAGATGTTCGCCAAGGGCATCGTTTCCGGCTGGATGATCGCCACTATGGTCTGGATGATTCCGTCCATGGAGAGCGCGAAGATGTGGATCATTATCCTCATCACCTACCTGATGGCGCTCGGCGACTTCACTCACATCGTGGTGGGTTCGGCGGAGGTGTCATATCTGGTGTTCGCCGGCGAGCTGCCGTGGAGTGATTTCTGGATGGTCTTCGCTGGGCCGACGCTGGCGGGGAACATCATTGGCGGCAGCTTTATTTTCGCGCTGATCAGCCATGCGCAGATTCGCAGTGAGAGCGGTGCGCCAAAGACGGATAAACCCGCCTCTGGCGAATCCCGCGAGGATGATTCAGACAGCAAAAGCCGATAGTTTCAGGCGTTGAACGGCGGGCTGACCGGTGACGCGGCCGGCTCGCTTTCAGGCGCCTTGAGCTGGCCTTCCCAACGTGCAATGACCAGCGGCGCCAGCGCGTTGCCCAACACGTTCAGCGCAGTCACCGGCATGTCCATCAACCGGTAAACGCCAGCGATGATCGCCACGCCTTCCACTGGCAATCCGGCGGCGGTCAGCGTTGCCGTCAGAATGATGAACATGAAGCCCGGCACGCCCGCCGCGCCTTTGGATGTCAGCACCATGATCAGCACCAGCATCGCCTGATCTGCCAGACCCAGGTCAATGCCATAAGCCTGAGCGATGAACAATGTGCCCAGCCCTGCAAACAGTGATGCGCCGTCGAGGTTGAACGAGTAGCCCAGCGGAATGACCATGCTGGTAATCGGGCGCGGCGCTCCATAGCGTTCCATTTTTTCGATCAACTGCGGCATCACCGTGGCCGAAGCAGCGCTGCTGTAGGCCAGCAGTAGTTCACTGCGTATTTCGCGGATAAGGTGGAAAAAACGGATCCCGGCCATTCGCGCCACCAAACCCAGCACGCACAATGCGAACAGCAACACCGCCACATAAGTGATGCCGATCAGCTTGGCCAGTGGCAGTAAGGCGCTCAGGCCAAAGCTGGCTACAGTCACGCCGATCAGGCCGAAAATACCGATCGGCGAATAGTGCATGACCAGATGCGTGACTTTGAACATGGTGTCGGAAACCGCCTGCATCACCGCGATCAGCGGCGCCTTCTGTTGCTCGGGCAGCATCGACAAGGCGCAGCCGAACAGGATGGCAAAGAACAACACCGACAGCAGTTTGCCCTGCGACATGGCCAATACGATGTTGTCCGGGACGATGTTGACCAAGGTTCGACCCAGGTTCTGCGTTTCACCCGTAGTGGCCAGGCCGGTGACCGGTGCTTGCAAGGTGCTGCTGAAATCCGCGCCAGCGCCGGGCTGGAATACATTGCCGATGATCAGCCCGAAGACGATGGCGATGCTGGTGATCGTGAAAAAATACACCAGTGTTTTTATCCCGACCCGTCCCAAGGCCTTGGTACTGCCCGCGCCGGCAATGCCAACGACCATGCAGGCAAAGACCAGCGGTACGACGATCATTTTCATCAGCCTGATAAACAGGTCGCCCGCCGGTTGCAGCAGGTTGTCGATAAACCAGGCTTTGTGTTCGGGAAACTGGTTGAGGAGGATGCCGACGACGACCCCGGCGGCGAGCCCGATCATGATGCGAGTGACCAGGCTGGTGGATGTTTTGCTACTCATGCTGTGCCCCTTTTTATTGTGTTTGTTGGGGTTGGAATCAATGCGCAAACAGACCGTTGAAGTCCTTGAAGCCTTTGACTTCGATCGGGTTGCCGCTGGGGTCAAGGAAGAACATCGTGCGTTGCTCGCCCGCTTCGCCGGCGAAACGAATCACCGGTGGGATTTCAAAGTGAGTGCCCAGGCGGTTCAGCCGCTCGGCCAGTTCCAGCCATTCCTCTAGCGGTAGCACCACACCGAGGTGTGGCATCAGCACCTTGTGCTCGCCGACCTGCCCGGTGCGGGTTGTCGCGAAGGGTTTGCCCAGGTGCAGCGAGAGTTGATTGCCGAAAAAGTCGAAGTCGACCCACGTCTCTGTACTGCGGCCTTCAGTGCAGCCCAACACATCTCGATAAAAAGTCCGCGTCTGTTCCAGGTCGCAAACATGGTATGCAGCGTGAAAAGGTCTGTTCATGTGATAGCCCTGAGTGAAGGAGCACTCAGGGTAAACAGGCCATGCGGCGGGGCAAAACGGCTTCGCCTTGTTCTGAGCGAAAGGAAAACTTATGGACGTGCGCTTTCTTCAAAGCCTGATCGCAGTAGTTGAAACCGGTTCGATTGCGGCCGCCGCTCGCCGCGAAAACCGCACGGCGGCGGCGATCAGTCAGCGAGTTCAGGCACTCGAACGGTCACTGGGTTATGCCTTGTTGGTGCGCACCGCGCATGCCGTACGGCCATCGGATCTCTGTCTGCAGGTGCTGCCGCAAATCAGGGCGATCATCGAACAGGCGCAGGCGTTGCAAAACGATCTGAACCACGATGCTCTGACGGGAGAGGTGAAGATTGGCGCGATCTCGACGGCGTTGACGGGTGTGTTGCCGGGGTTGATCGAGCGATTGGCATTTTCGGCGCCGGCGTTGAAGCTGAAGATCACGCCCGGGGATTCAAAAAGCCTTTACGAAAAAGTGCTGGCGGGCGAACTGGATGCGGCGATTCTGGTCAGGCCACCATTTCAGCCACCCAAGGCTCTGGCGCTGACCGTGCTTAAGATCGAGCCGTTGGTTCTGGTTGCTCCGGCCACGCACACCGGGCAATCGCTGGAAACATTGCTGCGTGCAGGTCCATTCATACGTTACGACGCGCGTTCATGGGGCGGGCAGATTGCACAGCGCTACCTCGACGAGCAGGCGATCGAGCCGAATTTGCTGTGTGAACTGGATGCGCTGGAAACCATCGTCATGCTCGTCAATCAGGGGATGGGAGTGTCACTGGTGCCGCAATGGGCCGGGATGGCGCTGGACGGAATGTATGTCCTGCCGGTGGAAAAGGAGCAGCGTTATTCGCGGGAACTGGTGGTGATGCACAGCTCGACGCCGCACCGCCCGTTGGCGATGCGACATCTGCTCGAATTACTCTGCGATCCGTCATGAAAGTACTCCACGACGGCGCCGCAGTGATGTGTCAGTGTGCGGTTTCGGTCGCAGCACTCGGCTCGTTGCGAGTCGCGTGTTTGACCAGTTTGCCGATGGTCAGCCCCTGCAACAGGATCGACGACAGCACCACGATGTAAGTGATGCTCAGCAGCAGATCGCGCTCCGGGCCCAGCGGCAGGGCCAGCGCCAGTGCCACCGAAACACCGCCGCGCAAGCCGCCCCAGGTCAGAATCCGGATGGTGCCGGCGGGCACTGTCCGCCAGCGTCGCAGCAGCAGAATCGCTGGTGCTACGGTGAGCAGGCGCGAGAGCAGAATCGCCACCGCCAGCAAACCTGCCGCTGCCATGTGCAGCCAGTTGAATGGCAGCAGCAACAGTTCCATGCCGATCAGCGCGAACAACAGCGCGTTGAGCATGTCATCGAGCAATTCCCAGAAACCGTCGAGATAGCGGCGGGTCATGTCATTCATCGCCAGATTGCGCCCGACGTTGCCGATGATCAGACCGGCCACCACCATCGCGATCGGCGCGGAAACGTGAATCTCGGTGGCCATCGCCGAACCGCCAATGACCAGCGCCAAGGTCAGCATCACAGTGATCTGATGCTGCTCGACGCTCTTGATCATTCGATAGACCAGATAACCGATCAGGCCGCCAAACAACACGCCGCCAATCGCTTCGTGAACGAACAGCATCGCGGTGGCGCTGACGGTCGGGGTTTCGCCGAGTTGGGCGATGCCCAGCAATACGGTGAACACCACAACAGCTGTGCCGTCGTTGAACAGCGACTCGCCGACGATGGTGGTTTTCAGCGGCTTCGAGGCGTTGGCGGTACGCAGTACACCGAGCACCGCAATCGGGTCGGTCGGCGAAATCAGCGCGCCGAACAGCAGGCAATACAAGAAGCTCACGTGCCAGCCGAACAGGGCAAAAATGTAATAGGCGAGGCTGCCGATCACCGTGGTGGCAATCAACACACCGAAAGTCGCCAACAGACCGATGGGCCAGCGGTAGCTGCGCAGATCGTTGAGGTTAACGTGCAAGGCGCCGGCGAACAGCAGGAATGAGAGCATCCAGTTCATCAGCAGATCGCCGAAGTCGATCTGGCCGATCAGTTGCTGCACGCGTTCTTCGAGACCGGGGTAGCCGAGCACGCTCAGGCCTTGCAGGATCAGCGAGAACAGCAGTGCGGTGACCATCACGCCGATGGTCGGCGGCAGGCCGATGAAGCGGAAGTTGACGAAGGTGAGGAGGGTGGTGAGGCAGATGAAAGCGGCGACAAGTTCAAGCATCCGGGGTCCTTTGGATGAGGGGTGAAAGATAGCGCACCGAATCTTTGGTGCAGGGGTTGGATGGGCTGAGTCAGGATCGGGACACAGTTGATGGTGTGATGAGATCAAGAGCCCCCTCACCCCAGCCCTCTCCCTTGGGGAGAGGGGGAAAGGGAGCAGATCTTCAAGTCTTTCAATGCCTGAGTTCGGCTCGAAATTTCAGGTCGATGTAACTCGAACATTCAACACGGTCAGTCCCCTCTCCCACTGGGAGAGGGCTAGGGTGAGAGCTCTTGCAGGCTAAACCCGATTAGCCGGACACATTGACCGCAGCCGCGCCGCGACGTTGCAGATAGATGAAAAACAGCGCCGTCAGCACCGTCAATACGCCAACCAGCGCTCCGGTCCACGGCAAGTCCGCCAGATCCGCGCCACTGGCCACCACCAGCCCACCGATCCACGCACCCGCCGCGTTGCCAAGGTTGAAAGCGCTCTGGTTCAACGTCGAGCCAAGGTTCGGTGCTTCATGGGCCTGATCGATGATCAGCAATTGCAGAATCGGGCACAGCGCAAAAGCAAAAATCCCCCACAGCACCAGGGTGATTGCCGCCGGCACAACCGAGCGGCTGGTCTGGCTGAACGCCGCGAGAATCACCACCACCGCCAGGGCCACACCGACCAGCGACGGCAGCAAACGGCTATCAGCCAGACGCCCGCCGAGCATGCTGCCGCCGGTCAGGCCTACACCGAATAACAGCAGCATCACCGTGACGCCGTGCGGGCTGACGCCGGTGATGTCTTGCAGGATCGGCGCGATATAGGTGAACACGCTGAACAGACTGGTCGAGGCCAAAACACTCATGCCCAGCGCCAGCAACACGTTGACCTTGCCCAGCACCTTGAACTCGCTGGCAAGGTTGGCCTTGTCCATCGGGATGTGTTTCGGCAACCACAGCCACTGCGCCAGGGCGGCGACGACACCAATCACCGAGACCGCCCAGAAGGTCGAGCGCCAACCGGCGTATTGCCCGAGCGCCGTGCCCAGCGGTACGCCGAGGACGTTGGCCAATGTCAGGCCGGTGAACATCATCGCAATCGCTTGCGCGCGTTTGTTCGGCGCGACCAGCCCGGCGGCAACCACCGAGCCAATGCCGAAGAACGCGCCGTGACACAGCGCGGTGACCACACGAGCAGCCATCAGCGTCGCGTAGTTCGGTGCGAGGGCGCAGAGGATATTGCCGAGGATGAACATCAGCGTCATGCCCAGCAGCGTTGCTTTACGCGGCATATTCGCGGTGCCGATCGCCAGGATCGGCGCGCCGAACACCACGCCCAACGCGTAACCGGTGATCAACAGGCCCGCGTGAGGAATGCTTACGGCAAGGTCGCGGGCAACATCGGGCAGCAGGCCCATGATGACGAATTCAGTGGTGCCGATGCCGAATGCGGCAACAGCGAGGGCAAGCAAGGCGAGTGGCATGCGCAAGGTCTCTGTCGGTAGTCTTGACGCTTTGATCAGGCATACGCAAGCCGACGACCGATCTCGATGAAGGGCGGTGCAGGCAGGAATTATTGGTATTTTTCTGTGCGCAACTGAGTGCGGCGTGGTCGCTTGCAGTATAAACAGCTGCTGACACATCGCGAATCAATAATCTGACTATTCGGATTTTCACTGTAGGAGCCCGAGCCTGCGGCAGCTCCTACACGGGGACTCATAAAAATAAGGGGTAAGACGTGCTGGCGACAGCTTTGGTATTGATGGCGGCGCTGTTGCATGCGACGTGGAATACGTTAATCAAGTTCAGCGCCGAGCGGCTGCTGGTGGTGGCGTGCATGGACACCGTGGCGCTGCTGGTCGTTGCCATCGCGTTTCCATTCGTGAGCTTGCCGCCCATGGAAATCTGGCCATGGATTCTCGCTTCGGCAGCTTTTGAGCTGCTGTATCGCTACCTGCTGATTCAGGCGTATCGGGTCGGCGATCTGGGCCTGGTGTATCCACTGATGCGCGGATTGTCGCCGTTGGTGGTGCTGGCGCTGACCTTGATCTTCGCCGGTGAAGTGCTCACCACGCAGCAGATTTTCGGGATCATGCTGATCCCGTTGGGCATGGTTTGTCTGTTGTGGCAGGGCGGTGGCGGCAAGCATTTGCCATGGTCGATGCTGCCGGTGGTGGCGTTGATCGGCCTGTGTATTGGTTGCTACACCTATATCGACGGCCAGGCATTGCGGCGCTGGTCGCATCCGCTCGATTACCTGGTCTGGGTCACGTTGTTCAGCGCGTGGCCGTTTCCGCTGTTGGCGTGGGTCGCCAAGCGTCCGGCGTTCATGTTGTTCTGGCGTGAGCAATGGAAGCTGGGGTTGGCGGTGGGCTTCTGCGTATTGGCCAGCTACGCTCTGGTGCTGTGGGCGATGCAGTTGGGCTCGATTGCGGAGGCCGCGGCACTGCGTGAGATCAGTGTGATTTTGGTGGTGCTGTTCGGCATGCGCTACTTGAAAGAACCTTTCGGCCGTCCACGGCTCTTAGCCTGTGGGCTGGTGCTGATCGGCATGCTGGTGATGAAGTTCTGACCGCTCGCGAATTCTATAACTCGAAAAAAGGACGGCGTTATGACGGTGGCTCTGTGGTGTGTGTTGATCGCAATTTTTCTGCCGTATATCTGCACTGGCGTGGCGAAAGCCGTGGGTGGCTACCGGTTGAGTGACAACCACGATCCGCGCGACTTTCTCGAAAGTCTCAACGGTGTGGCCAGGCGTGCGCATGCGGCGCAGATGAACAGCTTTGAAGTGACGCCGGCGTTCGCGGCGGCAGTGATCGTCGCGCACCTGGTGGGGACGGCGGAGCTGGTGACGGTCAATGTGCTGGCGGTGCTGTTTATCACCAGTCGCCTGCTGTACATCATTTGCTACCTAGCGGACTGGGCGATCTTGCGGTCGCTAGTGTGGTTTGTGGGGATGGGGTTGATTGCTTCGTTCTTCTTCGTGTCGGTCTGATTATTTTACTGGTGTTGCTGATGGCCTCATCGCGAGCAGGCTCACTCCTACATTTTGGAATGCGTTCCCCTGTAGGAGTGAGCCTGCTCGCGATAGCTATCTGATTACCTCAGCAGATTCCAAGGCTTACTTCTTCTCTGTATCCGCCACCTGCGGCACTTGCGGCAATGCCGCACCTTTAGGCCAAAGCATCCAGATCTGCCCCTGCTGTTTCATGTCCCCGGCCAATTGACCGGCCGCATCACCGGTGCCCCAGAACAGATCCGCGCGAACCTCGCCGGCAATCGCGCCGCCGGTGTCCTGTGCCGCGACCGGGCGGACCAGTGCAGTGCCATCCGGTTTAGTAGTTGATAGCCACAACAGGCTGCCCAACGGAATCACCTTGCGATCCACCGCCGCGCTGTAGCCGGCAGTTAGCGGTACGTTCAGCGAACCACGCGGGCCTTCGTTGCTGTCCGGGTTGCGGGTGAAGAACACGTAGCTCGGGTTACTGCCGAGCAGTTCGGGGATGCGCGATGGATTGGCCTTGGCCCAGTTGCTGATCGCGCTCATGGTCACGTCTTCTTTCTTCAGCTCGCCTTGCTCGACCAGCCAGCGGCCGATTGGGCGGTACGGGTGGCCGTTCTGATCGGCGTAGGCGATGCGCAGCTGTTTACCGTCCTCGGTCTGAATGCGCCCGGAACCCTGGATCTGTAGAAATTGCAGGTTCATCGGATCGGTCAGATACGCCACCACTGGCGCTTTCACACCTTTGGATTCGATGGTTGCCGCGTCGTCGTAAGGCTTGAGCACGCGGCCTTCGAGGCGACCGCGCAGGCGTTTGCCTTTGAGTTCGGGATAAATGCTGTCCAGCGAGACGATGATCATGTCTTCCGGCACGCCATAGACCGGCACGTTCGCCACATCGGTGGGCGTCAGGCTGCCGGGGTAGACCGGCTCGTAGTAGCCGGTGATCAAACCGTTGGCGTTGTCGTTTTCAGCGCGCAGGCCGTAGACATCGAGATTCTGTTTGAGGAACGCACGAATCTCTGCGGCGCTCTGCGGAACATTGGCCGCCGCTGCGCAGGTGCTGCCCCAGATGGCGTCAGCCTTGAGCCGGGTGCACGCGCTGCGCCACGAACCGAAACCGGCAACCAGATCACTGTCGGACACTGCTGGCAGGGCTTCCCAGGTAGCGCTGGAGTAAGTGGCCAGTGCGTGGGTTTTTGGCTTGGCGCTGTCGCCACCGGTGCAGCCGGCGAGAATCGCCAGCAGCGGCAGGGTTGCGAACAACGGGTGGCGCCAGGCCTTGAAACGGCTGTTCATGGAGTGATTCCTGTGTCGGTTGCCCGCGTGCTCCATGCGCTCGAACAACCCGTATTTTTAATAGGGCTATTGGTGTTTGGCGGTGACGCGAGGATACTGGCCGCCGAATTCCGTGACCTGAAGCCACCATGACTCTTAAAAGCATTGCTGTTGTATTGCTGGCCTGTCTGTCCTTGTCCGCCTGTGGCGGTGTCGATCCGAACTCTCCGCTGGGTCAACGCAAGGCAATCTTCAAACAGATGCTCAAGACCGGTGAAGACCTGGGCGGCATGTTGCGTGGGCGCATTCCGTTCGACGGGCCGAAGTTCGCCGAAGGCGCGGTAAAACTCGATGCGTTGTCCCATGAACCGTGGAAGCATTTTCCGCAGGTGCGTGAAGAAGATCACACCAGCGCCAAGGATGATGTCTGGAAACAGCAGGCGCGTTTTCAGGAAATGGCCCGCAACCTTGAAGCGGCCACCGGTGAATTGGTGATTGCCAGTCAGGTTCAGCCGTACAAGGCCAGCAATCTCGGGCCGGCGGTGCAGAAAGTTGAAGATGCTTGCAGCGCTTGCCATAAACAGTTTCGCGATCATTGATTTCTATTGTTTGAGCTGACGCCTTCGCGAGCAGGCTCGCTCCCACAGTTGACCGAGTTGTACAGGTGAATACGGATCAATAGGGGAGCGAGCTTGTTCCGGGCGACGAGCTGACGAATAGGCCATCAAACTCACTGCATCAATGCTTACTTATCGATTTCGTCCAGCGCGTCCTGCAGTTCTTTGCGCGACTCGGCCAGTTTGTCTTTGCGCTTGTTGATCTTCTCCGGGTCGCCTTTTTTCATCGCCTTGTCGAGATCCGCCTGACGCTTGCTCACTTCGTGCTTGGCTTCGAGCACCTTGTTTTCGCGTTCTTTCTTCAGGCCGGCGTCGGTGCAGTGCTCGGTCACTTCACGCAAGGCCGTTTCCAGGCCTGCCTGCTGATCGGCGTTGCCGCGCGACTTGGCCTGTTCGATCTGATTCATGATGCCCTGCTTCTTGGCGGCGCAACCGGTCAGGCCCGGGGCGTCTTCGTCGGCCATGACGGGGGCGACCATTACGCCGCAAAGGGTCAGCATGGCGAGTGGTGCGAGAAATTTCATAAAAGCTCCATGTGCAAAGGCAGTCGGGTCGGTCAGGCACTGCGCTGTTGGAGCGCCTCGGTGGCCGATGGGTTCCCGGCGCGCCGGGATTGCGTGGTCAGAAACCGTCGATTCCGGCGGCATGTAAGGTTTCGCTCAAAGCCTGTACCTGCGGGTCGCGGAAGAATGCGCTCAATTGCGCTGCGCGTCCCGGGCCGATACCGGCTTCAGCCTGCCATTGTTCGGTGTTGCGTTGTGCCAGCGACTGCCAGGAATCAGTAAGTATTGCCTGGCCGGTTGGCGGCAGGCCCAAGGCTTTGAGCCACTGGGCAAAGGGCCGTTGGCGGGCGCTGTGAAAACTGTGCATCAAGCGTTCGCTGCTGCGCTCGCCGAAGCCGGCAATGTTAGCAAGCTCCGGCCCATCAAGGGTTAACCAATCAAGCAGGTTGTTCACGCGGCGTGTTTCGAGAAGTTTCTCCCAGGTACCGCGACCGACATGCTGCATCGCCAGCCCTTGTTTGCCACTGAGCCAGGTCAAACGGGCGAGAAACTGGCTTTCACATCCGGGGGTCGGTTGCCAGCAACTCAAGGCGTGGAAGTCATCGGCGTTGGGGATATCGATATCCGTGCGTTCGGTGGTGCGCCATACAACACTGTCGAGCCGAGGAATGGTCAGGCCGGCGAGGCTGATCGCAATCTGATCGCCGGGACGAATGTCCAACGCTTGCCAGCGTTTCAACGAACTGGCGCTGACGCGTTTGATCTCGCGGTCGTCGAGCCTAACGGGAATCAGCTCGATTACCGGTGTGATGCGCCCGGTGCGACCGATCTTGAAGTTGATCTTGCGCACTTCAGCCAAGGCTTGCGCAAACGGATATTTCCAGGCGACCGCCCAGTACGGCGCGCGAGCCTGCCAGCGTTCGGCGGGCGGGCGCCGACTCTGGCGCAAAACCACGCCGTCGGTGGCAAACGGCAGAGGTGAGCGATACCAGTGATCGCGCCATTTCTGCGCCTCTGCCAAGTCGGCAACGGGATGGCTGTACGGCTCAATCGTGGTGAAACCCAGGGTTGCCAATCCGGATATGCGCTCGGGCAAGTTCAAAGGTCCTTGTGGCCAGTCCCAAACGAACAGCCCGATGCCGGTGGCTTGTTCTGTGCTCAAGGATTTTCGGCTCATCAATCCGGCCACGGTGGCGCGGGCGTTAACGCTGCCGGCTCGGGCTTGCACATGCTGGTTCAGCCGCCAGTAAAGTTCACCCTGCACCAGCAGATCCAGTGGTTGTGACAGGCGTTGAGGGATAGCGCCGATGTTCTGCGCTGATGGCGTCCAGTCCTGTCCATGAACTCCGTCACCGCGACTGATGGCCTGATGCAAAACGCCCGCGCGGTAAATCAGTGTCACCGCGACGCCGTCGACTTTGGGTTGTATCCAGACGTCCTTGCGATCACGTAGCCAGGCCCCCACGGCCTCATCTTTGTGGATTTTATCCAGGCCGGTATGGGCGATGGGGTGCGCGTTTGAGCCTGAGACTGTGCGCAAAGGATCGGGTGGCGAGGGCACTTTGAAACACGCTCGCCACTCGTTCAGTTTCGCAAGGGATTGGTCGTAGAGTTCGTCGGCAATCAGTGAGCGGCCTTCGCGGTAGTAGGCGTCGTCCCATTGGTCGATCTGGTTTTGCAGGGCGGAGATTTCGCGTTGGGCGTGTGCAGCGGGCCAGTTTTGGCAGGTGGCTTGCGCGCTGAATGTGGCGGGCATCAGCAGGAAAATAAATAACAGGCGCAGCGTGGCAAGCATCGTGAGCGTCCTTGCTCAAGGGGAATGTTTGAAGGTTAGGCGAAAATATTTACTCCGCCGGATGGGTGTTTTACGGCTTGTTTCTGTGCAGTGAAAACAGCCCCTCACCCTAACCCTCTCCCGGTGGGAGAGGGGACTGACCGAGTGGTTTGCTGGATATGCATCGACCTGAACGTTCTGAGTTGAACTCCCGGTTTCAGGCATGAAAAAGCCCCGCACGGCGCGAACCGTGCGGGGCTTTTTGTACCGCCGGGGAAGTCTTACAGACCAGCAGCGGAACGCAGGGCGTCGGCGCGGTCGGTTTTTTCCCAGGTGAACGTGGTGAAGGTGTCTTCGCCAACGGTCTTGGTCTCTGGCGTGCGACCGAAGTGGCCGTACGCTGCAGTTTCCTGGTACATCGGGTGCAGCAGATCGAGCATGGTGGTGATTGCGTATGGACGCAGGTCGAACACTTCACGCACCAGTTTGACGATCTTGTCATCGCTGATCTTGCCGGTGCCGAAGGTGTTCAGCGAGATCGAAGTAGGCTGAGCCACACCAATCGCGTAGGAAACCTGAATCTCGCAACGCTCGGCCAGGCCAGCAGCGACGATGTTCTTGGCAACATAACGGCCAGCGTAGGCAGCCGAACGGTCAACCTTCGATGGATCTTTACCGGAGAACGCGCCACCGCCGTGACGGGCCATGCCGCCGTAGCTGTCGACGATGATCTTGCGACCGGTCAGACCGCAGTCACCTACCGGGCCGCCAATGATGAACTGGCCGGTCGGGTTGATGTGGAACTGAGTGTCTTTGCTCAGCAGTTCGGCAGGCAATACGTGCTTGACGATCAGCTCCATCACGCCTTCGCGCAGGTCTTTGTACGACACTTCAGGGTTGTGCTGGGTCGACAGAACAACCGCGTCGATACCAACAACCTTGCCGCCTTCGTAACGGCAAGTCACTTGCGACTTGGCGTCCGGACGCAGCCAAGGCAGCAGACCCGATTTGCGGGCTTCGGCCTGGCGCTGCACCAGCTGGTGCGAGAAGGTGATCGGAGCTGGCATCAAAACGTCGGTTTCGTTGCTGGCGTAGCCGAACATCAGGCCCTGGTCGCCGGCGCCCTGATCTTCAGGCTTGGCACGGTCAACACCCTGGTTGATGTCTGGGGACTGCTTGCCGATGATGTTCATCACGCCGCAAGTCGCGCCGTCGAAGCCGACTTCGGAGCTGGTGTAGCCGATGTCGCAAATCACGTCACGAACGATCTGCTCCAGGTCGACCCAGGCGCTGGTGGTCACTTCACCGGCAACGATGGCTACGCCGGTCTTGACCAGGGTTTCCACAGCAACGCGTGCGTGTTTGTCCTGGGCAATAATGGCGTCCAGCACCGCATCGGAAATCTGGTCGGCGATTTTGTCCGGATGTCCTTCGGACACGGACTCGGAGGTGAAGAGGGAGTATTCGCTCATCTCGATGTTTTCCTGAATTTACCGATGGTGAGTGTCGCCAGCCGGTCGCTGAAAATGGCGGACCTGGATCTGGAAACCATTACGTAAGCCTACATAGAGGCTTTCCCCGGGAACGAGTCCCGCAGCGGTGGCCCAACGGGCCAAATCGTCCTGTTCAAACCCCAACCACAGATCACCGCAGGCCTCCCTGGCCCAACTCTGGTTGTGGCTACATAACTCTGTCACGAGCAGACTACCGCCCGGTTGCAGCAGGTCGGCCATGTGCTTGAGCGCATCGGCCGGCGCGGCGAAATGGTGCAACACCATGTTCAACACTACGCAATCGGCCGTAAGGCTGGTGCCGTTCAATGCATCGGCCAATTGCAGGCTGACGTTAGCCAGCTGTTCACGTTCACATACCTGACGCGCCAGTTCGAGCATCGCCGGGCTGTTGTCCAGCGCGGTTACGGTGCCGAAGCGACGGGCCAGTTCCGGCAGAAAAGCACCATCGCCGGGGCCGACTTCAATGGCCGTGGCGGCACCATTGAAGTTCAGTTTGTCGAGCAGGGCCAGCACGCTTTCGCGGTACTGCGGCAGGCCTGCGATCAAGTCTTGCTGGGCACGGAATTTCTCCGCCACCCGGGCGAAAAAGTCCTGACTGGCCGCGGCACGCTGGCCGTGAACCTGTTCGATGCGCGCCTGCACGTCGTCAGGCAGATCCAGGTTGTCGACTTCTTCTAACAGTGCCGCGTGCAGCTTGCCACCGAGCAGTTCGGTGTGGGGCAGGGCGCGGCGATAGAAAATCGCGTTGCCTTCACGGCGGGTTGCCACCAGATCAGCCTGGGCCAGTACCTTGAGGTGGTGGCTCATGCCGGACTGGCCAATGCCGAAAATTTGCGCCAGTTCCAGAACACCGAACGAATCGTTGGCCAATGCGCGCAGGACATTCAGCCGCAACGGATCGCCGCCGGCCTTGCACAGGGCCGCCAGCTCGTCGCAATCGTCATGGCGAATGGAAGGCACGCGTAAATTCATAGGGCCGCAGTCTAGAGACGGGGGGAATTCATCGCAAGAGCAATATCAAAAAGTTTTGATATTGCTCGATCAATGGCGCTTTTTATTGCACTTCTCACCCACCGGTTAACTCTACAAACGAGTAGCGGAAAGGTTTCACCAACAGAAAGCGCCGCTATCCATTGGAAAAACGCCCCCCGATGACTATCTGTCATTGCCCCGAGGCGCCCCGGTGAGGGAAAATGCCCTCCTTTTTTCCGTTTCGACTTACCAGAACCCAGGAGATCAGCGATGCCTAGCCGTCGTGAGCGTGCCAACGCCATTCGTGCCCTCAGCATGGATGCCGTGCAAAAAGCCAACAGCGGCCATCCCGGTGCCCCTATGGGTATGGCAGATATCGCCGAAGTGCTTTGGCGCGACTACCTCAAGCACAACCCGAGCAATCCATCGTTCGCCGACCGTGACCGCTTCGTGCTGTCCAACGGCCACGGCTCGATGTTGATCTACTCGCTGCTGCACCTGACCGGTTATGACCTGTCGATCGAAGACCTCAAGCAATTCCGTCAACTGCACAGCCGCACCCCGGGCCACCCGGAGTTCGGTTACACCCCGGGCGTTGAAACCACCACCGGCCCGCTGGGTCAGGGTCTGGCCAACGCTGTGGGCTTCGCTCTGGCTGAAAAAGTGCTGGGCGCGCAGTTCAACCGTCCTGGCCACAACATTGTCGACCACCACACCTACGTGTTTCTGGGTGATGGCTGCATGATGGAAGGCATTTCCCACGAAGTCGCTTCGCTGGCCGGTACGCTGGGTCTGGGCAAGCTGATCGCTTTCTATGATGACAACGGCATCTCCATCGACGGCGAAGTCGAAGGCTGGTTCACCGATGACACGCCGAAGCGTTTCGAGGCCTACAACTGGCAAGTGATCCGCAACGTTGACGGTCATGACCCGGAAGAGATCAAGACCGCCATCGAGACCGCGCGCAAGAGCCCGCTGCCGACCCTGATTTGCTGCAAGACCACCATCGGTTTCGGTTCGCCGAACAAGCAGGGCAAAGAAGACTGCCACGGCGCTCCACTGGGTGATGCGGAAATCGCCCTGACCCGTCAGGCGCTGAACTGGAACCATGGCCCGTTCGAAATCCCGGCCGACATCTATGCCGAGTGGGATGCCAAGGAAAAAGGTCGCGCGGCCGAAGCCGAGTGGGATCAGCGTTTCGCTGCCTACTCCGCTGCATTCCCGACCGAAGCCAACGAACTGGTACGTCGCCTGAGCGGTGAACTGCCGGCCGACTTCTCCGAAAAAGCTTCGGCCTACATCGCTGAAGTCGCGGCCAAAGGCGAAACCATCGCCAGCCGTAAAGCCAGCCAGAACACCCTGAACGCGTTCGGTCCGCTGCTGCCGGAACTGCTCGGCGGCTCCGCTGACCTTGCCGGTTCCAACCTGACCCTGTGGAAAGGTTGCAAAGGCGTCAGCGCTGAAGATGCCAGCGGCAACTACATGTACTACGGCGTGCGCGAATTCGGCATGACCGCGATCATGAACGGCGTGACCCTGCACGGCGGTCTGGTGCCTTACGGCGCGACCTTCTTGATGTTCATGGAATACGCGCGCAACGCTGTACGCATGTCGGCGCTGATGAAGAAGCAAGTGATCCACGTCTACACCCACGACTCCATCGGTCTGGGCGAAGACGGCCCGACGCACCAGCCGATCGAGCAACTGACCAGCCTGCGTACCACGCCGAACCTCGACACCTGGCGTCCAGCCGATGCCGTGGAATCGGCCGTGGCCTGGAAAAACGCGCTGGAGCGTAAGGACGGCCCATCGGCGCTGATCTTCTCGCGTCAGAACCTGCAACACCAGGAACGCGATGCCGGCCAGATTGCCGACATCAGCCGTGGCGGTTACGTGCTGAAGGACTGCGCAGGCGAGCCTGAGCTGATCCTGATCGCCACCGGTTCGGAAGTCGGTCTGGCGGTTCAGGCTTACGACAAACTAACCGAACAAGGTCGCAAGGTGCGCGTGGTTTCCATGCCGTGCACCAGCGTGTTCGATGCTCAGGACGCCGGCTACAAGCAAGCCGTGCTGCCATTGCAGGTTGGCGCGCGTATCGCCATCGAAGCGGCTCACGCCGACTTCTGGTTCAAGTACGTGGGTCTGGAAGGTCGCGTGATCGGCATGACCACTTACGGCGAATCGGCTCCGGCTTCGGCACTGTTCGAAGAGTTCGGCTTCACCCTGGAAAACATCCTGGGTCAGGCTGAAGAACTGCTGGAAGACTAAGCAGTACGAATGCGGTGGCCCCGGCCACCGCGTTCCCCTGTAGGAGCTGCCGGAGGCTGCGATCTTTTGATCTTGATCTTAAAAAAACAGGATCAAAAGATCGCAGCCTTCGGCAGCTCCCACATGAGGTTGTGTTGTAGCGAATATTATCGAGAACCCCATGCCTCAACCGCGTCCTTACAAAGTTGCACTCAACGGCTACGGCCGGATTGGTCGTTGCGTCTTGCGTGCGTTGTTTGAGCGAGGCGAGAAAGCCGGGTTTGAAATTGTCGCGATCAACGATCTGGCGGACATGGCCAGCATCGAATACCTGACACGCTTCGACTCCACCCACGGCCGCTTTCCGGGCGAGGTGCGAGTAGAAGGCGATTGTCTGCATATTAATGGCGACTGCGTGAAGGTTCTGCGCAGTGCCACCCCCGAAGGCATCGATTGGGCGTCACTCGGCGTCGATCTGGTGCTCGAATGCTCCGGTGCCTACAACACCCGTGAAGACGGCCAGCGCTTTCTCGACGCCGGCGCGCCACGCGTGTTGTTCTCGCAGCCGATGGCCAGCGAGGCGGATGTCGACGCCACCATCGTTTATGGCGTCAATCAGGATTGCCTGACCGGCGACGAGCTGCTGGTGTCCAACGCCTCCTGCACCACCAACTGCGGCGTGCCGTTGTTGCGCCTGCTCGACAAGGCGATCGGCCTTGATTACGTGTCGATCACCACGATTCACTCGGCGATGAACGATCAGCCGGTGATCGACGCCTATCACCACGAAGACCTGCGCCGCACGCGTTCGGCGTTTCAGTCGGTGATCCCGGTGTCCACTGGTCTGGCGCGCGGTATCGAGCGCCTGCTGCCGGAACTTGCCGGGCGAATTCAGGCCAAAGCCGTACGCGTGCCGACGGTCAACGTGTCCTGCCTCGACATCACGATGCAGACTGCCACCGCGACTGACGCCAATGAGGTCAACCGGATCCTGCGCGAAGCCGCCACCCATGGCCCGCTCAAAGGCTTGCTCGCCTACACCGAGCTGCCGCACGCCAGTTGTGATTTCAACCATGACCCACATTCGGCCATCGTCGATGCCAGTCAGACCCGTGTTTCCGGCCCCAAGCTGGTGAACATCCTGGCCTGGTTCGACAACGAGTGGGGTTTTGCCAACCGAATGCTGGACGTTGCAGAACACTATCTGCAAACAGCAACTTCAAAAAAACCGTAGGAAGTGCGACCCATGACCGTGTTGAAGATGTCCGACCTCGATCTGCAAGGTAAGCGCGTATTGATCCGCGAAGACCTCAACGTCCCAGTCAAGGACGGTGTTGTCACCAGCGATGCGCGTATCCTGGCTTCGCTGCCGACCATCAAGCTGGCCCTGGAAAAAGGCGCGGCCGTGATGGTCTGCTCGCACCTTGGCCGTCCGACCGAAGGCGAGTTCTCCGCCGAGAACAGCCTCAAGCCTGTCGCTGACTACCTGAGCAAAGCGCTGGGCCGTGAAGTGCCGCTGGTGGCTGATTACCTGGGTGGCGTTGACGTCAAGGCTGGCGACATCGTGCTGTTCGAAAACGTGCGCTTCAACAAAGGCGAGAAAAAGAACGCTGACGAACTGGCCCAGCAATACGCCGCCCTGTGCGACGTGTTCGTGATGGACGCGTTCGGCACCGCTCACCGCGCCGAAGGTTCGACCCACGGCGTGGCCAAGTTCGCCAAAGTCGCCGCTGCTGGCCCACTGTTGGCCGCTGAACTGGATGCACTGGGCAAAGCCCTCGGCGCACCGGCTCAGCCAATGGCGGCCATCGTTGCCGGCTCTAAGGTGTCGACCAAACTCGACGTGCTGAACAGCCTGAGCCAGATCTGCGATCAACTGATCGTCGGCGGCGGCATCGCCAACACCTTCCTCGCGGCCGCCGGTCACCCGGTTGGCAAGTCGCTGTACGAACCGGATCTGCTCGACACCGCGCGCGCCATCGCTGCCAAAGTCAGCGTGCCACTGCCGGTTGACGTGGTGGTTGCCAAAGAATTCGCTGAAACCGCTGAAGCGACCGTCAAGCTGATCGCCGACGTCGCGGCTGACGACATGATTCTGGATATCGGCCCGCAAACCGCAGCCAACTTCGCCGAACTGCTGAAGTCGTCGAAAACCATTCTGTGGAACGGTCCGGTTGGCGTGTTCGAATTCGACCAGTTCGGCAACGGCACCAAAGTGCTGGCCCAGGCCATCGCGGAAAGCTCGGCGTTCTCCATTGCGGGCGGTGGCGACACCCTGGCCGCGATCGATAAATATGGCGTGGCTGAGCAAATCTCCTACATTTCCACCGGTGGTGGCGCGTTCCTCGAATTCGTCGAGGGCAAAGTGCTGCCAGCCGTTGAAGTCCTGGAAAGCCGGGCCAAGGCCTAAGGCCGCCCGTTTGGCCAGGCAAAGGAGTGTTTTCATGGTCAAGTCGTTAGCGCTGTTGTTGCTAACCGGTACGCTGGCGGCCTGCGGGAGTAACCCGAAGGCCGAGGCCACGCCGGCGCCGAGCGAGTCGCAGAAGGGCTGTTATCAGGCCGACTGGCAGGCCGAAACCAACCCGGTGCTGAACAAGCGCTCGGGGCCGGACGGTCTGGACAAATACGAGACGCAAACCCCGGCCAAGGAACATGGTTGTCCTTGACGGGTCTGACTCTTTAACTCAGGGCTGGCGGCATGCGCCGTCAGTCGAGGAACACGGATGAAAGGCTTGATCGCCATTGCGGCGTTGGCATTGTTGGGCGGTTGCGCGCAGTTGAACCTGTTTCAGTCGTCTGCTCCGGCGGACAACTGGACCACCTGGACCTGCGACAGCCAGGCCAAAGTGCTGTGGCGTTACGCCGATGCCGGCCAGAAGGAAGTCGACGTTCGACTGGGTGGCGGTGATCAGGTCTATCGCCTGAAAGAAGAGCTGGGGGCCTCGGGCACGCTGTACAGCGACGGCATGCTGGCGTTTCACGTCAAGGGAGAGGAAGGCCTGGTGTACTGGGTCGCCACCAATGACCTGATCGGCCGCGGCTGCAAAGCGCAGTAATTGCAACACCGCAGACCCAATGTAGGAGTGAGCCTGCTCGCGATAGCGACCTGACAGTCGCTGCAATATTGACTGAAAGATGGCTATCGCGAGCAGGCTCACTCCTACAAGGGTTCTGCGCAGTTCTGAAGAATTGGCTTTATCGAATCACCAGACCGGGCCTCAACCCCCGATCTGCAATCACTTGAATAGCCGCCGCCGCTCCGGCAGGCTGGCACGATTAACGACCCTCAACCGGGAGAGACACACACAATGGCACTTATCAGCATGCGCCAGATGTTGGACCACGCAGCCGAATTCGGCTACGGCGTTCCAGCCTTCAACGTCAACAACCTTGAGCAGATGCGCGCCATCATGGAAGCCGCTGACAAGACTGACTCCCCGGTGATCGTTCAGGCTTCGGCCGGCGCCCGTAAATACGCCGGCGCGCCTTTCCTGCGTCACCTGATCCTGGCCGCGATTGAAGAATTCCCGCACATCCCGGTGTGCATGCACCAGGATCACGGCACCAGCCCTGATGTCTGCCAGCGCTCGATCCAACTGGGCTTCAGCTCGGTGATGATGGACGGCTCGCTGGGCGAAGACGGCAAGACCCCGACCGACTACGACTACAACGTCCGCGTTACCCAACAAACCGTGGCCATGGCGCACGCCTGCGGCGTTTCGGTAGAAGGCGAGCTGGGCTGCCTGGGTTCGCTGGAAACCGGCATGGCCGGTGAAGAAGACGGCATCGGCGCCGAAGGCGTTCTGGATCACAGCCAAATGCTGACCGACCCGGAAGAAGCCGCTGACTTCGTCAAACGCACCCAGGTCGATGCCCTGGCCATCGCCATCGGCACCAGCCACGGCGCCTACAAGTTCACCAAGCCACCGACCGGTGACGTGTTGGCGATCGACCGCATCAAGGAAATCCACAAGCGCATCCCGAACACTCACCTGGTAATGCACGGTTCATCGTCGGTGCCACAAGAGTGGCTGGCGATCATCAACCAGTACGGCGGCGACATCAAAGAAACCTACGGCGTACCGGTTGAAGAAATCGTCGAAGGCATCAAGTACGGCGTGCGCAAGGTCAACATCGACACCGACCTGCGCTTGGCATCCACCGGTGCGATGCGTCGCCTGATGGCCACCAACCCGAGCGAATTCGACCCACGTAAATTCTTCGGCGCGACTGTTACTGCAATGCGTGACGTGTGTATCGCTCGTTATGAAGCGTTTGGTACTGCCGGTAATGCTTCGAAGATCAAACCGATCTCGCTGGAAGCGATGTACCAGCGTTATCTGAAGGGTGAGTTGAACGCTAAGGTTAACTAAGCCTGAGCGTTAGACTGCTTTAAAAGAAACCCGCCGTGAGGCGGGTTTTTTGTTGGTGAAATGTTTGGTGGTGATACTTGGGAATCCACACTTGAAATGTCACCTATAGTGAACTTTAATGATTTTTATCAGCTTAAAGTACGGTATGGGTGACATTTTGATCCTGAGCAATCCTGCAATTTTCGCCGAACGCATTCGTCAGCTGCGAAAAGCCAAGGGCTACAGTCAGCTAATGCTGGCGCATAAGGCCAAATGCAGTCGCAAGACCATTATCGATCTTGAGGCGGGTGAAAACGTCACTTTTTATACCGTGTTCCGGGTGATTGCCGCGTTGGGCATGGCGCTTGAAATCGTCGACAACCGAATCGATCTCAAGTCGCTCGCCGATCTGGTAGAGCATGATGAATAAGGTCAAGCGGCTCAACGTCATGACGCCGCAAGGCTGCTCGGGTGAGCTGTCCAAGGGTTCGCAGTTCTCGTTTACCTACCAGTCGGCAGAAGCGTCCAGGGAAGTCTCATTGGTCATGCCTTATGACCCGACGCCCGCAGTGAGCAATGTACTGCACCCAATATTTGATATGAATGTGCCCGAAGGTTTTCTGGCCGATCAGATCAAACGTCGGATGGCCAAGCATATGCAGGTCGATGAAATGCGCCTGCTTTCGGTCATTGGCGGCAATCAGATTGGTCGCCTCACCTATGAAAATCCGACTGAGCCACCTAGCGCCGTGCGTGCCCAGGTCGGTTTACAAGACATTCTGTCTGCCGACGCCTCTCAGGGTGTTTTCAACTTTCTGGTTGAAACCTACTTTGAGTCGGGTATTTCCGGAGTGCAGCCCAAGGTACTGGTGCCTGACCTGGACAAGCTCACTGGCGGCCGAAAAACCATCCTCAGTTCCGATCTCATCGTCAAATCGGGAGCCGAGGAGTATGAGCACTTGGCCCAGAACGAGTTTCTGTGTCTGGAGGCGGCGAGGCTGGCAGGATTGGAAACGCCACCGTTCTGGCTTTCCGAGAGCGGTGAACTATTTGTCATGGAGCGGTTTGACCTGACGTCGTCCGGCCGGCTCGGCTTCGAAGACATGGCGGTACTGTTGGGTCTTAACAAAGATCCTCACGACAATTACAAGTATTCGCAGAGCTATGAAACCCTCGCGGCAGTCATCCGCCAGGTATGTCGCCATGCCGAACCGATACGAGAGCTGGAGCGATACTTTTCGTCAGTCTGCCTTTCGGTGATGGTGCGCAATGGCGATGCACATTTGAAGAACTTCGGCGTGATATACACGCAGCCCGCGGCTCCAGAAACCGTGCAGTTAGCCCCGATTTACGATGTTACGACCACCACGGTCTATGAAAACTACAACCCGAAGTCAGGGCGTTCACTGGTTGACCGTACCCTGGCAATCAAAATGAATAAAACCAAAGACTACCCGGATCGCCAGCAACTGATCGAGTTCGGTCGCAAACACTGTGCAGTGGATAGGCCGGCATTGATCATCGACCGAATAGCTGAGGCAATGAGCCAGGCACTGACTGCTCATCGGTCCCGGGTGGATGCTGAATTGTTTGCGGGGATGCAACGCGAATGGGATGTCGGACGTACAGTTGCCTTGAACGACTCGGTTGGGTCGGGATTGAAGCGTAAGCCCGTATTGGGAGATAGCAACGTTTAGCTACGCTTTTGCGCTTATTGCTATTCAGGAGCCCGCCGCGAGGCTGAAATACAGGGTGCAACTCACGCCGACGAAACTCGTCATGCCGTACAGGCATCAAGAGGCTGATCGCCATTTGTGGCGATGCATTTTCGTGATAACGGAAAGTGAAATCCTCGGTATCGCTGAACAGTCTCCCGCTATTACCTTCAGGGGTACTGACTTGAAGAGAAGACATTTTCATTCGAATAAATCTCCAAGTTCTTCAAGGGTTGGCATCGTTGCTGGAACCGCCGAGAGTTCGCAGTCCAGCGCAGCTAAAACCCGCGCATAAGCGATCATGCCGACAGAAAGGGTGCCTTTCTCCACCGCGATGACTTTGTATCGCGTCAGTCCCGCCAGATCGGCAAGCTGCGCCTGCGTCAGGCCACGATTTATACGTTTTTCACGTAATTGATTGCCGAGACGGGTAATTAAAAGAGAGTAATCCATGTTGCGCTACCGTAACATTTTGATGTCAATGTAGCGTATACGGAACATTTAATCTATTTGACCTAAGAAACCCGCCATGAGGCGGGTTTTTTTGTGGGCGGGTTATTCCTTTAGTTCGACATGATCCAATGCCTGATTTACCGCCAATTCACCGAGCATGACGACTTGCGCAATGCCTAGCGCGGTCTTGCGGTGTGAGGTGTCGAGCATGGCGGCGAAGTTGTTGAGCATTTCGCTGGCTGAACCCAGGGTTTCGCTGGCGTTGGCCAGCAGGGATTCGGTGTTGTACTTCGGGTTGGCGAGGTACATGGGTTCGGGTTTATGCGTGCTGGCCATGATGAAGGCTGACGGTTTGAGGTAATGGTCGAGGGCGCGCTCGGCGGCGTCGTTGAGTTTTTTGGAATCGAGGGATTCGTAGGGGGATGCGGGATCTGTTTCTGGCGGGTGCGGCGTTGATTTTGTCATTTGCTCGAAACCTGATTGGAGTGCCCCCGCTCTGGCTACTAAATCAAAGTGGAGGCAACTGTACGCAGGTTAGTAGACCGGGGTTTCGAGCAAGCCGGCGCACCCGAAGGTGCCCTGCGCACAGCTACCATCAAGCGCAGGTATGGGAATACCTGACTGACAGATGCTTGTGCACAACGCTTGAAACCACGGGCTACTAAACCCGATCACTGGAAATCAGTGACGCGAATCAAGTTACCGATGGCCCGCCAGGCGCACAAGCCGGCGGATTCTGGCGTAGTGGTAGGCAACGGCGCAAGGCCTTGTAGGCATCCGGAAGTAACCGCCGACAGATCTAAACAGCACTGTTTAAAGGTAGGAGCTGCCGAAGGCTGCGATCTTTTGATTTTGTCTTTTCAGAATCAAAAACAGGATCAAAAGATCGCAGCCTTCGGCAGCTCCTACCGTGGGGATTGGGTTATTTGTCGTGATCGATGTCGAGTTTGGAGAAGGTCACTTGCCCACCCTCACTCGTATACCCGGTGTTGTCCTGCACATAAACCCCAGCCTTGAAGTACAACGGCTTGTTGCGCCAGGTCGCGCTGATCTGTGAATCCCACTGATAACCCGCCGCACTGACACCCAACGCACCGCCAGGACTCAGGTGAATAAGGTAGTTGAATTCGCGATCCAGTTTGACCCCGGTGGCGAGGGTGATGACGCGGCTTTCGTCGTCATCCGGATGCATGCGCACCTTGATCACCAGGTTGCCGGTTTCGGTTTTTGTCTTGTACTGATACTCAAGTTTGACCATCGGCTTCTGGCTTTCATAAGCGTGAATCTGGCCGATGACGATCTTGCCGGAGCTGGGCACCTTATTAACCGTGAGGGTCGCCCGCAGCAGGTTGTCGGCATCCGGGTAATACCAGTTTCGCAGCGTGCCGTTGCTGTAGGTCTCCCGCAGTTCGGTGCGCGGATAAATGGCGTTTTCGGTTTTTGACCCGGTAACCGGTGACCAGAAGAACAAGGTGCCGGTGTCGGAATGGAAGTATTGATCTTTGAAGCCGTTCACCAGTTTGGAGGTTTCGACGGTGTATGGCGGGCTGCCAACGGGAACGCTGAGGTTCCAGGTTGCGAGATCGATCATGTCGGGTTCTTCCACTCAAAATTCGCTGCACGTACGTGCCAGAAGCTCTAGCCCGCACGTTTTGGGGCGGCCTTTATAAGCGTAGAGGGATTTTTTGTTAATGCCCGTTTGGCAGATGATTGACGTCAACATCCTGTCGAAATGCCATCTCTGCCGGTTTTCGGGGGCTTCAGCGGTGACCGTTAGTCGGCAAATTCACGCTTTGGTTAAATGATGGCCTGATGACAGCTTCTGCTTTCTTGGATCCAGTACTAGAGTGAAGGCTCAGTATGTGTGCGGTTTTTACCGGAAGCCGACCAAAAGTCCCGACAAGAGAAGCAGCATGGAATGCGCGCAACCCCCGCCAGGTGAAGGCAACTCTGTCCTTTTGATCGTTGATGATTACCCTGAAAATCTGATCAGCATGCGCGCGTTGCTGCAGCGCCAGGATTGGCACGTCCTCACCGCAGCCTCGGGTTTCGAAGCGCTCAATATTCTGCTCTCGCACGACGTCGATCTGGTGCTGCTGGACGTGCAAATGCCGGGCATGGACGGCTTTGAAGTCGCGCGCCTGATGCGTGGCAGCCAGCGCACGCGCCTGACGCCGATCATCTTTCTGACCGCCAACGAACAGTCCCAGGACGCCGTGATCAAGGGCTATGCCAGTGGCGCGGTGGATTACCTGTTCAAGCCGTTCGACCCGCAGATACTCAAGCCCAAAGTGCAGGCGTTGCTGGAGCACCAGCGCAATCGCCGGGCCTTGCAGCGCCTGAGTCATGATCTGGAAGTGGCACGCGCCTTCAATGCCTCGGTGCTGGATAACGCGGCTGAAGGCATTCTGGTGGTGGGCGAAGACGGTTTGATCCGTTTTGCCAATCCGGCGATTTCGCGTTTGTTGAATGCGCCGGTGAAGGAGCTGGAAGGTAAAGAGTTTCTCGATTTTCTACAGAAGCCGCACATTCCGCTGTGGGCCGATTCCGAGTTTTATGCCAGCTACAAGCGTGGCGAAACGCTAAGGCTGCACGACGCCTTGCTACGCACGGCGCCCGGCCAGCAAGTGCCGGTAGCCTTGTCGTGTGCGGCGTTGCCTGCCGAGCAACACGCGATGGTGGTGACCGTGCTGGACATGTCGGTGGTGCGGCACTTGCACCAGCAGCTTGAATTCCAAGCGGTGACCGATCCACTGACCGGGTTGCTCAACCGCCGCGGCTTTTACCAGACTGTTGAAAACCTGTTGCTGCGCGGTGAGCGCAGTGATAGCAGTTGGGTCTTGCTGTATCTGGATCTTGATGGCTTCAAACGGGTCAACGATTCACTCGGTCATGATGCCGGCGACCGGGTGTTGCGCTGGGTCTCCGAGCAATTGAAGGCCTGCCTGCGACCGTTCGACATTCTCGCGCGCATGGGCGGTGATGAATTCACCGCGCTGCTGGATCTGGAGTTCCCCGAGCAAGCGGCGAAGATTGCCGAAAAACTCATCGAGCGAGTGTCGATCTGTCAGCAGATCGAAGGGTTGGACATCGCTTTGGGCGCGAGTATCGGCATCGCCACTTATCCGGATTGCGGCTCGAACCTCGACGGATTGCTGCGTGCATCCGACATCGCCATGTACGAAGCCAAGCGCGCCGGGCGTCAGCAATATCGCTTTTATGATCATGAAATGAACGGTAGGGCGCGCTCGCGGTTGATGCTCGAAGAGAGCGTGCGTGCCGCCATCGAGAATCGCGATTTCAATCTGGTCTATCAACCGCAAGTGGCTATCGACACGGGCCAGATTCGTGGCTTTGAAGCGTTGTTGCGCTGGCAGCACCCGAGTGTCGGCGATGTGCCGCCGGGGTTGTTCTTGCCGCTGCTGGAAGAGGCGCGGCTGATCAGCCGCCTCGGCAGCTGGATTTATCATCGCGGCGCCGGTCAGCGTAAAGCCTGGGAAACCCTGTTTGCCGAGGATCTGGTGCTCGGCGTGAGTTTGAGCAACACCCAGTTCAGTCTGCCGAATCTGGTCACCGAGTTGCGTCAGGTGATGGAGCGACACGCCTTGCAGCCTCGGCAACTGGAGGTCGAAGTCACCGAAGAAGCGCTGATGCAAAACCCCGACGAAACCCGCAAACAGCTGCGTTTGCTGCGCAATCTCGGGGTGCGGGTGGCGCTGGATGACTTCGGTTCCGGGCCGTGTTCGCTGGCGCATCTGCGCGATCTGGAACTCGATACGCTGAAAATTGATCGCCATCTCATCGCGCGATTGCCGGACTCCAAACGCGACGCCTCGCTGGTCAGCACGGTCATCAGTCTGTGCAAGCAATACGGTTTGCTGGTGATCGCCGAGGGCGTTGAAACCATCGAGCAATACCAATGGCTGCAAGCCCACGGCTGCGAGTATGTGCAGGGCTTCCTCGTGGCCCGGCCATTGATCGCCGAGGACGCGGTCAGCTTCGCCGAGCCGTTTGACTGGAGCGCGCTGCCCGTTTGAATTCGCTACACTGGCGGACCTTTTTCGAACCGTGTCGCTTGTCCATGACTGTGTTGAAGTACCTCCAGGCCTATCCCGCGCAATTACAGGATCAGGTGCGCCAATTGATCGCCGAAGGGCGTCTGGGTGATTACCTGAATCAACGCTATTCGGGACGGCACGACGTGCAGAGCGACAAGGCTTTGTACAGCTATGCGCTGGACTTGAAGCAGGAATACCTGCGCAACGCGCCGGCCATCGACAAGGTGCTGTTCGACAATCGCCTCGACCTGACGCACCGCGCCCTCGGTCTGCACACCACGGTGTCGCGGGTGCAGGGCGGCAAGCTCAAGGCCAAGAAAGAGATTCGTATCGCCTCGTTGTTCAAGGATGCCGCGCCGGACTTTCTGAAAATGATCGTGGTGCATGAACTGGCGCATTTCAAAGAGTCGGATCACAACAAGGCGTTCTATAAATTGTGTGAGCACATGCTGCCGGGGTACCACCAGGTCGAGTTTGATCTGCGCGTGTACCTGACGTGGCGGGATATGCAGGCTTAACAGTACGCAACCAGGAAGGTGTGGATGGACGTCAGCAAGACCAAAAGCAGTTTCTACCGTCGCTTATATGTGGCGTACCTGATCGACAGCGGTCTGGCGCCGAGTGTGCCGACGCTGACCGAAGTGACCGGCATGCCCCGGCGCACGGCGCAGGACACGATTGCGGCGTTGGCGGATCTGGATATCGTTTGTGAGTTCGAGCAGGAAGAGGGCGCGCGCAATCACGCCGGGCGCTATCGGATTCGTGAGTGGGGGGCGATTGATCGTGGGTGGATCGAGAGGAATTTGCGGCAGATCAAGGCTGTTCTGGAGTATCCCTGAAGAGCCCCTCATCGGACCGCCGCCCGCCCAGCCCTCTCCCGGAGGGAGAGGGAGCCGATTGGGGGATATTTGAGAGTTACGCCGACGTGAGCGAGCGCCGTTGAATCCATAATCGACTCGGTTTTTCAGGTCGGCGGATAGCGCAGCACAACTCGGTCAGTCCCCTCTCCCTCCGGGAGAGGGCTAGGGTGAGGGGCTGTTCAGGCGCGACGCATCCCGATATGTGGAATGTCATCCTCCAGATACTCCTCACCCGCCACAACAAACCCGTACTTGCCGTAATACCCCTGCAAATGCGCCTGTGCCGACAGATAGATCGGCACCTGCGGCCAATGCTTTTCAGCCTGTTTCAGCGCCTGCTCCATCATTTCGTGCCCCAGCCCTCTGCCGCGCCCCTGCGGTGCAGTAATCACCCGGCCGATCACCACGTCGCCGCCCTGGGATTCCGGATCCAGCAGGCGCAGGTAGGCCATCAACTGATCATCTTCCCAACCCATCAGGTGATAGGTATCGCCTTCCAGATCCTGACCGTCGAGGTCCGGATAAGCGCATTTCTGTTCAACCACGAACACGTCCGAGCGCAGCTTCAACAGCGCGTACAGCTGTTCCTTGCCCAGATCACTGTGATGTTTGCAGACCCATTCGATTGTCATTTGCCGATTCCTTGAACGTGTCGCCCGATACTAAGCGCCTGCGGCAAAGATGTCTTTATGGCGTAAGAGTCTGTGACAAAGGTCAAAATGCCATCATTCCTTTCTCGCAGTCTCGGCGACTTTGTGTAATCTGCTGAAGAGCCCTGTGCACTGGCTGCAATGAGCTAATGTTAGGGCCTGGGTTTTGCCGGTAAGGGGCCTTGGGGTTTTGGCTGAAAACATGCTGGGCAACCTGCCCGCTAAGGATTTTCAAGCATGCCGCGTTTGCATCGAGCCTTTGCTTTGGTCGGATTGCTCTTGCTGGCTCAGACTGCTGCAGCGGAGAAGCTGCGGCTGGTGTTTGATATCTGGCCACCCTTTACCGACGACACGCTGGTCAACGGCGGACTGGCCACCGACATCGTCACGACTGCCCTGGCCCGGGCCGGTTATGCCAGCGGCTACGAACAGGTGCCTTGGGCGCGGGCGCTGCTCGGTGTCGGCGAAGGCCGCTACGACGTGTTGGTCAACGCCTGGTACAACGATGAGCGGACCAAGCTGGGCGAGTTTTCCGGGGAATACCTGCTCAACCGCATCCGCTTTCTCAAGCGCAAAGACACGCCACTCGATTATTCCAATCTGCAGCAATTGCACACGTACCCGATTGCGGTGGTGCGCGGCTATGCCTATTCGGCGCCGTTCGATGCCGACACGGCGTTGCAGAAAGTCCCTGTGCATAACTTCGCCATGGCCGTGCGCATGCTCGCGGCGGATCGGGTCAAGTTGACGCTGGAGGATGAGTATGTGGCGAAGTATTACCTGGCGCGCGAATCAGCCAAGGTGCGCAATTCAGTGGAGTTTTTGCCCAAGCCGTTGAGTGAGAACAGCCTGCACATTCTGGTGAGCCTGAAGAATCCGCAGCATGAGCAGATTGTCGCGGGGTTTGATAAGGCGATTGCGGCGATGAAGGCGGATGGCAGTTATGACAAGTTGTTGAGGCAGCATGGGATGTGAGGGTCGATCCAGAATCCTCTGTGTGGCAGATGTCGCTATCGCGAGCAGGCTCACTCCTACAATTTGGAATGCGTCCCCCTGTAGGAGTGAGCCTGCACGCGATGACGCCCTGTCAACCGCCGCTGATTTCTGAGGTGTCCTTGATCAGGTGCGCCGCCAACGTCCGCAACGGTCCGAGTTGCCGGCAGATCAACGCCAACTGTGTCTGCACCAACCGCTGCCCCTCATCGATCTCATCGGCCATCTGCTCCAGCTCATTGGCCAGCGCTTCTTCCTCGTCACTCTGAATCGCCACCGGCTGCTTGTTCGCCAGCCCTTGGGCGATTTCATCAATGCTCGTCGCCAGTTTCACCCCGGCGCCATCAATCAACTGCTCACGCACATCTGCCGGCAACTGCGTCTCGCGATGCGCGCCCAACCCTGACAGATAACTCAACAACGTGTGCGACAGCACCAGAAAGCGGAAGCCGACATCCGCTTCCTTACGGAAATGCCCCGGCTCCATGAGCATGTTTGCCAGCGTCGTCGACAGCGCGGCATCGGCGTTGTGCGCGTTACGTCGGGCCAGCCTATAGGCGAGGTCGTCGCTCTTGCCGGCGGCGTATTGCTGCATGATCTGGCGCAGGTAGATGCTGTTGCAGGTCAGGGTGTTGGCCAGCACTTTATTCAGGCGTCGACCCTGCCAGTCCGGCAGGAACAGGAATACCGTCAGGCCGGCAATCAGGCTGCCCAGCAGCGTATCGAACAGGCGTGGCAGGAACAGTCCGTAACCGTCACCGACCTGGTTGAAGCAGAACAGCACCATGATGGTGATCGCCGCCGTCGCCAGGGTGTAGCGGGTGGTGCGGTTGGTAAAGAACACCACGCCGGCGGCGATGGCAAAGCACGACTGCACCAACGGACTCGGGAACAGATCGAACAGCGCCCACGCCACGGTCAGGCCGATAGCGGTGCCAAGGATCCGCTGACCGAGTTTGCGCCGCGTCGCGCCATAGTTCGGCTGGCAGACGAACAGCGTGGTGAGGATGATCCAGTAGCCTTGCGACGGGTGAATCAGGTGCACCATGCCGTAGCCGATACTCAGCGCCAAGGGCAGGCGCAGGGCATGACGGAACAACAGAGAAGTCGGCGTCAGTTGCGTGCGCAGGCGCACCCAGACGTCTTTGAGGTTGCGCGGCGAACGGTCGAGCAGGCTGCTGTCGGTCGCATCGGCCAAGGCATCCGGGTTGCTCGCGTCGCTGAGCAAACGATCGAGGGTGCCGAGGTTGGCCGCCAGTGCGCGCAGCGAACGCAGCAATCCGCGCCAGGCCGGATTGCTCTGGATGCGCAGGTGTTCGAGGGAGGCGTCGAGGTCGCTGAGGGCTTCGGCGAAACTCGCGTCATAAATAAATGGCTGGCGCATCTGGATCGATTCGGCCAGAGCGCGGCAGGCCTTGCCTTGCTGGCGCAACAGGCGTTGGCAGCGGAACAGCACGTCGCTGTGGAAGAACGCTTCGGCCAGCGCGTTGTACGGGTAGTGCGAGGAGCTGGCGCGTTCGTGTATGTCTTGCGCGAGGAAATACAGCTTCAGGTAGCGGCTGACTTTCGAGCCGGGGCGGCCGTTGCCGACGCGGTGCAGGATGATTTCCTTGGCACTGTTCAGCGCCGCCACCACGCGACCGTTCTGCTGGGCCAGTTCCAGACGCCGCGCTTCCACATCCATTTGCCGGATCGGCTCGAACAGCGAGGATTTCAGCTTCAGGTAAAAGCCCAGCTCACGGAATAATCGCGCCAGACTTTGTTGCACCGGCTGGTTGGAAAACAGCGCCTGCCACAGCACCGAGAGCAAGCCGTACCACGCCGCCCCGGCCACCAGCAGCATCGGCTCGTGCCAAAAATCGGTGACCGCGCCACCGCGCTGATCAACGCCGATCATTGTGTATACGGACAGAATCAACGTCGCCGAAGCAATCGCGCCATAACGCTCGCCGAGTGCCCCGAGCATGGTCAGGCCGAAACTGGCCAGCGCCAATGCAATGGCAAACACGATGGGGTAGGGGAAGAGCAATTCCACCGACAGTGCGGCGATGCTGAAGCACACCAGTGTCACGGCGAGGGCGTTGAGGCGGCCCTGCCAACTGTCGTCGGTCTCGGCCAGGGCGCTGGCGATAATCCCCAGGAACAACGGGATCAGCAGGCCCATTTCATCCTGATACCAACACAGCGCCATGCTGCCGGTCAGGGCGATGAACACCCGCACGCTATAGCTGAATTTATCCAGCGCCCACAGGCGCCGCAAAGACTGACGAAACGAGGTCGAGGACATGAAGTGCGAAGGCCTTCCGAGGCGATGCCGCTAAATTGAGCCAGTAATGACGCCGACGCAATGGCGCCGATCACATCTGACAGCAAAAAGTGTTCCTTGATCGCCCGCTACCCCTGTAGGAGCAGCCTTCGGCAGCTCCTACAGGGGAGTGTTGTTTCGGTCAGGCGTACTGCGCGGCGGCGTAACCGGAGGCCCAGGCCCACTGAAAGTTGAAACCGCCCAGATGGCCAGTGACGTCGAGCACTTCGCCGATGAAGTACAGGCCGGGGCTTTTCAGCGATTCCATGGTCTTGGACGATACCTCGCGGGTATCGACGCCACCGAGCGTTACTTCGGCCGTGCGATAACCCTCAGTCCCCGCCGGTACGACTTTCCAGCTGCCGAGCTTCTCGGCGATCTCCGCCAGTTCTGCGTGGGTGTACTGCTTCATCGGCTTGGACACGAACCAGTTATCTGCCAGCAAATTGGCCATCTTCTTGGTGAAAATCTCACCCAGCAAAGTTTTCAATTCACTGTTCGGGCGCTCGGCCACTTGCTGTTGCAGCCAGCTCGCGGCGTCGTGATCCGGCAGCAGGTTGATCTCCACCGTATCGCCAGATTCCCAGAACGAGGAGATCTGCAAAATCGCCGGACCACTGAGGCCTCGGTGAGTGAACAGGATGTTCTCGCGAAAGCTCTGATCGTTGCAGCTGACCAGACAATCCACCGAAGTCCCGGACAACTCGGTGCACAGTTCTTTGAGCTGGTCGGTGATGGTGAACGGCACCAGGCCGGCGCGAGTCGGCAGCAATTCATGGCCGAACTGCTTGGCGACTTGATAACCAAAACCGGTAGCGCCCAGCGTCGGGATCGACAGACCGCCGGTAGCGATCACCAGCGACTCGCACTGGATCTGACCGAGGGTGGTGTCGAGCAGGTAACCGCTTTCGACCTTTTCGATGGTCTGGATCGAGGTATCCAGATGCAACTCGACGCCGGCCTGATCGCACTCCGTCAGGAGCATTTCGAGGATATCGCTGGATTTGTTATCGCAGAACAGCTGACCGAGTTTCTTCTCGTGGTACGGCACGGCGTGTTTTCCGACCATGCCGATGAAATCCCACTGGGTGTAGCGCGCCAGTGCGGATTTGCAGAAATGCGGGTTCTGCGAGAGGAAATTGCTCGGCTCCGTGTACATGTTGGTGAAATTGCAGCGGCCACCGCCCGACATCAGGATTTTCTTGCCGGCCTTGTTCGCATGGTCGAGCAGCAACACCTGACGCCCACGCCCGGCGGCGGTCAGTGCACACATCAACCCAGCGGCGCCAGCGCCAATGATCACGACTTCGGTAGAGCGCAAAACGGTGTCCTCTGAAATATCACCACAAAACGAACTGTAGGAGCTGCCGCAGGCTGCGATCTTTTGATCTTGCTCTTAAAAAACAAAGTCAAAAGATCGCGGCCTGCGGCAGCTCCTTCAGGGGAGTTACGTTGTTCTTAAAGGATGCGGACGCGCAGCGAGCGGCCCTTGATCTTGCCGTCGTTCAAACGCTGCAAGGCCTGCATGGCCACGGTGCGGTCAACCGCCACGTAAGCCTGGAAGTCGAAGATCGCGATCTTGCCAACCTGCGCACCGGGAATACCGGCATCGCCAGTCAGTGCGCCAAGAATGTCGCCCGGGCGAACCTTGTCTTTACGGCCCGCGCCGATGCACAGCGTGGTCATCGGCGGTTGCAGCGGGGCAAGGCCTTGGGACTTGAGGTTATCGACCTGATCCCAGTTCAGCGGCGACTTCTGCAGCTGCTCAATGGCTTGCGCGCGGTGCGCTTCGCCCGGAGCAACCAGGCTGATCGCGATGCCTTTCTCGCCAGCGCGACCGGTGCGGCCAACGCGGTGAATGTGGATTTCCGAATCGCGGGCCAGTTCGACGTTGATCACCATGTCCAGCGCATCGATGTCCAGACCACGGGCGGCGACGTCGGTGGCGACCAGTACCGAGGTACTGCGGTTGGCGAACATCGCCAGCACCTGATCGCGATCACGCTGTTCCAGATCGCCGTGCAGGCCGACGGCGGAAATGCCTTTGGCGGTCAGGTGATCAACGGTTTCCTGAACTTGCTGCTTGGTGAAGCAGAACGCCACGCAGGACGCCGGACGGAAGTGGTGCAGGACTTTGGTCACTGCGCTCATGCGATCTTCCGGGGAAATCTCGTAGAAACGCTGCTCGATCTGCGTGTCATCGTGGAACGCTTCGGCTTTCACCGTTTGCGGATCACGCATGAACTTCGACGCCAGTTGCTTGATGCCCACCGGGTAAGTCGCGGAGAACAGCAGGGTCTGACGACGCTCCGGGGTCTTGACGATGATGTCTTCGATGGCATCGTAGAAACCCATGTCGAGCATGCGGTCGGCTTCGTCGAGAATCAGCGTGTTCAGGCCGTCGAGGACCAGCGAACCCTTGCGCAGGTGCTGCTGGATGCGCCCCGGGGTGCCGACGATGATGTGCGCGCCGTGCTCCAGCGAAGCAATCTGCGGGCCGAACGACACGCCGCCGCACAGGGTCAGGACCTTGATGTTGTCTTCGGCACGGGCCAGACGACGGATTTCCTTGGCGACCTGGTCGGCCAGCTCACGCGTCGGGCAGATCACCAGTGCCTGGCAACCGAAGTAGCGCGGGTTGATCGGGTTGAGCAGGCCGATGCCGAACGCGGCGGTCTTGCCACTGCCGGTCTTGGCCTGGGCGATCAGGTCCATCCCCTTGAGGATCACCGGCAAGCTCTGCGCCTGGATCGGCGTCATCTGGGCATAACCGAGGGATTCGAGGTTAGCCAGCATGGCGGCGGACAGCGGCAGAGTATTAAAAGCGGTGGCGATGGTGGTCACGGGACTGGCCTGCAAAACAAAATGTCGCGCAGTGTAGCAGCCCCGTGCCACTTTCTTCGAAAGTTCTGGACGAACAGTGGTTAATGTTCGATGTGTTCTTCCGGGCGTTTGGCGCGGCGGCCGTCTTCCTTCGACAGTTGCGAGAAGATCGTCGCGGCAAGCATTGCCATGATCCCGACCGTGACGAAGGTCAGCTGGAAGGCACCGAGCACGGTTTCCACGCCATCGTTACCGATCTCCGCGGTAAACCCACCGAGCAATGCACCAGCGCAAGCAACGCCGAGACTCAGCGATAACTGCGCGACCACCGAGAGCAAACTGTTGCCACTGCTGGCGCTGGCATCGTCGAGATCGATCAGGGTCACCGTATTCATCGCGGTGAATTGCAGCGAATTGATCGCGCCGAGAATCGCCAGCAGGCACAACAACAGCCAGTACGGCGTTTGCTCGCTGACCAGACCCATGCTCGCCAGCATGATCCCCAGCGCCAAGGTGTTGCCGGTGAGGACGATGCGATAGCCGAGCCGCTCGATCAGCGGCCGCGCCACCCACTTGGCAATCATCGCCGCAGCGGCCAGCGGCAGCATGCTCATCCCCGCTTGCGACGGCGAATAGCCCAGCGCTACTTGCAGCAGCAACGGCACCAGAAACGGCAGAGCACCGCTGCCGAGACGGGCGAACAGGTTGCCGAGAATGCCGACGGCAAACGTGCGGGTCTTGAACAGCGACGGTGCGAACAGCGGGTTTTCGATGTGCCCGGCGCGCAACCAGTACGCCGCCAGACAGGCCATGCCACCGAACAACAGCAACATCACCCGCAGGTGCGGCAAGTGCAGCTCGCCAAGGCCTTCCATGGCGATGGTGATCAGGATCATCGCCGCGCCGAACAACAGAAAACCCAGACTATCGAAGCGCGTACGCTCAGTGCCGCGCAGGTCGGGAATGAACTTCCACACCGCGTAGCAGCCGATCACGCCGACCGGCAGGTTGATCAGGAAGATCCAGTGCCACGTCAGGTATTCGACCATCCAGCCGCCCATGGTCGGGCCGATCAACGGGCCGAGCAGGCCGGGGATGGTGATGAAACCCATGATCCGCACCAGCTCGGATCGTGGATAAGCGCGCAGCACGACCAGTCGGCCGACCGGCAGCATCAGCGCACCGCCCAGACCCTGAATGACCCGGGCGCCAATCAGCATGCTCAGGCTGCTCGACAAAGCGCAGAGCAGCGAGCCGAAGCTGAACAGCAGGATCGCGCCGAAGAAGATTTTCTTGGTGCCGAAGCGGTCGGCGATCCAGCCCGAGGCCGGGATCAGCAAGGCCACAGTGAGCATGTAGGCGATGATCACGCCCTGCATGCGCAAGGGGTCTTCGGCCAGATCGCGAGCCATGGCGGGCAGGGCGGTGTTGAGGATGGTCCCGTCGAGGGACTGCATGAAGAAAGCGATGGCGACGACCCACGGCAACCAGCGGGCGGTGATGGCGTCGAGAGGCGGGCGGTTGGGCATGGAACCTCTTGTCGTTGGGGTTAATGATCGTTCCCACGCTCCGCGTGGGAATGCCTCAACGGACGCCCCGCGTCCGCTTTTGGCTGGGACGCAGAGCGTCCCCGGCTGCATTCCCACGCAGAGCGTGGGAACGATCACCGTCAGAGGGTCAGGGTTAAACGGCTGACCAGCGCCCCCGGCAGTAACGCCGACGAGGTATTGCGCTGGCTGTACGTACTCGCCGACAGCAGCAACTCGCGCTCGGCGGTCAACGCTTCCAGCTGCGAACCGAGCAGGCTGTAGGCGCTATCGTCAAAGCGCATGGTGCTGACCGGCGCCTGAATCTCGCCGTTCTCGACCCAGAAGGTCGCGAAACGGGTCATTCCGGTCATGCGCGCCGCTGGTTGATCCGAGTAGTTCAGGTACCACAGGTTGCTGATGTACAACCCGGTGCCCAACTGCTTGAGGATCTCTGCTTGCGCCAGATCACCCGCCGCCATATTCAACGCACTTGGCATTTCACCGCCGCCGGCGCCGTTGGCGGCCAGGCCATATTCGGCGGCGCTGCGCGAACCGACCAGTTGATCGCCGGCCTTGCCTTCGACGATCAGCCGCAGATCGCTGCGCGGATAACCTTCGCCGGAAAACGCCGGGCTCAGCGATTCACTGACTTTTTCATCCAGCGACAGCAGCGGACTGAACGCCTGATCGCCGACATACAACTTCTGCAACGGGCTGCTCTTGCTCGCGATTGACTGCGCCGAGAAACCGCCCCAGCTCAGCATGCCCATGATTTCTTCCAGCGCCGCCGGTGCCAGATACGCACGGTACTGCCCCGGCGCCAAGGTGCGCAGCGGGCGGCCGAGAAACTCCAGTTGCTCACGTGCCTGCTGGAAACGCTTGGCGAAACCTTCGCTGCTCCAGTCATGCCCGGCGTAGCTGGCTTTCACCGCTTCACCGTTCTCGTGGAACAGGCTGAAATCGAAGTTGAAGCTGTTGGCCTGATGCCAGCCAAACGCTCCCGAAGAACTGGCGAAGCCACGGCTGATCGGGCCGGCGGCATAGAAGCCAACCAAGTCCAGACCCTCAGCGGCAGCACAGATTTCATCGACCACCTGTTCAGTGTCCGGCAGCGGATGTTCCTGCACGTTCTGGCTCTGCCAGCCGTTGTGGTTGAGCAACAGATACGGATCCTGCGGCAGCAACGGCAGGGTTTCGCGCAGTTGTTGCAGACCTTCGGCAAGCCGTTGCAGATCGCCTTCCTGATCACCGGACAGGGTGACCTGAAGGTCGGCGTGGCGACCATCGTTGATCAGTTTCAGGACGATATTGGCCTGCTGCACTTGTCCGGCCTGACGTACCTTGGCGTGATTGAAACGCACGAACGCCGAGGATTCGGCGGCAAAGCTGAGGGTGAATTGTTCCGGCTCGCGCACGCTGTCGCGCAGCCACTCGACCATGACCTTGAAGGCGTCGGACTGACTCTTCGAAATGCTCATCAGGCGTCTCCCCCAAACACATCAACGTTGCTGAATACGCAGGCCGGCGAAGCGTGGCCGACGCGGATCACCTGGTTCGGTTCGCCCTTGCCGCAGTTCGGCGTGCCCAGCACCTTGACGGTGTTGGCGTCGCCGACGGCGCGCAGGCTTTTCCAGAAGTGCGCGGAAATCGCCCGGTAGTTCGGGTTTTTTACTACGCCTTTGAGTTCGCCGTTTTCGATCAACTGGCCCCATTCACAGCCGAACTGGAATTTGTTGCGCGCATCGTCGATCGACCAAGAACGGTTGGTGCTCATCAGAATGCCGTTCTCGATGCCTTCGATCAGTTTGTTCAGTGGCTGATCGCCCGGCTCGATATTAAGGTTGGCCATGCGATCGATCGGCGCACGGTTCCAGCCGCAGGCGCGGCTGTTGGCAACGCCATCGAGACCGGCGCGGAACTGCGACAGCGCCCCGCCCAGCGGACGCAGCAACAGGCCATCGCGGATCAGGAATTGTTTGCTGGCCTTGCTGCCGTCGTCATCGTGGCCATAGCTGGCCAGTTCTTCGGGAATGCCTGGATCGAAGGTCACGTTGAGCAGTTTCGAACCATATTGCAGGCTGCCGAAGTCGCTGGCTTTGACGAAACTGGTGCCGGCGTAATTGCGTTCGTCGCCGAGGATGCGGTCGAGTTCCAGCGGGTGGCCGATGGATTCGTGGATCTGCAGCATCATCTGGTCCGGCATCAACAGCAGGTCGCGCGGGCCTTGCGGGGTGTTCGGCGCAAGCAGCAGTTGCAGGGCCTGATCGGCAACTTGCGGACCGGCGCCGATCAAACCGCAACGGCTGATCACATCAGCGCCGCCCTGTTGGCCGAAGTTCTCGCGACCGAGGCTGCGAGTCTGGCTGTCATTGCCGTCGTAAGCGGTGACGTCGAGGCCTGGATAAACGAAGCGCTGGGCCTGGCGCAATTCAGCCCCGGCGCTGCTCAGGTAGATCTGTTCGACGTGGGTGATGCCAATGCTCACCTGCCAATTCACCAGGCGCTCATCCTTTGGCACCGAGGCGGATTCCGCACCGAGCAGCTCGAAGCATTCGCTCAGGGACGGGAAGGGTTGTTCGAGATTGGGCGAAAAGTAATCAGCGCGATCGCTGGACACTGGCTGATCGCGCAGGTCGAGCAAGGCGTGCGGCTTGAGCCGACGGGCTTGCAGCTCGGCGCGTTCGAGGGCGGCTTGCAGACCTTGTTGCGACAGATCGTTGGTCGCCGCGTAGGCCTCAACACCATTGACCCGAACGGTGAGCATCGCGCCTTCGTCGCGGCTCAGGCTCGGCGGTTCGGCGACGTTTTTACGTACCGACAGGTACTGCCCGGACTCGCGTACGTATCGCAGGGAAAAGAACTCAGCGCCCGTGCGCAAGGCAGCGAAGCGCTGCTTGAGCTGGGGGTGGAAATCGAACATTCGGGAACCTCCTTGTCAGGGGGAAGCGGGGTGAGGCTACTCGGCGGGGAGGGGTGAAACGGTTGCGCGAGGTCTAGAGTAGGCCTGCGTGGGGGTAGGATCAAGTGAAGAGGGGGTGTAGGGGGATTTACTGTGCAGCGAGGGAATTTGTGCTGAATCTGAGGGCCCCATCGCTGGCAAGCCAGGCTCCCACAGGTTTTTTGGTGAACACAATATGTGTGAACGACGCAAAACCCTGTGGGAGCTGGCTTGCCAGCGATTAGCCGTGACGCGGTATTACGTCTTACTGAGCCGCCGGGGTGATATCACGCATCGGCTTGCCCTTCACCGGCGCATCGCCAGCCACGTAGTAAGCAGCATTGCTGCGCGGCAGTGGTTTGCGACCACGGATCTTGTCGGCGATTTTCTCGGCGATCATGATCGTCGGCGCGTTGAGGTTGCCGGTGGTGATGATCGGCATGATCGAGGCATCGACCACACGCAGGCTCTGCATGCCGTGCACGCGACCTTCGCCATCAACCACAGCCATCTCGTCGGTGCCCATCTTGCACGAGCAGGACGGGTGGAACGCGGTTTCGGCGTGCTCACGGATGAACTTGTCCAACTGCTCATCGGTTTGCACTTCGATACCCGGGCTGATTTCGCGGCCACGGAAAGCGTCGAGTGCCGGCTGCTGCATGATTTCACGGGTCAGGCGGATGCCGTCGCGGAATTCCTGCCAGTCTTGCTCGGTAGCCATGTAGTTGAACAGGATGCTCGGGTGCTGGCGCGGGTCTTTCGATTTGGCCTGGATGCGACCACGGCTTGGCGAGCGCATGGAACCCATGTGCGCCTGGAAACCGTGCTCTTTCACACCGTTGCTGCCGTTGTAGTTAATCGCCACTGGCAGGAAGTGGTACTGGATGTTCGGCCATTCGAATTCCGGACGCGAACGGATGAAACCGCCGGCTTCGAACTGGTTGCTGGCGCCGATGCCGGTGCCGTTGAACAGCCACTCGGCACCGATGGCCGGCTGGTTGTACCAGAGCAGCGACGGGTACAGCGAAACCGGCTGAGTGCAGGCGTATTGCAGGTACAGCTCAAGGTGATCCTGCAGGTTTTCACCGACGCCCGGCAGGTCGTGAACGACCGGAATGTCGAGCGACTTCAGCAGTTCGGCAGGACCGACACCGGAGCGCTGCAGAATCTGCGGCGAAGCGATGGCGCCGGAGCACAGCAGCACTTCTTTGCGCGCTTTGACTTCGACACGCTCTTCGGCGTCGCCAACCAGGTAACGCACGCCAACGGCACGCTTGCCTTCGAACAGAATCTTGTCGGTCAGGGCGTGGGTGACGATGGTCAGGGTCGAACGCTTTTTCGCGGTGTCGAGGTAGCCACGGGCGGTGGAGGCACGACGGCCGTTCGGCGTCACGGTGCGGTCCATCGGGCCGAAGCCTTCCTGCTGGTAACCGTTCAAGTCTTCGGTGCGCGGGTAGCCGGCTTGTACGCCAGCTTCAACCATGGCGTGGAACAGCGGGTTGTTGCCAGCCTTCGGCGTGGTCACGCTGACCGGGCCTTCGCCACCGTGGTAGTCGTTCGGGCCGATGTCGCGGGTTTCGGCTTTGCGGAAGTACGGCAGGCAGTCGAGGTACGACCAGTCTTCCAGACCTGGCAGTTTTGCCCAGCCGTCGTAGTCCATGGCGTTACCACGGATGTAGCACATGCCGTTGATCAACGAGGAACCGCCGAGGCCTTTGCCGCGACCGCATTCCATCCGGCGACCGTCCATGTGTGGCTCTGGATCGGTTTCGTACGCCCAGTTGTAACGACGACCTTGCAGCGGGAACGCCAGGGCAGCCGGCATTTGCGTGCGGAAGTCGAAACGGTAGTCCGGGCCGCCTGCTTCAAGCAGCAGAACGGTGACGCCGGCGTCTTCAGTCAGACGGGTCGCCAGGGTGTTACCGGCCGAGCCGGCACCGATGATGATGTAATCGAATTCTTGGGACATTGAATGCACCCTCTTTGATAGTGGTCAGGTCGGACCTTGGCGAGTGCTGTGCACTCGAATCGCTGGCAAGCCAGCTCCCACAGGGATTGGGGGCTGCCACAAATTGGATGGACGACTCCAAACCTGTGGGAGCGGGCTTGCCCGCGAAGAGGCCTTCGCGGGCAATGCAAATCTCGGGTCTTAGAACACCGAAACGTAATCGCCCAGCTCGACCTGTACCGATTTGATGCGGGTGAAGTTGTTCAGCGAGCTGATGCCGTTCTCACGGCCGACACCCGACTGCTTGTAACCGCCAACCGGCATTTTTGCGTCGGACTCGCCCCAGGCGTTGATCCAGCAGATACCGGCTTCCAGTTGATGAATCACGCGGTGTGCGCGGTTCAGGTCTTTGGTGACGATACCGGCGGCCAGGCCGAAGTCGGTGTCGTTGGCGCGGCGGATCACTTCTTCTTCGGTTTCGTAGGAGAGGATCGCCATCACCGGGCCAAAGATTTCTTCACGGACGATAGTCATGTCGTCGGTGCAATCGGTGAACACGGTTGGCGCGACGAATGCGCCTTTGGCGAATTCGCCGTCGGTCAGACGGTCGCCGCCGCACAGGACGCGAGCGCCTTGTTCTTTACCCTTGGCGATGTAGCCGAGCACGCTTTCCATGTGCGCGAAGCTGACCAGCGGGCCGAAGTTGGTGTTTTCGTCTTCCGGGTTGCCAACGCGGATGCGCGCAACGCGTTCAACGATCTTGGCTTCGAACGCGGCTTTCAGGTGCGCCGGAACGAACACGCGAGTGCCGTTGGTGCAGACCTGACCGGAGCTGTAGAAGTTGGCCATCATCGCGGTGTCGGCAGCGCGATCGAGGTCGGCGTCGTCGCAGATGATCAGCGGGGACTTGCCGCCCAGTTCCATGGTCACGTCTTTCAGCGACGAAGCCGAAGCGCTGGCCATAACCTTCTTGCCAGTGTCGGTGCCGCCGGTGAAGGAGATTTTTTCGATGCGCGGGTGCTCGGTCAGCCAGGTGCCGACTTCACGGCCGCTGCCGGTCAGTACGTTGAACACACCGTTTGGAACGCCGGCTTCGGTGTAGATCTCGGCCAGTTTCAGGGTGGTCAGCGAGGTGACTTCGCTTGGCTTGAAGATCATCGCGTTACCGGCCGCCAGGGCTGGTGCGGATTTCCACAGGGCGATCTGGATCGGGTAGTTCCACGCGCCGATACCGGCGACAACGCCCAGCGGCTCGCGACGGGTGTAGACGAAAGAAGTGTCGCGCAGTGGAATCTGCTCGCCTTCGATGGCCGGTACCAGGCCTGCGTAGTATTCCAGCACGTCAGCGCCGGTAACGATGTCGACGTACTTGGTTTCGGAGAAGGATTTACCGGTGTCCAGGGTTTCCAGCGCGGCCAGTTCATCGTTGCGCTCGCGCAGGATGTCGACGGCGCGACGCAGGATGCGCGAACGCTCCATTGCGGTCATCGCGGCCCAGATTTTCTGGCCCTTTTCAGCGCTGACTACGGCGCGCTCGACGTCTTCCTTGGTCGCACGTTGCACCAGTGCGAGGACTTCACCGTTAGCCGGGTTGATGGCTTCGAAGGTGGCATCGCTGCCGGCGTCGGAGTACGCGCCATCGATGTAAAGTTTTTGCAGTTCGAAACGGGCCATAGTGTCCTCGCAAGTGCATTGGTGGTTGGCGTTGACCACCGCGGTGAGGCTGCGGTGGCGTTCAGGGGCCGAGCGTTTTCTGTGTGCTCTAGCTCACCTTCTTGGCCAATTGGAAATCCATGTATTCGTAAGCGATCTGTTGCGCCTGCGCCGTGTCGAAAGCGTCTCCCGACAAAGCACCGCGCAACCACAAGCCGTCAATCAACGCTGCCAGTCCTCGTGCTGCGCTGCGCGCATCTTCGAGCGACAGCACACGGCGGAACTGGCAGCACAGGTTGGAATACAGACGGTGATCGTTGATCCGCTGCAACCTGTGCAAAGACGGCTGGTGCATGCTGGTGGCCCAGAAGGCCAGCCAGGTTTTCATTGCCGGGCCATTGACCTGGCTGGCGTCGAAGTTGCCTTCGATGATCACCTGCAGATGCGCCCGTGGGCTGTCATCTGCCAGCGCCTGACGGCGCGCGGTGACGCTCTCGCTGAGGGCGGTCATCAGATACCGCATCGTGGCGGCAATCAGGCCGTTCTTGTCCTGAAAGTAATGACTGATGATGCCATTCGAGACACCGGCCAAACGGGCGATCAGCGCAATGCTGGCGTCCCCCATTCCGACCTGATCGACCGCCTGCAAAGTGGCTTCGATCAGTTGTTGGCGGCGGATGGGTTGCATACCGACCTTGGGCATCTTGCACATCTCCTTAGGCCTTCCTAGCGGCGAATGACGCCTATCGGATTGACGGCCAGTCTATTTTGTTTTGATTGAACGTTCAATCAACAAAGAATAAGATCTGCGACAAATCGTCGCTGCCTACAGATTTTTCCTACGTGTAAGTGGCGATAAAACCGACATCTGAAACAGCTCGAAACCTGCGTGGGGCATGGCGCGGTTCGCGATTCGATGGACGTGTTGAAAGGGCAAGACGCTCACGGCCAGGTTTCGGATGAACGTCCGTCCACCTTCGGCCACGAAAGCGATTCGCAGCGCCATTTCGGCAGGTTCGGGCTTTTTTCGGGATGTCTTTATATCACCCGCCGGTCGGCTGCCAACTAACCGATTGGTCGGGTTCCGTGTTGCCTTGTGTTCTTCTCTCGCACTGCCTGGAGCATTTGTGCCATGAGTTCTGCCTCGCTTATAAAGACCCCGCCCGAGAAGGTGACGGTCAACGGTTGGGTGTTTTACACCTCTACCGCGCTGATTCTTTTGTTGACCGCCATTCTGATTATCGCCCCGCAAGAGGCCGGCAGACTGTTGGGTATCGCTCAGGCCTGGTTGTCGCGCAGCTTCGGCTGGTACTACATGGTGGTCATCGCCGCCTACCTGGTGTTTGTGGTGGGCCTGGCGTTTTCCTCGTACGGCAAACTCAAACTGGGCAGCAAGGACGACACCCCGGATTTCAGTTACGGCGCCTGGGCGGGGATGCTGTTCTCGTCGGGTATCGGTATTTCGCTGTTGTATTTCGGCGCATCCGAGCCACTGGATCACTACTTCAATCCGCCGGAAGGCGCATCGGCCAGCAACATGGCCGCGCGTCAGGCTGTACAGCTGACTTTCTTGCACTGGGGCCTGCACGGCTGGGCGATCTACGCACTGGTTGGTCTGGCCGTAGCGTACTTTGCTTACCGGCATAACCAGCCGCTGGCCCTGCGTTCGGCGCTGTATCCGCTGGTCGGCGAGCGTTGGGTCAAGGGTGCGGCCGGTCACGCGGTGGACGGCTTCGGCATGTTCGTGACCCTGCTGGGTCTGGTGACGAACCTGGGGATTGGTTCGCTGCAAGTGTCGTCGGGGCTGGAAAACCTGTTCGGCATGGAACACAGCAACACCAACCTGTTGATCGTGATCATCGTGATGAGCACCGTGGCGACCATCGCTGCCGTGTCCGGCGTGGAAAACGGCATCCGTCGTCTGTCCAACCTGAACATCGTGCTGTTCAGTGGTCTGCTGATTTTCGTATTGCTGTTCGGCCCGACCCTGCACCTGCTCAACGGCTTCGTGCAGAACATCGGTGACTACCTCAATGGCATCGTGCTGAAAACCTTCGACCTTTATGTGTACGAGGGCGATAACGCCAAGTCCGAGCGCTGGATGGGCCTGTGGACGCTGTTCTACTGGGCGTGGTGGATTTCCTGGGCGCCATTCGTTGGCATGTTCATCGCGCGTATTTCCCGTGGTCGTACCGTGCGTGAGCTGGTGGCTGGCGTGCTGTTGATTCCGCTGGGCTTTACCCTGGCCTGGCTGTCGATCTTCGGTAACTCGGCGCTGGACCTGGTGATGAACCATGGCGCGGTGGAGCTGGGCAAGACGGCCCTGGAACAGCCGTCGATGGCGATTTATCAATTGCTTGAGCACTACCCGGCGTCGAAAGTCGTCATCGGTGTGTCGATCTTTGTTGGTTTCGTACTGTTCCTGACCCCGGCCGACTCTGGCGCGGTGATGATGGCGAATCTGTCCTGCAAGGGCGGCAACGTCGATGAAGATGCGCCGCACTGGCTGCGGATCTTCTGGTCGGTGGTGATCACCCTGGTGACCATCGGTCTGCTGTTTGCCGGTAACTTCGAAGCCATGCAAACCATGGTCGTGTTGGCTGGCCTGCCGTTCTCGGTGGTGCTGGTGTTCTTCATGTTCGGCCTGCACAAGGCGATGCGTCAGGACGTGCAGATCGAACAGGAGCAAGCGCAACTGGCGGAGCGCGGTCGTCGTGGTTTCAGCGAGCGTCTGACGCAACTGGACCTGCAACCGAGCCAATCGGTGGTGCAGCGTTTCATGGACAAGCAGGTCAGCCCGGCGCTGGAAGATGCCACCGCGCAGATGCGTGCGCAGGGGCTGGAAGTGCAGACGCTGTTGGGTAAATCCAAGCGTTGCATGGGCGTGCGCGTCGAGATGGAAGAGGGCAACCCTTTCGTTTACGAAGTGAGCCTGGACGGCTATCTGGCGACCCCGACTGAATCGGCGCAGTCCGATGAAGCGCGTCAGCGTTACTACCGCGCGGAGGTGTATCTGCACAACGGCAGCCAGGATTACGACCTGATGGGCTTCACGCAGGATCAGATCACGCGGGATGTGCTCGATCAGTTTGAAAGCCATCGGCAGCTCCTTGGCCGGGTGTACAGCTAAACCGCTAAAACAAAAGGGGCTCGATTGAGCCCCTTTTGCGTGATCGTTCCCACGCTCCGCGTGGGAACGCATCAATGGACGCTCCGCGTCCGCTGTTGTGGGACTCGGAGCGTCCCGGGCTGCATTCCCACGCAGAGCGTGGGAACGATCAGGGATCGCTCACCGCGATCCCTTTTTTTATCCCTCCTTAACCGAGGTTCTTGCCCAGCAACGCGTGATACAACTCGCTGTCGCCCAGGATCCCCACCACATGATTGTCATCGTGCAGCACCAGCTTGTTGCCGGTCTGATAACGAATCTGCAGCGCATCACGCATACCGATGTTCGAGTCCACCAGTGTCGGCTTGCGCTCCAGGCCTTCCACCGCTTGCCCCGGTGCCCAGTTCTGCAGGTTCAGCACCGAACCATTTTGCCGTGCGCCTTTGATGGTGTTGCCTTCGGCCAGGTCCAGCCACGAATCGCCACCCGGATCCAGGCACACCGAACCATTGATGCGTTTGCACTTGTCCAGCGTGCGCATCAGGCTGCGACCGCAGAGCACATTGAGCGGATTGGTGTGTGCGACGAAGGTACGCACATAGTCGTCCGCCGGGTTCAGCACGATCTCTTCCGGCACGCTGTACTGGATGATCCGGCCGTCTTTCATGATCGCGATGCGGCTACCGAGTTTCAGCGCCTCGTCGAGGTCGTGACTCACGAACACGATGGTCTTGCTCAGCTTGCGTTGCAGTTCCAGCAGTTCATCCTGCAGACCCTGACGGATCAGCGGGTCGAGCGCCGAGAACGGTTCGTCCATCAGCAGAATATCGGCGTCCATCGCCAGTGCCCGCGCCAGACCGACACGTTGCTGCATGCCGCCGGAGAGTTCGTCCGGCTTCTTGTTGCGCCATTGGGTCAGGCCGACCAGTTCGAGTTTTTCATCGACGAGTTTCTTGCGTTCTTTCTCCGGACGACCCTGCATTTCCAGACCGAAACTGATGTTCTCGCGCACCGTCAGCCACGGCATCAGGGCGAACTTCTGGAACACCATGGCGATGCGTTTGGTGCGCATCATTTTCAGCTCGGCCGGGGTGCAAGAGGCGATGTCGATCTGGCGGTTTTCATGCTCGACGAACAGCTTGCCGCGGCTCACGGTGTTGAGGCCGTTGATGCAGCGCAGCAGGCTCGACTTGCCGGAACCCGACAAGCCCATCAGCACGCAGATTTCGCCTTTGTTGATGTCCAGCGAGGCTTTTTCCACGCCGACGATCTGGCCGGTCTTCTTCAGGATCTCGTTGCGGGTCATGCCCTGATCGAGCAGCTTGAGTGCCTCGCGTGGATCTTTGGAGAAGATTACGTCGACGTCTTCGAAGCGAATTATGCTCATGCGTCACCCCCTACTTTGGCGTCGGGTTGTTTGCAGATACGGTCGAGCATGATCGCCAGCAGTACGATCGCCAGGCCCGCTTCGAAGCCCAGGGCGATATCAGCAGTGTTCAGTGCGTTGACCACCGGTTTGCCGAGTCCGTCGGCGCCTACCAGTGCCGCGATCACCACCATCGACAACGACAGCATGATGCACTGGGTGATGCCGGCTGCGATGCTCGGCATGGCGTGAGGCAGTTCGATCCGTGAGAGCAGTTGACGACGCGAGCAGCCAAAGGCCTTGCCGGCGTCCATCAGTTCTTGCGGGACATCGCGGATGCCCAGGTAGGTCAGGCGGATCGGCGCAGCGATGGCGAACACCACCGTGGAGATCAGGCCTGGCACCACACCCAGCCCGAAGAGGGTCAGGGTAGGAATGAGGTAAACGAAGGTCGGTACGGTCTGCATCAGATCGAGTACCGGACGCATGACCGTGTAGAACATCGGTTTGTGCGCGGCGACGATGCCCAGCGGCACGCCGATGACCACGCAGACCAGGGTCGCGAACATGACCTGGGCGAGGGTTTCCATGGTCTCCTGCCAGTACCCCAGATTGAGGATCAGCAGGAAGGAGGCGATGACGAACGCGGTCAGGCCCCATTTACGCTGAATGAAGTGAGCGAGTAGTGCGATCAGGCCAATCAAGACCAGTGGGTTGAACCAGGTCAGCGCAAACGTCACGCCGTGGATCATCGTTTCCAGGGTCACGGCGATTGCGTCGAAGGTGTTGGCGCCGTGTTGCGTCAACCATTCAACGAAGCCCGCGATGTACTGGCCTAAAGGTATTTTCTGATCAATCAGCATGGTAGTGAACGTCCGCATGCAAGGAAATAAACAGCCCGGGCGGGCGAACCCGCCCGGCATAAGCGATTACTGAAGCTTGGCTTTCACGGCCTCCAGGCCAGGTTTACCGTCAATGGTGGTCACGCCAGCGAGCCAGGTATCGAGCACTTGTGGATTCTTTTTCAGCCAGGCCTTGGCGGCCGCGTCAGGCTTCATCTTGTCGTCGAGAATGTTGCCCATCAGTTCGCTTTCCATGTCGACGGTGAACTCCAGGTTCTTCAGCAACTGACCAACATTGCTGCATTCCTCGGCGTAACCCTTGCGGGTGTTGGTCGCCACGGTTGCAGCACCGAAATCGGGGCCGAAGAAATCATCGCCACCGGTCAGGTATTGAATCTTGAAGCGTTTGTTCATCGGGTGCGGCGCCCAGCCGAGGAAGACCACCGCTGTGTCGCGTTTTTGCGCGCGATCCACCTGCGAGAGCATGCCCGCTTCCGATGATTCGACGACTTTGAAACCGGCGGTCTTCAGGCCGAAGGCGTCCTTGTCGATCATGCTCTGGATCAGACGGTTGCCGTCGTTGCCAGGCTCGATGCCGTAGATCTTGCCGTCGAGCTCTTTCTTGAATTTGGCGATGTCGGCGAAGTCATGCAGACCTTTGTCATACAGGGCTTGCGGCACGGCGAGGGTGTATTTGGCGCCCTTGAGGTTGGTGCGCACGGTTTCCACGGTGCCCGCGTCGCGGTAGGCCTTGATGTCGTTTTCCATGGTCGGCATCCAGTTGCCGAGGAACACGTCCATGTTCTTGCCGTCGGCCAGCGACTTGTAGGTCACGGGCACGGAGATCATGGTGGTCTTGGTTTTGTAGCCGAGGGCGTTGAGCACAACAGAGGTGGTAGCGGTGGTGGCGGTAATGTCGGTCCAGCCGACATCAGAGAAGTTAACGGTACTGCACTGTGCCGGTTCTGCAGCTTGCGCCAGTAACGGCAGACTCAGCATGGCGGCCAACAACAACGACGGGGAACCTTTCATGGATGGACTCCTTGGTGTTTTTTTTGGCAGTGTTCCGACTGTGGACCACCGCACTTATAGGTTGCGGTTGGATGGCGTTCTGGAGACAGCTCTACCACGGCGCCTTGCAATCGAGTCATAACGATCATGTACCAGTGAAAATCTGACGCCTACAGGGGGGGTCGTATCCAGTACAGGGATGGTCGCATCCAGTGTCAGTGACGTCGCTTACAGCTTTTTTCAGCCCCGAATGGCCATCTGAACCGTACAAAAACGGCGAAAAACCGGGGCGAAAACGGCGCGGCGCTGGTGGACATGAGTGCGTCGGTGTCAGACGCCGTGCGTCCGGACAAAAGCCTGATGATGCGGGCATTCCGGCGGATCGCAGCTTGAGCGTAGCAGCTCCGCCAGCGGGCGCTTTTGCGTCCCGGACCGGCATCCTCAGGAGCTCTGCAGCAATGGCTATCAGTGTTTTCGACCTGTTCAAAATCGGCATCGGCCCTTCCAGTTCCCACACCGTCGGACCCATGCGCGCCGCGGCGTTGTTCGTCGAGTCGCTACGGGACAAGCACCAACTGGAACAGGTGCGCCGTATAGAAGTGCAATTGTTCGGGTCGCTGTCTGCTACCGGTATCGGTCACGGCAGCGACAACGCGGTGATCATGGGCTTGATGGGCGAGTGGCCGGACGCAATCGACCCGTCGCAGATCGGCCCGCGCATTCAGGCGCTGCGCGAAACTCATACCCTTCTATTGGATGGTCGTTTGTCGGTGCCGTTTGTCTGGGCGCGGGACATGCGCCTGAACGACGAAAACCTGCCGTTCCACCCCAATGCCATGACGATTGTGGCCGAGGGCGATCACGGCGAACTGCATCGCGACACCTACTATTCGGTGGGCGGTGGTTTTGTCGTCGATCAAGCGCAGGCGTCCAGCGGCGTCGTTGATCTGGATCGCACTGAATTGCCTTATGACTTTTCCAGCGCGGTCGAGTTGCTGGAGTTGTGCAAGCGGAACAATCTTCGCGTCGCTGAATTGATGATGGCCAACGAAAAAGTCTGGCGCAGCGAGGAAGAAATCCGCGCCGGGCTGATGAAGCTGTGGCGGGCGATGCAGGATTGCGTCGAGCAGGGTTTGAAACACGAAGGCATCCTGCCCGGCGGATTGAATGTGCGTCGGCGCGCGGCGAAGTTGCATCGCAGTCTTCAGGAGTTGGGCAAACCCAATGTGATCGGCTCGACGCTGAGCGCGATGGAGTGGGTCAATCTGTTTGCGTTGGCTGTTAATGAAGAAAACGCGGCCGGCGGGCGCATGGTCACGGCGCCGACCAATGGCGCTGCGGGAATCATTCCGGCGGTGCTGCACTACTTTATGAAGTTCAGCGAAGCGGTGACGGACGCCAACGTGGTCGACTACTTCCTCGGTGCGGCGGCGGTGGGGATTCTGTGCAAGAAGAATGCTTCGATCTCGGGCGCTGAGGTGGGCTGTCAGGGCGAAGTCGGGTCTGCCTGCGCGATGGCGGCGGCGGGGCTGGCGGAGATTCTTGGCGCTACGCCGGAGCAATTGTGCAACGCGGCGGAGATTGGCCTGGAACATAACCTTGGGCTGACCTGCGATCCGGTCGGTGGCCTGGTGCAAGTACCGTGCATCGAGCGCAATGCGATCGCCGCCGTGAAGGCGATCAACGCGGCGCAGATGGCTTTGCGGGGGGATGGTCAGCATTTTATTTCGCTGGACCGGGTGATCCGCACCATGCGTGATACCGGCGCCGACATGCATGACAAATATAAAGAGACATCGCGTGGTGGGTTGGCGGTCAGCGCGGTTGAGTGCTGAGACCGCGTTGCCCCAATCGCGAGCAGGCTCACTCCTACAGGGGAACGCATTCCAATTGTAGGAGTGAGCCTGCTCGCGATAGCGTCAGACCAGTCAAAACTGCTCACCAAGTGAACACGGACAATAAATCACGCCACCTTTTAGCGCGTCGCAAACAGATAAGAGTCTTTCCCACCTGTTACATACGATCCGCGCCCTGACCGTCCGTCACCCGTGCTTGCGGTGACACTCCCCCCAAACCGCGCGCAGGCCAGTTCCCACAAGTGCTACCGATTTGCTCACACGCTGCGGGGCAGGGCTTTCAGCCACGCTGATGGCACTTCGAAATACCTTTTGTCGGACGTCTCGTATAGACACGTCGCGACGTCGTTTTCAGGAGTTATTGAACGGCCATCCAATTTTAGGCATGGCAATTGCTCTGTCATAACAAAGCCCGTCTCCCACGCGAGAACGCTGGCAATAACAAGAGCCTCCGCCTGAGGCCATCACCCGCTTTGTGTGAGGAGATACCGCGATGACGTCGTTCAACTCCGGGGCCCAACCCCAGAACCGTGCGCCTCAATCCATCGGCTTTCTGCTGCTGGACAATTTCACGCTGATTTCTCTGGCCTCCGCAGTAGAACCTCTACGCATGGCCAACCAATTGTCCGGTCGCGAGCTGTATCGCTGGAGCACTCTCACCGTCGATGGCGGCCAGGTGTGGGCCAGTGACGGTCTGCAAATCACGCCAGACGCCTCCATGCACAAAGCCCCGCCACTGGACACTGTGATTGTCTGCGGCGGCATCGGCATTCAACGCACCGTTACCCGTGAACACGTTTCCTGGCTGCAAAGCCAGGCGCGTCAGTCCAAGCGTCTCGGCGCCGTGTGCACCGGCAGTTGGGCCCTGGCCTGCGCCGGGTTGCTCGACGGTTTCGATTGCAGCGTGCACTGGGAATGTCTGGCGGCGATGCAGGAAGCTTTCCCGCGCGTGGCCATGAGCACGCGTTTGTTTACCCTCGACCGTAATCGTTTCACCAGCTCCGGTGGCACCGCGCCGCTGGACATGATGCTGCACCTGATCAGCCGCGATCACGGCCGTGAACTGTCCGCCGCGATCTCGGAGATGTTCGTCTACGAACGTATCCGCAACGAACAGGATCACCAGCGTGTGCCGCTCAAGCACATGCTCGGCACCAACCAGCCGAAGCTGCAGGAAATCGTCGCGCTGATGGAAGCCAACCTCGAAGAGCCGATCGACCTGGATGAGCTGGCGGTGTACGTCGCGGTGTCGCGTCGACAGCTGGAGCGGTTGTTCCAGAAATACCTGCACTGCTCGCCGTCGCGCTATTACTTGAAGCTGCGTCTGATCCGCGCCCGGCAATTGCTCAAGCAAACGCCGATGTCGATCATCGAAGTGGCGTCAGTGTGTGGTTTCGTCTCGACGCCGCACTTCTCCAAGTGCTATCGCGAATACTTCGGCATTCCGCCGCGTGACGAGCGCGTAGGTTCCAACACCACTCAACAAGTGGCGATGTTGCCGCTGCCGCAGGCCATCGTGATGTCGCCGCTGTCGGGGCCGATGTCGGCGTTGAGTCAGGCGCGTAATGAATCGACGTTTGCCAGCGTAAGGCTGTAAGGCAAAAGATCGCAGCCTGCGGCAGCTCCTACAGGGATATGCGTTCCAATGTAGGAGCTGCCGAAGGCTGCGATCTTTTGATCTGCTGTCAGGCGCTATGGCTTTGCTGGTAGTCCGCCAATGCCGGCAACAACTGCTTGTCGATCGCCTGCCGCACCGCCGGCTGGATGCTGGCGCCGCTGGTGTACATGTCCTTGACCATCTTGCGCAGTTCAAACGCGCGCACATTATCCAGACCGCGCACCGCGCACTCGCAGGCCTGATCGGCGGTCGTGCCACTGGGTACTTGAATACCCAACGCCTTGAGCTGGCCCAACAAATCTTCCTGATCGATCAAATCGGCATACATCATGACGCGCATCCTTCTTCAATAACGGAGGTCGTGGCTCGATTCTGGTAGCCACGCCGGGGCACGGCAAGGGCGTTTTGTCGCAGTGGCTGCGACGGCTATGAACAGGTCGTTTTCGGCTAACTTGCCGCTCAAGGGAGTGGGCACACTGAACTCAGCTTGCAACACGAAGGTTTGGTCACCCTCGCACGGCAGCTCCTCAACAGTAGCTTGAGCCCCGATCCAGTCACGGCTGGTATCGGGGCTTTTTTTGCCTGCTGAAAAGCAAAGATCGCAGCCTTCGGCAGCTCCTGCATTGGAATGCATTTCCCTGTAGGAGCTGCCGAAGGCTGCGATCTTTTTATGGTCTAGCGCTGCAACACCAGAATCCGCGACAACAACTCATCCCGGTCGATATAGCAACCCTGAAAATGCCGTGCCCCGGTCGCCGGGTCAAACGCATTGCGCGCATGCAGGGTGCGGCGGTTATCGAAGCACCAAAGCTCACCGGGATTGAGCCTTTGCATGAGCCGAAACCGTGGCTCACGGGTCATCGCAATAAATCGCCGATAAGCCCGATACAGCACCGGCATCTGCTCCACCGACGTATCAAACGCGCCGCGCAGAAAGTTCGCCATACGAATCTCCGTCACGCGTCCCAAGGCATCCAACGCAATGATCGGCGCCAGGCAGCGATAGTCGCTGTGGCGGTCCTTATTGCGAAACTCCACCGGGATTTCACACAAGGCCCGAAACGACGCCGGGTCTTCACTGCGCAACGCATCGGCAATCGCAAAGCCATCGACAAAAATACTCTCGCCACCCTCGGCGGCGTTTACCAGGCAATGCAGAAATTGCAGCCCCGGTTGCAGCTCGCGAGTTGGCAGATCCGTGTGCAAGGGCAGGTTGAAAGCGGTGTAGGCATTGCTGTCGGCATCGGCTTTGGATTGCACGTTGAACAGCACGCCGAAGTTGCTCTCGCGGATGAATGAAATGCGCTGCGCGATGAGTTTCAGCGAGCCGGGTTCAGTGGGCACGCCGCGCACCTGCGTCAGGCCAATGTCGCGAATGGCGATCATCCATTGCAGCAGGGTGGCGTTGTCGTTCATCAGTGCCGAATAGTCGAACACCGGCAACTGCAAATCGCTGTGCCACAGGTAAGACTTGGGTTTGCCCGCCAGACGTTCGGCGCGGGAATCATCGTCGTAGGCGTGTGCGCGTAACCAACCGGGATCGAAGCGGCTGAGGTGGCCGTCCTGCCAGTCAATGCGCAGGCAGCCGTCAGTATCGATATGCGCGGCGACAGGCTTGAGGTCTTCAGCGGCGTCGACAATCTCGAACACCTGTTCGCGGGTGACGTTGTAGACGCACTTCGGGCACGGGCAATTGTCCCGCAACCAGACATGGTGAAACGGGCTGACGCGACCGTCAGCCCAGGCGATGGCAACGCGATCCGCCAGGGTCTGCACGCCGCTTAGCGCGCTGATCAACGGATAAGTACGGAAATCGGCAACAGCGGCAGCGGTGTTCATAGCGGCTCCTTGCGATTGATGGATTTACCTTGCAGGTGGCAGCGCGATGACGCGGCCGATGTAAGCGGGAGCGGGCAAGTCTTTCTGCTCGGCGATGATGTCTTGCAGGCGGTTCAAGGTGTCCGGGCTGAACAGCGCCGAGCGCGGGCCGGCGAGGTCGACGTGCAGCAGCATCTGTTCGTTGCCGGCCAGCTCTTGCGCATCACCGACCTTGTGCAGGCTGTGATAGAGGTGCAGACGTTTGCTGTCGTGACCGATGATTTGCGTGTGCACTTCGACCTCGGTGTCGAGCTTCACTTCGTGCAGATAATTGAGGTGCAGTTCGAGGGTGAACAGCGAGTGGCCGCTGGCTTCGCGGTGGTTGCTGTCCATGCCGAGGCGGTCCATCAGGGCGTCGGTGGCGTAGCTGAAAATCAGCAAGTAGAAGGCGTCGCGCAGGTGGCCGTTGTAGTCGACCCAGTCGAGGATGACTTTGGTTTGGTAGGTGGTGAGGTGGGGCATGGTTTGGGTTCCGGCAGTTGGCGGGTCGTTAAGATCAAGAGCTACCCCCTCACCCCAGCCCTCTCCGCCAAGGGGGGCGAGGGGGAAAGGGAGCAGATCTTCAAGTCTTTCAAGTCTTGAGTTCGACTCAGTAGTGCAAATCGGCGTAGCTCGCAAAAACACCACGGTCAGTTCCCTCTCCCCCCGGGAGAGGGCTAGGGTGAGGGCAGCGATGTCATGCCAGACACATCACTCGCTGAAACTCATCCCATGCTTCTCCTTGGTGCTCTTCACCGCCTCCAGCACCGCCAGCAAGCAATCATCACGATAGCGCTCCAGCGCCGAAATGCTGTGACGACCGAGCTGATCACTGGTGCCATCGACCACATCATCAATCAACTTGTCAGTCAGCTCCGGCGCCGGCAGATACGTCCACGGCAACTGCAACGCCGGGCCGAATTGCGACATGAAGTGGCGCATGCCTGCGTCACCCCCAGCCAGCGTGTAAGTGAGGAACGTACCCATGAACGACCAGCGCAACCCGGCGCCAAAACGGATCGCATCATCGATCTCGCCAGTGGTCGCGACACCGTCGTTAACCAAGTGCAATGCCTCACGCCACAGCGCTTCGAGCAAGCGGTCGGCGATAAAACCGGGCACTTCCTTGCGTACGTGCAACGGGCGCATGCCGAGGGACTCATAAACCTTCATGGCCGCCTGCACAGCTTCCGGCGCGGTGTTCTTGCCACCGACCACTTCCACCAGCGGCAACAGATAAACCGGGTTGAACGGGTGGCCGACCACGCAGCGTTCCGGATGCGTCGAACTCTCATAGAACTCGCTCGGTAACAAGCCCGAAGTGCTTGAGCCGATCAACGCATTCGGCTTGGCTGCCGCACTGATTTTGCTGTGCAGATCAAGTTTCAGCTCCAGACGTTCCGGGGCGCTTTCCTGAATGAAGTCGGCATCGCGCACGCATTCTTCGATGGTCGCGACGAAGCGCAGACGATCCTGCGAAGCGCCCGGCGCCAGACCGTTTTTCTCCAGCGCGCCCCAGGCATTGGCCACGCGTTTGCGCAGTGCCGCTTCGGCGCCCGGTGCCGGGTCCCAGGCCACCACGTCGAGGCCATGGGCGAGGGCACGGGCTACCCAGCCGCTGCCGATGACACCGCTGCCCAGCGCGGCGAAGGTTTTGATTTCGGTGATAAAGCTCATAGGAATTTTCCCGTGGAAGGTAATCCCTGTAGGAGCTGCCGAAGGCTGCGATCTTTTGATCTTGATCTTGAGAAACAAAATCAAAAGATCGCAGCCTTCGGCAGCTCCTACAGGTGAAATTTGGGGGGCAGTCAGAGCCCCGTTTTTTGAGCTGAGGGTCAACCGCGCTGGGTCAGGCCCATCTTTTTGCGGCCCTCTGCCGGGGTCAGCACGCGCGCGCCGAGGCGGCTGAGGATTTCTGTGGCGCGCTCGACCAGTTGGCCATTGGTCGCCAGCACACCCTTGTCCAGCCACAGGTTGTCTTCCAGCCCGACCCGCACGTTGCCGCCGAGCAGCACCGCTTGCGCCGCCATTGGCATCTGCATCCGGCCAATCCCGAACCCGGCCCACACCGCATCCGCCGGCAAGTTATCGACCATGGCTTTCATGGTGGTGGTGTCCGCCGGGGCGCCCCACGGAATGCCCAGGCATAACTGGAACAGCGGGTTATCGAGCAAACCTTCCTTGATCATCTGCTTGGCGAACCACAGGTGACCGGTGTCGAAAATTTCCAGCTCGGCTTTCACGCCCAGCTCGGTGATGCGCTTGGCGCCGGCGCGCAATTGCGCCGGGGTCGAGACGTAAATGGTGTCGCCATCGCCGAAGTTCAGCGTGCCGCAATCGAGGGTGCAGATTTCCGGCAGCAACTCTTCAACGTGGGCGAGACGGGTCAGCGGGCCGACCAGATCGGTGTTCGGGCCAAACTCCATCGGGTTCTCGCCGGCGCCGATCTCCAGATCGCCGCCCATGCCGGCGGTGAGGTTGACGATGATGTCGACGTCGGCCTCGCGAATGCGCTCCATCACTTCGCGGTACAGCGCCACGTCACGGCTGAACTTGCCGTTCTGCGGATCGCGCACATGGCAGTGCACAACCGTGGCGCCAGCCTTGGCCGCTTCCACAGCCGCCGCAGCGATCTGTTTCGGGGTGACCGGCACGTGGGGGCTCTTGGCGGTCGTGTCGCCAGCACCGGTGAGTGCGCAGGTGATGATGACGTCGTGGTTCATGGTGCGGTTTCCTTCAGGCGTGATGGGTCTGTCCGCAGCCCTGTTCGGGGCTGCGAAGCGTGGTTCATTTGCCTCTCCCATCTGGGAGAGCGGGTTTTTCAATAGAGGGTTATTTGCTGGTCAGCTGGAGGTTTTCAGCGGCCGGTTTGCCATCGAACGTGGTCACACCCTCAAGCCAGCGCTGCTTGTCTTCGGGGTGATCCTTGAGCCATTGCTTGGCCGATTCGAAAGCATCCTTGTGATCGAGCAGCGGCTGCATCATCCGGCTCTCGTCCTCGGCGGTGAACGTCAGGTTGGTCAGCAGGCGACCGATGTTCGGGCACTGCTCGGCGTATTTCGGCGCGGTGACGGTCCACACGGTGGCCATGCCTTCGTTCGGGCCGAGGGCGCCGTCGCTGCCGGTCAGATAGGTCATATTGACGTTGACGTTCATCGGGTGCGGCGCCCAGCCGAAGAACACCACGGCCTCTTTGCGGCGCACGGCGCGGTCGACGGCAGCGAGCATCCCGGCTTCGCTGGATTCGACCAACTGGAACTTGCCGAGACCGAACTGGTTCTTGGCGATCATTGCCTTGATCTGGGTGTTGGCGCCGGAACCGGGTTCGATGCCGTAGATCTTGCCGCCCAGTTCTTTTTCGAACTTGGCGATGTCGGCGAAGGTTTTCAGGCCTTTGTCCGCCAGGTAAGTCGGCACCGCGAGGGTGGCGCGGGCGTCTTTCAGGCTCGGCGCTTCGAGGACTTTGACCTGATTGGCGTCGACGAACGGGGTAATGGTCTGCGTCATCAACGGGTTCCAGTAACCGAGGAACAGGTCCAGGCGCTGATCGCGGATCCCGGCGAAGATGATTTGCTGGGACGCGCTGGTCTGTTTGGTGTTGTAGCCGAGGCCGTCGAGCAGGACCTGGGTCATGGCACTGGTGGCGATCACGTCGGTCCAGTTGACCACGCCCATGCGCACGTTCTGGCACGAGGCGGGTTCGGCCGCCATGACGCTGGCGCTCAAGAAAGCGGTACCGCTGAGTGCAAGAACACAGCTGCTGATCAGTCGTTTCATGTCGGGTTCCTCGGCAGGTCGTTTATTGTGGTTCCCGGCGTCTGACGCGCCGGTGATGCAAAGTTACGCAGCTATGCCCCCGTAAAAGCGCACTGCGGCGACTGGCATTTGCACTGTAGCGACCTGTGCGCTTGAACGCCGACGACAATCGGCGTATCAACGAGCCACGCTACCCGCCGACCGAGGGCGCACATGTCCCAGGATTTCTATTTCTTGCTGATGCCGGGGTTCTCCGCCATTGGCTTTATCTCTGCAATTGAACCGCTGCGCGTGGCCAACCGTTTTCGTGGCGAGTTGTATCGCTGGCATGTGCTCAGCGCCGACGGCGGGGCGGTGCTGGCGAGCAATGGCATGTCGGTCAACGCCGACGCGGCGCTTGAACCGCTGAAGAAAGGCGCGACGCTGCTGGTGGTGGCCGGGTTTGAACCGCTGAAGTTCGCCACGCCAATCCTTGAACACTGGTTGCGGCGGCTGGACAACGAAGGCGTGACCCTCGGCGCCATCGACACCGGCAGCTTCGTCCTTGCTGAGGCGGGCCTGCTTGATGGCCATCGCCTGACCCTGCACTGGGAAGCCATCGATGCCTTCAAGGAATCTTATCCACAACTCAGCGTGACCCAGGAGCTGTTCGAGATCGACCGCCGGCGAATCACCTCGGCCGGCGGTACGGCTTCTATCGATCTAATGCTCGATCTGATCGCCCAGGCCCATGGGCCGCAACTGGCGATTCAGGTCAGCGAGCAGTTTGTGCTGGGGCGCATTCGTCCACGCAAAGACCACCAGCGCATGGAAGTCGCCACGCGTTACGGCATCAATAACAAGAAACTGGTGCAAGTGATCGGCGAGATGGAGCAGCACAGCGAACCGCCGCTGACTACGCTGCAATTGGCGGAATCGATCAAGGTGACGCGGCGGCAACTGGAGCGCTTGTTTCGGTTGCATTTGAACGATACGCCGAGCAATTTCTATCTGCGTCTGCGCCTGGAAAAAGCCCGCCAGTTACTGCGCCAGACCGACATGAGCGTGCTGGAAGTGAGCATCGCCTGCGGCTTCGAGTCCCCGTCCTACTTCACCCGCAGTTACCGCGCCCGCTTCGCCCGCTGCCCTCGCGAAGACCGGCGTACCGCCCAGGCCTGAATGGATGCACCCAAAACCAATGTGGGAGCGAGCCTGCTCGCGAAGACGGCGTGTCAGTCAATACAGGATTGACTGATCCACCGCTTTCGCGAGCAGGCTCGCTCCCACATTTGGATCTTCATTGTCTGAAAAAACGCTTACTTCTTCACCAACGCCGAACACGCCGCCTTATAGGCCTCATGCTGATACTTGTTCAATGTCCCCGGCAGTTCAAAATTGTGCTTCTTCGCCTGCGCATTGATCGTCTGCGGCGACAACAACGTCACCTCACAGCCATCGAGCAACTGCAAAATCCCTTCAATCTTGAATGTCGTCGGCCCACCGGCAAATTCACCCTTCTTGCTGCGCTTCTTGATCGCAATCCGGTCAACCGAATTCTCCCGCACAAACGACGCCACTTGCGCCGCGAACAGCTTCACGTTGGCCGCCTCGTCATCGTCTTCAAGGGCGATTTTCTTGGTGGCAAGGGGGACGTGGCTCAGGGTCGAACCGTCGAGAGCGGCCACGGCGATGATCGCTTCGCTGCCTTTGATTTCGATGCCGCAGATGTTCATGGGGAATTCCTTGAAGTGAAGGGGGCAGCTTACAGCTCAAGCTGATTGGCGGTGATGCCGAACGCCGACGCAATTTTCTCGCGTGTCGCTTTACGTGGCTTGGACACCGTTTCCTGTTGAGCAAACGCCGGTTGCGAAATACCCATGCGTTTGGCGACTTCTGCCTGAGTCAGGTTGAGGTGTTCGCGCCAGGCACGGATCGGTGTTGCCCCATCGACCATCCGGCTGACGACCTCATGGGGAATCAGGTCGGGCTGCATTTTTTGCGCAACGTACTGCGCGTAGGGAATGACGACGAAGGCGGGGTTGCCCTCGGCGTCGTTGATGATTTGGATGTCAGTAGGTGCGTTCATCGCGTTTCTTGACCTCTTGAATACTGACCACTTTGATTGCGCCATCCCAGTCGAACATGACTCGATAATTACCGACACGCAGGCGGTAGGAGTAGTCATGGCCAATCAGTGCTTTGACATTGCCCACATCAGGCATGTCGGCAAGCGCCGTAACGGCATCTCGAACCTGTACCTGATGCACAGAGTGCAATTTCAAGAGTTGCTTAACGGCCTTTCGTGTCCAGTGGATGCTGTTCATGGAAGAATATAAGTCTTTTATAAGATTCGCGAATCTTTGCTTATATTTTTAAGGTGGCCAATCAAGAACAGTTGTCAGGATATTGCGTGAAGCGCCCGTAGATCGGGGCTTTCACGCAATAGGTGTAGGCGAAGTCGGCATGTGCCGTAAGAAGAGATTCACGAGGCAATTGCAGAAAGCAGTGCCAATTTTCCTTCAAATTTTGAGGACTATTCCTGCCCAATCGACTCCAAAAACTCCGACCGTTCATCACTCATCCGCGCCACGCAGTCATTCTGCGCAATCGTGAACGCCTTGCTCCCCGCCGTCGCCGGGAACGCTTCCACCGCGCAATCCGCATCCCGCGTCTTCAGCCACTGCTGCTGGGCGGTTTTGAGTTTGGCGGTGATATCCGCCAGTTGCGTCGCGTTTTTGCCGTACGCGGTCTGCATGCGTTCGGTCAGGCTGGCGTAGTTGTCCTTGAGCAGGTCTTCGGCGGTGCTGCGGCTGTAGGTCGAGCATTCCAGGGTCTGGACGTCGTTTTCGACGGCGTCGCACGGGTTGTTGTCGGACTCTTCGGCGGCGTGTACGCCGGTCGCAATCAAAGCCAAAGCCAGGAAGATCGATTTCATTGTTGTCGCCGCTCTAATCCAGTGGTGTTTCGAAGATGCCGGAGATTCTGGCTCAAGCTTGCGGGCTTGAACAGGTAGCTGATCGGAGCGTCTGGCGACCCTTTGTCGCGGATTGACGCTTTCGGCAATTCCCCTGTCGTTTTTGCACCCGGTCGCCCCGGCACCGAGGCATATGCTGGCCCCAAAGCGCCGGCAGACGATTCGGCGCATGAATCGCCAATAAGGGGACGCCTGATGAGCCCAGCCGAATTACACGCCGACAGCATCGTTATCGACGGTCTGATCATTGCCAAATGGAACCGCGAGCTGTTCGAAGACATGCGCAAGGGCGGTCTGACGGCAGCCAACTGCACTGTGTCGGTGTGGGAAGGCTTTCAGGCGACCGTGAACAATATTGCTGCCAGCCAGAAGCTGATCCGCGACAACAGCGACCTGGTCATGCCGGTGCGCACCACCGCCGACATCCGCCGCGCCAAAGAGCAAGGCAAGACCGGCATCCTCTTCGGCTTCCAGAATGCTCACGCGTTTGAAGACCAGATCGGCTATGTCGAAGTGTTCAAGCAGCTCGGCGTCGGCATCGTGCAGATGTGCTACAACACCCAGAACCTGGTCGGCACCGGTTGCTACGAGCGTGACGGCGGCCTCTCGGGCTTCGGTCGCGAAATCGTGGCTGAAATGAACCGTGTTGGCGTCATGTGCGACCTGTCCCACGTCGGTTCCAAGACTTCCGAAGAAGTCATCCTCGAATCGAAAAAACCGGTTTGCTATTCCCACTGCCTGCCGTCGGGTCTCAAAGAGCACCCGCGCAACAAGTCCGATGAGGAACTCAAGTTCATCGCTGATCACGGCGGTTTCGTCGGCGTGACCATGTTCGCGCCGTTCCTCGCCAAGGGCATCGATTCGACCATCGACGATTACGCCGAAGCGATCGAATACGTGATGAACATCGTCGGCGAAGACGCCATCGGCATTGGCACCGACTTCACCCAGGGCCACGGTCAGGACTTCTTTGAATACCTGACCCACGACAAGGGTTACGCCCGCCGTCTGACCAGTTTCGGCAAGATCATCAACCCGCTGGGCATCCGCACCGTCGGCGAGTTCCCGAACCTGACCGAAACCCTGCTCAAGCGCGGCCATTCCGAGCGCGTGGTACGCAAGATCATGGGCGAGAACTGGGTCAACGTCCTCAAAGACGTCTGGGGCGAGTAACGCTTTCTCAAGACCGCCGCCGATCTGCTCCCTCTCCCTCTGGGAGAGGGCTGGGGTGAGGGCCGCGGCCAACACTGAATCTAAAATTTTCTGGAGTTAAGTTTCCATGGCCAAGATCGCCCCGCAATTGCCAATCGAAGTCGACAGCGAGACCGGTGTCTGGACCTCCGACGCCCTGCCTATGCTCTACGTACCGCGGCACTTCTTCGTCAACAACCACATGGGCATCGAAGAGGTTCTGGGCGCTGACGCCTATGCCGAAATCCTCTACAAGGCCGGCTACAAATCCGCCTGGCACTGGTGCGAGAAGGAAGCTGAATGCCACGGCCTGGAAGGCGTTGCGGTGTTCGAGCACTACATGAAGCGTCTGTCGCAACGCGGCTGGGGCCTGTTCAAGATCCAGGACATCGACCTCGACAAAGGCACCGCCAGCGTCAAGCTCGAACACTCGGCGTTCGTCTACGTCTACGGCAAGGTCGGGCGCAAGGTCGACTACATGTTCACCGGTTGGTTTGCTGGGGCCATGGACCAGATTCTGCAAGCACGCGGCAGCAGCATCCGCACCGTCGCCGAGCAAGTCTACGGTGGCTCCGAAGAAGGCCACGACGACGGCCTGTTCACCGTCAAGCCGTTGTAAGTCGAGGAACCCGCCATGGCTTTCGAAGCAATGTTCCAGCCGATCCAGATCGGCAAACTGACCATCCGCAACCGCGTGCTCAGCACCGCGCACGCCGAGGTCTACGCGACTGACGGTGGCATGACCACCGAGCGCTACGTCAAATATTACGAAGAGAAAGCCAAGGGCGGCATCGGCCTGGCGATCTGTGGCGGTTCCTCCGTAGTCGCCATCGACAGCCCGCAGCAGTGGTGGAGTTCGGTCAACCTGTCGACCGACCGCATCATCCCGCACTTCCAGAATCTGGCCGACGCCATGCACAAGCACGGCGCCAAGATCATGATTCAGATTACCCACATGGGCCGGCGCTCGCGCTGGGACGGTTTCCACTGGCCGACCCTGATGTCGCCGTCGGGCATCCGTGAACCGGTGCACCGCGCCACGTGCAAAACCATCGAGCCGGAAGAAATCTGGCGGGTCATCGGCAACTACGCCCAGGCCGCGCGCCGGGCCAAGGCCGGTGGTCTTGACGGCGTTGAACTGTCGGCGGTGCACCAGCACATGATCGACCAGTTCTGGAGCCCGCGCGTCAACAAGCGTACCGACGAATGGGGCGGCACCTTCGAAGGCCGGATGAAGTTCGGCCTGGAAGTGCTGAAAGCCGTGCGCGCCGAGGTCGGTGACGACTTCTGCGTGGGCATGCGCATCTGCGGTGACGAGTTCCACCCAGACGGCTTGTCCCACGAAGACATGAAGCAGATCGCCAAGTATTACGACGACACCGGCATGCTCGATTTCATCGGCGTCGTCGGCTCGGGTTGTGACACCCACAACACCTTGGCCAACGTGATTCCGAACATGAGTTATCCACCGGAGCCGTTCTTGCATCTGGCCGCCGGGATCAAGGAAGTGGTCAAAGTGCCGGTGCTGCACGCACAGAACATCAAGGACCCGAACCAGGCCACGCGGATTCTTGAGGGCGGTTACGTCGACATGGTCGGCATGACCCGCGCGCACATCGCTGACCCGCACCTGATCGCCAAGATCAAGATGGGTCAGATCGACCAGATCAAACAGTGCGTCGGCGCCAACTATTGCATCGACCGCCAGTATCAAGGCCTCGACGTGTTGTGCATCCAGAACGCCGCAACGTCCCGTGAGTACATGGGCGTGCCGCACATCATCGAGAAATCCACCGGGCCGAAACGCAAGGTTGTGATCGTCGGTGCCGGCCCGGCCGGGATGGAAGCGGCCCGCGTTGCCGCCGAGCGTGGCCACGACGTGACCCTGTTCGAGAAGAAGGAATTCATCGGCGGGCAGATCACCACCGCATCGAAAGCGCCGCAGCGCGACCAGATCGCTGGCATCACCCGCTGGTTCCAGCTGGAATTGGCGCGGCTGAAAGTCGATCTGCGTCTGGGCACGGCGGCCGACGCAGACACCATCATGGACCTGCGTCCGGACGTAGTGGTGCTGGCGGTCGGCGGGCATCCGTATCTGGAACAGAACGAGCACTGGGGCGCCGCCGAAGGGCTGGTGGTCAGCAGTTGGGACGTGCTCGACGGCAAGGTTGCGCCGGGCAAGAACGTGCTGGTCTACGACACCATTTGCGAGTTCACCGGGATGTCGGTCGCCGACTTCCTCGCCGACAAGGGCAGCCAGGTCGAGATCGTCACCGACGACATCAAACCGGGCGTGGCCATCGGTGGTACGTCGTTCCCGACCTACTACCGCAGCATGTACCCGAAAGAAGTGATCATGACCGGCGACATGATGCTGGAGAAGGTCTACCGCGAAGGCGACAAACTGGTCGCGGTGCTGGAGAACGAATACACCGGCGCCAAAGAGGAGCGGGTGGTCGATCAGGTGGTGGTGGAAAACGGCGTGCGTCCGGATGAGGAGATCTACTACGCGCTCAAAGAGGGTTCGCGCAACAAGGGCCAGATCGACGTCGAGGCGTTGTTCGCGATCCAGCCACAACCTTCGCTGAGCGAGGCGGGCGACGGCTACTTGTTGTTCCGCATCGGCGACTGCGTGGCGCAGCGCAACACCCACGCCGCCATTTATGACGCTCTGCGGCTCTGCAAGGATTTCTAAGGGCTAGTGAACCGATCGTTCCCACGCTCTGCGTGGGAATGCCGCAATGGACGCTCTGCGTCCGCTTGGGACGCGGAGCGTCCCGGCATGCATTCCCACGCAGAGCGTGGGAACGATCATTGAACGCCGTGTTTCTCCAGGTTGTACTGGTGGGAGCTTCACCATGTTGAACACCCTTCTTCCAATCCTGTTGTTCGCCGCTCTGGGCCTTGGTGTCCTCGGCGCGTTGCGGCGGGTGGCCATGTGGCGCCGGGGCCGGGCCTCGAAGGTCGATCTGATCGGCGGCCTGTTGGCCATGCCCAAGCGTTACATGGTCGATTTGCACCACGTAGTGGCGCGGGACAAATACATTGCCAACACCCACGTCGCGACAGCGGGCGGAGCGGTGGCGTCGATTGTGCTGGCGCTGCTGGTCCACGGTTTCGGCCTGCATAACCGCATCCTCGGTTACGCCTTGCTGCTGATGACGGCGGTGATGTTCGTCGGCGCGATTTTCGTTTACCTGCGTCGGCGCAATCCGCCGGCGCGGCTGTCGAAAGGCCCGTGGATGCGCCTGCCGAAAAGCCTGCTGGCGTTCTCGGCGTCGTTCTTTCTGCTGACCCTGCCGGTGGCCGGAATCCTCCCGGAGAACTTTGGCGGCTGGGTGCTCGCGGTCATCCTCGGAATTGGCGTGCTGTGGGGCGTGTCGGAACTGTTCTTCGGCATGACTTGGGGCGGGCCGATGAAGCATGCCTTTGCCGGTGCCTTGCACCTGGCCTGGCACCGTCGCGCCGAACGTTTTGGCGGCGGCCGTTCCACCGGTTTGAAGCCGCTGGATCTGAACGATCCGAGCGCACCATTGGGTGTTGAGAAACCCAAGGATTTCACCTGGAACCAGTTGCTCGGTTTTGACGCCTGCGTGCAGTGCGGCAAATGCGAAGCGGCGTGCCCGGCCTTTGCTGCCGGCCAGCCGCTGAACCCGAAAAAGCTGATTCAGGACATGGTCGTCGGTCTCGCCGGTGGCACTGACGCCAAGTTCGCCGGTAGCCCTTATCCCGGCAAGCCTGTGGGCGAACACTCGGGCAATCCACATCAACCGATCGTCAACGGTCTGGTCGATGCCGAAACCCTGTGGTCGTGCACCACCTGCCGTGCCTGCGTCGAGGAGTGCCCGATGATGATCGAACATGTCGACGCCATCGTCGACATGCGCCGTCACCTGACTCTGGAAAAAGGCGCGACGCCGAACAAGGGCGCTGAAGTCCTCGAGAACCTCATTGCCACCGACAACCCGGGCGGTTTTGCCCCGGGCGGGCGGATGAACTGGGCGGCGGATTTGAACCTCAATCTGCTCAGCGAAAAGAAATCCACCGACGTGCTGTTCTGGGTCGGCGACGGTGCCTTCGACATGCGCAATCAGCGCACCCTGCGCGCCTTCGTCAAAGTGCTGAAAGCGGCGAAAATCGACTTTGCCGTACTCGGTCTCGAAGAGCGTGACAGCGGCGACGTCGCCCGGCGTCTTGGCGATGAAGCGACCTTCCAGTTGCTCGCCAAACGCAACATCCAGACTCTGGCCAAATACAGCTTCAACCGCATCGTCACTTGCGATCCGCACAGCTTCCACGTGCTGAAAAACGAGTACGGCGCGTTCGACGGCAACTACCTGGTGCAGCACCACAGCACTTACATGGCGGAAATCATCCAGGCCGGCGCGCTCAATCTCGGTCAGCACAAAGGCAACAGCGTGACCTATCACGATCCGTGCTACCTCGGCCGCTACAACGGCGAATATGAAGCGCCGCGTGAAGTGCTGCGTGCACTCGGTATCGAGGTCAAAGAGATGCAACGTTCCGGCTTCCGCTCGCGCTGCTGCGGCGGCGGTGGCGGGGCGCCGATCACTGACATTCCGGGCAAGCAGCGGATTCCCGACATGCGCATGGAAGACATCCGCGAGACCGGCGCCGAACTGGTGGCGGTGGGTTGTCCACAGTGCACGGCGATGCTCGAAGGCGTGGTCGAACCGCGTCCGCTGATCAAGGACATCGCCGAACTGGTCGCCGACGCGCTGCTCGAAGACGCCGCGCCGAACAAGCCTGCCACCCCGGCCAAACGTGAACCTGCGGAGGCCCACTGATGAGCGACATTATCCGCCGCGACCCACGCGCCGAATGGATTGCGCGTAACCGCCTGCACCCACTGCACGCGGCCATGCAACCGGCGCAACACAGCTGGATGGGGCCCAACGGCATCATCCGCAAGAATCTGCACGGCATCGGTTTTATCGGCCCCAACGGCATCAAGCGTATCGACCGCAGCGGCGCGCAGCAGGGCGGGGCGGTCAAACGTTCGGCTGCTGTGGAGGTGCAACTGCCGCTGCATCAAGTGCCAGCCCCGGCGTTCTATATCACCGTGGTGCCGGACATGGTCGGCGGCCGCTTGAGCAGTCACGACCGTGATTTGCTCGGCCTTGCCCATCAACTCGCTGGCACTGATGGTGCGGTGTTGGCGGTGGTCTTTGGCGAGCACAAGGAAAATGCTTTCGCGACTGCTGGCGTAGATCGCTTGCTGGTGCTTGAGGGTGAAGAGTTCAGCGGTTATGCACCGGAACAGCGCGTGCAGGGCTTGCGCGCTGTGGATAACCAGTTCAACCCACGTCACTGGCTGCTGCCGGACAGTCGCAGCGGTGGCGGTGAACTCGGTCGACGTTTTGCCGCTGCACTTGGCGAGCGTCCGGCGACGCGGGTCTGGCAGGTCAAGGATCAGGAGTGCATTGGCCGCGCGGGCGCCGGGCTGCAAGACCTCGCGCGTCCCGTCGCACGATTGATTCTGGCTGCGGCCGAATGCGCCGAGCCGGTCAGCGAAACTCGCCACGAAGCGTTGCCGGTGGAGTTATCCACAAGCGTCGCGCGCAGCCTGTCGCGGATCGAAGATCTCGGTGCGGTGGCGGTGGACCCGGCAGCGATTCCGATGGCCGAAGCGGAGTTCATTTTCTCCGGCGGCAACGGCGTCAAGGACTGGGCATTGTTCCACGAAACGGCCGCTGCACTTGGCGCGACCGAAGGCGCTTCGCGGGTCGCCGTCGACGATGGCTTCATGGCGCGTGATCGCCAGGTCGGCGCGTCCGGCACCTGGGTCACCGCACGGGTTTATGTGGCTGTGGGTATCTCTGGTGCGATCCAGCACCTGCAAGGTATTGGTGCTTGCGACAAAGTGGTGGCGATCAATCTCGACCCGGGTTGCGACATGATCAAGCGTGCAGACCTCTCAGTGATCGGCGAGAGTGCGGAGATTCTGCAAGCGTTGATCGAAGCGGTGGCGGCTTACCGCAACGAAGCCAAGCGCGATGCGGCTTAAGGAAACGCTATGAACACGAAAGTTATCAGTCTGGTTTCCATCGGCGCTCACCCGACTTCCGGGCGGCCACGCCGTGCTGATCAGGATGCCCGCGCCGTGGAACTGGGCCTGCAACTGGCTGGGGATAACCTGCAAGTGCTGCATGCCGGCGACGTCGCGGAACCGGCGTTGCGCGCCTATCTGGGCATGGGTCTTGAGCAGATGCATGTATTGGAACAGCCCGCCGGTGCTGATGCCTTGCCGGCGCTGACCGAGTATCTGCGTGATGCCGGGGCGCAAGTGGTGTTGACCGGCAGTCAGGCGGAAACCGGTGAAGGTTCGGGGATGTTGCCGTTCCTGCTGGCGGAAGGTCTGGGCTGGCCGTTGGTGGTCGGGCTGGCGCAGGTCGAGTCGATCAATGACGGTTCGGCGCTGGTGCTGCAAGCGTTGCCGCGTGGGCAGCGGCGCCGGTTGAAGGTGAAGCTGCCGTTTCTGGCGACTGTGGATAACGCTGCGCCGAAGCCTCGGCAGAGTGCTTATGGTCCGGCGCGGCGCGGGGTCTTGCAGGCTGACGACGTCGAAGTGGTGGACGATGAACTGTTGTCGGTGGCTACTTTGCAGGCGGCCAAACCGCGGCCGAAACGCTTGAAGGTGATCAAGGCCAAAAGCGGGGCGGACCGGATGAAGGCCGCGACGGCCAAGGCCAGTGGCGGCGGTGGGCAGGTGCTCAAAGGTGTTACTGCACAGGCCGGGGCTGAAGCGATCCTCAAGCTGCTGATTGAAGAAGGTGTGGTTCGCTGAAAAGCCCCTCACCCTAGCCCTCTCCCAGAGGGAGAGGGGACCGACCGAGTGGTATTGGCTAATTACATCGACCTGCGATTGCGCGGTGACCTTGGTCTGGCCAAGCCTGAGATCACAATGTTCGTTCAGGTCGGTGGAGTTTGAACAGGCGATACGGTCGGCTCCCTCTCCCGGAGGGAGAGGGCTGGGGTGAGGGGGAGTGTTTACCCACAATCCCTGTTGGCGGAACTGTGGATAACGTGTTCGCCCCTCTCTGCACCCCACGTCAATCAAGCCCTACAGCTCTCCGATCAAAAAACAACCAGCCTAAGTCACGGATTTTCTGGGCTTTTTATCTTGTATAACTGAATAAGTTGCCCCCAATCTCTGTTGGCGCTTCTGTGGATAAGATGTTCGCTATCCGCTGAGGACCATACAAACCGTGGCTTTCGCAGGGATGATCAAAAAACAGTCAATTCGTCAGTTTCCGGACTTAATTCCCGCGCAAACCTCGATTTCACACAGCCTCCAACGCTTTTCCACAGACAAGGCAAAGTTACCCCCGAACTCTGTTGGCGCTTCTGTGGATAACGTGTTCGTCATCCTCTACGGGCCATACAGAACGTGGCTTACAAGAGTGTGATCAAAAATCAACCAATGCGCCTTGCAAACCGTGATTCTGGATAAGTCACGATTTTTCTTCACAAATCAGTCAGTTATTTTTTCGTTCATCCACAGTTACCCCCATTTGCTGTGGGTGGCTATGTGGATAACTTGTTTGCGGAAGGCTGGGGGGCTTGGTGGGTATGGGGTGTGGGGTGGTTGATCAGAATTTGTGCAATCAAGGTTCAGGGATGTGGTGAATGTGAAATGGCTATCGCGAGCAGGCTCACTCCTACAATTGGAATGCGTTCCCCTGTAGGAGTGAGCCTGCTCGCGAAGCTTTTGCTTTTAGCCTTGGACAGGCACGCCTTTGAGGTACGGCGCAGGCTCGGCCCCAAGGTTGTTCAGCATGCGCTCGCTGTACCAATCGACGAAGTTGACCACGCCAAACTCATAGGTCTTGGAGTAAGGCCCAGGCTGGTAAGCGGTGGAGTTGATCCCGCGCTGGTTCTCTTCGGCCAGTCGACGATCCTGATCGTTGGTCGCGTCCCATACCTGACGCATGCGTTCCACGTCGTAATCGACGCCTTCAACCGCATCCTTGTGCACGATCCACTTGGTGGTGACCATGGTTTCCTGCGCGCTGATCGGCCACACGGTGAAGACGATGATGTGGTCGCCCATGCAGTGGTTCCACGAGTGCGGCAGGTGCAGGATGCGCATCGAGCCGAGGTCCGGGTTCTTGATGCGGCCCATCAGTTTCGCGCAGCCCTGTTTGCCGTCGAGGGTCATCGACACGGTGCCCTTGAGCAGCGGCATGCGCACGATGCGGTTGCGCAGGCCGAAGCTGGCGTGGGCGTAGGGGATCTTTTCGGCTTCCCAGGCAGCGGCGGAGGCGGCGACGTGATCCTTGAACGCCTGATCGGCGCGTGGGTCGGTGACGTCGTCCCATTCCAGCAGGGTTTTCAGCAGTTCCGGGTGCGACGCGTTGCAGTGGTAGCACTCGCGGTTGTTTTCCAGCACCAGTTTCCAGTTGGCCTTTTCCATCAAGGTGGTGGTGATCGCCACCTTGGTGTTCTCCATGTCGTACGGTTCCATGTAATGGTTCAGCGTCGACAGGAAGTCATCAATGGCCGGCGGATTCTCCGCCAGGCTGATGAAGATGTAGCCGCCGGCAGTCTTCACGTTCACCGGTTTCAGGCCGTACTGCTTCATGTCAAAGTCGGCGCCCATTTCGGTGCCGGCGAACAGCAGCCGCCCGTCCAGCTCATAGGTCCACTGGTGGTAGTGGCAGACCAGTTTGGCGACTTTGCCTTTTTCGCTGGTGCACAGACGCGAGCCACGGTGGCGGCAGACGTTGTGGAACGCGTGCACGACGCCTTCGGCGCCACGAATGACGATGATCGGGTTTTTGCCGACCTGCAGGGTCAGGTAGTTGCCCTTGGCCGGGATTTCGCAGGTCATGCCGGCGATCAACCACTCTTTCTGAAAGATCTCCTGCATGTCGATATCGAACAGCCGCTCATCGCTGTAGAACGGTTGCGGCAGCGAAAACGTGCGCTCGCGCTCCTGGAGCATTTGTGCGGTGGCCTTGCGTGCGGGTTCCAGCGGATCGCCCAGGCTGATTTTTGCGGTGACGTCCATCGATGTGATCCTCATGGCCATCTGCGTGGCCGGCGAAAAGTGGCTGATCAGGTGTGCTGCTAACGGTTGCTACGCAAGGTGTAAAGAATCTGTCTTGGTGTTGGGGCGAGTGTGGGGCCGGCGCTGCCGCGAACCTTATCCATGGGCGACATGGTGCAATCTGTTCCCGACGCGCAACCCCCGGTGGTTGGGGGCTGGTCGCGATAAGTATGCCGATGTCGCGGATAGGTAAACGGGCGGTTCGCGCTATACGCAGAATCGCCGACATGAGGCCGACAGTCGGCCGTGGAGAACAGCATGTCCAACAGCTTCCTGAATCCGGTCACCACCCAGACCTGGGCCAATGGCCGACACATCGTCCGTTGCGTCAAAGTCATCCAGGAAACCTGGGACGTGCGCACCTTCTGCTTTATGGCTGATCAGCCGATCCTGTTCTTCTTCAAGCCCGGGCAATTCGTCACCCTGGAGCTGGAAATCGAAGGCCAGCCGATCATGCGCTCGTACACGATCTCCAGTTCGCCGTCGGTGCCGTACAGTTTTTCGGTGACGATCAAACGGGTGCCGGGCGGCAAGGTCTCCAACTGGCTGCACGATACGCTGCATGAAGGCCAGGAACTGGCGGTGCACGGGCCGGTCGGGTTGTTCAATGCCATCGACTTCCCGAGCCCGAAAGTGCTGTATCTGAGCGGCGGCGTCGGCATCACGCCGTGCATGTCGATGGCGCGCTGGTTCTACGACACCAACGCTAACGTCGACATGACCTTTATCCACAGCGCGCGCTCGCCGAAAGACATCATTTATCATCGCGAGCTGGAGCACATGGCGTCGCGGATCGACAACTTCAGCCTGCACCTGATTTGCGAGAAACATGGCTTGGGTGAGCCGTGGGCCGGGTATCGCGGTTACCTGAACCACAAGATGCTCGAATTGATGGTGCCGGACTTCCTCGAGCGCGAAGTGTTCTGCTGCGGCCCGACGCCGTACATGAACGCGGTCAAGCGCCTGCTCGAAGTGGCCGGTTACGACATGTCGCGTTATCACGAGGAATCCTTCGGCGCCACGCCGCCGGAAGCCCGTGCCGATGCGGTCGAACAGGCCGAGCAGGCTGCGGATGCACCGGAAATCGATGCGGCGGATCTGCATCAGGTCGAATTCACTTCGTCTGGCAAGAGCATTCGCGTGGCACCGGGCGAGACCGTGCATGCGGCGGCCGCCAAGCTGGGGCTGATGATTCCGAAGGCGTGCGGCATGGGCATTTGCGGGACGTGCAAGGTGCTGAAGCTGGGCGGTGAGGTGGAGATGGAGCACAACGGCGGGATTACCGAGGACGACGAGGCCGAAGGGTTTATCTTGTCGTGCTGCAGTGTGCCGAAGGGGGATGTGCGTATCGATTTCTGATCGGTAACCCTCACCCCAGCCCTCTCCCAGAGGGAGAGGGGGCCGACCGAGGTGTCTGGCGTTCTACATCGACCTGAACGACCTTATCGACTATAGATTCGGTAAAGCAGTTTCAGGTCGGCGTATTCCTCGAGCATTCCCCAATCAGTTCCCTCTCCTGAGGGAGAGGGGTCGACGGAGGTGTCTGGCGTTCTGCATCGACCTGAACGACCTTATCGATTATGGATTCGGCAAAGTAGTTTCACGTCGGCGTAATTCTCAAATATCCCCCGATCAGTCCCCTCTCCCTTTGGGAGAGGGCTAGGGTGAGGGGCTATTTCAGTCAACAAACAAATCCGGCATCAACGCCGCCTCGCTTTCCCGATCAAACCGATAATGATCAAACTCCGCCACACCGTTCTCACGCAAAATCTCCTCATCAATCAACAACCGCCCGGTAATCTGCCGCCCGCTGCTATCCAGAATCACATGCGCCGCATCCGCCATGATCGAAGGCAGACGCGCCTGCTTGAACGACTCCCGATTACCCAGCTGAAACTCGATCGCCGCCGTGGCAATCATCGTCTGCGGCCACAACGAATTGACGCTGATCCCGTAACTGGCAAATTCCTCGCTCATTCCCAGCGTCAGCATGCTCATGCCGTACTTGGTCACGGTGTACGGACTGAACTGCGCAAACCACTTGCTCGCCAGATTCAGTGGCGGCGACAGATTGAGAATGTGCCCGGCGGATTTCTTCAGGTAGGGCAGGGCGGCCTGACTGCACAGCAACACCGCACGGGTGTTGATCTGGTGCATCAGGTCGAAACGCTTGAGTTCGATGTGCTGCACACCCGTGAGCTTGATAGCCCCGGCGTTGTTCACCAATGCATCGATGCCGCCGAAGTGCTCGTTGGCCTGGGCAAGTGCCTGACGCACCGCGTCTTCATCACGCACGTCCACTTGCAGCGCCAAAGCCTTACCGCCAGCCGCCTCGACTTCAGCCGCGACGCTGTGAATGGTCCCGGGCAACTTGGCGTGGGGTTCGGCACTTTTCGCCGCAATCACTATGTTGGCCCCGTCCTTCGCGGCACGCAGCGCAATCTCACGACCAATGCCACGGCTGGCGCCGGTGATGAACAGGGTTTTGCCTTGTAACGACATGCCGATGCTCCTGCTTATTGTTATGTGAGCGGAGGGCTCGACAGACAATGTAGACCAGGCAGAAGAGTTAACACTTTCTCTGTCATGATCGTTCCCACGCTCTGCGTGGGAATGCAGCCCGGGACGCTCTGCGTACCATCAATACCAGCGCTGAACTTCGATCAGCCCCGGCGTTCCCGCGTAGTCCCTGGCACTCGAATAACGCCAATGCTCTGGCAAATCCACATACCCGCGTTTCACCGGGTTGTTGTGGATGTATTCAAGCTTCTGGCGCATGACTGATTCGCTATAAACCATCTCTGCGTGGGAGCCTTCTTGCCACAACTGGTAAACCCGGTCTTGCTTGTGCGCACGTTTGCTAAAGCGCAGACGTTGCAGGGCTTTGTCTGCACCTTTGCTTTGCAGATCATCGATGATTTGTCGCGCGGTGAAAGATTTGAATTGGCTGAGACATTTACTCAGGTCGGGCGCCTGAGCGACGAAGTGAAGATGGTTTTCCAGAATCACGTAGCCGTACAGCTTCAAGTGATGGTGGGTCTGTTGATAACGCCAGCAGTTGAGCAGATGGTCGACGATGTAGGGGCGGATGAATAACGGCAACCATTCCATGATCGTGCAAGTCAGAAAATGCGGTTTGTCGGTTTCGGTAATGGTGTAGCGGCTGCGGCCCATGGGATTCTTCCTTGAATCTTGCGGTGCGACGGGAATGGAACGCGGAGCGTCCCGGGATGCGTTACCACGCGGAGCGTGGGAACGATCAGGGTGAGGCGGGTGGGATATTCGCGATATAGGGGAAGTCTGGTGTTGCGGTGGGAAGAATCATTCCCGATCGAAGATCGTTCCCACGCTCTGCGTGGGAATGCAGCCGTCGACGCTCTGCGTTATAGCGGTGTTAAGCATGTCGACAGTGGTGAGGCGGGAACGCGGAGCGTCCCTAGAGGCGTTCCCACGCGGAGCGTGGGAACGATCAGTGGGTGTAGCGTCAGGTCAGGCGGACATGACTTCGCGGATGTCGCGGGCCAGTTCGCGGACGCGTTCTTCTTCGGTGTCCCAGGAACACATGAAGCGTGCGCCGCCCTTGCCGATGAAGGTGTAGAAGCGCCAGTTCTTCGCGGTCAGCGCGGCGATGGCCGGCTCGGACAGTTGCAGGAACACGCCGTTGGCCTGCACCGGGAACATCAGATCGACGCCGGGAATGTCGCTGACCAGTTCAGCCAGCAGCTGCGCGCAGTGGTTGGCGTGGCGAGCGTATTTCAGCCAGGCGTCGTTTTCGAGGATGCCGACCCACGGTGCCGAGAGGAAGCGCATTTTCGACGCCAGTTGCCCGGCCTGTTTGCAGCGGTAATCGAAGTCTTCGGCCAGTTTGTGGTTGAAGAACAGAATCGCTTCACCCACGGCCATGCCGTTTTTCGTGCCGCCGAAGCACAGCACATCAACACCGGCCTTCCAGGTCAGATCGGCCGGGGAGCAGCCGAGGAAGGCGCAGGCGTTGGAGAAGCGCGCGCCGTCCATGTGCAGGTGCAGGCCCAGCTCTTTGCAAGTGGCGCTGATGGCGCGGACTTCTTCCGGGGTGTAGACGCTGCCGACTTCGGTGGCTTGGGTCAGGGTGACCACACGCGGTTTCGGGTAGTGAATGTCCTGGCGCTTGAGCGCGACTTCGCGGATCGATTGCGGGGTGATCTTGCCGTTTTCGGTGCCGGCGATCAGCAGTTTCGAGCCGTTGGAGAAGAATTCCGGGGCGCCGCATTCGTCGGTTTCGACGTGGGCGGTTTCCGAGCAGATCACGCTGTGGTAACTCTGGCACAGCGACGACAGGGCCAGCGAGTTGGCGGCGGTGCCGTTGAAGGCGAAGAACACTTCGCAGTCGGTTTCGAACAATTGGCGGAAATGGTCGGCCGCGCGAGCGGTCCATTCATCGTCGCCATAAGCGCGTTGGTGGCCGTGGTTGGCCTGTTCCATTGCAGCCCAGGCTTCAGGGCAGATTCCGGAATAGTTGTCGCTGGCGAATTGTTGGCTCTTGTCGGTCATGGCCGGCTTCCGTGGTCGAGACTCTTGTGAAGGCTCGTGGTCAATGAGGGTGCGCACTTTACCGAAGATCTTCCGGGGAGCACACGGGATGTCACGTTCAGGAAATTACCAGTTTGTAGGACGATTATGCACCTGAGCAAACGCGACGGCGCACTGGATCTGCTCAAGTGGCTGGCGCTGCTGAGCATGTTGTTCGATCACCTGCGATATGTCGGCTTTTCCGTCGATTGGCTGTATGTGCCAGGACGGTTGGCGTTTCCGTGGTTTTGTCTGGCGATGGCGGCGAATCTGGCGCGTGATGGTTCGCAGAAGACGGAATGGCGCTACCTGGGCTGGTTGTTGCTGTTCAGTGCGGTGAGTGAAATTCCTTACCGGTTGTACATTCCTGAGCCCGATACGTTGAATGTGATGCCGACGCTGGCGCTGGGGTTGCTGGTGGCGCGGGGGTGGCAGGATCCCTCGATCATGTCGCGGTTGCTGGGCGTTGCGGCGCTGGTGCTGGCCGCTGTTTTTCCGGAGCGACTGATGTTCGGGTTCTTCGGCGTTTTGCTGCCGCTGGCGATGCTATTGGTGTTTCGTCGGTCGTGGTATTTCAGCTTTTTGCCGGGGTTGGTGTGTCTGGCGGCCAACCAATGGCAAGTGCTGTATGAATCGGCAATCTTCGGTAATAGCGTTGCCATTTTCGGCATTGCCACCTGCCTGTTCGCGCCACTGCTCGGAATGTTCATGTTGCGACATGCACGACATCTCCAGCCACCCCCCATGCGCCGTTGGGCTTACGCCCTCTACCCCACACATTTCCTCCTGCTGCTACTTATCCGCCAAGTTGCCGCATGACCCTGTGGGAGCTGGCTTGCCAGCGATAGCGGTGGGTCAGCCACCATCAATGCCGGATGTGCCGCCGCCATCGCTGGCAAGCCAGCGCCCACAGGGTTCTCCAGTGTTTTCGAGATCGAGTCTGGAAAACGCATTTCCGGCCATGTCGTAAACGCACCTTTGCGTGGCGCGCGCAGGCATTTGAGCTGTCTGCGCCGGTCATACCATCGGCATCAAAGGGCACTGCCTTCATTGCCAGTGCCTTACCGAGACGAATGGCGCACAGATGCCGCTGGGAGAGACGCGATGTTCAGCAAGCAAGACCAGATCCAGGGTTACGACGATGCACTGCTGGCGGCGATGAATGCCGAGGAGCAACGTCAGGAAGATCACATCGAGCTGATCGCGTCGGAGAACTACACCAGCAAACGCGTCATGCAAGCGCAAGGCAGCGGCCTGACCAACAAATACGCCGAAGGCTACCCGGGCAAGCGCTACTATGGTGGCTGCGAGCATGTGGATAAAGTTGAAGCGCTGGCCATCGAACGCGCCAAGCAACTGTTCGGCGCCGATTACGCCAACGTCCAGCCGCATTCCGGTTCTTCGGCCAACAGCGCCGTGTACCTGGCGCTGATCCAGCCAGGCGACACCATCCTCGGCATGAGCCTGGCCCACGGCGGTCACCTGACCCACGGCGCCAAAGTGTCGTCCTCGGGCAAGCTCTACAACGCCGTGCAGTACGGCATCAACACCGACACCGGGCTGATCGATTACGACGAAGTCGAGCGTCTGGCCGTCGAATCCAAGCCAAAAATGATCGTCGCCGGTTTCTCCGCTTACTCGAAGACTCTGGACTTCCCGCGCTTCCGTCAGATTGCTGACAAAGTCGGCGCGCTGCTCTTCGTCGATATGGCCCACGTCGCCGGTCTGGTCGCTGCCGGTCTGTACCCGAACCCGCTGCCGTACGCCGACGTGGTCACCACCACCACGCACAAAACCCTGCGCGGTCCACGGGGCGGGCTGATCCTGGCCAAGTCCAACGAAGAGATCGAGAAGAAGCTCAACGCCGCGGTGTTCCCCGGCGCTCAGGGCGGCCCGTTAATGCACGTCATCGCCGGTAAAGCCGTGTGCTTCAAAGAAGCGCTGGAGCCGGGCTTCAAGGCTTATCAGCAACAAGTGATCGACAACGCTCAGGCGATGGCCAGCGTGTTTATCAAACGTGGCTACGATGTAGTGTCCGGCGGCACCGACAATCATTTGTTCCTGGTCAGCCTGATCCGTCAGGGCCTGACCGGCAAAGACGCCGACGCCGCCCTTGGCCGTGCACACATCACCGTCAACAAGAACGCCGTGCCGAACGACCCGCAATCGCCGTTCGTGACCTCGGGCCTGCGCATCGGCACCCCGGCTGTCACTACGCGCGGTTTCAAGGTGACCCAGTGCGAAGTGTTGGCTGGCTGGATCTGCGACATCCTCGACAACCTCGGCGATGCCGATGTCGAGGCCAATGTTGCCCAGCAAGTGTCGGCCCTGTGCGCAGACTTCCCGGTTTATCGCTGAGTGTTCTGGAGTAACTGACTATGCAACGCTATTCGGGCTTCGGCCTCTTCAAACACTCCCTCAGCCACCACGAAAACTGGCAGCGCATGTGGCGCACGCCAACGCCGAAGAAGGTCTACGACGTGGTCATCGTCGGCGGCGGCGGGCACGGTCTGGCGACCGCTTACTACCTCGCGAAAGAGCACGGCATCACCAACGTCGCCGTGGTCGAGAAGGGCTGGCTGGGCGGCGGTAACACCGCGCGCAACACCACCATCGTTCGCTCCAACTACCTGTGGGACGAGTCGGCGCACCTCTACGAACACGCGATGAAATTGTGGGAAGGCCTGTCCCAGGACCTCAACTACAACGTGATGTTCTCCCAGCGTGGCGTCTACAACCTGTGCCACACCCTGCAGGATATTCGTGATTCCGAGCGTCGGGTCAGCGCCAACCGCCTCAATGGCGTTGATGGCGAACTGCTCAACGCCAAGCAAGTCGCTGACGAGATTCCGTACCTCGACTGCTCGAAAAACACCCGCTACCCGGTGATGGGCGCGACCGTGCAGCGTCGCGGCGGCGTCGCCCGTCACGATGCCGTGGCTTGGGGCTTTGCCCGTGCCGCCGACGCCTTGGGCGTGGACTTGATCCAGCAGACCGAAGTGATCGGTTTCCGCAAGGAAAACGGCGTGTGCATCGGTGTTGAAACCAACAAGGGTTTCATCGGCGCCAAGCGCGTCGGCGTGGTCACCGCCGGTAACTCCGGGCACATGGCCAAACTGGCCGGTTTCCGTCTGCCGATCGAATCCCACCCGCTGCAAGCGCTGGTGTCCGAGCCGATCAAACCGATTATCGACAGCGTGATCATGTCCAACGCCGTACACGGTTACATCAGCCAGTCCGACAAGGGCGACCTGGTGATCGGCGCCGGTATCGACGGTTACAACGGCTACGGCCAGCGCGGTTCGTACCCGGTGATCGAGCACACCATCCAGGCCATCGTCGAGATGTTCCCGGTGCTGTCGCGGGTGCGCATGAACCGCCAGTGGGGCGGCATCGTCGACACCACCCCGGACGCTTGCCCGATCATTTCGAAAACCCCGGTACCGAACATGTTCTTCAACTGCGGTTGGGGCACCGGTGGCTTCAAGGCCACACCTGGCTCGGGCAACGTGTTTGCCGCGAGTCTGGCCAAGGGTGAAATGCACCCGTTGGCCGCACCGTTTTCCATCGACCGTTTCCACAACGGCGCACTCATCGACGAACACGGCGCTGCTGCCGTCGCCCACTAACAGGAGAAATCCCCATGTTGCATATCTTCTGTCCTCACTGCGGCGAGTTGCGCTCCGAAGAGGAATTCCACGCATCCGGTCAGGCGCACATTCCGCGCCCGCTCGACCCTGGCGCTTGCACTGACGAGGAGTGGGGCGACTACATGTTCTTCCGCGATAACCCCCGTGGTCTGCACCACGAGTTGTGGGATCACGTCGCCGGTTGCCGTCAGTACTTCAACGTCACCCGCGACACCGTGACCTACGAGATTCTCGAAACCTACAAGATCGGCACCAAGCCGCAATTCACCGACAAGGCTGATTCGGCGAAAACAGCCACGACGGCGCTGGGAGAGAAGGTATGAGCCAGACCAATCGCCTGTCCAACGGTGGACGGATCGACCGCAACAAAGTGCTGAGCTTCACCTTCAACGGTCAGAGCTACAAAGGCTTCGAGGGTGACTCGCTGGCCGCCGCACTGATCGCCAACGGCGTCGACATCATCGGCCGCAGCTTCAAGTACTCGCGTCCTCGCGGGATCTTCGCTGCCGGTGCCGAAGAGCCGAACGCGGTGCTGCAGATCGGTGCGACCGAAGCCACGCAAATCCCCAACGTGCGCGCCACGCAACAGGCGCTGTATCAAGGTTTGGTCGCGACCAGCACCAACGGCTGGCCGAGCGTCAATAACGACATGATGGGCATTCTCGGCAAGGTCGGCGGCAAGCTGATGCCGCCGGGTTTCTACTACAAAACCTTCATGTACCCGCAATCGTTCTGGATGACCTACGAGAAGTACATTCGCAAGGCTGCCGGCCTCGGCCGTTCGCCGACCGAAGTCGATCCGGACACCTACGACTACATGAACCAGCACTGCGACGTGCTGATCGTCGGCGCCGGCCCGGCCGGTCTCGCCGCTGCCCTGGCCGCTGCGCGCAGCGGTGCCCGAGTGATTCTTGCCGATGAGCAGGAAGAGTTCGGCGGCAGCCTGCTCGACTCGCGCGAAAGCCTCGACGGCAAACCGGCGATGGACTGGGTCGCCAGCGTCATCACTGAACTGAAAAATACCCCGGACGTGCTGCTGTTGCCGCGCGCCACAGTCAACGGTTACCACGACCACAATTTCCTGACCATTCACGAACGCCTCACCGATCACCTCGGTGACCGTGCGCCGATTGGCCAGGTGCGTCAGCGTATTCACCGTGTCCGCGCCAAGCGTGTGGTGCTGGCGACCGGTGCTTGCGAGCGTCCGCTGGTCTACGGCAACAACGACGTGCCGGGCAACATGCTGGCTGGTGCGGTGTCGACTTACGTGCGCCGCTACGGCGTAGCACCGGGCAAGAAACTGGTGCTGTCGACCAACAACGATCACGCTTATCGCGTTGCTCTGGATTGGCTCGACGCCAGTCTGCAAGTCGTCGCCATCGCTGACGCCCGTAGCAATCCGCGTGGTGCGCTGGTGGAAGAAGCCCGTGCCAAAGGCATCCGCATCCTCACCGGCAGTGCTGTGATCGAAGCCCGTGGCAGCAAGCGTGTGACTGCTGCCCGCGTGGCGGCGATTGATGTTAAAGCGCACGCCGTGACCAGTCCTGGCGAGTGGCTCGACTGCGATGTGGTTGCCAGTTCCGGCGGTTACAGCCCGGTCGTTCACTTGGCTTCGCACCTTGGTGGCAAGCCGACCTGGCGTGAAGACATCCTCGGTTTCGTACCGGGCGAAGCACCGCAGAAGCGCGTGTGTGTCGGTGGCATCAACGGTGTTTACGGTCTCGGCGATTCGCTGGCTGACGGTTTTGAAGGTGGCGTGCGCGCTGCCGCTGAAGCCGGTTTTCAGACCGTCGAAGGCGTGCTGCCGAAAGCCCTGAGCCGTCACGAAGAACCGACGCTGGCGCTGTTCCAGGTGCCACATGAAAAGAACACCGCACGGGCACCGAAGCAATTCGTCGACCTGCAGAACGACGTGACCGCCGCCGCCATCGAACTGGCGACCCGCGAAGGTTTCGAGTCGGTCGAGCACGTCAAACGCTACACCGCGCTGGGCTTTGGCACCGATCAGGGCAAGCTCGGCAACGTTAACGGTCTGGCCATCGCTGCCCGTTCGCTGAATGTGACCATCCCGCAGATGGGCACCACGATGTTCCGCCCGAACTACACGCCGGTGACCTTCGGCGCCGTGGCCGGTCGTCACTGTGGGCACATCTTCGAACCGGTTCGCTACACCGCACTGCATGCCTGGCACGTGAAGAACGGCGCCGAGTTTGAAGACGTCGGCCAGTGGAAACGTCCATGGTACTTCCCGAAAAACGGTGAAGACCTGCATGCAGCGGTGAAGCGTGAATGCAAAGCCGTGCGCGACAGCGTCGGCCTGCTCGACGCCTCGACCCTCGGCAAGATCGACATTCAAGGCCCGGATGCCCGCGAGTTTCTCAACCGCGTGTACACCAACGCCTGGACCAAACTCGACGTGGGCAAGGCGCGCTACGGTTTGATGTGCAAAGAAGACGGCATGGTCTTCGACGACGGTGTGACGGCGTGTCTGGCGGACAACCATTTTGTCATGACCACCACCACCGGCGGCGCGGCTCGCGTGCTGCAGTGGCTGGAGCTGTACCACCAGACCGAATGGCCGGACATGAAGGTCTACTTCACCTCCGTCACCGACCACTGGGCAACCATGACCCTGTCCGGGCCGAACAGCCGCAAGCTGCTCAGCGCCGTGACCGACATTGATCTGAGCAACGAAGCGTTCCCGTTCATGACCTGGAAAGAAGGTCTGGTCGGCGGCGTGCCGGCGCGGGTGTTCCGTATCTCGTTCACCGGTGAGCTGTCGTACGAAGTCAACGTCCAGGCCGACTACGCGATGGGCGTGCTGGAGAAAATCGTCGAGGCCGGCAAGCAATACAACCTGACCCCGTACGGCACTGAAACCATGCACGTCCTGCGTGCCGAGAAGGGTTTCATTATTGTCGGCCAGGACACTGACGGCTCGATGACCCCGGACGACTTGAACATGGGCTGGTGTGTGGGTCGCACTAAACCGTTCTCGTGGATCGGCCAGCGTGGCATGAACCGTGAAGACTGCGTGAAGGATCAGCGTAAGCAACTGGTCGGTCTGAAGCCGATCGATCCTAACGTGTGGCTGCCGGAAGGCGCGCAACTGGTGTTCAACACCAAGCAGACGATCCCGATGACCATGGTCGGCCACGTGACCTCCAGCTACGCGCACAACTCCCTCGGTTATTCGTTTGCCATGGGTGTGGTCAAGGGCGGTCTGAAGCGCCTCGGTGAGCGGGTGTTTGCACCGCTGGCCGACGGTAGCGTGATCGAGGCGGAGATTGTTTCTTCGGTGTTCTTCGATCCGAAGGGTGATCGCCAGAACATCTGACACTGATCGTTCCCACGCTCTGCGTGGGAATGCATCCCGGGACGCTCTGCGTCCCAAGAGCGGACGCAGAGCGTCCATGGCGGCATTCCCACGCAGAGCGTGGGAACGATCAAGAATTCAGGAAGGTGCTTTATGACCACAGCCAATGTTTACCAACAACGCCCGACCACTGGCGCCAAGGCCGAGTCGTCGCTGCACCATGCCGACCTCGCCAGCCTGGTCGGCAAGGGCCGCAAGAACGCCGGCGTGATCGTGCGGGAAAAGAAACTCCTCGGTCACCTGACCATCCGTGGTGATGGCCACGATGCAGCCTTCGCCGCTGGCGTGCACAAAGCCTTGGGTATCGAACTGCCCGGCGCTCTCAGCGTCATCGTCAAGGGTGAAACCAGCCTGCAATGGATGGGCCCGGATGAGTGGCTGCTGATCGTGCCAAGCGGTGAAGAGTTCGCTGCCGAACAGAAACTGCGCGAAGCGCTGGGCGATCTGCACATCGCAATCGTCAACGTCAGCGGCGGCCAGCAAGTGCTCGAATTGAGCGGGCCGAACGTGCGTCAGGTGCTGATGAAGTCCACCAGTTATGACGTGCATCCGAATAACTTCCCGGTGGGTAAAGCGGTCGGCACGGTGTTCGCCAAATCGCAGTTGATGATTCGCCATACCGCTGAAGACACTTGGGAACTGCTGATTCGTCGTAGCTTCTCGGATTACTGGTGGTTGTGGTTGCAGGATGCTTCGGCTGAGTACGGGTTGAGCGTACAAGCCTAAAAGCTTACCCCCTCACCCCAGCCCTCTCCCCCAAGGGGGAGAGGGGGAAAGGGAGCCGATCTCGGGTGTTTTTGCGATCTGCATTCACCTTCAGATTTTCAGGTCGGCGTAGCTTGAACGAACACCTCGGTCAGTCCCCTCTCCCTCTGGGAGAGGGCTAGGGTGAGGGGAAAAATCCCCCAGACACCCCGCACAAAGAACAGGAGTCACCGCACCATGAGCCGCGCCCCAGACACATGGATTCTGACCGCCGACTGCCCCAGCGTCCTCGGCACGGTGGACGCGGTCACGCGTTTTCTGTTCGAGCAGGGCTGCTACGTCACCGAGCACCATTCGTTCGATGACCGCCTCTCTGGGCGCTTTTTCATTCGCGTGGAATTCCGCCAGCCCGACGGCTTCGACGAACAGTCCTTCCGCGCAGGCTTAGCCGAACGCGGTCAGGCCTTCGGCATGATCTTCGAGCTGACCGCGCCGAACTACCGGCCGAAAGTGGTGATCATGGTTTCCAAAGCCGATCACTGCCTTAACGACTTGCTCTACCGTCAGCGCATCGGCCAGTTGTCGATGGACGTGGCGGCGGTGGTCTCCAATCACCCGGACCTCAAACCGCTGGCCGACTGGCACCAGATTCCCTACTACCATTTCCCCCTCGACCCCAACGACAAGCCGTCGCAGGAGCGTCAGGTGTGGCAGGTGATCGAAGAGTCCGGCGCTGAACTGGTGATCCTCGCCCGCTACATGCAGGTGCTGTCGCCGGAGCTGTGCCGCAAGCTCGATGGCAAAGCGATCAACATTCATCACTCGTTGCTGCCGGGCTTCAAGGGCGCCAAGCCGTATCACCAGGCCTACAACAAGGGCGTGAAACTGGTCGGCGCGACGGCGCATTACATCAATAACGATCTGGATGAAGGGCCAATCATTGCCCAGGGCGTCGAGGCGGTGGATCACAGTCATTACCCTGAGGATCTGATTGCCAAGGGCCGCGATATTGAAGGCCTGACACTGGCGCGGGCGGTTGGGTATCACATTGAGCGGAGGGTGTTTCTCAACGCCAATCGTACGGTCGTTCTCTAGATCGCCATCGCTGGCAAGCCAGCTCCCACAGGATTCGGTGTTGGATTTAGATTCTGTAAACGACGCAAATCCCTGTGGGAGCTGGCTTGCCAGCGATGAGGCCCTGACAGGCAACACATAAACAGCATCTGTACCCGAGCACTCAACGCGCTGCCTGCCTGGGCAACGCGGTTCCATAAAAACAACAGCGAGGTGAAAGCATGTCTGGCAATCGTGGTGTGGTGTATCTCGGCGCTGGCAAGGTCGAAGTACAGAAAATCGACTATCCGAAAATGCAGGACCCGCGCGGTCGCAAGATCGAGCACGGGGTCATTCTCAAAGTGGTTTCCACCAATATCTGTGGCTCCGACCAACACATGGTGCGCGGCCGTACCACGGCGCAGACCGGTCTGGTGCTGGGTCACGAGATCACCGGCGAGGTGATCGAAAAAGGCTCCGACGTCGAAAACCTGAAAATCGGTGATCTGGTTTCCGTGCCGTTCAACGTCGCTTGCGGGCGCTGCCGTTCCTGCAAAGAGCAACACACAGGCGTCTGCCTGACCGTCAACCCGGCCCGTGCCGGTGGCGCTTACGGTTACGTCGACATGGGCGACTGGACCGGTGGCCAAGCCGAATATGTGCTGGTGCCGTACGCTGACTTCAACCTGCTGAAACTGCCGGACCGCGACAAGGCCATGGAGAAAATCCGTGACCTGACCTGCCTCTCCGACATCCTCCCGACCGGTTATCACGGCGCAGTGACGGCGGGTGTTGGCCCGGGCAGCACTGTTTACATCGCCGGCGCTGGCCCGGTCGGCCTGGCCGCTGCCGCTTCCGCACGTCTGCTCGGCGCTGCGGTAGTGATCATCGGCGACGTCAACACCATCCGCCTGGCCCACGCCAAGGCGCAGGGTTTTGAAATCGTCGACCTGTCCAAGGACACGCCGCTGCACGAACAGATCGCCGCACTGCTGGGCGAACCGGAAGTGGATTGCGCGGTGGACTGTGTTGGTTTCGAAGCTCGCGGCCATGGTCACGACGGCGTAAAAGCCGAAGCGCCGGCCACCGTGCTCAACTCGCTGATGGGCGTGGTCCGCGTTGCCGGCAAGATCGGTATTCCGGGCCTGTACGTCACCGAAGATCCGGGCGCCGTGGACGCTGCCGCAAAAATGGGCAGCCTGAGCATTCGCTTCGGTCTGGGCTGGGCCAAGTCGCACAGCTTCCACACCGGCCAGACGCCAGTGATGAAGTACAACCGTCAACTGATGCAGGCGATCATGTGGGATCGCATCAACATCGCCGAAGTGGTGGGGGTGCAGGTGATCAGTCTGGATCAGGCGCCGGAAGGTTACGGCGAGTTCGATGCGGGGGTGCCGAAGAAGTTTGTGATTGATCCGCATAAGTTGTTCAGTGCGGCGTAAGGTTTACGCAGTAGCAGAACGGCGCCATTCAGGCGCCGTTTTATCGAACGATTGTTTCTATACGACTTCGACTTGTTCCGCTTGCATTCCTTTTTGCCCCGGCACCGCGATAAAAGAAACAGTTTGTCCTTCTTTCAAGGATTTAAATCCATCGGATTGGATAGCCTTGAAATGGACGAAGAGGTCAGCACCGCCATCAGCAGGTGTAATAAATCCAAAGCCTTTTTCGTCGTTAAACCACTTTACGGTACCGGTTTGTTTATTTGGCATGACCATGCTTCCTGTTTGCGTTGTGTATCGATTCATATCCGAGCGATAGCGACCAGGATTTATCTGTTCCTTCTGTCGCGAACCAATCGAACATTGATTGCGTATTGCTGCCCTGTATCGCTTTTCATCACTTCATAACTGACCCTTCGTCCGGCCTTGATTTTTCCAATGATGGGATCGTCCGGATCAACGCAAAAGATGATGGCTGAGGGCTGAGCAATCATTTCCTTTGCAACGTCCTTCGACGGTTCCTTCACCGGCGGAATGATCAAGTCGTCGCGGTCTGACAATCGCTTCTCCATCGCAGCGCCTCCATCGAAATGATCCGCGGCAAACCTGGCTCGAATTCAATGTAATTCACTAGAATTGAGTCGGTAACTGTCAGGTTTGACAGTTTTTAGAAACGTTTTGGAATTGACCCGATTTCGAATTGGAATGACCGGAACATGCCACCGGATTACCGGTCAAAACGCCAGTTTCGTCGCCGTTGTCCGGTGGCAGCTTTTCCCAAGAGGATGTCTGAATGAAAATTTCACGCGGTTTTGCCTTGGCATCGCTCCTGACCTTGGCCGCCGGGCCGGTGTTTGCCGGTTTCAGTCTGAATGACGTGGCCGGCGCGGTTTCGGGCATGCAGGGTGGCGACAAGGCGGCCGCTGCGGCGCCGACCTCGGAGACCGCCGGTTTGTTGAGTGCCCTGAGTGCGCTGGATGTCACGCCGGAGCAAGCCGTGGGCGGCACCAGTGCGATGCTCGGGCTGGCGAAGAATCAGTTGAGCAGCACCGATTACTCACAACTGGCCAAAGAAGTGCCGGGCATCGACAAACTGTCAGGTGGCAGCGGCAATCTGGCGGCGCTGGGCGCCTTGCTCGGTTCATCCGGCAAGTCTGCCGGGCTGGAAAATGCGCTGGGTAACGTCAAGGACACCAACGACCTGAACAATGCCTTCAGCGCACTTGGCATGGACAGCGGCATGATCGGCCAGTTTGCCCCTGTGCTGTTGCAATACCTCGGTCAGCAGGGCGTCGGCGGTTCGCTGTTGAGCAGCCTGGGCAGCATCTGGGGCGCCGGCACCGGTAGCTGATTCAGCCGCGCTCGCTGCGCAGTTCGGCGATGCGCTGATCCTTCTCGTTCCAGAGCTGGTTGACCCAGCTCTGGACCTTCTGGCGAAACGCCGGATCATTCTCGTAATCGCCTTGCCACAGCGCCGGGTCGAGTTCGCGGGTCTTGATGTCGATGATCACGCGCGGCACGTTGCCGCTGATCAAATCCCAGAAACCCGGAATTCGCTCCTGTGGATAAACCACGGTGACGTCGAGAATCGCATCCAGTTGTTCACCCATCGCCGCCAACACAAACGCCACGCCACCGGCCTTGGGCTTGAGCAAATGCTTGAACGGTGATTGCTGCTGTGCGCTTTTTGCCGCGGTGTAGCGGGTACCTTCCAGATAATTGACCACGGTCACCGGCTGACGCTTGAACAGCTCGCAGGCCTGTCTGGTGATTTCCAGATCCTTGCCGGCCAGCTCCGGGTGCTTCGCCAGAAACGCTTTGGTGTAGCGCTTCATGAACGGGTAATCCAGCGCCCACCACGCCAGCCCCAGAAACGGCACCCAGATCAGTTCTTTCTTGAGGAAGAATTTGAAGAACGGCGTGCGTCGGTTGAGGGTCTGGATCAGCGCCGGAATATCGACCCACGACTGGTGGTTGCTGACTACCAGATAAGAGGTGTCACCGCGCAGATTCTCGCCGCCGCGAATGTCCCATTGGGTGGGGATGCACAGGCGGAAAATCAGCTTGTCGATCTCGGCCCAGGTCTCGGCGATCCACATCACTGCGCCCGACGCGTAATCGCGCCAGCGGCCGGGTGCGACCAGTTTGAGCAGGGCAAACACCAGCAACGGCCCGATCAGGATCAGGGTGTTGAGCAACAGCAGCAGGGTGACGAAACAGCCGGTGAGCAGGCGGCGCATAAGCAACTCTTTGCAAACGGATGGGCGCGCCATGATAAGCAGCTTCGCGCGGCAGGCCAAATCGGCGGTGACGAATGTTTCACTTTTGGGGCGGTATGCTGGTGCCAGATATTGTATTGAATGTGCTGGCCTCATCGCTGGCAAGCCAGCTCCCACAGGTTTCTCTGGTGTTCACGAGAATTGCATTCATTGAAGATCCTTGTGGGAGCTGGCTTGCCAGCGATGCGGTCTCACGGGCGAACGAATTGCTCGCCGGGTGTCTAAAATCTCGCGTCTGCCGCCCTCATTTTCCAAGGAAGCCCCTTACGTGAAATCCCTCCTTGCACTGTTTGCCCTCGTCGCTCTGCCGGTCATGGCCGCCGAGCCGACTCTGTACGGGCGCTACGAATACATCGCGCTGCCGGAAATCGGCGGTGAAGTGCTCAAGGCCAAGATGGACACCGGCGCACTGACCGCCTCGCTGTCGGCCAAGGACATCGAAACCTTCACCCGTGATGGTGACGACTGGGTGCGTTTCCGCCTCGGCACCAAGGACGCCAGCAACAAGGTCTACGAACACAAGGTCGCGCGCATCAGCAAGATCAAGAGCCGTTCGGATGAAGAGGACGAGGGCGAAAGCACCGAAGTCGCCAAGCGCCCGGTGGTCGATCTGGAGCTGTGCCTGGGCAACGTCAAGCGTACCGTTGAGGTCAACCTGACCGACCGCAGCAACTTCAATTATCCGCTGCTGATCGGTGCCAAGGCCTTGCGCGAGTTTGGCGCTGCGGTAAACCCGGCGCGGCGCTTCACCGCCGACAAGCCGGACTGCTAAGTGGTCTCATTGACGTAACGTCAGGCTTGGGGCACCGTTCGCGCACTTAACCTATGGGCTCGGACGCCATGCCTCATATCCTGATTGTCGAAGACGAAGCGGCGATTGCCGACACGCTGATTTTCGCCCTGCAAGGCGAGGGCTTTAGCACGACGTGGCTGAGCCTCGGCGCGGCGGCGCTGGAGCATCAGCGGCAGACCCCGGCCGATCTGATCATCCTCGACATCGGCCTGCCGGACATCAGCGGTTTCGAGACTTGCAAGCAGCTGCGGCGTTTCAGCGAGGTGCCGGTGCTGTTCCTCAGCGCCCGCGATGCCGAGATTGATCGCGTGGTGGGGCTGGAGATTGGCGCCGACGACTACGTGGTCAAGCCGTTCAGCCCTCGAGAGGTGGCGGCGCGGGTCAAGGCCATCCTCAAACGCATGGCGCCGCGTCCAGTGATTGAAGCCTCTTCGGCGCTGTTTCGCATCGATCCCGAGCGCGTACAAATCAGCTATCGCGGCCAGACGTTAAGCCTGACCCGCCACGAATTCCGCCTGTTGCAGTGCCTGCTCGAACAACCCGAGCGGGTGTTCAGTCGCGAACAACTGCTCGATGCGTTGGGCGTGGCGGCCGACGCCGGTTACGAGCGCAGCATCGACAGCCACATCAAAAGCGTGCGCGCCAAACTGCGTCTGGTGCGTGCCGACGCCGAGCCGATCCAGACCCATCGCGGCCTCGGTTACAGCTACAGCCCGGGGCACAGCTGATGTCACTGGGGCTGCGGATCTTTCTGGTGTACGTGCTGTTTATCGGCCTCACCGGTTATTTCGTGCTTAACACGGTGATGGAAGAAATCCGCCCCGGCGTGCGCCAGTCCACCGAAGAAACCCTGGTCGATACCGCCAACCTGATGGCGGAAATCCTCCGTGACGATTTCAAGGCCGGCACCCTCAGCGAGAACCGCTGGCCCGAGCTGCTCCGCGCCTATGGCGAGCGCCAGCCGCAAGCGACCATTTGGGGCTTACCGAAAAATCAGGTCAACCACCGCATCTACGTGACTGATGCCAAGGGCATCGTCGTTCTCGATTCCAGTGGTGTCGCGGTCGGTCAGGATTACTCGCGCTGGAACGATGTCTATCTGACCCTGCGCGGTGAGTACGGCGCACGTTCGAGCCGCAGTGATCCGGATGACGCCAGTTCGTCAGTGATGCACGTCGGCGCGCCGATCCGCGACAACGGCAAGATCATCGGTGTGGTCACCGTGGCCAAGCCCAACAGCTCATTGCAGCCTTATGTCGATCGCACCGAGCGGCGTTTGCTGTTTTACGGTGCTGGTCTGATCGGCCTCGGTCTGTTGTTCGGTGCTTTGCTCTCGTGGTGGTTGAGCCGTGCGCTGCACCGTCTGACCGGTTATGCCCAAGCGGTAAGTGAGGGCCGGCGGGTGGAAGTGCCGCATTACCGGGGTGGTGAACTGGAACAACTGGCTACCGCCGTGGAACAGATGCGCACGCAACTGGAAGGCAAGGCCTACGTCGAGCGTTATGTGCACACGCTGACCCATGAGCTGAAAAGTCCGCTGGCGGCGATTCGTGGCGCGGCGGAGTTGCTGCAAGGGGATATGTTGCCGGTTCAGCGCCTGCGCTTTGTCGGCAACATCGACAGCGAAAGTGCGCGGATGCAGCAGTTGATCGAACGGTTACTGAATCTGGCGCAGGTGGAGCAACGTCAGGGCCTTGAAGAACGGGTCGCTGTGCCGCTGGCGGCGCTGGTTGAGCAATTGCTGCAGGGGCAAGCGGCGCGGATCGAAGGCAAACAGTTGCGCATCGAATGGGCGATGGCAGCGGATCTGCTGTTGATTGGCGAGCCGTTTCTGTTGCGTCAGGCACTGGGCAATCTGCTGGAGAATGCGCTGGATTTCACGCCGATTCAGGGGCTGCTGCGTTTCAGTGCCGAGCGGGTTGGCGAGCAGATCGAATTTCGATTGTTCAATGAAACGGCGCCGATTCCTGACTACGCCTTGCCGCGATTGACCGAGCGTTTCTACTCGTTGCCGCGTCCGGACAGTGGGCGCAAAAGCACGGGTTTGGGGCTTAACTTCGTTGAAGAAGTGGTCAAGTTGCATGGTGGGGCGATGCAGATTCGCAATGTCGAAAACGGTGTTGAAGTGATATTGCGCTTGCCTTGATACCGTCAAAAGATCGCAGCCTTCGGCAGCTCCTACATTGGATTGCGTACACCTGTAGGAGCTGCCGAAGGCTGCGATCTTTTCATCTTTCCACACAATCTCCATATTCCCCCCACATTCCCCTCATACAGCACCAGCAGACTCTGCCCATCCAAACAGGGAGAGTCCCATGAACAAGAATCTGACCATCAAGCTCGGCGCCATCGCCGTGCTCATCTTGCTGTTGCTGATACCTTTATTGATGATCGATGGCGTCATCGACGACCGCCAACAGTTGCGCGACGGCGTGCTCGAAGACATCGCCCGCAGTTCCAGCTACAGCCAGCAACTGAGCGGGCCGGTGATGGTGGTGCCGTATCGCAAAGTGATTCACAACTGGAAAACCAACGACAAGACCAACCAGCGCTACGACGAGCCGAGCGAAGAGCGCGGTCGTTTGTACTTCCTGCCGGAGCGTTTCGAACTCGATGGTCAGGTGCAAACCGAGCTGCGCGCACGGGGCATTTATGAAGCGCGGTTGTTCCACGCCGACAACCGCATCAACGGCCATTTCTCATTGCCGGCGCAATTGGGCATCAAGGAAGACTTCAGCGATTACCAGTTCGATGCACCGTTTCTCGCGGTCGGCATCAGCGACATTCGCGGCATCGAAAATGCGCTGAAACTGGAACTCGATGGCCAGCGTCTGGACTTTGTTCCGGGGACTCAAGTGGGCTGGCTCGGTGAAGGCGTGCGAGTGACGTTGCCGATGCTCGACACCACTAAAACCACCGAGTTGAGCTTCGGTTTTGATTTGCGCCTGCAAGGCACCGGTTCGTTGCAGGTGCTGCCGGTGGGCAAGAGCAGCAGCGTCAGCCTCACTGCGAATTGGCCGCATCCAAGTTTCATCGGCAATTTCCTGCCGGCCAAACGTGAGATCAACGATCAGGGTTTCAGCGCCGATTGGCAGACCACGTTTTTCTCCACCAACCTGCAAGACGCCATGAGCCGTTGCGTGAGCAGCAATGATTGCGAGGCGTTCAATGGTCGCAGTTTCGGTGTGAGCTTCATCGACCCGGTGGATCAGTACCTGAAGAGTGATCGGGCGATCAAATATGCGCTGCTGTTCATCGTCCTGACGTTCGCCGGTTTCTTTCTGTTCGAAGTGCTCAAGAGTCTGGCCGTGCACCCGGTGCAATACGCGCTGGTCGGTGTGGCCCTGGCGTTCTTTTATCTGTTGCTGCTGTCGCTGTCGGAGCACATTGGTTTCGCTCTGGCGTATCTGTTGTCGGCCAGTGCTTGCGTGCTGTTGATCGGGTTTTATGTCTGCCACGTGCTACGCAGTGTGCGTCACGGCTTGAGTTTTTCGGCGGGGCTGGCGGCGTTGTATGGCCTGCTCTATGGCTTGCTGAGCGCAGAGGATTACGCGTTGTTGATGGGCTCATTGTTGCTGTTCGGCCTGCTCGGTGTGTTCATGGTGCTGACGCGCAAACTGGATTGGTACGGGATCGGGCAGAAACCGGCGCAGCCGTTGGAGTTTGATGTCGGGGCGATGCAATGAGCCGGTCGCTTGGGTTGCGTGAGGATCAGTGCTGGAAGGATGAACTGGTGACGCGGATTATCGGGTTTTTGCCTGTGGAACCGAGTGGGTGCCATCGCTGGCAAGCCAGCTCCCACAATGAGTTCGGTGATGACATAAATCCCCGATCTACCACAAATCCTGTGGGAGCTGGCTTGCCAGCGAAGAGGCCGGAACAGGCGCCGCCGATTTAAGGCTTGGGCATGGTCGCGATCATGGAAGGTCGCTGACTCACTTCAAAAAACCAGTTGGCCAGTTGCGGGTTGGCATCACGCCAGCCCAGATCGGGGAAGCGCAAGTCGAGATAACCCAAGGCACACGCCACGCTGATCGCCGCGACATCGAAATGGCTGGTCAGCTCGGCAATGGCATCTTTTTCCAACACCGCGAGGGCACGGCGGATCTTGTCGCGCTGAGCGTCGAGCCATTCATCCCAATGTTTTTCTGGAGCACGTAAAACCAGTTCATAACGCACCATCACCGACGCGTCCATGATCCCGTCGGCCATCGAAGCCAGGGTCAGACGCCGCCAGCGGGCCGCGCCTTCGCGGGGGATCAGCGGGTTGCCGACGTGCTGCTGGTCGAGGTATTCGAGGATCACCCGGCTGTCATGGATGACGTTGCCGTCGGCCAGACGCAGGGCGGGAATCTTGCCCAGCGGGTTATCGGCATTGAGCTCGGCACTCGGGCTGACCGGGCTGAGCACACAGTCTTGCAAGGCGACGCGATCCTGCTGGCCGGTTTCGTGCAGCAACACCATCACTTTGCGCACAAACGGAGAGAGCGTGTTGTGGTACAGGGTCATGCTGGGGGCAGACATTGGCAAACCTCGGTAATCGTCGAAGAGCAGGTGGTTAGCCTAGTCAGAACCGCGATGGCTGGCGAGGGAATTTATGGCGCCCATCCGGCCGCCATCGCTGGCAAGCCAGCTCCCACAGGTTTTTGCAGTGAACACACATTTCAGGCCCAGCAGAGATCCTTGTGGGAGCTGGCTTGCCAGCGATGAGGCCATCACCGACAGCACAAAAACTACCTGCGCAGCAACAATCCCCTGATCGCCAGAAATGCCGGAACACCCAGCCCAACCCAGCTCAACACATCCCAAATCCCATCCCCAAGCAACGCCGCAAACAACCCCGCTGCACTCAGCAACGCAATCACGATCGGCGTGCTGAACACCTTCCAGAAATTCGACTGACGCGGCTTCATGCAGACGCCTCCGCCGTTTCCAGCAGGGGTTTGGCCGCTTTGCGCCGCACCACCCACAGATAAACGCCACTGCCGAGCACAATGATCGTCAACACATCGAGCGTGGCCCAGAGGATTTTCATCGGCATGCCGCCGTAATCACCGAAGTGCAACGGTTGCGACATGCCCATGGCGTCCATGTACCACGGCCGTTCGGCCACTGCGGTAACCTGCAGCGTGGTGGCATCGATCAGCACCGGCGTCAGCAGATGCGAGGTCAGGTGCGTGCCGCCCTTCATGAACACCGAGTAATGGTGTTCGCTGGAAAAGCGTGTGCCGGGAAAGGCAATGAAATCCGGTTTCATCTCCGGCGCAACTTCAGCAGCGATATCGAGCAAACGCGTGGCCGGCGCCAAGTGGGTCAGCGGTGGCGCATCGCGGTAAGGTTCGATCAGCGCAGTCAGTGCATCGTTGCGCCAAGCGGCGATCAGCAGGTCGGCGCAGGCGCTGATCACACCGGTCACGCCGACCACCAACGCCCAGGTCAGGGTGACCACGCCAATCAGGTTATGCAGGTCGAGCCAGCGCAGCCGTGTCGACTTGTCCTGACGCACCGTGCCGAACTTCAAACGGCGCATGAACGGCAGGTACAGCACCGTTCCGGACACGATGGCCACGACAAACAACAAGCCCATAAACGCCAGCAGCAATTTGCCCGGCAGCCCGGCGAACATGTCGACGTGCAGGCGCAGGATAAACAGCATCAAGCCGCCATTGGCCGATGGGGTTTCCAGCGCTTCACCGGTACGTGCGTCGAGCATGAAGGTGTGCGAGGAATTCGGCTCGGTGCCGGCGGTTTTCGCCATGATCGTCAGTACGGCATTCGGCTCATCGTCATCGAAACCGAAGTACTGCACGACTTCATCGGGACGATGTTTTTCTGCGGCCTCGACCAACTGCGCCAGATTCAGCCGCGGCGTGTCGGCCGGCATCTCGCGTACTTCGGGTGCATCGCCGAGCAGATGTTCGATCTCGTGATGGAAAATCAGCGGCAGACCGGTCAAGGCCAGCATCAGCAAAAACACGGTACAGACCAGGCTGGTCCAGGTGTGGATGAACGACCAGCGACGAATTGTTTTACTTTTCATTTCATGACCTTCAAAAACACCAAAGCCGTCCACGAAGGACGGCCTGGTCACAGGGCCTGTTTCAGCTCAGTTGCTTACCACTTGTAAGTGGCGCTGGCGACGACACTGCGCGTGTCGCCGTAGTAGCAGTAGAAGCTGTCGCAGGTGGAAATGTATTCCTTGTCGAACAGGTTGGTTGCGTTGACCGCCAGCGACGCGCCTTTGAGGCTGTTGTCCAGACGGCCGAGGTCGTAATGCACACTTGCGTCGAACACGGTGTAGGCGTCCGCCTTGCCCAGCCAGGTATTGGCCTTGTCGCCGTAGGTGTTGCCGGTGTAACGCACGCCACCGCCAATGCCGAAGCCGTCGAGGACGCCGGCGTGCCAGGTGTAATCGGTCCACAGCGACGCTTGCTGGTTCGGCATCAGTTGCAGGCGATTGCCCTTGTCGACGCCATTCTGCACTTCGGATTTGGCCAGGGTGTAGGCAGCGATGACTTTCAGGTTGTCGGTGACGTCGGAAACCGCTTCCAGCTCGAGGCCTTTGACTTTCACTTCGCCGGTCTGACTGGTGATCGACACGTTGTTGACGAAGGTGTTAACCGAGACGTTCTTCTGGGTGAGGTCGTACACGGCGGCGGTCAGCAGGGTTTTGCTGCCCGGTGGCTGGTACTTGATGCCCAGTTCCCACTGCTTGCCTTCGGTCGGTTTGAGCGAACCGGTCGAGGTGGCGTCGGCGCCCGTGGTCGGCTGGAAGGATTCGGCGTACGACAGGTACGGCACGAAACCGTTGTCGAAGACATAACTGAGCGCTGCGTTGCCGCTGAAGGCCTTGTCACGCTGGGTGTTGGTGGCATCGCCCTTGTTGATGAACTTTGTGCTGGTGTGCACCCAGTCTTCACGGCCGCCGAGGGTCAGGCGCCACTGGTCGAGGGCCATCTGGTCCTGGATGTACAGGCCGGTCTGGTAGGTTTTCTGGTCGTAATCGTAAAACGCCGTGGAGCGCGCTGGACGTACGATTGGCTGGCCGTAGATCGGGGTGATCACGTTGGTGGTCAAACCGTCGCCGAAGATCGAGGTGTAGTTGGTGTTGCTGCGCTGATGATCCAGGCCCAGCAGCAGGGTGTGGCGGATGTCGCCGGTGGCGAAGTCGGCCTGGAAGTTGTTGTCCACGGCGAACTGACTGATGTCTTCTTCGACGCTGGTGCTGGTGCGCCCGACGTTGCCTTGATCATCCACTTCGGTGAACGGGTAGGAACCCGGCGTCAGCGACTGGAACGACAGATCCGACTTGGTGTAGCGCAGGTTCTGCTTGAACTGCCAGACATCGTTCAGACGATGTTCGAAGGCGTAGCCCAGCGCGTAGTAGGTGCGATCGTAATATTCCCAGTCCGGATCACCCAGATTCTTGTGGTGGGAGATATCGCCGAACGGTGACTTGATCTTGGTGCCCTGCACCGGCAGGAACTGGCTGGTGATGCCGGTATCGTCGCGGGTGAACTGGCTCAGCAGGGTGAGCTTGGTGTCGTCGTCGATGTTCCAGGTCAGGCTCGGTGCGATGTTGTAGCGCTTGTTGTCGACGTGATCGACCTGCGTGCCGCTGTCGCGCACCACACCGCTGAGACCGTAGAGAAACTGGCCGGCGTCATCGATCTTGCCGGTGCTGGCGAAGTTGATCTGACGGTGGTTGTCGCTGCCGTACTGCAGCTGGATTTCGTTGCTCGCTTCGGCGCTTGGACGACGGCTGACCATGTCCAGCAAACCGCCCGGCGGAGTCTGGCCGTAAACCGAGGAGGCCGGGCCGCGCAGCAGGGCGAGGCGATCGAGGTTCCAGGTTTCCTGTTTCGGGTTGGCGTACACGCCTTTCGGCAGCGGCAGGCCATCGAGGAACTGGGTCGGTTCGAAACCGCGCACACGCAGCCAGTCGGCGCGGGTGTCGCTGCCGTAGCTGCTGGCGGTGATGCCCGGCATGTAGCGCACCGCGTCGTCGAGACTGTGCACGCTGCGGTCGTCCATTTGCTGGCGAGTCGCGACGGAGATCGAACGCGGCGCTTCGACCAGTGCGGTGTCGGTCTTGCTGCCGGCGGCGGTGCGGGTGGCGGTGTAGCCTTCAACCGGGCCCCAGGCGCTTTCGAAGTTCTCCACACCGATGACGGAAGTTTCCGGCAGGGCCAACGTCCCTTCAGGCACGGCGACCAAGGTGTAAGTACCGGTATTGCTTTGCTCCAGTTGCAAACCGGTGCCACGCAGGGCCGCGCGCAAGGCACCGGCCGCGTCGTATTGGCCGTTCACCGGTGCCGAGGTCTTGCCTGCGGCCAGCGACGGATTCAGCGACAGCGCGATGCCGCCCTGGCTGGCGATCTGGTTCAAGGTGGTCGACAGTGGCGCCGCCGGCAGATTGTAGGCGCGCACGCTGGACGCTTGTTCAGCGGCGAGCAACGGACTGCTGATCAGCGGCGCGCTGAGCGCGATAGCGACGGCCAGCAGACTGGGGCGCAACAAGGTGTCTAGCGAACGGGACATACGGCGGCTCCTGAATGGAAATATTTCTCAATTGCCTGTGTGCCGGATGAAAAGCGAAAAGTGATAGGGCTGGATGAAAATAATTTCGATTAACTGAAAGTGGAGGCTGTAGGGGCCTCATCGCTGGCAAGCCAGCTCCCACAGGTTTCAGTGCTGTTCACAAAATTGCTGCTCACCGCAGATCCCTGTGGGAGCTGGCTTGCCAGCGATGGCGGCCGCTCAGACACCGCATTACTCAGGCTTGATATCGGCCTTCGCGACAGTGACCCAATACGGCGTATGCCGCTCGATCTGCACCGGCAGGGTCGGCAGCAATGCGCTCAGGGCCTTATCGGTGTCATGCAGCGGAAAGCTGCCAGTGATGCGCAGGTCCGCAACTTCCGGCGCCACGCCCAGATGCCCACGACGATAACGCCCGAGCTCATGCACCAGATCGCCAAGGCGCGCGTTATCCACCACCAACATGCCACGCGTCCAGGCATCCGCGCCGGGATTGAGCGCGACGATCGAACCCAATCCATCACTGCGCAGCAGCACTTGCTGGCCTTCATGGAGAATTTGCTCTTCAGGATTGGATTGCGGGTGCGCCGCGACCGCCGACTGCAACACGCTCAGGCGCGTGCCTTCGTCTTCACGCTTGACCAGAAACCGCGTACCCAAGGCGCGCATGCTGCCTTCGCGGGTTTCGACGATAAAGGGACGCGCATCGCCATGACCGGTCTCGACGAGAATTTCGCCTTCCTGCAACACGATCAATCGGCGCTTGTCATCGAACCGCACATCCACCGCACTGTGGGTGTTCAGATTCAGCACCGTGCCGTCAGCCAGACGCACGGTGCGCTGTTCACCAGTCGCAGTGCGTTGATCGGCAAGCCAGTAATCCAGCGGCAGAAACCGTTCACTGGCGAACAACCCCAAACCAACAATCACTACAACGCTGGCCAACCCACTGGCAAGCTTGCGCACGCGCCGGCGAATGCCTTCGCGCGACTGTAGCAAGGCACTGCGTGCCGGGCCTTTAGCCACGCTGAAACGCTGATCGAGCATGCCCAGTTGTCGCCACGCCCGGGCGTGTTCTTCATGGGCCGCATGCCATTTGGCAAACTCCTCGCGCTCTAGCGGGCTGCTCGAGTCGAGGGTCAGTTGCCAGGCAATCGCCGCGTCCAGGACATGCGCCGGTACGGGGCTGGAACTGGCCGGACTCATGTCGGCTCACCGTACAGGGCGATGTAGCACTGACGAATGCCTTGCGCCAGATACTGACGCACACGCGGCACCGAGACGCCGAGCTTGTCGGCGATCTCGGCATGGCTGAGCCCGTCGAGGCGGTTATAAAGGAAGGCGGCACGGGCCTTGGTCGACAGTTTGCCGAGCAAGCGGTCGATGGCTTTGAGGTCTTCGAGGATCATTTGCTGTTCTTCCACCGACGGTTGCTCGCCTTCGGGGATCAGCATCAATTCGGTGAGGTAGGCCTGCTCCAGCGCTGCGCGGCGGAAGTAGTCGAACAGCAGGCCTTTGGCGATCGCCACCAGAAAGGCCCGCGGCTCGCGCGGTGTCAGCATTTCGTTGCGACCGAGCAGGCGCACAAAGGTGTCCTGACTCAGGTCCTCGGCACGCTCTGGGCACGCCACATTGCGTCGCAGCCAGGCCAGCAGCCAACCACGATGGTCGCGATACATCGCACCGACGAGCTCACTGTGAGGGCTTGGGACTGACGACACCGGACATCACCGATTGGGAAATGTTAACTAACGCGAATTGTTCGCGATTGTGGCAGAGGTGGGAATGGTTAGCAATTGGCCACTGGTCAGGTGGGCATGTAAAGGCAGACCCCCTCACCCTAGCCCTCTCCCGGGGGGAGAGGGGACCGATTGGGGGATATTCAGGAGATACACCGATCTGAACGATTTTCAGTGAATCCACAATCAACTCGGTCTTTCAGGTCGATGAAAAGCCCGAGACACCTCGGTCGGCCCCCTCTCCCTCCGGGAGAGGGCTGGGGTGAGGGGCTTTTGATTTAAAACGAAGGCGCCTGCTGCCTACGCTTCCACTGACTCAACCGCTGCTGCAAATTCAACGGACTGTGAATTTGCTGCCCCCGCGCCCGGCTGAACAGAATCAACGCCAGTTCCGCCGTCGCCAGCGCATCGGCACTCGCGTTATGCCGCTCGAACACCTCAAGCTTGAACCAGTCGATCCACTCATCCAGTCCAGCCTCACGAATGTGCGCCTGCGGACACACCAGCGGTGCAATGTCGGCGACATCAAGAAACACCTGCTGCAACTTGTGCCCCAGATGCTCCTTCAACGCGCGCCCGAGCATGTGCTGATCAAACGGCGCATGAAACGCCAATACCGGGCTGTCGCCGATAAATTCCATGAGTTCGAGCAACGCCTCGGCCGGCTCACTGCCCGCCGCAATCGCATTCGGCCCCAACCCGTGAATCAACACGCTGGGGCTGAGCTTCAATTCGCGACATTGCAACGTGCGTTCGAACTGCTGACTGAAATCGATCGCGCCGTCCTCGATCACCACCGCGCCAATCGACAACACTCGGTCTTTGCTCAGATTCAGCCCGGTAGTTTCAAGATCCAGCACCACCCAGCGCTGTTCGCGCAGTGTGCATTCGCTGAGCTGTGTAATCGTTGGCAACTGAGCCAGACGCTGCTGGAAATCCACCGGCACCACCGCACTCGCCGGGCGCAGCCACGAAAACAGGCTCATAGCTGATACCGCAAGGTCAGGCTGCTTTGCAGGCGCTGCGCCTGACGCAAGGATTCACGCAGGATGCGCCGGTCCAGGTGATTGAGGCTGTCGGGGTCTACGCGGTTGGAATAGGGCAGATTCTCGCGGGTCTGCAACTGATGCTGCTGCATGCGCGTTTGCTGAATGAAGTGATACGCCTCTTCATACGCCGCGCCGTCCAGCCGTTCGATCACTTCTTTCTCGACCAACTGACGGAAGCGTTCGAGGGTGTTGTTGGCGTCGATACCGTTAGCCAGCGCGAGCAGTCGCGCGCCATCCACGAATGGCGTCAGCCCCTGCACCTTCAGATCCAGCGTGGCTTTCTCGCCATTCTTGCGCGCCAGCACAAACTCGCGGAAACGTCCCACCGGTGGACGATTGCGCAGGGCGTTCTCGGCCATCATGCGCTGGAACAAACGGTTGTCGCCGACTTGGTCAAGAATGCCCCGGCGCAACTGTTCGCAGCTTTTTTCATCACCCCAGACCACGCGCAGGTCGAAATAGATGCTCGACCCAAGAAGATTTTCCGGCGTCGCCTCGCGAATGAACGCCGCAAAACGCCGCGCCCATTCTGCCCGCGACAGACACAGCTCGGGGTTGCCGGCCATGATGTTGCCCTTGCACAGGGTGAAACCGCACAGCGCCAGACTCTGGTTGATCTGCTGGGCAATCGGCAGCAACTTGCCGCGAATCTCTGCCGCATGTGCTGCGTCCCGCGCGTCGAACAGAATGCCGTTGTCCTGATCGGTGTGCAGCGTCTGCTCGCGGCGACCTTCGCTGCCGAAACACAGCCAACTGAACGGCACGCCGGGATCGCCTTTTTCGGCGAGGGTCAGTTCGATGACGCGGCACACGGTGTGGTCGTTGAGCAGGGTGATGATGTGGGTGATCTGCGTCGAGGACGCACCGTGGGCGAGCATGCGTTCGACCAGTTGGCCGATCTCGCCGCGCAGGCTCACCAGTTGTTCGACGCGCTGGGCGCTGCGAATCGTCCGCGCCAGATGCACCAGATCGACCCGTTGCAGGGAAAACAGATCGCGCTCGGAGACCACGCCGCACAGGCGCTGATCCTTGACCAGGCAGACATGCGCGATGTGCCGTTCGGTCATGGCAATCGCCGCATCGAACGCACTGTGATCCGGCGAAAGATAAAAGGGCGAAGGTGTCATGTGGCGCTCGATGGCTTCGCCGAAATCGCCAATACCGGCGGCCACCACATGACGCAGATCGCGCAGGGTGAAAATGCCCAACGGCGCCTTGTGTTCATCCACCGCAACGATGCTGCCGACCTGCTGCTCGTGCATCAACTTCACCGCTTCGCGCAATGGCGTGTCCGGGCCGCAGGTCACCGGGTGACGCATCGCCAGTTCGCCGAGTCGGGTGTTCAGCGAGTACTGCGTGCCGAGGGTTTCCACGGCTTTTTGCTGCACTTGCTGATTGACCTGATCAAGCAGGCTGCTGACCCCGCGCAAGGCGAAATCACGGAAGGCGTTGGACAGGGCGAACAGTTTGATGAACGCCAGTTTGTTCAGTTGCAGGCAGAACGTATCTTCGCCGGCCAGGTGTTCGGTGCGCGTCGCGCGTTCACCGAGCAGTGCGGCCAACGGAAAACATTCGCCGGTGGTGATTTCAAACGTGGTCTCGGTGCCGGGTTTGGTGATGTGCTGGCGTTCGCCAACCACCCGACCTTGTTTGACGATATAGAAATGTTCGACCGGGCCGTCGGCGGGTTTGATGATGCTCTCGCCCTGGCCGTAGAAGCGCAGCTGACATTGCTCCACCAGATAAGCCAGGTGGGCGTGTTCCATCTGATTGAAGGGCGGGAAGCGCTGAAGGAATTGCAGGGTGCCCTGAATGTTCTGCAATACCGCGGTTTTCCCTGCCTGGGTGAAGGCGTCCGCTTTACTCATAACCATTACCGCAGTCTTTTCGAATTGTTGTTGTCGGATCGTTCTGGCCATGGTCGACCCCTGCGGGCGGGGTGCCCATTGGACGTAAGTCTAGGTTTTGCCACCATTGGCGCAGTTTCGGAGATGCCCTACGCAAACAGTCGGAAATTCCCTGGTTTGCCCCCTTGGAAAAAAATCCGACGAAGTGCACATTGAAGCTCTGCCCAGCGATGTCTGACCACTTGCCAAGGGACTGTTTTGAATATTTAGAGAGCGCCATGTCCGACCACGATATTTTGAGCGATGCCGAGCGAGAAGCGCTCAGTGCAGTCATGCTCGAACCTGACCTGCCACCTCAGCGTGTATTGATCGTTGATGACGACAAGGACGCCCGGGAGCTGTTGTCGGAGATTCTCGCGTTGGATGGCATTCGTTGCATGACCGCAGCCAGTGGCGAGACGGCGCTGAAGATGCTCGAAGAAAAGCCTTCGATCGGGCTGGTGATCACGGATCTGCGCATGGGCAATGTCGACGGCCTCGAGCTGATCCGTCAGGTGCGTGAGTCGGTGAGGGCAGCGATGCCGATCATCATCGTGTCCGGCGATGCTGATGTGAAAGACGCGATTGCGGCGATGCATTTGAGCGTGGTGGATTTTTTGCTCAAGCCGATTGATACGGGCAAGTTGTTGGCGTTGGTGAAACATGAATTAGGTATCGAACCCTAGGACCTGCCGCTCTTTCGCTGATCGTTCCCACGCTCTGCGTGGGAACGCTTCCACGGACGCTCCGCGTTCGGCTTTGGAAGGGACGCAGAGCGTCCCAGGCTGCATTCCCACGCGGAGCGTGGGAACGATCAACCAAACAAAAAAGCCCTGATCTCTCGATCAGGGCTTTTTCATGTCCGGCATTCAGCGCAAGTTACAAGCCGTTGGCCTTCTTGAACTCGCGACGACGACGGTGCAGCACCGGCTCGGTGTAGCCATTCGGCTGCTTGGTGCCTTCAACCACCAGTTCGACCGCCGCCTGGAAGGCGATGTTGCTGTCGAAGTTCGGTGCTAGCGGACGGTACAGCGGGTCGTTGGCGTTCTGACGATCCACCACCGGCGCCATGCGCTTGAGGCTTTCCATCACTTGCGCTTCGGTCACCACACCGTGGCGCAGCCAGTTGGCGATGTGCTGGCTGGAGATACGCAGCGTGGCACGGTCTTCCATCAGGCCGACGTCGTTGATGTCCGGTACTTTCGAGCAGCCAACACCCTGGTCAATCCAACGCACCACGTAACCGAGAATGCCCTGGGAATTGTTGTCCAGTTCGTTCTTGATTTGCTCTGGCGTCCAGTTCGGGTTGACCGCCAGCGGGATGGTCAGGATGTCGTCCACCGAAGCGCGAGCACGTTTGGCCAGTTCGGCCTGACGGGCGAACACGTCGACCTTGTGATAATGCAGCGCGTGCAGCGCAGCAGCCGTTGGCGACGGTACCCAAGCGGTATTGGCGCCGGCCAGCGGGTGCGCGATTTTCTGCTCGAGCATCGCGGCCATCAGGTCGGGCATCGCCCACATGCCTTTACCGATTTGCGCACGACCTTGCAGGCCAGTGCTCAGACCGATATCGACGTTCCAGTTTTCGTACGCGCCGATCCACTTCTCAGCCTTCATGTCGGCCTTGCGCACAACCGGGCCGGCTTCCATGGAGGTGTGGATTTCGTCGCCGGTACGGTCGAGGAATCCGGTGTTGATGAACACAACGCGCTCGCTGGCCGCTTTGATGCAGGCCTTGAGGTTGACCGTGGTACGGCGTTCCTCGTCCATGATCCCGACTTTCAGCGTATTGCGCTTCAGGCCCAGCACGTCTTCGATGCGGCCGAACAGCTCGTTGGTGAACGCTGCTTCTTCCGGGCCGTGCATCTTCGGTTTAACGATGTACACGGAACCGGTGCGGGTGTTGCGACGCGAGGTGTTGCCGTTGAGGTTGTGCATCGCCGCGAGGCAAGTGACCAGACCGTCGAGGATGCCTTCCGGCACTTCGTTGCCGTCTTTGTCGAGGATCGCGTCGATGGTCATCAGGTGACCGACGTTACGCACGAACAGCAGCGAACGACCGTGCAACGTCACTTCACCGCCATTCGGCGCGGTGTAGGTGCGATCCGGGTTCATGGTGCGGGTGAAGGTCTGACCGCCCTTGGACACGGACTCCGACAGGTCGCCCTTCATCAGGCCGAGCCAGTTGCGGTAGATCACCACTTTGTCGTCAGCATCGACGGCGGCCACGGAGTCTTCGCAGTCCATGATGGTGGTCAGGGCCGCTTCCATCAGGATGTCTTTGACGCCGGCCGGGTCGGTCTGGCCAACGGGGGTAGTAGCGTCGACCTGAATTTCGAAGTGCAGACCGTTGTGTTTCAGCAAGATGGCGATTGGCGCGTTGGCGTCGCCCTGGAAACCGATCAGCTGAGCGTCATCGCGCAGGCCAGTGTTGCTGCCGCCATTGAGGGTGACCAGCAGTTTGCCGTCAGCGATTTTGTAGGCGGTCGAATCAACGTGGGAGCCAGCCGCCAATGGCGCAGCTTCGTCGAGGAACGCACGGGCGAAGGCGATGACTTTGTCGCCACGCACCTTGTTGTAGCCTTTGCCTTTTTCCGCGCCACCGTCTTCGCTGATCGCGTCGGTGCCGTAGAGGGCGTCATACAGCGAACCCCAGCGGGCGTTCGAGGCATTGAGAGCGAAGCGGGCGTTCATCACCGGCACAACAAGTTGTGGGCCGGCGGTGCGGGCGATTTCATCATCGACGTTTTGTGTCGTTGCCTGGAAATCAGCCGCTTCTGGCAGCAGATAACCGATTTCTTGCAGGAAGGCTTTATAGGCCACGGCGTCGTGCGCCTGACCGTTGCGTTCCTGATGCCAGGCATCGATACGAGCCTGGAAGTCATCGCGTTTGGCGAGTAGGGCTTTGTTCTTCGGCGCCAGGTCATGAATGACCTTGTCGGCACCTTCCCAGAACTTGTCGGCGGTGAGGCCGGTACCGGGAATGGCTTCGTTGTTCACGAAGTCGAACAGGACTTTGGCGACCTGCAGGCCACCGACTTGAACGTGTTCAGTCATTGCTTGCCTCACTCTGCTCAGCTATTTCGCTTTTCAGCTCTTCTATTTGACAATGAAGCCTCTGGCCATTTAAACCACAAACCTGCCGACCAGTACATGCCATTGCGGGCGGCTGGGCTGGGACCAATCAACGGCTTGGGGGCCTTGCTGACGGGGCTTTCAGGGTTGCGAACAGGCCTTGGGCAGACATCGATCCAGCGTTATGTAGTGCGCGCTGCGGCATACTACATGATGAGTTGCGCTTGTGAAAATCAGACTAATTACGTCGTTCTGCGACCTCATGTCGCATTGCGGTCACATCGCGGAACGGGATGTTCTCAAAAAACCATTGGATTGTTCCAGCTAAATATAAAAAGTTGTACACATAAATGGTATTTGGCTTCTATGGCACCGGTTTATGTGGGAGCGAGCTTGCTCGCGAAAGCGTCGGTCGCCTCAACGCAAATTCGACCCTTGCCTATACTTCCCCTTCTATAACAAAAGTCATGACAAGAGGGCGACGCCATGGACCATCTCGTACTCACCGTATTCGCCCCGGACAAGCCCGGGCAGGTCGAGCGTATCGCCCAATGCATCGCCGAGCATGGCGGTAACTGGCTGGAAAGCCGCATGTCGCGGATGGCCGGGCAGTTTGCGGGCATTCTTCGGGTGGGCGTGCCAGCGGAGGCTTACGACGAATTAGTCGATTCCCTACAAGCACTGTCGACGCATGGCATCCGCGTATTGATTGCCGAGAGTGGTATCGAGCAGTCCTGCACCTGGAAACCGATCGCCATGGAGTTGGTGGGCAATGATCGTCCCGGCATCGTGCGCGACATCACCCGGCTGTTGAGCGAGCAAGGCGTCAACCTTGAGCGGCTGGTGACAGAGGTACGTCCGGCACCGATGAGCAGTGAACCGCTGTTCCACGCCGAGGCGATTCTTGCAGTGCCACTGACCTTGTCGCTCGACGTCTTGCAGTCGCGCCTGGAAACCCTGGCCGACGATCTGATGGTCGAACTGGTGTTACGCACAGACGTTTAAGCGCTGACCGGGTTATCCAGTTTAAACGTGCACCTGCCTGTGGATAACCTGTAGAGACTGCCCGCATCGCCAGGCCCGCCGTGGCTTTACTGGAGTTGATCAAAAAACCGCCAACATTCAGTGACTTGCACACAAACGGCGGGGATCACGCTGTGGATAACCTTGGGAAGGAACGATGCAGGCCACGAGAACCGTGGCCTGTGAGGGTTTGTGCGTTTTTTGATCAGCTGCGCCGGCGCAAACTGATCACGGCATCGACGCTGTAAACGGCCAGACCGGCCCAAATGAAGATAAACGCGACTAACGTGCTCGACGACAAGTGCTCACCGAACAGCAACACCGCTTGCAGCAGCACCAGGGTCGGCGCCAGGTATTGCAGGAAGCCGATGGTGGTGTAAGGCAAGTGGCGCGTGGCGGCGTTGAAGCACACCAGCGGCACCAATGTCACCGGACCGGCCGCCACCAGCCACCAGGCTTGGGACGTGGTCCAGAACTCCGGTTGCGCACTGGTCGCGGTCTGGTTGAAGAGCAGCCAGGCAATCGCGATCGGCACCAGCATCCAGGTTTCCACCACCAGCCCCGGCAACGCTTTGACTGGCGCCTGTTTGCGGATCAGACCGTAGAAGCCGAACGTCAGCGCCAGCACCAGCGACACCCACGGCAGACTGCCGACCTGCCACACCTGTTGCGCCACGCCGACCGCTGCCAGACCGACCGCGATCCACTGCATCCGGCGCAAGCGTTCGCCAAGAATCAACATGCCCAAGAGCACGTTTACCAACGGGTTGATGTAGTAACCGAGACTCGCTTCAAGCATGCGCCCGTTGTTTACCGACCACACGTAGGTCAGCCAGTTGGCCGCGATCAGCGTTCCGCTCAAGGCCAGAATCGCCAGTCGCTTGGGATTGTCGAGCAACTCGCGCAACCAGCCCGGGTGTTTCCACACCATCAGCAACAGCGCACCAAACAGCGCCGACCACAACACCCGATGGATGATGATCTCGACCGCCGGAACCTCGGCGATGGCTTTGAAGTAGATCGGGAACAGGCCCCAGATGATGTAGGCACTCAGGCCCAGAATGTACCCGCGACGCGGGTTGGCGGCTTGCATGCAGAATCCTTGCTTAGGCAGCTAACAAAGGAGGGATTGTAAGGAGGTTGTATAGATGTGTCGTGTCAGAAAGCGAAAAGATCGCAGCCTTCGGCAGCTCCTACAGGGGAATGCGATCCATGTAGGAGCTGCCGAAGGCTGCGATCTTTTGATCTTTAATTCAGAACAACTTCAAAGGTTCTTCGTTAAGCGCTGATAGCTGCTCACGCAACGCCAGGACCTGATCACCCCAATAACGCTCGGTGCCGAACCACGGAAAGCTGTGCGGGAACGCCGGGTCATCCCAGCGCCGCGCGAGCCAGGCGCTGTAGTGCATCAGACGCAAGGCGCGTAGCGGTTCGATCAGCGCCAGCTCACGCGGGTCGAAGTCGTGAAACTCGTTGTAGCCATCCATCAACTCCGACAACTGCCCCAGGCATTCCTGGCGATCACCGGCGAGCATCATCCAGATGTCCTGTACCGCCGGGCCCATGCGGCAGTCGTCGAGGTCGACGATGTGGAACATTTCGTCGCGGCACATCATGTTGCCGGGGTGGCAGTCGCCGTGCATGCGGATGTTCTGGTGTGGCGTGTTGGCGTAGGCATCTTCCACGCGTTTAAGCAGGTCGCGGGCGACGGACTCGTAGGCCGGCAGCAGGCTTTTCGGAATGAAGTTGCCTTCCAGCAAGGTGTTCAGTGAGGCGTGGCCGAAGTTCTGCACGGCGAGGGCTTCACGGTGTTCGAACGGCTTGGTCGCGCCGACCGCGTGAATGCGCCCGAGCAACTGGCCGAGGCGATACAGCTGATCAAGATTGCCCGGCTCCGGCGCACGGCCGCCGCGCCGCGGGAACAGGGTGAAGCGGAAACCGGCATGCTCGTGCAGGGTTTCGCCGTTATGGATCAGCGGCGCCACGACCGGAATGTCGACGTCGGCCAGCTCGAAGGTGAACTTGTGTTCTTCGAGGATGGCTTCGTTGGTCCAGCGCTGCGGGCGATAGAACTTGGCGATCAGCGGTTCGGAGTCTTCGATGCCGACCTGATAGACGCGGTTTTCGTAGCTGTTGAGCGCCAGAATGCGTGCATCACTGAGGAAGCCGATGCTTTCAACGGCATCAAGCACGAGGTCGGGGGTGAGGGTTTCAAACGGGTGGGCCATGCTGACTCCTGCGCGCAGCAGGCTGCCGCGTCCGGCCCAGCATGGTAGCGCAGATGGCAGCGGGGGAGTTGGTTGGTGTCTGTGCTGACGCCATCGCGAGCAGGCTCACTCCCACAGGGGAACGCACGCATTCCAAATGTAGAAGTGAGCCTGCTCGCGATGAGGGCCTGTCAGGCGCCGACGATTCCACCATCCTCGCGAGTAATCGCCATCACCGAAGACCGCGGCTTGCCATTCGGCAAATGCTCAGGGAAGGTCGAACCACCGTTCTCCCCCGGATGCTGAATCCCGACAAACAGGGTTTTCTGATCCGGCGAGAAGCTGATGCCCGTCACTTCACAACCAATCGGCCCGACCATGAACCGACGAATTTCACCGGTCTTCGGATCGGCGCAAAGCATCTGGTTATTGCCCATCCCGGCAAAGTCCCCAGCGTTACTGGAGTCGCCATCGGTGAGAATCCACAAGCGCCCGGCCTTGTCGAAGCCCAAGCCATCCGGGCTGTTGAACATGTTCTGCGGGGTGATGTTTTTCGAGCCACCCTTCGGCGTTCCGGCATGTACGCCCGGATTGCCGGCGACCACAAACAGATCCCAGGCAAACGACTTCGACGCGTGATCGTCGCGGTCGGTGCGCCAGCGCAGGATCTGCCCGTAAACGTTCTTCTCACGCGGGTTCGGTCCGCCCACCGGTTGCCCGTCCTCGCCGCGCTTGGCGTTGTTGGTCAGGGTGCAATAGACCTGGCCGTCCTTCGGGCTGACGACGATCCATTCCGGACGATCCATGCGCGTTGCGCCGACCACGCTGGCGGCGAGGCGCGCATGGATCAGCACTTCGGCCTGATCGGCAAAGCCGCTGCTGGCGTCGATGCCGTTTTTGCCGTGGGTCAGCTCGATCCACTGGCCCTGGCCTTTCGGGTGATCGGGGTTGCTGTCGCCGTTGTCGAATTTCGCTACGTACAAGGTGCCGTGGTCGAGGATGTCGCGGTTGGCCTTGGCGTTGCGGTGGTTGATGCGGTCGCGGCTGACGAATTTGTAGATGAACTCGCCCCGCTCGTCGTCGCCCATGTAGACCACGGCGCGACCGTCGTCGGTCTCGGCCAGGGCGGCGTTTTCATGTTTGAAGCGGCCCAGTGCCGTGCGTTTGACCGGAGTCGATTGCGGATCGAACGGATCGATCTCGACCACCCAGCCGTGACGGTTGAGTTCTTTGGGGTTTTTCGCCATGTCGAAGCGCGGATCGTACGGGTGCCAGTTGATCTCGCGGCTGGCGACCGAGACGCCGTAGCGCTTTTGCGCCGGGTCGAACTGCTGCTGGGCGTTGCTGCTGCCGAAGCAGTCGGTGAAGTTTTCTTCGCAGGTCAGGTAAGTGCCCCACGGCGTTTTACCGTTGGCGCAGTTCTGGAACGTGCCGAGGACTTTCTTGCCGTGCTTGTCGGCCGCGGTTTTCATCAGGTCATGACCGGCCGCCGGGCCGCTGATGCGCAGCGGCGAGTTGCCGTGAATGCGGCGGTTGTAACGCGAGCCTTGAACGAACTGCCACTGACCGTTCTTGCGCTGCACTTCGATCACCGACACGCCTTCGCAGGCCAGTGCCTTGCGCACGTCTTCGGCCGATTGCGGCATGCCGCCGTGCGGGTAGAGGTAGCGGTAGTTGGTGTATTCGTTGTTGATCGCCATCAACGCGCGATTGCGGTCGTCGGGGAAGGCGAACAGGCTCATGCCGTCGTTGTTGTCGCCGAACTGCACTTCCTGTGCGGCTGCGGTGCCGTTGCCGCTCGGGTCGAAGGCCGGGCCATTTTTCTGCAATGGCTGGCCCCAACTGATCAGCACCGAAGACTTGTAGCCTTTGGGCAGCGTGATGACATCGGTGGTCGCAGCGGGAATGCTCTCGAAACCGAGCAGGCGGCTGTTGCCGGCGCTGACGCCGGTGGCCAGCGCGCTGCGGCTCAACAGACTGCCACCGAGGAACATCGCCGCGCCGCACAGCGCACCGGCGCCGATGAAACCACGACGGCTGAGGCCGACCATCTTTTCCAGATCAGTGGATTGGTTTTCTTCTAATAGGCTCACATCAGGCTCCCTGCTTGGTTTTGGCAGCTACCTTAATGAGCGTCGATGACGCTTTCGTTGCAGCGCCTGATTACAGCGGCGTGCCGATCAGCACATTGGACGGCGAAAACTGCACCTGCACCGGTTGCTCGACGGTCAGCCCGCGAGTGCGCAAATCGAGCGGCTCAGCCAAGGCGCAGAGGGTATGGCCGTTGGGCAGGGTAATCCGTACTTCGCTGGGGCCGTCCTCGGCGTCGAGAATCGCTTCGATAGTGCCCTTCAGAAGATTGTGACCAGACGTTGCAGATTGCTCGGTGCCGAGCAATTCCAGCCAGCCGGCCTTGATCAGCGCCACCACTTCGGTACCGCTTTGCAGCTCAAGATGCACGGTGCTGTCGTGGGTGATCTGCGCGTCGAGGCACAGACCTTCGGCCAGTTCGAGGCGGATCAGGTCATTGCGGCCCTGCGCTTCGATCGCCACGACTTTGCCGTGCAACTGGTTGCGCGCGCTGGTTCTGAGCATCAAGCGACCGAGCAGATCCAGATCGCTGGCATCTTCCGCCGCTTCCAGCACTTGGGCCTGCAAGGCTTGCAGCTTCTGATACAGGCGCAAAACGCGCTCGCCTTCGCTGGACAGTTTCGCGCCGCCGCCACCCTTGCCACCGACGGCACGCTCGACCAATGGTTTTTGCGCCAGGTTGTTCAACTCATCGATGGCGTCCCACGCCGCCTTGTAGCTCAGGCCTGCGCTCTTCGCGGCGCGGGTGATCGAACCCTGCTCGGCGATGTGTTGCAGCAAGGCGATGCGCTGCGGACGGCGGACGATGTGCTGGGACAACAGGGACGGCATGGACATGGATGGGGTGCTTTTTTGCTGTGGCGGTGGACGTGGAAGTTGGCCGCTCGCAACGCGAGAGTCAAGCCGAACCCAAATCCATTGTAGGAGTGAGCCTGCTCGCGATGGCGGTGGATCAGTCAGCATAAATGTTGGCAATGATGACGCTATCGCGAGCAGGCTCATTCCCACAGGGGGATTGTGTCGACTTCAGCTTCCAGGCTTTGGCGTGCGCGCCAGGCAATAGACATCGACCCGCGCGGCGCCAGCGTTCATCAGCAACCGGGCGAGAGCCTGTGCGGTAGCGCCGGTGGTCAATACGTCATCAACCAGCGCGAGATGTCGGTTTTTTACCTGCGCATCCGGCATGAGGTCGAAGGCATTGCGCAGATTACGTTTACGCGATTTGGCGTCGAGCGACTGCTGGGCATCGGTGTCCTTGACTCGGCGCAGAACCGTTTCTTCACACGGCAGATCCAGCGACTCACTCAACCACCGCGCCAACATAGCTGCCTGGTTGAACCCGCGTTGACGCAGGCGTTTGTTCGCCAGCGGTACCGGCAACAACGCATCAGGCCGTGGCAAACCCTCATCGAAGCGATGTTGTAGGTATTGCCCGAGAACGTCGGCGAGCAGGTGGCCAAACGGCCATTTTGCGTTGTGTTTAAAGCGCGTAATCAAACTGTCGACGGGGAAGCCATACTGCCACGGCACCACCACCTGTTCGAACGCCGGCGGCTCTAGCAGGCACTCGCCGCAGGTCAGGCCCGCGGCGAGGAGTGGCAAGGCGCAGGTCTGGCAGTGGTCGCCGAGCCAGGGCAGATCAGTTTCGCAAGCCACGCAAATTGGCATTTCTGCTTCTGCCGGCTCATCGCAAAGCAGGCAGGTTTGTACATTATTTAAACAGATGTAAACCTGTCCTTCGTATCGTGGTTGACAGCGCATGACTCTTCCTTAAATATGCCGAACATCCGTGTCGCGCCTGTGGGTATTCCGTTCCCGCAGCCGCCAGCCAAGCATAACCAAGGAACTACCCATGAGCGCGAGCACCACTGCCACCCTGCGTCACGACTGGTCTCTGGCCGAAGTCAAAGCACTCTTCGTACAGCCATTCAACGACTTGCTGTTCCAGGCGCAAACGGTGCACCGCGCACATTTCAACGCCAACCGCGTTCAGGTTTCGACCCTGCTGTCGATCAAGACCGGTGCCTGTCCGGAAGACTGCAAGTACTGCCCGCAGTCCGGTCACTACAACACCGGCCTGGAAAAAGAAAAGCTGATGGAAGTGCAGAAGGTCCTCGAAGAGGCAGCACGCGCCAAGGCAATCGGCTCGACACGTTTTTGCATGGGCGCGGCGTGGAAGCATCCGTCGGCCAAAGACATGCCGTACGTGCTGAAAATGGTTGAAGGCGTAAAGGCCATGGGCCTGGAAACCTGCATGACTCTTGGCCGTCTCGACCAGGACCAGACCGAAGCACTGGCCAAGGCCGGTCTCGATTACTACAACCACAACCTCGACACGTCGCCCGAGTTCTACGGCAGCATCATCACCACCCGTACTTACAGCGAGCGTCTGCAGACCCTGGCTTACGTGCGTGAGTCGGGAATGAAGATCTGCTCCGGCGGCATCCTCGGTATGGGTGAATCGCTGGATGACCGCGCCAATCTGCTGATCCAGTTGGCCAACCTGCCGGAGCATCCGGAATCGGTGCCGATCAACATGCTGGTGAAAGTCGCCGGTACGCCACTGGAAAACGCCGAAGACGTCGACCCGTTCGACTTCATCCGCATGCTCGCCGTGGCGCGCATCCTCATGCCGCAATCCCACGTGCGCCTGTCCGCCGGCCGCGAAGCGATGAACGAGCAGATGCAGGCCCTCGCATTCTTTGCTGGGGCCAACTCGATTTTCTACGGCGACAAGTTGCTGACCACCGCCAACCCGCAGGCAGACAAGGACATGCAACTGTTTGCGCGTCTGGGTATTCAGCCGGAAGCCCGCGAGGAGCATTCCGACGAGGTGCATCAGGCCGCGATCGAGAAGGCGCTGGTGGAGCAGAAGAGCAGCGAGCAGTTCTACAACGCCGCCGTCTGATCGCCATACGGATTCCATGTAGGAGCTGCCGAAGGCTGCGATCTTTTGATCTTGTCTTTTAAAAAACAACATCAAAAGATCGCAGCCTTCGGCAGCTCCTACACAGTCATTTTTCAGATGTGAGGCCTGCATGTCTTTCGATCTCGCCGCACGCCTTGCTGCCCGTCGTGCCGAAAACCTCTATCGCCAGCGACCGCTGCTCGAGTCCCCGCAGGGGCCGCAAGTGGTGGTCGACGGCAAACCGCTGCTTGCCTTTTGCAACAACGACTACCTCGGTCTGGCCAATCACCCGCAAGTGATCGAAGCCTGGCGCGCCGGCGCTGAACGTTGGGGTGTCGGTGGTGGCGCCTCGCATCTGGTGATCGGCCACAGCGGGCCGCATCACGCACTGGAAGAAGCGTTGGCCGATCTCACCGGGCGTCCGCGTGCGCTGTTGTTCACCACCGGCTACATGGCCAATCTCGGCGCCGTCACGGCGCTGGTCGGGCAGGGCGATACGGTGCTGGAGGATCGGCTCAATCACGCCTCGTTACTGGATGCGGGTCTGTTGTCCGGCGCGCGTTTCAATCGCTATCTGCACAACGACGCGGTGAGCCTGGCCAAACGTCTGGAGAAAGCTACCGGCAATACGTTGGTCGTCACCGATGGCGTGTTCAGCATGGACGGCGACCTCGCTGATCTGCCGGCATTGGCCCGCGAAGCCAAGGCCAAAGGCGCGTGGCTGATGGTCGATGACGCTCATGGTTTCGGGCCGCTGGGTGCAAATGGCGGCGGGATTGTCGAGCATTTCGGTTTGAGTCAGGAGGACGTGCCGGTGCTGGTCGGCACCCTCGGTAAAGCGTTCGGCACCGCTGGCGCGTTCGTCGCGGGCAGCGAAGAGCTGATCGAAAGCCTGATCCAGTTCGCCCGTCCGTATATCTACACCACCAGTCAGCCACCGGCGCTGGCCTGCGCAACGCTGAAAAGTCTGGAGCTGCTGCGCACTGAGCATTGGCGTCGAGAACATCTACAAACGCTGATCCGTCAGTTCCGCCATGGCGCCGAGCAGATTGGCCTGGAGTTGATGGACAGCTTCACGCCGATTCAGCCGATCATGATTGGCGATGCCGGGCGCGCCGTGCGGCTGTCGCAGATGTTGCGCGAGCGCGGCCTGATGGTCACGGCGATCCGCCCACCGACCGTGCCCGCCGGCAGCGCTCGCTTGCGCGTGACCCTGACTGCCGCCCACAGCGAGGCGCAGGTGCAGCTATTGTTAGAGGGACTGGCCGATTGCTTTGCCCAACTGTCGTCGGAGCCAAGCCATGCGTGATCGCCTGATTCTGCTGCCCGGCTGGGGCCTCGGTGTGTCGCCGATGGAGCCTCTGGCTGCGGCGTTGCAGGGGCTCGACGAACATCTGAAAGTCGACATCGAGCCGCTGCCGGAGCTGGATTCCAGCGATCTGCAAGACTGGCTCGAGGAACTCGATGAAAACATTCCTCAAGACGTCTGGCTCGGTGGCTGGTCGCTGGGCGGCATGCTTGCGTCCGAACTGGCGGCGCGCCGCGGCGAGCGTTGCTGCGGGTTGCTGACGCTGGCGAGCAATCCTTCTTTTATCGCCCATGAACAATGGCCGAACGCGATGCCGGGCGAAACGTTCGATGTGTTTCTCGCCGGTTGCCAGGCCGATCCGCGGATGACCCTCAAACGTTTTTCGCTGCTCTGTGCTCAGGGGGCGCAGGATCCGCGCGGCCTGTCGCGATTGATGTTGGGCGGCGCACCGCACACTGCGCCGACTGCATTGATGGCGGGACTGGAATTGCTCGCGCAGATGGACACACGCGAAGCCCTGCAAGCATTTCGCGGTCCGCAATTTCATCTGTTCGCGGGACAGGATGCCCTGGTCCCGGCGGAAGCGGCAGGGGCGTTGTTCGCCCTGTTGCCGGATATCGAAATAGGTCTGATCGAACAGGCCTGTCATGCGTTTCTTCTGGAAGACCCCCACGGACTGGCGGGCGCTATCCAGGCTTTTCTACACGAGTGCGGTGATGACTGATTTGTCTCTTGTGCTGCCTGGCGGCTTGCCTGACAAGCGTCAGGTCGCAGCCTCTTTTTCTCGCGCGGCGGCCAGTTACGACAGCGTCGCCGAGTTGCAACGTGATGTCGGTACACAATTGCTGCAGCGCTTGCCGGTGGATTTCGTACCAGCGCGCTGGCTGGATCTGGGCTGCGGCACGGGGTATTTCACCCGGGCGCTGGCCTCGCGTTTTGTTGAAGGCCATGGTCTGGCGCTGGATATCGCCGAAGGCATGCTTGAGCATGCGCGGCCACTGGGCGGTGCCGAGCATTTCATTGCTGGCGACGCGGAGCGGCTGCCGCTGCAGGAGTCGACCTGCGACCTGATTTTCTCAAGCCTCGCGGTGCAGTGGTGTGCGGATTTCGATGCAGTGCTCAGCGAAGCTTTTCGCGTGCTGAAACCGGGTGGGATTTTTGCGTTTGCTAGTCTTTGTGTAGGGACGCTGTTTGAGTTGCGCGACAGCTGGCGGCAAGTCGACGGGCTGGTGCACGTCAACCGCTTCCGCGAGTTCGCCCGTTATCAGCAATTGTGTGCGGCCAGTGGTTTGCGCACGCTGAGTCTGGAGAATCAACCACACGTGCTGCATTACCCGGATGTGCGCAGCCTGACCCATGAATTGAAAGCCTTGGGCGCGCACAATCTGAACCCGGGGCGGCCGGGCGGTTTGACCGGGCGGGCGCGGATTCTCGGTTTGGTTGAAGCTTACGAGCAGTTCCGTGAGGCGTCGGGGTTGCCGGCGACTTATCAGGTGGTCTACGCCGTGTTGGAGAAACCCGTATGAGCGCAGCCTATTTCATCACCGGAACGGATACCGATGTCGGCAAGACCACCGTTGCCGCCGGGTTGCTGCATGCAGCTCGTTCGGCGGGCTTGAGTACGGCGGCGGGCAAACCGGTGGCGTCCGGGTGCGAAGTGACGCCCAAGGGGCTGCGCAATTCCGATGCGTTGGCGCTGTTGGCCGAATGTTCGCTGCCGCTGACTTATCAACAGGTCAATCCGGTAGCGTTCGAGCCGGCGATTGCTCCGCATCTGGCAGCGCGCGAGGCCGGAGTAGCGTTGACCGTGCAATCGTTGCTGGCGCCGATGCGTGAGATTCTGGCAATGAATGCCGATTTCACCTTGATTGAAGGCGCGGGCGGCTGGCGAGTGCCGCTGGCGGATCAGGATAATTTGTCGGATCTGGCGATTGCCTTGAAACTGCCGGTGATCCTGGTGGTAGGCGTGCGGCTGGGTTGCATCAGTCATGCCTTGCTGACGGCGGAAGCGATCGCCCGTGATGGGCTGCAGTTGGCCGGGTGGGTGGCGAATATCATCGATGCGAAGACTTCGCGGCTGGAAGAAAACCTCGCGACGTTGGCCGAGCGGATTCCGGCGCCGTGCCTGGGGCGCGTGCCGAAACTCAAGGCCTTGAGTGCAGAGGCGGTGGCCGATCATTTGCAACTGGATCTGCTCGACTAAGCTTTTCTCTATGGGCAGGCACTGTGCCATTAGTGTTTTTGACGGGTGTTTTTCTGACGCCTCTGCTTCAATGGCGCCATTGATCCTTCCCAAGGATGAGAACCGTTATGGAAATCTCCGGTAACACAGCTTTTTACGCAGGTCTGAGCTCGATTCAGAGCGGGCAGAACCGCGTCGATCAGGCGGCCAGCCAGATTGCCAATAATACGATTGAACGCTCGGTGACCAGCCAGTCGTCCGAAGTGCAGGTTGACCGTCTACGCGGTGTCGATCGTGCCCAGCAATCGGATCTGGCCAGCAATATGGTCGAGATGTCTCAGGGCAAGATCCAGGCGGAGCTGGGTGTGAAGGTCGCCAAAGCCTCCGACGAAGTGCTCGGTACGATCATCGACACCTTCGCCTGATTTTTCTGTCTTCTGCACGCTGAACGCCGCGACCTGTCGCGGCGTTTTTCATGGTAAGTCCTTCTCCCTCAACTAATCTTTTTTCAGCACCCGTGACTCGTGCGAGCTCATGGCGGTTTGCTGTGCCCTGCGTTTGAAAATTCTGATGACGAACGGCAAAAGATCGATGCTTGACAAGATTTCGGCGTAAACGTATGTTTCAAACAACTGTTTGACCGTCACAACAAATCAACACGGTCGTTCATTCCCGGTTACATCAGCAGAGGTTTATCGCTATGCCTGACTACAAGGCCCCCTTGCGTGATATTCGCTTCGTTCGTGACGAACTGCTCGGCTACGAAGCGCACTATCAGAGCCTTCCGGCTTGCGCAGACGCAACTCCGGACATGGTTGACGCCATTCTCGAAGAAGGCGCCAAGTTTTGTGAGCAGGTACTGGCACCGCTGAACCGCGTGGGCGACCTCGAAGGTTGCACCTGGAGCGAGTCCGGCGTGAAAACCCCGACCGGCTTCAAAGAGGCTTACAAGCAATTCGTCGAAGGCGGCTGGCCAAGCCTGGCTCACGACGTTGAGCACGGCGGCCAAGGCCTGCCGGAGTCGCTGGGTCTGGCCGTGAGCGAAATGGTTGGCGAAGCCAACTGGTCGTGGGGCATGTACCCAGGCCTGTCGCACGGCGCGATGAACACCATCTCCGAGCACGGCACTCCAGAGCAGCAAGAAGCCTATCTGACCAAACTGGTTTCCGGCGAATGGACCGGCACCATGTGCCTGACCGAACCGCACTGCGGCACCGACCTGGGCATGCTGCGCACCAAGGCCGAACCTCAGGCCGACGGCTCCTACAAAGTTTCCGGCACCAAGATCTTCATCTCGGCCGGTGAACACGATATGGCCGACAACATCGTCCATATCGTACTGGCCCGCCTGCCGGACGCACCGGCTGGCACCAAAGGCATCTCGTTGTTCATCGTTCCGAAATTCATGCCGAATGCTGATGGCACCGTCGGTGCACGCAACGCAGTGAGCTGCGGTTCGCTGGAACACAAGATGGGCATCCACGGCAACGCTACCTGCGTGATGAACTTCGACGGCGCCACCGGTTACCTGATTGGCCCGGCGAACAAAGGCCTGAACTGCATGTTCACCTTTATGAACACCGCACGACTGGGTACCGCGCTGCAAGGTTTGGCCCACGCCGAAATCGGTTTCCAGGGCGGTTTGAAATACGCTCGCGATCGTCTGCAAATGCGCTCCCTGACTGGCCCGAAAGCGCCGGACAAAGCTGCTGACCCGATCATCGTGCACCCGGATGTACGCCGCATGCTGTTGACCATGAAGGCGTTCGCCGAAGGCAACCGTGCGATGGTGTACTTCACCGCCAAACAGGTCGACATCGTCAAATACGGCGTCGATGAAGAAGAGAAAAAGAAAGCTGACGCACTGCTGGCCTTCATGACTCCGATCGCCAAAGCGTTCATGACCGAAGTCGGTTTCGAATCCGCTAACCACGGCGTACAGATCTACGGCGGCCACGGCTTCATCGCCGAGTGGGGCATGGAGCAGAACGTTCGCGACAGCCGCATTTCGATGCTGTACGAAGGCACCACCGGTATCCAGGCACTCGACCTGCTGGGCCGTAAAGTGCTGATGACTCAAGGCGAAGCCCTGAAAGGCTTCACCAAGATCGTCCACAAGTTCTGCCAGAACAACGAAGGCAACGAAGCCGTTGCAGAATTCGTCGCACCGCTGGCCGCGATCAACAAGGAATGGGGCGAGCTGACCATGAAGGTCGGTATGGCCGCCATGAAAGATCGCGAAGAAGTCGGTGCGGCTTCCGTGGACTACCTGATGTACTCCGGTTATGCCTGCCTGGCTTACTTCTGGGCCGACATGGCGCGTCTGGCTGCTGAAAAGCTGGCCGAAGGCACCGGCGACGCGGCGTTCTACACCGCCAAGCTGCAAACCGCGCGCTTCTACTTCCAGCGCATTCTGCCGCGTACCCGTACCCACGTGGCCACCATGCTGTCGGGCGCCAACAACCTGATGGACATGAAAGAAGAAGACTTCGCACTGGGCTACTAAGTCTTAGCGCGGTCTTTTGAAAACCGCTGCTCCTGTTAGGGGGCGGCGGTTTTTTTGTTAGTGAATCGCTCAGATAGTCGGGCTTCCGGCCGTTAAAGAGACAGTGTGTGATCTGGGTCACATTGTGTGGGCTTGGCCGCACTTTGCGGGCACAATGCCATCTCTTTGATATGACGGGTCGGAGCTTTACCCTTGCCGCGTTCTTCCGCTGTACGTTTCAGCCATTTCCTACCTTCACTGCTGTTGTTACTTGCGGGGTTGGCGGCTGCGTACGTCAAAGACCTCAGCGTGTTCTTCACGTCGCTGTTCAACGTGTTGCCGACTTTGGTGCTGTTGCTGGGCGGCGCTTATTGCGCGGTTTACCGGCGTCAGCGCGAACTGTTTCTGATGCTCACGGTGTACATCGCCTACTTTTTGCTCGACACCCAGACCGACTATTACCGCGACAACGGCAAGGTCCGCGAAGACGCTGCGGTGGTCTTCCATCTCGTCTGTTTATTGCTGCCGTTGTTGTTTGGGCTGTTTGCGGCGTGGCAGGAGCGCACGCATCTGTTTCAGGACATGGTCGCGCGCTTCGCCGTTTTGCTGGCCTTCGGCAGCGTGGCGCTGGGACTTGAACAAAGTTATCCCCACGCGCTGCTGATCTGGCTGTCGGAGATCCGTTGGCCGGCGCTGCACGGCGCGTGGATGAGTCTGATTCAGCTGTCCTATCCGGTGTTTATTTCGGCGTTCCTGCTACTGGCCTGGCAATACTGGCGCAATCCGCGTCCGCTGCATGCGGCGCAATTGGTTGGCCTGCTCGGCGTGTTCTGGATGCTGCCGAAAACCTTCATCCTGCCGTTCACCCTGAACATCATGTGCAGCCAAGTGATGTTGATGATCGCCGCAGCGGTTGCGCACGAGGCTTATCAAATGGCCTTCCGCGACGAACTCACCGGTCTGCCGGGCCGTCGCGCGCTCAACGAACGCATGCAACGCCTTGGTCGCAACTACGTATTGGCGATGAGTGACGTCGATCACTTCAAAAAATTCAACGACACCCACGGCCACGATGTCGGTGACCAGGTACTGCGATTAGTCGCCAGCAAACTGTCGAAAATCAGCGGTGGCGGTAGGGCGTATCGCTATGGCGGTGAGGAATTCGCCTTGGTGTTTGCAGGCAAAACCCTTGAGGAGTGTATGCCGCACCTTGAGGTGATCCGCGAGTCGATTGCGTCCTACAACATTCAGCTGCGAAATCAGGAAAACCGCCCGCAGGATGATCAGCAAGGTCGTCAGCGCCGCGCCGGCTCGGGTGCCTCCAGTGTGTCGGTGACGGTGAGCATCGGCGTCGCTGAACGAGTGGAGCAACGCAACCCGGAACAAGTGCTCAAGTCTGCCGACGAGGCACTCTACGCCGCTAAAGGCGCGGGGCGTAACTGCGTGATGGCGTACGGACAAAACCGCCGTGGCGCGGTGCGCATGGACGCTGCCGCAGGTTGAGTGATGACGGCGCATTCAGCGTCTGCACAGTGATTGTGGGGTGTGGGGGCCGGCAGTAGGTTGGAGAAAACTGCTGACGGAGAAGCCACCATGCCTGAGTACAAAGCTCCCCTGCGCGACATGCGCTTTCTGATCGACCACGTCTTCGACTTTCACAGCAACTACGCCGCCCTCGGCGCCCACGACGCCAGCCCGGACATGATCAACGCGATCCTTGAAGAAGGCGCGAAGTTCTGCGAGAACGTTCTGGCGCCGCTCAATCGCAGCGGTGACGAAGAGGGCTGCCATTTCGACAACGGTGTGGTGACAACGCCTACAGGCTTCAAGCAAGCCTTCGCACAATATGTCGAGGGCGGCTGGCACGGTCTGGCGGCGGATCCGACTTATGGCGGGCAGGGCTTGCCGAGTTCGCTGGGGCTGGTGATCAGCGAAATGGTCGGCTCCAGCAATACCTCTTGGGGCATGTACCCGGGCTTGACCCACGGCGCGATGTCGGCGATCCACGCCCACGGCAGCGCTGAGCAAAAAGACACCTACCTGAGCAAACTCACCGCCGGCCAGTGGACCGGCACCATGTGCCTGACCGAAGCCCACTGCGGCACCGACCTGGGCATCATCAAGACCCGCGCCGTGCCTCAGGCTGACGGCAGTTATGCGGTCACCGGCAGCAAGATTTTCATCTCCGCCGGCGAGCACGACATGAGCGATAACATCATCCATCTGGTGTTGGCCAAGTTGCCGGATGCGCCGGCCGGGACCAAAGGGATTTCGCTGTTTATCGTGCCGAAATTCTTGCCGAATGCGGCGGGTGAGGCAGGCGAGCGCAACGGCGTGTCCTGCGGTTCGATCGAACACAAGATGGGCATCAAGGCCTCGGCCACTTGCGTGCTCAACTTCGACGGCGCCAAGGGTTACCTGATCGGCGAGCCGAACAAGGGCCTGAACTGCATGTTCACCATGATGAACCACGCACGGCTCGGCACCGGGATGCAGGGTTTGTGTTTGGGTGAAGCGAGTTTCCAGGGCGCCATCAAATACGCCAACGACCGCTTGCAGATGCGTTCACTGACGGGCGCCAAAGCCCCGGACAAAGCCGCCGACCCGATCATCGTCCACCCGGACGTGCGGCGCATGTTGTTGACCATGAAAGCCTTTAACGAAGGCAATCGGGCGCTGACCTACTTCACCGCGCAGTTGCTCGATGTCGCGCATCTGAGCACTGATGCCGAAGCACGGCAGGAGGCCGAGGATTTGTTGGCGTTCCTCACGCCGATCTGCAAAGCGTTCATGACCGACACCGGCCTGGAAGTGACCAACCACGGCATGCAGGTATTCGGTGGCCACGGCTTCATTCGTGAATGGGGCATGGAACAGTTGGTTCGCGACTGTCGGATCGCGCCAATCTACGAGGGCACCAACGGTATTCAGGCGCTGGACCTGCTCGGGCGCAAGGTGTTGGGCAGTCAGGGTAAGTTGCTGCGCGGTTTCACCAAAATCGTCCATAAGTTCTGCGCGGCCAACGCTGAGCACCCGCAGCTGGGCAGTTTCGTTGCGCAGCTCAATGAGCTGAACCAGCAGTGGGGCGACCTGACCATGAAGGTCGGCATGGCGGCCATGAAGAACCCGGATGAAGTGGGCGCGGCGTCGGTGGATTACCTGATGTACAGCGGTTACATCATTCTCGGTTATCTGTGGTTGCGCATGGCGTTGGTGGCGCAGGCGCAGCTGGAGTCGGGCGAGGGTGAGGCGGATTACCTGCGCGGGAAATTGGCGACGTGCGAGTTCTACTTCAAGCGTTTGTTGCCGCGTACGGCGGCGCATCGGGCGGCGATCGAGGCGGGGAGTGATTGCCTGATGAAACTGTCTGCGGAGTTGTTTGCACTTTAGAGAAGATAGAAAGATCGCAGCCTTCGGCAGTTCCTACAGGGAATCGGGCGTTGTCGAGGCTGCGATTTTTTGTGGTGACTAAAAATAACAAATCAGTCACCGGTTGACCCTATGTGTCGCAAAAGTTGTTGAGGTACACTCGGGCTCAGAAAACATCATTCCACGAATCACCTGTTTAGATCTTGCGAGGTTTGCCATGGCTGACTACAAAGCGCCGCTGCGCGATATGCGCTTCGTCCTCAATGAAGTGTTCGAAGTCGCCAAACTCTGGGCCGAACTGCCGGCGCTGGCTGAGACTGTCGACGCCGAAACCGTTGAAGCCATTCTCGAAGAGGCCGGCAAGGTCACCAGCAAAAGCATCGCGCCGCTGAGCCGTGCCGCTGACGAAGAAGGCTGTCACTGGGCTGACGGCGCCGTCACCACTCCAGCCGGTTTTCCACAGGCTTATCAGACTTACGCCGAGGGCGGCTGGGTTGGCGTCGGTGGCGATCCGCAATACGGCGGCATGGGCATGCCCAAAGCCGTATCGGCGCAGGTTGAAGAAATGGTCAACTCCGCCAGCCTGTCGTTCGGTCTGTACCCGATGCTGACCGCTGGCGCCTGCCTGTCGATCAACGCCCATGCCAGCGAAGAGCTGAAAGCCGCGTACCTGCCGAACATGTATGCCGGCGTCTGGGCCGGCTCCATGTGCCTGACCGAGCCGCACGCCGGCACCGACCTGGGGATTATTCGGACAAAAGCCGAGCCTCAGGCCGACGGTTCCTACAAAGTCAGCGGCACCAAAATCTTCATTACCGGTGGCGAACACGATCTCACCGAAAACATCATTCATCTGGTGTTGGCGAAACTGCCGGACGCCCCGGCGGGTCCGAAAGGCATTTCGCTGTTCCTCGTGCCGAAGTTCATGGTCAATGCCGACGGCAGTCTGGGCGCACGCAATCCGGCGAACTGCGGTTCGATCGAACACAAGATGGGCATTCAGGCGTCCGCGACCTGCGTGATGAACTTCGACGAAGCCGTGGGTTATCTGGTTGGCGAGCCGAACAAAGGCCTGGCCGCGATGTTCACCATGATGAACTACGAGCGCCTCGGCGTCGGCATCCAAGGCCTGGCCACCGGCGAGCGTTCGTATCAGAACGCCGTTGAATACGCCCGCGACCGTCTGCAAAGCCGTTCGCCGACCGGCGCGCAGAACAAAGACAAAGTCGCTGACCCGATCATCGTCCACCCGGATGTGCGGCGCATGCTGCTGACCATGAAAGCCTCGAACGAAGGCGGCCGTGCGTTCTCCACCTACGTGGCGATGCAACTCGACACCGCCAAGTTCAGCGAAGACGCCACCACCCGCAAGCGTGCAGAAGATCTGGTCGCGTTGCTGACGCCGGTAGCCAAGGCATTCCTCACCGACCTGGGTCTGGAAACCACCGTGCACGGCCAGCAGATTTTCGGCGGCCACGGCTACATCCGCGAATGGGGCCAGGAGCAACTGGTGCGCGACGTGCGTATCACTCAGATCTACGAAGGCACCAACGGCATTCAGGCGCTGGACCTGGTCGGTCGTAAGATCGTCGGCAGCGGCGGCGCGTTCTACAAGCTGTTCGCCGACGAGATCCGCCATTTCACCGCGACAGCCAGTGCCGATCTGGGCGAATTCACCAAACCGCTGAACGATGCCGTCGACACGCTCGACGAGCTGACCTCGTGGTTGCTGGATCGGGCAAAAAACAACCCGAACGAAATTGGCGCGGCTTCGGTCGAATATTTGCAAGCATTCGGATACACGGCGTATGCCTACATGTGGGCATTGATGGCCAAAGCTTCGCTGGGCAAAGAAGCGCAGGACGATTTCTATGCCAGCAAGTTGGGCACTGCGCGCTTCTATTTCGCCCGCTTGCTCCCGCGGATTCACTCGTTGAGTGCGTCAGTAAAGGCCGGTAGCGAGTCGCTGTTCCTGCTGGATGCAGCGCAATTCTGATGCGATGACGTCATGTAAGCATTCTCTTACATGACGTGCTGCTGTTCTCCCATAGGCGAAGATTGGATCCACAGCTAATCTACATTTCATGGACGTCGCGCAGGAAGCGCAAAGCAACAACACGGACACGTAGGATTCTGCCAGGGTGGCGGAGTGAAATGGATGTCAGGGAAACAGTCTGCAAAGCCCCGCTTCGGCGGGGTTTTCTTTTGCCTGAAGAAAAGTGCTCAGACCAAAGGATCGAGCGGCGGCTTTACTTCTCGCTCCATCACTTCTTCCAGCAACGTCCGCAACAGCGCCAAAGAGGCCTGCTGGCGCTGCACATCGCGACACACCAGGCCAACCTTCAGCGGCACGCGCGGTTCGCTCAGCGGTTTCCACAACAGATCCTGATCGTCGTATTCCTTCTGCGAACGCCCCGGCAGCACTGTCGCCAGTTTGGTGTGTGGAAGGCTGTCGAGAATACCCACCATATTGTTCAACTCGGCTTGTACCTGCGGACGGCGCCCGAGGGCGGTCAGTTGCGCCTGCCATATCTGGCGGATCTGGAACTCTTCGCCCAGCAGCAACATCGGCAATTCGGCAGCCTGACGCATCGAGACTTTCTTGAATTCACGCAATGGATGATCCGCCGGGATGACCAGCGTCAGCTCATCTTCGTAAAGCATCACACCGTGCAGGCCCGGTTGGCGCGGCGGCAGGTAACTGATGCCGATGTCCAAAGAACCGTTGAGCAGCCGCCGTTCGATCTCAAGTCCGGTCAATTCATAGATCTGCACCACCAGATGTGGCTGTGCCTTGCGCACCCGCTCAAGCATTTGCGGGACCAGACTGGTGTGCACCGTTTGCAGCACGCCGATCGCCAGCGTGCGCAAGGCCTGGCCCTTGAAGTTGCCCAGCGCCTCGCGCGCCCGTTGCAAGCCATCGAGCAGCGGCAACGCATGGTTGTACAACGTGTGCGCGGCGAGGGTCGGCAGCAGGCGCTTGCTGCTGCGCTCGAACAAGGTGACGTCGAGGTTCTGTTCGAGCTGGCGGATCTGCTGCGACAGCGCCGGTTGCGAGATCGACAGGCGTTCAGCCGCCCGGCCGACATGACCTTCTTCGTAGACCGCGACGAAATAACGCAGTTGCTTGAAATCCATAAGTAACGCTTATCGAAAATGCTGATAAATCGAAATGGCCCGAAGCCGTCAGTGCGCCTAGTCTAACCGCATTCACAAGGCTTACAGGGCCAGAAAGCGCGATGAATAGCGATCGCTTCGACAGTGTTTGCATAGGCAGTTCAAAAAACCTCGAACGAGGGTTTTTTCAATGAATCTGTTCAGTTTGCGGCGCCAGACGCCGAGTCTTGATGACCTCGCTTTCGAGGCCAACCCTTCAGACATCAGCGAAAGTCTCAGCGCCGAGCGCCTGATGCCTAGCGTCGAACGGCCGCAACAGGTGTTTGTCCGTGGTCAGGGGTCGTGGCTGTGGGGCAGTAACGACCGCGCGTATCTCGACTTTTCTCAGGCCGGCGGCGCCAACAGCCTCGGCCACAGCCCGTCGGCGCTGGTCAAAGCCATCAGCAGTCAGGCGCAGGCGCTGATCAATCCCGGCTTCAATCTGCACAATCGAGGCATGCTCAGCCTTGCCGAGCGTCTGTGCGCCGCTACCTCCAGCGATCAGGCCTACCTGCTCAACAGCGGCAGCGAAGCCTGTGAAGCGGCGATCAAACTCGCGCGCAAATGGGGGCAGCTGCATCGCGGCGGCGCCTCGCGGATCATTGTCGCGAAGCAGGGTTGTCACGGTCGCAGCCTGGCGACGATTTCCGCCTCGGACAGCTGCAACCTGCACAACCGTTTTGCGCCACTGCTGCCGGGTTTCGATCTGGTGCCGTTCAACGACTTGCCGGCCCTGCACGCTGCGGTCGATGCACAAACCGTCGCGATCATGCTGGAGCCGATCCAGAGCGATGCCGGCGTTATTCCGGCCACCGAACATTACCTCAAGGGCGTCGAACGACTCTGTCGTGAACTGGGCATTCTCTTGATCCTCGACGAAGTGCAAACCGGTATCGGCCGCTGCGGCACTCTGCTCGCGGAACAGTCCTACGGCGTGCGCGCCGATATCGTCGTGCTCGGCAAAGGACTTGGCGGCGGTGTGCCATTGGCGGCGCTGCTGGCGCGGGGCAAAGCGTGCTGTTTCGAGGCCGGCGAACTGGGCGGCACCCATCACGGCAATGCATTGATGACGGCGGCCGGTCTGGTAGTGCTCGACAGCGTGCACGACCGCAGTTTCCTCCAGCAGGTCAACGACAACGGCCAGTACCTGCGCGAAGGCCTGGTCCGATTGGCACACCGCTATTACCACGGCGAACTGCGCGGTCAAGGCCTCTTCTTCGGACTGACCCTGTCAGACGATTCCGCAGAGGCCGTGGTCCACGCCGCCCTGCACGAAGGCCTGCTGCTCAATGCGCCGCAAGCCAACTGCCTGCGTTTCACCCCGGCCCTCACCGTCAGCAAAACCAACATCGATGAAATGCTCCTGCGCCTAGGCCGCTCCTTCTCGCGAGTGCGCACCGCGCAACTGCAATGCCGCAAAGGGATTGCCGTCTGAGCTGAAGTTTCCCACCCGATTTCCAGAACCGTCTCGCGGTATAACGCACGCCCCACGCCTGATTCTTTTGGCGTGGGGCGTTTTTTTTGTGGCCGGGTTTTGCAGATGGCGTTTAGTGCTTGAGAGTTCGTTGTGCGAATGGTTTTTTAGAAAGTCCCTGCAGGGAATGCGGGGGCAGACCGATCGATATTTTCGAGACGGATGGCTTTGTAATCTATACCACTGGGTGGTATGTTTTTTGGAAGGGATACCGATGTCATTCAGGCTGTTCAAAACCAAGGGTTTTGCGATACGAGCCGGCAAGGCTTGGATCAGCGACGCGGAGCTCCGGGAAGCATTTTGCGAGATGCTTGAAGGTCAGGCTGACGATCTTGGTGGTGGCGTCTGGAAGAAGCGGTTGAACGCCAACCGTCATCGTTCGATTGTTTTGGCTAAGGGCGGGCGTTACTGGATCTATCAAGTGCTGTTCGCCAAGAAAGATCAGAGCAACATCACAACATCCGAATTGAAGGATTTACGAAAGTTAGCCAAAACCTATGCTCAACTGACCGAGGAGCAGATCCGGGATTTGTTGGCAATGAAGGAGTTTGTGGAGATATTTCATGAGTAAGAAATTCAAAAGTGAAGTTTTTGAATCGATACACGAATCAGCCAGCGCTCTACTGGCTGTCGGAGCAATCAGCAAGGCAACAATGCGGGAGTTTGATGAGTCGTGTCTGGCAACGGTTCCTGAAGCGATCCCGGCGGAACAGATCAAGGCTCTGCGCGAACGCAATAACGTCAGCCAGCCGGTATTCGCTCGCTACTTGAACACTAGCGCGTCGACAGTCAAACAATGGGAGTCGGGAGACAAACACCCCAGCGGAATGGCGCTGAAGTTACTGAGCATCGTGCAGAAGCACGGACTGCAAATTCTTAGCTGAGCTATCAGTTTGATACCGACACGGTGATTAGCACTGAACCCTGACGAACGGCGCGGGTCGATTAGCTTGTATGGCTCAAATGAGCCAACCCCATACAGGAGCTGCCCCATGGATTTCATTCGCATCATCATCGCTATTCTTTTGCCACCACTGGGCGTGTTTCTGCAGGTCGGATTTGGCGGGGCGTTCTGGTTGAACATTCTGCTGACGTTGTGCGGGTATATTCCGGGGATCGTGCATGCGGTGTATATCATCGCCAAGCGCTGAGTCAGCGGCATAAACCTGTAGGAGCTGCGCCACGCTGCGATCTTTTGATTTTAATTCGAGGATCAGGATCAAAAGATCGCAGCGTGCCGCAGCTCCTACAGGAAGAGGGTTTCAGTCTGTAAATCCCATCACCCGCCGATAGAACTTCCACTCCTGCTCCAGCGCATGCGCCTGATTGGCGGCGCGACGGAAGCCGTGGCGTTCGTCGGGGTAGTAATGCGCTTCGACCGGGACGCCGTTTTGCTCCAGCGCCGTGACCATGTCGCGGGTCTGTTGCGGGACAACGACGGCGTCCAGTTCACCTTGAAAGAAGATCACCGGTACGCGGATGTTGTTTGCGTGCAACAACGGCGTGCGGGCGGCGTAGCGTTCGGCGTCTTGCTCGGGATCGCCGATCAGCCAGTCCAGATAATCACCCTCGAATTTGTGCGTTGCCCTAGCCAATGCAACCGGGTCGCTAACGCCGTACAAACTCGCTCCGGCGCGGAAGACGTGTTTGAACGCCAGCGCACATAACGTGGTGTAGCCGCCTGCGCTGCCACCTCGAATGAATGCGCGTTCACCGTCGATCAAACCCTGTTCGGCGAGATAACTCACCGCCGCACAAGCATCCTCGACATCCACCTCGCCCCAGCTCAGATGCAGTGCCTGTCGATATTCCCGGCCATATCCACTGCTGCCGCGATAGTTGAGATCGGCGACGGCGAAGCCGCGGTGCGTCCAGTATTGAATGCGCGGGTCGAGCATCGGATAGCAGGCTGACGTCGGGCCACCGTGGATGAATACTACCAACGGCGGTTTCGTCTCACCGCTCATGGCAGGGTAGAAAAAACCGTGAGCCTCACCCGATCCACTCGGGTAACGCAGGGTTTGCGGGCGACTGATGCGTTCGGCAGGCAGGGGCGCTACGCCACCGGCCAACACCTTCACTTCGCGCGTGGTTCGATCAATGGCGATGACCGCCGAAGGACTGATCGGCGAGGCGGCGATGCAGTAGATAAATTGCGCATCCAAAGCCAAATGCCGGAAACGACTGTAGTCACCGGTGAAGTCGTCATCGCCTAATGTCAGACGGCCAAAGCCGCCTTCACTCCAACTGGCTAAAACCGAATCTTCAACAGGCAACCAAGTGCAGCCGCCCAATTGCCAAGGCGACGGAGCGTGATCGGCTTGCGCAGCGGGTAATGGCGCCAAACCGTCGGAAGTCTCAGCCCATGGCTGCCAGAATCCACCACGATCGGTCAGGCAACAAAGGCGATTGTCGGCACCGAATCGAGGTTGTTGGATCGACTCTTCAAGCTCGACACCAGCGACACATTGCGGCGAACCAAATGCACCGTCAGTCAAACGCTCTGCCACCATCAACCGGGTCGACGTCCACGGCTGATGCGGCCGACTCCACTCGATCCAGGCCAAACGCTGGCCATCCACACTGAGGATTGGCGCCGCATAAAAATCCGCGCCTTCAGCCAATAAATGCCGCGTCCCGTCAGCGAGACCGATTGCTACCAGCCGATGCTGATCTTGCTGTTCTTCGACCGCCAGCACCTGGCCGGAAGCAAAATGCAGATCGCCATAACGGCACTCGCCCGACGTCAATGCTTCAGGCTCGCCATCGAGATTTTGGCGATACAACTGCTGATCCGCCTCAGCAACGAAAACCACCCCGTTCGGCGTCAGACAAAACGCACCACCGCCATATTCGTACACCCGACTGCGCACGCTGAAACCGTCTGGCGTAAGACAATTCGCCATGCCATCGCGCCAATGCCAGATCCGGCACGCGGCATCCTCCGGTCGATATTCATTCCAGAACAACCCGTTGGCGCCGAGCTGCAACTCGGCGAAGTCCATACCGGCAGCGACGGCTTGCGAGGCGCTGAAAGGCTCAGCCCTTGGCGATGAGGCGCGAGTTTCGTTCATTGCGGAAGGCCAGTTGTTCGATGGTTTGGGTGGCGGTCTCGGCTTCTTCGCGGGCCTTGAGAATCACACCGTGATGTTCGGACTTGCTGCACACCGGGTCGGCATTGCTCGCATCGCCGGTGAGCATGAACGCCTGGCAGCGGCAGCCGCCGAAGTCTTTTTCTTTCTCGTCACAAGAGCGGCACGGCTCGGGCATCCAGTCGTAACCACGGAAGCGGTTGAAGCCGAACGAGTCGTACCAGATGTGTTGCATGCTGTGATCGCGCACATTGGGAAACTGCACCGGCATCTGTCGGGCGCCGTGGCAGGGCAGCGCGGTGCCGTCCGGGGTGACCGTCAGAAAGATACTGCCCCAGCCGTTCATGCAGGCTTTCGGGCGTTCTTCGTAGTAATCCGGGGTGACGAAAATCAGTTTGCACGGATGCCCTTCGGCTTCCAGCTTGGCGCGGTATTCGTTGGTGATGCGTTCGGCGCGCACCAGTTGTTCCTTGGTCGGCAACAGGCCGACACGATTGAGCTGCGCCCAACCGTAAAACTGGCAGGTGGCTAGTTCGACAAAGTCGGCTTCGAGCGCTATGCACAGTTCGATGATGCGGTCGATCTTGTCGATGTTGTGCCGATGGGTGACGAAGTTCAGCACCATCGGATAGCCGTGGGCCTTCACTGCGCGGGCCATTTCCAGCTTCTGCGCGAAAGCCTTTTTCGAACCGGCGAGCAGGTTGTTCACTTGCTCGTCGCTGGCTTGGAAACTGATCTGGATATGATCGAGGCCGGCCTTCTTGAAGTCGCTGATTTTCTGCTCGGTCAGGCCGATGCCGGAGGTGATCAGGTTGGTGTAGAAACCCAACTGCCGCGCTTCATGAATCAGCTCGGCGAGATCCTGACGCACCAGCGGCTCGCCGCCGGAAAAACCCAGTTGCGCCGCGCCCATCTCCCGCGCCTCGCGGAACACCTTGACCCATTGTTCTGTGGTCAGTTCTTTGCCCTGCTCGGCGAAATCCAGCGGATTGGAGCAGTACGGGCATTGCAGCGGGCAGCGGTAGGTCAGCTCGGCGAGCAGCCACAACGGCAGGCCGATTTCAGGCTTGGCCGGCAGATCAGGCAAGTTCGATCCAGTGCTGCGCACGGGCAACCTCCATGAATTGCTCGATGTCATCACCGAGCTCAGGCACGCCGGGGAACTGCTCGTCGAGTTTGGCGATGATCGCCGCGACATCGCGTTCACCGTCGATCAGCCCACCGATCAGCGCGGCGCTGTCGTTGAGTTTGATCATGCCTTCGGGGTAGAGCAGCACGTGACCTTTCTGCGCCGGTTCGTACTGGAAGCGGTAGCCGGGACGCCAGGTCGGGACTTTGCTGCGGTCGAAACTCATAAGGTGATTCCTTTATGCCAGACGCGTTGTTCGGTGACGCTGTGATACGGCGGGCGGTTCAGTTCGTAGGCCATGCTCATGGCATCGAGCATGCTCCAAAGAATGTCCAGTTTGAACTGGAGAATTTCCAGCATGCGCTCCTGGCCTTCACGCGTCTTGTAGTGCTCAAGCGTGATTGCCAGACCGTGCTCGACATCACGCCGTGCCTGACCGAGGCGGGTGCGGAAGTATTCGTAACCGGCCGGGTCGATCCACGGGTAATGCTGCGGCCAGCTGTCGAGGCGCGACTGGTGGATCTGCGGTGCAAACAGTTCGGTCAACGAGCTGCTGGCGGCTTCCTGCCAACTGGCGCGGCGGGCGAAGTTGACGTAGGCGTCGACGGCAAAGCGTACGCCGGGCAATACCAGTTCTTGGGAGCGCAGTTGATCCGGATCGAGACCGACCGCTTGACCGAGGCGCAGCCAGGCTTCGATACCGCCGTCTTCACCGGGAGCGCCGTCGTGGTCGAGCAGGCGCTGAATCCATTCGCGGCGGATTTCCCGATCGGGGCAGTTGGCGAGGATCGCCGCGTCCTTCAGGGGGATGTTCACCTGATAGTAGAAGCGGTTGGCGACCCAGCCCTGAATCTGTTCGCGAGTTGCTCGGCCTTGGTACATCGCCACGTGGTAGGGGTGGTGGATGTGGTAGTAGGCGCCTTTGGCGCGCAGGGCCGCTTCGAATTCGGTGGGGGACATTGGCGTGTCAGTCATGTCTGTTCTCCGGGAACAACCGTTGGATTCTGTGGTGTCTGTCAGGACGTCATCGCTGGCAAGCCAGCTCCCACAGGTTTTGTGTACACCACAGAACCTTGTGGGAGCTGGCTTGCCAGCGATGGGGCCATCCGCTACAGCACAATACTCATGCCGTCATACGCCACTTCAACATCACGCCGCGCCAACTCGGCACGCTCCGGCGAATCCTCATCGAGAATCGGATTGGTGTTGTTGATGTGGATAAGCACCTTGCGCTGCTCTGGCAGTTGTTCCAGCACTTCGAGCATGCCGCCAGGCCCGTTCTGTGCCAGGTGACCCATCTCGCGACCGGTGCGCGTGCCGACGCCACGGCGCTGCATTTCATCGTCGTCCCACATCGTGCCGTCGACCAACAGGCAATCACTGCCCGCCATGATCTCCAGCAACGGTGCATCGACCTTGCCCAGCCCCGGCGCGTAGAACAGTTTGCCGCCGGTGTTCAGGTCTTCAACGATCAAACCGATGTTATCGCCCGGATGCGGATCGAAGCGGTGTGGCGAATACGGCGGCGCCGCGCTGCGCAACGGCAGCGGAGTGAAGCGCAGGTTCGGGCACGCGGCCACGGTGAAACTTTGGTCGAGTTCGATGCGGTTCCAGTCCAGTCCACCGTTCCAGTGGGTGAGCATCTTGAACAGCGGAAAACCAGTGCTCAGATCTTCATGAACCATGTCCGTGCACCAGACCTGATGCGGGCAGCCTTCGCGCAGGCTGAGCAGGCCGGTGGTGTGGTCGATCTGGCTGTCCATCAGGATGATCGCGCTGATGCCGGTGTCGCGCAGGGCCCGGCCCGGTTGCATCGGGGCGAAGCTTTGCAGTTGCGCGCGGATATCCGGCGAGGCGTTGCACAGCACCCAGTTCACGCCGTCGTCGGAAATCGCGATGGACGATTGGGTGCGGGCCTTGGCATTCAGGCTGCCGTCGCGAAAACCTGCACAGTTGACGCAGTTGCAGTTCCACTGCGGAAAACCGCCGCCAGCGGCCGAACCCAGAATCTGGACGAACATGAACACTCCATCATTTCAACGCGGAAAATAAAACGCCTCGGCGAGCCGAGGCGTTGCACTGCAATTCTACGTAAGCAGAACTCAGCGGCTGGCGAAGTACATGGTGACTTCGAAGCCGATACGCAGGTCGGTGTAAGCCGGTTTTGTCCAGGACATGGTGTGTCTCCTCAGGGTGGGTGGGATAGCGCTGTCCATAGTTATAGTCCACGGCAGCGCAAAGATGTTCCAAATAGTTAGGCTGCTATGTTACTCAAAATTTCCGGGTAAATGCCCGTGAATCTTTGAGAAAGCTCCTTGCAGCCTTGGTAATGATCAATTTGCTGCTTGCCATGAGGTCTCGGGTGCCGGATCGCTGGCGAGGCAGAGCCAGCCGCCTTCGGCGTTGCTCAAGCGCTGCGCAGCGCTGAGCAATGTCTGGCGATCCAGTTGGCCGATGGCGGCGATCAATTGCTCAAGATAATCCGACGAGTGACCTGCAAGCCTGGCCTGCCAAAGCAGTGCGGCGGCGTCTTTGCTGGACAGGTTGGCGTCGTCGAATTGATCAGCGAGGCTCTGGCGTTGTTGCTCGAAGCTCGACTCATCATTCTTTTCGACCAGCATTGGCAGGCTTTCGAAGAACTGCCGAATGTGGCCGAGCAGTTCCACGGGTGGGGTGTTCGGGGATTGCACGCCGAACAGCATGGCCGTCTGGCCGTGAATCTGGCGCAGTGCGCTGAAAACTGCATAACCCAATTGCAATTCGACCCGCAGGCGCTGGTAGAAAGGTGTCTGGCACAACTGCGCCAACAGCCGCCACGCGGCTTCGTCGGCGAGGCTGCGGCTGGCAGTCGGGCAGAACAGCAGCAAGGCGTATTCGCTGGAGGCGGTATCGATATGTCGCCAGTGTTTTTGCGCGGTGATCGTCGTCGGCGCTGGCAACTGATTGTCCGCAATCCCGGGAATCCGGCTCAGGGCCAAGCCCATGGCAGATTGAGTCTGTTGATTCAGGCCCAGGGCGAGGCCGTCCCAGCGTGAAGTTGTCCACAGGTGTTGGGCGTCGTCGCCGGTTTTGGCTGATTCCAGCGTCTGTTCCGGCAACGTTTTCAACAGTTGGCGGATGGGGTTCAACGGCGCTTGCGGTTCACTGCGCGGCGAATCGGGGTCAACTTGCGTCAGAGATTTCAGCGCATGTTCAAGGACGCTGGGCATTGGCTCTTGCAGCCCGGTGAGCTTCAGCAGCCATTGATTGCCAGAGGCGCTGAAAGACAGGTCGACGCCGGCTTCTCGGGCGTCTTGCTGCGTTTGCCGAAGACTACGCTGCAACCTCGATTGCAGGTCAGCGCTGGCTGCAACTTCCACCTGCCAGCGCAGATAAACTGCGCCTTCATCCGTGTTGTCCGGCAACGCCTGACTGAACTGCATCGGCGAGCGTTCACGACGGCCGCGCGAACGATCCTGAGCGAACGTGCGCAGCCCTCGGTGGGCACTGGTCTGGCCGCGAATCAGCCCGGCGTTGGCCAAGGGTTCGCTGGCTCTCAGAAAAGGATTGGCAGCAGGCAGGCTCCAGTGATCGCTGAAGTTATCCACAGTGCCGATTTCGCTGAGAATCTGTGTAAGGGCTTTAACGCCGGAATCAGACAACCCGACTTCCAACGCTTCACTATCGAGCCGCGCCAGTTGCAGCGCGCCGCTGACTTGTTGCTGACGCTGAAGCAGCGCCGCGTATTCTTTTTGCAGTGGCGCCCAATCTTGTTGAGCAAAGAAACTCATCCAATCCAGCACCCGCTCGGCAATGGCGTTTAACGATTCGGACGCTGCGCTGAACTCCAGATGCAGCAACGCTTGGCTGGCAAAGTGATAGACCGGCGCAGCTTTTAATCCATCAGCCAGATTCTGCTGCTGCAAATGCGCCAGCAAGCCTCCGGGTTTGGCGCTGTTCAACCAATGGCAAAGGAATGCCAAAGCCTCGCCAGACGACTCAGGCAAGGCATCGAACGCAAACATCAGGTTGCCGCGTCGCTCAGCCACCTGTTGATAACTTTTTACCGCCAGCGGTATGGATGCCGCCTGCGCAACTTTATCCCCAGCTGGCAAATCCGCTGCAAATTGTTCAGCCAGTGCTTTCAGTTCCTCAAGACTCTGCGGTCCGACCAGACTCAGCGTCATCTGCCCAGTCCGATAAAACTGCTGGTGGAAGGCTTTCAACGCCTGTTGAAACGCAGATTGTTCGACTGGCAGGCTGTCGCGATTCCCCGCATGAAATCCGCGCAACGGATGATCTGCCGGTAAACCTTCGTACAAGGAAAACTGCTGCTGCGCCGCAGAATCCTGCGTCCATGCGACAAATTCTGCCTGCAACACTTCCCGTTCCCGCAACTGATCGTCCAGATTCATACGCGGCTGAGCGAGCATGTCTGACAGACGCTCCAGCCCGTCGCTGAATGAGCGCGTCGGCAATTCAAAGAAAAAGTCAGTAGTACGTTCGCGTGTGCTGGCATTCACTTGCCCACCGTGACGCTGTACGTAGGCCATCAGCCCTTCTCCGGCAGGAAAACGCTCGGTGCCGAGAAACAGCAAGTGTTCAAGAAAGTGCGCCAGTCCCGGCCATGCCAGCGGCACATCATGGCTACCGACAGCCACGCGCAACGCAGCGGCACAGCGCTTCAGCCAGGGCACATGACGCAGGGTCACGCGCAAGCCGTTGGCCAGGGTTTCAGAGTGGAGGCGGGGGTGAGTCGGCGCAGGCATGGGCACTTCCAGAACAGTGAAGTGCCAATGCTAGCGGATTAGCGCTGGTTGAGCGCGTCGTAAAGTTCGGGGCGACGGTCGCTGAGGTAGCGATTGGCGGCGCGGGAGTCGAGCATCAACTGTCGATCGAGCTTGCCGATGATCAGCGCTTCGTCGAGTCCGGCCTGAGCGATGCGGCTGCCATCCGGTGCGGCGATGCTGCTTTGCCCGCAGTAATGGATGTCACCTTCGTGGCCGCAGTAGTTGGCGTAAGCCACGTAGCATTGATTTTCGAAGGCGCGTGAACGCACGGTGACGTCAGCGACAAAATCAAACGGGATCATGTTCGCCGTCGGCACCAGAATCAATTCGGCGCCGGCGAGCGCCAGACGTCGGGTGTTTTCCGGAAACTCCAGGTCGTAACAAATCAGGAAACCGAGCTTCCAGCCGTTGAGTTCGACGATGGGAAAATCATCATTGCCGGGGCTGAACATCGAGCGATCCAGATCACCGAACAGATGCGTCTTGCGGTAATTGCACAGGCGCTCACCGCTCGAATCGATCAACTGCACCGCGTTGTAAATCTGCCCGTCGGCGGTGCGCTCCGGATAACCGTAAGCAATCGCCAGACCCGCAGCCTTGGCGATCCGGCCGATCTGCTGCGCCCATTCTCCGTTATAGACCTCGGCCAAGGTGCTGACCGCTTCGGCGCCGATGTTGTAGCCGGTCATGAACATCTCCGGCAGCACCAACAGGTCGGCACCCTTGGCCTCCATCGCCAGTTGATGCAGGCGTTGCAGGTTGGCGGCGGGCTCCAGTGGCAGCGGTGGACATTGGTAAAGGGCTACACGCATCAGGAATTCCTCTTACTCGGGCAGGGCGATAGGGCCGATGTCTTTGAACACATCACCCGGGCCCGGGTTCGCTTTATGTGTCGAACCGCCGAAATGCTTCATGATCCCCCACACCGCGTTGAGCGACGTCTGCACTGCGCCTTCGACCCATGCCGGCGTCCACGAAACATCGTCGCCAGCGATAAAAATCCCGCGCTGCTCGGCTGGCATTTCGTCCTGTATGAAGTGCGCGTACATGCGCTGGTTGTAGCGATAGTGGCCGGGCAGGGCGCCTTTGAACGCACCGAGGAAATGCGGGTCGGCTTCCCACGACACGGTGATCGGATCGCCGATGATCCGCGCAGCGATGTCGACTTTCGGGTAGATCTTTTTCAACGCATTCAACGCAAGCTCAACGCGTTTTTCCACCGGATGCGGCAGCATCTTCAGCGCGTCGCTCATCCACGAATAAGACAGGCAGATCACGCCCGGTTTATCGTCGCCATTGTCGAACAGGTAAGTGCCACGGGTCAGGCGATCGGTGAGGGTCATGCTCATCAGGTCGCGGCCGGTTTCAGGGTCCTTGTCCTTCCAGAACGGCCGGTCGACCATCACGAAAGTCTTCGACGATTGCATGTAGCGGGTGCGGTCGAGGGCCATCCACATTTTCTGCGAGAACAGGCTTTCGTCGCATTCGATCTGGGTGGTCAACAGCCAGCTCTGACAAGTGGTCAGCACGGCGGCGTATTCGCGGGTGTCGCCATTATTGTCGGTGACCGCGAAACGACCATCCGCCGCGTGGGCAATTTTCTTCACGCCGGAGCGCGGCGCACCACGGTGCAGGGATTTCAGGCTGGTACCTTCAGGCCAATGCACGCAACGTTCCGGCACATGCCGCCAGATGCCCTGCGGTACTTGTTCGACGCCGCCGACCACCAGATGCTGATGATCGTCGCAGTTGGTCATCACCACGCGGAAGATTTCCAGCATCGAGTTAGGAAAGTCCGAATCCCAGCCGCCGGTGCCGAATCCGACTTGGCCGAACACTTCGCGATGATGGAACGACAGTTTGGCGAAGGCTTCCGAGGTGGCGACGAAGTCATAAAACGTGCGGTCGTCCCACAGCGGCACCAGCGTGTTCCACAGCTCTTTCAGGCGCGGCACATCGCGGTCGCGAATAGCTTGCTGGATATCGGCGAACTGCGAACCGGCCTCCAGCGCATCCGCCCAGGCGTCAGCCACTTCCTGGAACAGTGCAGGAAGATCCGCCAGTTTTTGTGCGTAATGGGTTTTGCCTTCCAGGTCGATCACCGTGCTGCCGGAGGCAGGCGTCAGCGGGTTCGGGAAGGGTTTGGTCTCAAGGCCGAGCTTGTCGACATAGTGATAGAACGCGGTGGACGATACTGGGAAGCGCATGCCGCCCAGTTCAGCGACGATGCCGTCAGTGCCGTTGAAGGCCTGCGAACGCAGACGGCCACCGAGTTTTGATGCTTCGTAAACCACGGGTTTCAAGCCGAGCTTCATCAACTCGTAAGCGGCCACCAGGCCGGCGATGCCTGCGCCGACGATCGCCACTTCAGCGCCGTGATTGTGCTCAGGAATGCTGCCGAGACCGGCCGGGTGTTCGATCCAGTCGTCAAACGCGAACGGAAAGTCCGGGCCGAAAATGGTGACTGGTTTCTTACCGTCTGCAGGATGGCGATTGTTCTTGTTCATGGCTGACCTTGCTGGCGACCCGACGCGGGATGCGCGTCTGAGTATAGGAAAAGATGCCAGCCATTCTAGGGAGCGTAGAACACGTTAATAAGACGCAAAGTGTCGTCGTTTTGCCAGATTAGCGATCAATATGACGAGCAGTGGCTACACACCGACCAAAATTTGCGAGGGAGCCTGCTCGCGAAGAAGCTCTGAAATCCACCCGAGAAGCCCGATCAAAATCTTAAACCGGCTGTCCCCGATCAATCTTGCTACTCAATATGATCGAAGTCGTGGTCTTCTCCACCCCGTCCACGCTGCCAATCTGATCGAGTAACTGATCCAGTTGCTCCGGCGAGTCCGTACGCAACCACGCCACATAATCAAACTCGCCACTCACGGCACACAGTTGCTGCACCTGTGCCATCGCACTCAACCGGCGCAACACCTCTTTGCCTGAGCGCGGCTGCACCTTGATCCCGACATACGCCTGCAACCCGCCATCGACCACCCGCTGACCCAGGCGTACGCCATAGCCGGTGATCACTTTGGCTTTTTCCAGGCGCGCCAGACGCGACGTCACGGTGGTGCGCGCAATGCCCAATTGCCGGGCAAGCATGGCCACGCTCTCACGAGCATTGATCTGCAGGGCAGCGATCAACTGACGATCGATTTCATCAAGCACGGGCGGGCGGATGTCTGGCAAGGGGCGGCTCCATTGGCGCGGATCGGTGGTTGGCGCATGTTACAGGCTCAATTGCCGGGACGCTTGCAGGCGATGATTGGGTTTCATCCGCATGTCGACGCTATTGTCCTGCTGAAACCTGACCGTTGATTCGAGCCCGTGTTTCTTACGCCAGTACCTTGGCAAATGCCTCCCGGAATCGGCGCATGTCATCGTCCGTGCCGACACTCACTCGAACCCAGGTCGGCCATTCTTTCCATACGCGACCAACATGAATGTGGCGCTCGGCCAATGCCTTTACCACAGCAGCCGCAGGGCGTCTGACATCAATCATGAAGCAATTGGCCTGGGACGCTGTGCAACGAAAGCCTCGCGCACTCAGCCAGGCGATGGTTTCCTCTCGCAGACGCGTGTTGTTCTGTTTCCTTTGCGCCAGCAACGAAGCGTCCTCAAGGCTGGCGATTGCTCCCAGCAAAGACGAAGCGGCCGGGACGTTGTAGTTGCCGAACACTTCCAATTGTTCCAACAGCGCAGGGTTACCTACTGCGATGCCGAGCCTTGCACCCGCCATGCCGTAGATTTTCGAAAAGGTACGCAGCACCAGCAGGTCGGGGTGATCCTTGACCAGTGGGATGCAGGTGATGGCCTGCGAGAAATCGATGTAAGCCTCATCCACCAACAGAATCGAGCCTTTGGGTTTGTCCTTCAACGCGCGTTCAATATCGCTGCGGGCAGTGAGGGTGCCGGTCGGATTATTCGGATTGCAGATGTAGATCAACCCCGGCTGATGGTCGGCAGCCAGCATGCGCGGCAGGTCGTGAGCATGCTCAGCGTTCAGCGGTACTTCGTGGACGGCGACATTTCTACCGCGCGCAGCCTGGACGGGATCTTCATAGGACGGTGCGGCAACCACCAGACTTCCCTGTTGCGTGAAGGCATGCACGGCGTGCTGCAGGGCCTGCTTGGAGCCGCTGTAGGTCTGCACGAAATCTTCGGGAATGCCTTGCTGGCGGGCAAACAGTGCATTGAGCCGGTACTGGATCTTGTAGGGATAACGTCCCGACAGGGCAATACCTTCCTGCATCGCTTGTCGAGCAGCCGTCGAGGGTCCCCAAGGGCTTTCGTTGAAGTTGATCAGCACCTCGTCAGAAGTTGCCGCTACAGAGGCTGTTTCAATTTGAGCCTGAGCCCAAGGATTGTGCGCCAGCAGTGGCAGCGTCGCGGCAAATCCAACGAATGAGCGTCGAGTGACATCAACCATGAGAACTCCCTTTTCGGATCATCAGATGCGCCACTGCTGTGTGGCCCCTTTAATGAAGTAACGAAATGGTTAATGGTTGATTTACCGTTGAGGCACTGTGAAAAGCGATGGCACACTCAGCCCTGAAATAGATCTATGCAGTTTTCTGGATACAAGGCGTTTGCCATCTGCACTCTTCAGAGGGTCTTTGCGTTTTCTAGTGATCGTGGCAAAGGCCTTCTGGCTCGACGAGATACCTGCATTACGCGGCGCTCGACAAGTTGGTAACTGATGAATGAAACGAGAATGACCGCACTATAAGAAATGGTCCAGAAAAGTATGGCGCTCCACAGCCCACCGTTGGAGTAACCGAGCATGCTCCAAATGCGGCCGCAGACACTTAATGTGAGGATGTGCGACAGATACATTGAATAGGAAATGTCGCCGATAAATGCTAACAGGCGGGGAGCGTGTTTTTTGCTTATGACTTCTTGCAAGGCACAAGCCAATAACAATAGAGCGTAGCCACCGCCGACCAGGAATGCCCTTTTCAGTGATATCGCCTGAATAACATCAGCATTGCCCACTGTTTTATCGAAAAACGCGTAGAGCAGACTGCTCATCCCCACCGCTGCAAGTAACACGGGGGGTATCGTTTTCAGGCCGCGTTTCGCAAGCTTCAGATAAGCGACGCCCGACAGCGCGCCGAGTATGAATTCGATTGAAAATTCGTGGGTGATAATCCGCAGATAAGGAGCGCCCGTTGTGGTCATGAAAAAAGAAGCGAAGACAATTGCAAGCAACCACACGAGCAAGGCAGCCGAAACGTACTGTACTGGCAGCTTCAATATTAAGGCGAAGACCAGGTAAAACCATATTTCATGCGTGAGTGACCACGCAACCATCACCAGGGGAGCTGACTCTTCAGGTAGTAATAGAAAGGACGAAAGGATATTTGAATGGCCGCTCTGAGAGTTGTTTACCAGTTCTGGCCTGATGATGAAGACCAATAGGACTGCCAGAAAATAAACCCAGTAGGTCGGGTAGATTCGAAGAAAGCGGCCCTTGAGAAAGTTTAATGTCTCGCCGCGCAGCCCAAATTTTTTGCGAAAGGCGATGATCATTACGAAGCCACTGAGTGCGAAGAACAGGTCGACGCCTGTTTGTCCGAATACAAACAGCTCGGGAATGATCAACTCACTCTGTAGGTATTTTGTATTGATAAAAATAGAATGGAACGCAACAACCAGAAGAGCCGCCAGGCCTCTAGCAGCTTGTAGCGAGGTAAGTTTATGCACCTGATTTCGTCCTTCGAACTGGCTAGACATCCTGTGTTGGCAGTTTGAAAGTAACGCATCTTTGACGCAAGGGCGAAGCGCGGAAACTGCCATTTACCATACGGCAATCGATTTCAAAAAATTGCAACGTTGCGGCGGGTGTTGAGTGAAGCGGATGCCGTTTTGCTTCGACACTTGGCCCGCTCTCGCGCCAGAAACGCGAAAGCCGCGCATTTGCGCGGCTTTCAGGTTTGGTGGGCCCACACGGACTTGAACCGTGGACCAAAGGATTATGAGTCCTCTGCTCTAACCAACTGAGCTATAGGCCCTCAGTAGGTCGCGGATTATAGCGACGGTTTCTCGGCTGTGCTATCCGAATAATCCGATACGGTTACACGAAGAAACGTTGCCGCGAATTCTTCCGGTGGTAGCGGCAGGCTGACGATGTAGCCCTGGATCTGTTCGCAGCCTTCGGCGGCGAGAAATTGTTGTTGTGCCTGGGTTTCCACGCCCTCGGCGATGACCGTGAATTGCATGCTCCGCCCGAGTGCGATGATGGCCCGGACAATCGCCGCATCGTGGGGGTCGTCGGGCAGTCCGCGAACGAATGACTGGTCGATCTTGAGGATGTCCAGCGGCAGGCGTTTGAGGTAACTGAGCGAAGAATATCCGGTGCCAAAGTCATCGATCGCCAGTTGCACGCCGAGGTGTTTGAGCTGGTGCAACACCGCCAGCGCCTCTTCGGCCTGACTCATGATGAAATTCTCGGTAATTTCCAGTTGCAGTAAGTCTGGCTGGAGGCGGTTGTCCTTGAGCAGTTGTTCGATGCGTCCGAGCAGATTCGGCTGACGCAGCTGTGCGCCGGCGAGGTTCACCGACAGCGGGCCGAGGCTGTCGTAGATCTGATTCCATTCGAACATTTGCCGGCACGCGGTCTCGAGCACCCAATCACCGATCTGCAGGATCATGCCGTTTTCTTCGGCCAGCGGAATGAAGTGCTCTGGCGGTACGTCGCCGAAAGTCGGGTGACGCCAACGGATCAACGCTTCGGCACCGACCAGACGATGGTCATCGAGGCTTATTTTCGGTTGGTAGTAGAGGAACAGTTCGTCACGCTCAATGGCGCGGCGCAATTCGTGTTCCAGCGCTATGCGCTCGCTGGCCTGGGCCGTGAGGTCGCGGGTGTAGCTTTCGACACGATTGCGGCCCTTGGCCTTGGAGCGGTACATCGCCGCGTCGGCGTTTTTCACCAGTGTGGCGACGTCGTTGCCGTCCCGAGGATAGAGACTGGTGCCGATGCTGGCGCTGATGAAAAACTCATGCTCGCCCGCCTGGAACGGTGCACCGAAGCAGTTGAGCAGTTTGGTGGCGATGTTATCCGCGTCGCTGGCCTGTTGCAGGCCGGGTAACAGAATGATGAATTCGTCGCCGCCCAGGCGCGCCACGGTATCGATGTCGCGCAGTTGCTCTTTCAGGCGCACGGCGATGCCCTTGAGCAGCAGGTCGCCGACCGGATGGCCGAGGCTGTCGTTGATATGTTTGAAACGGTCGAGATCGAGAAACAGCACGGCACCCTGTCCGCCGTTTTCCTGCTGACTGTTCAACGCCATCAACAAACGGTTTTCGAACAGCGTGCGGTTCGGCAGACCGGTAAGTGGGTCGTGGTGCGCCTGATAGTCGAGCTTGGCTTGTGCATGCTTGAGGCTGGAAATGTCGGCAAACACCGCGACAAAGTGAGTAATGAACTTGTCGCGATTGCGTACGGCACTGATGGTCAGCCAGCTCGGGTACAACTCGCCGTTCTTGCGCCGGTTGGAGATCTCGCCTTGCCAGTGTCCTTCGTCGGTCAATTGGTGCCACATTGCCGCGTAGAACGCGCTGTCGTGCAGGCCGGAGGCAAGCAGGCGCGGTGTATGCCCGAGCGCTTCGCTTTCGCTGTAGCCGGTGATTTCGGTGAAGGCGCGGTTGACTGCGCTGATGTGCTGTTGGGTGTCGGTGATCAGCACGCCCTCGGCGGTGCTTTCGAACACGGTGGCGGCCTGTTGCAGTTTTTCCTGCATCAGATGGCGCTCGGTGATGTCGCGGGCGATGGTCAGCATGCAGTCTTCTTCACCGATCGGCAGCGGACGGCTGGACACTTCGCAGAGGCGAATCTGCCCGTCACTGCGCCGGATATGGCAGGTGAAGTCACGCACGAAGCCATCGCGGTGCAACAGGTCGAGCATCTGTTTGCGCTCGTTGAGGTTCACCCAGATGCCCAAATCCAGCGCCGAGCGATCCACCGACATGGCGCTATTGAAACCGGTGATGCGGCTGAAACCTTCGTTGACCTCCAGCAGCAGGCCATCGCTCTGGCGTGACAACAACAAACCATCCGGCGAGGCATGGAAGGCTTTGGCGAACTTTTCTTCGGAGGTTTGCAGTTGCTGCTGGGTTTCCTTGAGCTGAGTGATATCACGCACGACGACGACCAGGGCTGGCGTTGTGTCCAGATCGAAGGGTTCGGCGGAAATCAGACCAGTGAACAGTTGGCCGTTGTTGCGGCGAAAAGGCATCTCCAGATTGCGAATACTGCCCGCCTGCAAACGTTGCAGCAGTCCCGGACCGACGCCGGGAATTCCCCAGATATTCAAGTCGGTGGCCGTTTGCCCAAGCACTTCCTCGGCTTTCAGCCCGATCTGTTCTTCAAATGCTTCATTGACCTCCAGCAGGCAGCCATCGGACAGCCGTGCAATGACCAGGATGTCCGGGCACTGCTGGAAGACCGAAGCGAATTTTTGCTCCGAGAGCCGCAGCGCCTCTTCTGTGCGCTTGATTTCGCTGATGTCGATCATCAAACCACGCATCACCGGCTCGTGACCATGTTCGATCAGACTGACGATGTCGCGTACCCACAAACAGCGGCCATCCGCGGTGATCACGCGATAATCGACGATGTGATCGCGACCCTCGCGCAGTGCTTCTTTGCAGTAACTCTGCGTACGGGTCAGATCGGCCGGGTGAATGATGTTGTGCCAGAAACCGGGGATCAGCCAGTGCGATTGTGGATAGCCGAGCAAGTCTTCGGCGTGGGGCGAGACATAGCTGTAGGTGAAGTCGCTCATCCGCGCTTCCCAGGCGATGGCCGACAGGCTCTCGACCAGGCCGCGGTAGTGATACTCGCTGCTGCGCAGTTCCTGTTCGAGGTCGATGCGTCGGGCGATTTCCGAGCTCAGGCGTCGGTTGATGCGGATCACCACGGCGAGGATCGTCACCAGCAGCAACAGCCCGGGCAAGCCGTAGATCAGCAGGTCCGACCAGAATGTCCGATGATCAAGGACGTTGCCGACCCAATGCTCCTGAATGCTGCTGATTTCATCAGGGCTCATGTCCGCGAGGACTTTGTCGAGAATCCCCACCAATACCTTGTTGTCGCGGGGTACGGCCATCGCCAGTTGGTAGCGATATGGGGTTTCGCCGCTGACGTACAGGCCGTCGAGCTTGAGCTGGCGCAGGCTCCAGACGCTGGACGCGAGGTCACCGACAACGGCGTCCACTTCGTCGGTCGCCAGCGCCTGCAATGCCGAGCTGACATTGGGCATGGCGACCAGATTCAGATCGGGGTGGTGAGTGCGCAGCAGTTCGTGGGGCGCGTAGTTCTCCACTACGGCGATCTTCAAACCGTACAGGTCGTCGAGCTTGCGTGGTTGCGCGCCGCCGATATGGGCAAGGATGACAATCGGGAAATCAAGATAAGGGCGGGTGAACGACAGGTAGGTCTGGCGCTCCGGGGTGGACATGATGCCGGGCAGGAGGTCGATCTTGCCCGATTTGACCTGTTCGAGCACCACCGTCCAGCTCACCGGTTCGATGGGCGTCAATTTGATCGCCAAGCGTTGGCGAATCACGTCGATATAGTCCGCCGCCAGGCCCTGATAACGGTTCTGGTCATCGCGAAATTCAAAGGGCGGCCACGACGCATCGACACCCAGGCGCAAGTCCGGGTGAGCCGCCAGCCAGCTACGTTCTTCATCGGTCAGAGTCAGCGCGTCAGCCGTTGCGGTCCAGATCATCAGTGACAGCAAAAAAAGCACGGACGCCAATCTGGGCATAACGCTCTCGTTATGGCTCGGGGATGATTGTTTCGAGTGTAGACGGGGTATGCGGGGGAGGGGCGTTGCGAAGGATTTAATCTGCCATATAAACAAAACCCCCGGCCTGGGCCGGGGGTTCTGGTATCACTCGTCGAGGAAGGAGCGCAGATGCTCGCTTCGCGTCGGGTGGCGCAGCTTGCGCAGCGCCTTGGCTTCGATCTGACGGATCCGCTCACGCGTTACGTCAAACTGTTTGCCCACTTCTTCGAGTGTATGGTCGGTGTTCATGTCGATACCGAAACGCATGCGCAGTACTTTGGCTTCACGGGCAGTGAGGCCGGACAGCACTTCGCGAGTCGCTTCTTTCAGGCTCTCAACAGTGGCGACATCGATTGGCGACTGCATCGTCGAGTCTTCGATGAAGTCACCCAGATGGGAGTCTTCGTCATCACCGATCGGGGTTTCCATGGAGATCGGCTCTTTAGCGATCTTCAATACCTTACGGATCTTGTCCTCAGGCATTTCCATGCGTTCGCCCAGCTCTTCCGGGGTCGGTTCGCGACCCATTTCCTGCAACATCTGCCGGGAAATGCGGTTGAGCTTGTTGATCGTCTCGATCATGTGCACCGGAATACGGATGGTGCGGGCCTGGTCGGCGATCGAGCGAGTGATCGCCTGACGGATCCACCAGGTGGCATAAGTCGAGAACTTGTAACCACGACGGTATTCGAACTTGTCCACCGCTTTCATCAGACCGATGTTGCCTTCCTGGATCAGATCGAGGAATTGCAGGCCGCGGTTGGTGTACTTCTTGGCGATCGAGATCACCAGACGCAGGTTGGCTTCAACCATCTCTTTCTTCGCGCGGCGGGCCTTGGCCTCACCGATCGACATGCGACGGTTGATGTCCTTGATTTCTGCGATGGTCAGACCGGTTTCGGTTTCCAGCGCGATCAGTTTCTGCTGGCAACGAATGATATCCGGCTGCACGCGACCGATGGCTTCGGCGTACTTGCTCTTGCCTTTGGCCAGGGCGTCGGACCAGCTTTCGTCGACCTCGTTGCCGGGGAACTGACGCAGGAAATCAGCGCGTGGCATACGTGCATCACGTACGCACAGTTGCATGATCGCGCGCTCTTGCTGACGCAGACGATCCAGGGCACCACGAACACGCTCGACCAGGCCTTCGAATTGCTTCGGTACCAGTTTGATCGGCATGAACAGCTCGGCCAGTGCCAGCAACTCGGCAATCGCTGCCTTGTTGTTGCGACCGTGCTTTTTCAGCGCCTTGCGGGTGATTTCCATCTGGTCAGCCACGGCGCCAAAGCGCTGGGCAGCGATGACCGGATCCGGACCGCTTTCGGCTTCTTCTTCGTCATCGGAAGATTCGGCTTCATCGTCATCGGTTTCGTCGTCGGCCTTCGCCGCTTTCGCTTCGACCGGTGGCGGCACCTCGGCAGGCGGCGCAATGCCGTCGTCCGGGTCGATATAACCGCTCAGGACGTCGGACAGGCGACCACCTTCGGTGGTGACGCGAGTGTACTCGGAGAGAATGTGGTCAACCGTGCCAGGGAAGTGCGCGATTGCGCTCATCACTTCACGGATGCCCTCTTCGATACGCTTGGCGATTTCGATTTCGCCTTCACGAGTCAGAAGCTCGACCGTACCCATTTCACGCATGTACATGCGCACTGGGTCAGTGGTGCGACCGATATCGGTCTCCACCGCGGCCAACGCAGCCGCTGCTTCTTCCGCAGCGGCCTCGTCGGTATCGGCGTCGGCCAACATAAGGGCGTCCGCATCCGGAGCACTCTCGTGTACGGGGATCCCCATGTCGTTAATCATGCGGATGATGTCTTCCACCTGCTCTGGATCTGAAATATCCTCGGGCAGGTGGTCGTTGACCTCGGCGTAAGTCAGATACTTCTGCTCACGACCCAGTTTGATCAACTCAATAATACGAGACTGCTGTTGCGCTTTTCCGGACATAACACCCTATCCACTGAAGGTCTTGGCGGGCAAAAAACAAGCCGAGGATTATACCTGAGCTATGACCTCACGCGCCAGTTGAGGTCGGGTTTGATGCGGAAACATTGCGACTTAAAAGGTCGCGCAGTTGATTTTTCTCTTCAACGCTCAGTTCGCTTTGACGCGCTTTCCTGAGCAACTGTTCCAGATTTCGCTCGCGTTGGCGGGCTGACAAGCTAGTAATGGTGTCGAAAAACTGTTGTTCAAGGTTATCTCCGTCAATCAGCCATTCCTTTTCTGCCAGTGCCTTGAGCAAGCGTCCCTGTTCAGTGCCGTGCCATCGCGCGATCAACTGAAATGAGTTTAGCTTGGGATTCTTCTGTACAGCTTCGAGCAGCGCCACAAGTAACTGGGCGTTGGTCTGATTCTCGTCCGCTATGTGCCCGGCATCTTCGACGCGCTCGGCCAATTGCGGGTGATGGAGCAGTGTGCGCAGGGCGGTCAGGGTCGGCGACTCGACGCCAATCGGCGTGCGCGGGCGTTGCTGATCGCGATCACCGCCACGCTTGCCGTTTTTGTCCCAGGGCTTCTTGTCCCACTTTTTGCCGCCAGCGCCGGGTTTCTTCGGCGTCCACTCCTGCTGCGGCACATACATGTCCTGTGCCTGCGGCTGATGGTAGTCGCTGTAGTCCGGCATTGCGTCGTAATCGATGCCCGGATCGTAGGCGGGCGGCGCTTCCTGCGGCGCACTTTGTGCGAGTTGGCTGACGGTTTCACTGCTCAGGCCGGTAATTTCGGTCAGGCGTTGACGCATCAGGATGCGCAGGTTGGCGCCCGGCACTTTGTCGATCAACGGTGCGGCAAGGGTGGCCATATGGGCCTTGCCTTCGAGCGAACGCGGATCGGCTTCTTCAGTCAGTTGCTGGAAAAAATAGTCCGCCAGCGGTTGAGCATGCTGATTGATCCGTGCCTTGAACGCGTCAGTGCCTTCGGCGCGCACCAGGGTGTCCGGGTCTTCGCCTTCGGGCAGAAACAAAAAGCGCGCCCGGCGCCCGTCTTGCAGGCTCGATAGCGTTGCTTCCAAGGCGCGCCACGCAGCGTTGCGGCCGGCTTGGTCACCGTCGAAGCAGAAGAGTACGTTCGGCACTACCCGGAACAGGCGCTTCAAGTGTTCTTCGCTGGTCGCAGTGCCCAGCGTCGCGACGGCATTTTTCAACCCCTGCTGGGCGAGAGCAATGACGTCCATATAGCCTTCGACGACGATGATTTCGTCGAGGTTGCGGTTGTTCTTGCGTGCTTCATAGAGGCCGTAGAGTTCCTGGCCTTTATGAAAAACCGGGGTTTCCGGTGAGTTCAGGTATTTCGGCTTGTCGTCGCCGAGTACGCGGCCGCCGAAAGCGATGATGCGCCCACGGGTATCGCGGATCGGGAACATCACGCGATCGCGGAAGCGGTCATAGCGTTTGCCGGTTTCAGCGTTCTCGATCAGCAGGCCGGCGTCGATCATGGCCTTCTGCTGCAGGGTGTCGCTGCTCAAGTGCTTGAACAGGTTGTCCCAGCCGGGCGGCGCAAAGCCGAGCCCGAAATCCCGGGCGATCTCGCCAGTCAGTCCGCGGCCCTTGAGGTAATCCACTGCGGCTTTGCGCGAAGGATGACTCTTGAGCGCCTGACGATAAAAATCGGCGGCAGCGCTGAGCAGCGGATACAACGGCGAATCGGTCGGCTGGCGCGGTTTGTGCGGGCGACCGCTTTCTTCGCGGGGGATTTCCATGCCGGCGGCTTTCGCCAGATCTTCAACGGCCTGGGGGAAATCCAGGTTGTCGTGATCCATGAGAAAGCCGAGGGCGTTACCGCCGGCACCGCAGCCGAAGCAATAGTAGAACTGCTTGTCGGGGCTGACGCTGAAAGACGGGGTTTTCTCTTTGTGGAACGGGCAACAGGCGGTGTAGTTCTTGCCGGCCTTCTTCAATTGCACGCGCGAACTGACCACGTCGACAATGTCGGTGCGGTTCAGCAGGTCGTCAATGAAGCTCTGGGGAATCAGCCCGGCCATGGCGTTCTCGTCGTCTGCGCTGTAATAAGTCCGATGCGTAAGGCTGGCGGACGCGGGTCATTGTTTGAAGCGCGCAAAATATGCGGCTCGACCGGTGTCGTCTGCGTAATCGCTGTCGGGAATTGTATCTGCCGAAAATCCACTGACGTTAGTACTCATCAGCCTTCGACTATTTGAAAGTGTTGCGCTGAATCCGCTGACGGCCGGTTAAGGGCCTCGGATAGCTCAATAAAGCGGGCACGCATGCAGGTGCCTTGGGCTGATCGTCGTGAGAGGAATCAGTGGGTGTGCTCGTCAGTAGCCTTGAAAGGCTCGTCAGAAAAGACGTGCACCGCTGGCAAAAGAGCCAGGTCTGACGCGTGAAGCAGATTTGTCTCGGTCGCGTGTGCGGCTTCGACGGTGAAGCATCAAGCGTTTTACGCAAATGCCATTAGCCCGGCTGAGAGCCGGGCTTAGGCAAGAAGCTTGCTACGAACGTCTGTGTATTAGTACAGACGAACGGCGCGGCGCTGTTCGCGCTGAACTTTCTTGGCGTGACGCTTAACAGCGGCTGCTGCTTTGCGCTTACGCTCAGAAGTTGGCTTCTCGTAAAATTCGCGGCTACGAACTTCAGCCAGTACACCGGCTTTTTCGCAGGAGCGCTTGAAACGACGCAGAGCTACGTCGAAGGGTTCGTTCTCTTTAACTTTGACGGCTGGCATCCAGAGCTACCTTCATTCATTACCGGGGTCAACATCCTCGCGGCAAAAGAGCACTTGAAGACGTCGGTTTTTAAGGGTTGCGGATGTTAACCCCTCATCGCTCGGAATGCAAAGCCTCTGATCGAAAACCGCTGGTCGGGGCATCACGCGGCGACTATTATGCGCGCCTTCGAATTCAGCCTAAACAAGGCGCAAACCCATGCTAGTACTGGGATTAGAAACCTCCTGCGACGAAACCGGCGTCGCATTATATGACAGTGAACGCGGCTTGCTGGCCGATGCATTGTTCAGCCAGATCGACCTGCACCGCGCCTATGGCGGCGTGGTGCCGGAGCTCGCCTCGCGTGACCACGTCAAACGCATGCTGCCCTTGATTCGTCAGGTGTTGGCCGAGGCCGACTGCGTGCCGACCGAGATCGATGCGATCGCCTATACCGCGGGTCCTGGCCTGGTTGGCGCGCTGCTGGTTGGTGCTTCCTGCGCTCAGGCGCTGGCGTTTGCCTGGGGCATTCCGGCACTCGGCGTGCACCACATGGAAGGGCATTTGCTGGCGCCGATGCTGGAGCCAAAACCGCCGGAATTCCCGTTCGTCGCTTTGTTGGTCTCCGGAGGTCACACGCAACTGGTTCAGGTCGATGGCATCGGTCAATACAGCCTGCTTGGCGAGACGCTCGACGATGCCGCTGGCGAAGCGTTCGACAAGACTGCAAAGATGATGGGCCTCAATTATCCGGGCGGACCGGAAATCGCCAAGTTGGCGGAGAAGGGCGTCGCGGGACGTTTCACCTTTCCGCGTCCGATGTGTGATCGCCCAGGTCTGCAATTCAGCTTCAGTGGCCTGAAGACCTCTGCTCTCAACGCCTGGCAGCAGTGCGTCAGCGCCGGGGACGACAACGAGCAAGCCCGTTGCGACATCGCGCTGGCGTTCCAGCAGGCCGTGGTGGAGACTTTGACCATCAAGTGCAAGCGAGCCCTGAAACAGGCGGGCATGAAGCGTCTGGTGATCGCTGGCGGCGTCAGTGCCAACAAGGCCTTGCGTGTTTCGCTGGAGAAGATGCTCGGCGACATGAAGGGCGATGTGTTTTACGCCCGCCCGGAGTTCTGCACCGACAATGGCGCAATGATCGCGTTCGCCGGTTGCCAGCGCTTGCAGGCCGGTCAGCAGGAAAGTCTGGCGATCAGCGTGCAGGCGCGCTGGCCGATGGAGCAATTGTCGCCGCTGTGATGAGAGGCGCTCACGGGCGCCATTTAAAAATGCCGTTCGCGCCCGGCAAACAGGTCGCGTAAATTGCCGCGGTGGCGCCAGACGATCAGCAAGGTCAATGCGCTCATCGGCAACAACGCCTCCGGCTCCTGCCAGGCCAACAACGGCAGGGTCAAAGGCGTGGCGATCAGCGCTGCGAGCGAACTGGTGCGGGTCAGGTAAAACGTCAGCAACCAGGTGCATACTGCCAGCAGCGCGGCGGGGGGATACAGGCCGAGCAGCATGCCGGCGGCGGTGGCGACGCCCTTGCCGCCACGAAAGCGAAAGTACAGCGGGAACAGGTGACCGATCACGGCGCACACGCCGATCCATGCCTGATCCTGCAGCGAAAGGCCTGCAGCCGAGGCGATCAGCACCGGCACCAAGCCTTTGCACAAATCACCCAGCAGGGTCAGGATCGCGAGTTTGCGGCCGGCCAGGCGCAGCATGTTGGTGGCACCGGCATTGCCCGAGCCACTCATTCGCGGATCCGGATTTCCGGTCAGGCGGCTGAGCAAAATGGCGAAGGACAGCGAGCCGAGCAGGTAGGCGAAAGTCGCCAGTAACCAAAACATGCTAACTATTCCGGGCGAGGACGCCCTGATTCTAACGGCGCATTGCGCCCTTGTCGTGCAGCGGAGAGAAGTGCTTGGACAGAGTGTTTATCGAGGGCCTGGAAGTCGACACCGTGATCGGTGCCTACGACTGGGAGCGCGGCATCCGACAGTGCCTGCGACTTGATCTGAGCTTCGCCTGGGACAATCGCCCGGCCGCCGCCGGTGATGACCTGACCCTGGCGCTTGACTACGCCAGCGTGTCCAGCCGAATTCAGGCGTTTGCCGAGCAGGCGCAGTTCCAGCTGGTCGAAACGTTCGCCGAGCGCCTTGTCGAGGTGCTGATGAATGAATTCAAGATTACTTGGGTTCGTCTGAAGTTGACCAAGCCAGGCGCCGTACCGGCTGCCAAAGGTGGCGTGGGTGTGGAGATCGAGCGCGGATGTCGCTGACTCAGGTCTACCTCGGGCTCGGTAGCAATATCGAGCGCGAAACCCATTTGCGCGCCGGGCTCGATGCTTTGGCGACGTTTCTGGTGGATATCCGCTGTTCGGCGGTGTTCGAGAGCGCACCTGTGGGAATCAAGAGCGGGCCGTTCTTCAACTTCGTGGTGTCGGCGTATACCGATCTGCCGTTGATGGAGCTGGACCGACGCTTGAAATTCATCGAGGCGGATAATGGCCGTTACGCGCCGGATCGCAAGGGGTTGCCGCTGGATATCGACGTGCTGCTGTATGGCGATCTGGTGGGGAATTTCGACGGTCTGGTTTTGCCGCGGGCCGAGATTCTGAAAAACGCGTTTGTGCTGTGGCCGTTGTCGCTGATTGCACCGGATCGCGTGCATCCCGGTGTGGGAAAAAGCTTCGCCACGTTGTGGGCTGAGGCGCAGATTGATCAGGTGCTGGCGCCGGTGGCGTTCGAATGGCGGGGTGAGCAACTCACGCCTGAGAACCTTTAAAGCAAAAGATCGCAGCCTGCGGCAGCTCCTACAGGAGAAACATAATCCCGTGTAGGAGCTGCCGCAGGCTGCGATTTTTTGATCTTGCTTCAAGCGTTCTCTTTGTAGGCTTTCAGCGCTTTTAGCCGTTCACGCTTGAGCGCTTCGCCCAGTTCCGGCCCTTTGAATCCCTTCTCCAGCAACGGTTGCACCGCAACTTCCCGCGCTGCCTTTGCCGCACCGCGCAAGTAATCCGCCTGTGGGTAACTTCTCTGCTCCAGCCCTTTACGGCCTCGGGCGTCCATTTCGCATGCGGCGATAAATTCTTCAAAGCGCTGCGGCCGGCGATACACGTCAAAACTCTGCAACAACTCCAGTAACGTCGAAGCCTTCAGCTCCAGGGCGCGGTGCCCGTGGGTGTGGTACTTGCCAACCAGCAACGCCAATTCCTGGCAATCCTTCGGCGCCTTGAAGCGCTCGTTGACCGCTTTGATCAGCTTCAACCCCGTGTGCTCATGGGCGATATGTCGTGGCCATTGGTCTTCCGGGGTCAAGCCTTTGCCAAGGTCGTGCAAGAGGCAAGCCCAACGAACCGTCAGCGGTTGTTTGTGCAGCGCCGATTGCTCCAAAACGCTCAGCGTGTGCAGGCCGGTATCGATTTCCGGGTGATGCGCTTCCGGCTGTGGCACACCAAAAAGTGCGTCGACTTCCGGCATCAATACCTTCAACGCGCCACAGTCGCGAAGCACCTGAATGAACACCTGCGGCTGTTCTTCCAACAGTGCACGGGAGATTTCTTTCCAGCTGCGTTCGGCGGTCAGCGCCTCCAGTTCTCCGGATTCGCTGAGCTGTCGCATCAGTTCGAGTGTTTCGGGTGCCACGGTGAAACCGAGTCCGGCATAACGCGCAGCGAATCGGGCTACGCGCAAGACACGGAGGGGATCCTCGGCGAACGCCGGAGATACATGGCGCAGAATTCGGGCTTGAAGATCGCGCTGGCCATGGTACGGATCAGTCAGATTGTGCTGATCGTCCTCGGCCATGGCATTGATGGTCAGGTCACGGCGAATCAGGTCTTCTTCGAGCGTCACTTCAGGGCTGGCGTGAAAGGTGAAGCCGCCATAGCCACGCCCGCTCTTGCGTTCAGTGCGGGCGAGGGCATATTCCTCGCCGCTTTTTGGGTGAAGAAACACCGGAAAATCTGCGCCGACCGGGCGGTATCCCTGGGCGAGCATTTCTTCCGTGGTAGCGCCGACCACCACCCAATCGATGTCAGTAACCGGTTTGCCCAGCAAGCGATCACGTACTGCGCCGCCAACCTTGAAAATCTGCATAAAAAACCTCCGTTAGCCCGACAGGATAACCCTTGCGTCGGACTTTCGGAGGCCGGAACCGGATCAAAGATGAATGACGGCCAGATCCAGTCGACCGTAATCCCCTTCGCTGTGTTCGCTGCGTGGCGGAACGTGATGGGTTTTCATGATCTGGTCGCCTTGCAGGGTTTCCAGATGAATGTCGAAGCCCCACAGGCGATGCAAGTGTTTGAGCACTTCTTCGGTGGAGTCGCCCAATGGTTTGCGGTCGTGCTGTTGGTGACGCAAGGTCAGTGAGCGATCACCGCGTCGATCGATGCTGTAGATCTGCACGTTCGGCTCACGATTGCCGAGGTTGTACTGCGCAGCAAGGGTTTCGCGAATGATCCGGTAGCCGGGTTCGTCATGAATCGCAGGCACCAACAAGTCGTCCTTCTGATCGTCATCCATGATGCTGAACAGTTTCAGGTCACGGATCACCTTTGGCGACAGATACTGCAGGATGAAACTCTCATCCTTGAAGCTGCTCATGGCGAATTTGATGGTCGACAGCCAGTCGCTCCCGGCAATTTCCGGGAACCAGTGACGATCTTCTTCGGTAGGTTCTTCACACATGCGCCGGATGTCCCGATACATCGCGAAGCCCAGCGCGTAGGGGTTGATCCCGTTGTAGTAGGGGCTGTCGAAACCCGGTTGAAACACCACGCTGGTGTGCGACGTCAGGAACTCCATCATGAAGCCATCGGTGACCAGCCCTTCATCGTACAGGTCGTTCATCAGCGTGTAGTGCCAGAACGTCGCCCAGCCTTCGTTCATCACCTGGGTCTGACGTTGTGGATAGAAATACTGAGCGATCTTGCGCACGATCCGCACGATTTCACGCTGCCACGGCTCCAGCAACGGCGCATGTTTCTCGATGAAATACAGGATGTTTTCCTGCGGCTCGGCCGGGAAACGCGCGTTGTCCCTGTCGCTGTACTTGTCTGCGCCTTTGGGAATGGTGCGCCACAGATCGTTGATCTGTTTCTGCAGGTGTTCTTCGCGGTCTTTCTGCCGCCGGCGCTCCTCTTCGGCGGAAATTGGATACGGACGTTTGTAGCGATCGACGCCGTAGTTCATCAACGCATGGCAGGAGTCGAGCAGGTCTTCCACCGCATCGATGCCATGGCGCTCTTCGCACTGCATGATGTACTGCTTGGCGAACACCAGGTAATCGATGATCGAACTCGCGTCGGTCCAGGTGCGAAACAGGTAGTTGCCCTTGAAGAAGCTGTTGTGGCCATAGCACGCGTGCGCTACCACCAGCGCCTGCATGCAGATGGTGTTTTCCTCCATCAGATAGGCAATGCAAGGGTCGGAGTTGATCACGATTTCGTAGGCCAGGCCCATTTGCCCACGGCTGTAGGATTTTTCGGTGCTGAGAAAATGTTTACCGTAAGACCAGTGGTGATAGCCCAGCGGCATGCCCACCGAGGCGTACGCGTCCATCATCTGCTCGGCGGTGATCACTTCGATCTGGTTGGGGTAGGTATCCAGCGCATAGCGGGCCGCGATCCGGGCAATTTCGCGGTCGTAGGTCTGGATCAGCTCGAACGTCCATTCGGAGCCGGTGGAAATGGGTTGGCGCTTCTGCTCTTTGGCGGTCATGTCACTAACCTGCGCTGGAAGAGTTCACGGAAGACCGGATAGATATCCCCGGCCGAGACCAGTTGCTGCTGGGCAAAAGTGTCAGAGAAAGCTTCGGCGATGCGTTCGTACTCGTACCACAAGGCCTGATGTTCACGCGGGGTGATCTCCACGTAAGTGTAGTACTGCACAAACGGCATGATCTGGTTGATCAGAATGTCACGGCAGATCGGCGAATCATCGTTCCAGTTGTCGCCGTCGGAAGCCTGCGCCGCGTAGATGTTCCATTCATTGCTCGGATAGCGCTCGGCCATGATCTCCTGCATCAGCTTCAGGGCGCTGGAAACGATGGTACCGCCGGTTTCTCGTGAGTAGAAAAACTCCTCTTCATCGACTTCCCGGGCACTGGTGTGATGGCGGATGAACACCACGTCGATCTTGTCGTAGTTTCGTTTCAGGAACAGGTACAACAGGATGAAAAAGCGTTTGGCGATGTCCTTGGTCGCCTGGGTCATGGAGCCGGAAACGTCCATCAGGCAGAACATCACCGCTTTTGAACTAGGGTTGGGCTGTTTGATCAGCAGGTTGTATTTCAAGTCGAACGTGTCGAGGAACGGCACACGATGGATACGCGCGCTGAGTTTTTCGACTTCGGCCTCGAGTTCCTGAATATCGCCGAAGTTGTCTGGCTCTTCACGTCTCAGACGTTCAAGTTCTACTTTGACTTCGCGCAGCTTCGCCCGGCTGCTGCCGGAAAGGGCGATGCGCCGTGCATGGGCCGAACGCAGGGTGCGGATAATGTTGATGCGCGACGGGTTGCCTTCGTTGCTGATCCCGGCGCGCACGGTTTTAAAGGTGTCGGTGCCGCTGAGGTTGCGTTTGACCAGGTTCGGCAGTTCGAGGTCTTCGAACATGAATTCGAGGAATTCTTCCTGAGTGATCTGGAAGACGAATTCGTCCATGCCCTCGCCGGAGTTGCCGGCCTTGCCCGGACCTCGTCCGCCTCCACCGCCCGGTGGCCGGGCGATGTGTTCGCCAGCGGTGAATTCTTTGTTGCCGGGATGAACCACGGTCTGTTTGCCGCCACGGCCGTGGTGAAGCACCGGTTCGTCGATGTCGCGACCGGGAATACTGATCTGCTCACCGTGCTCCATATCGGTAATGGAACGCCGGCTGACCGCCTCTTCGACAGCCTTCTTGATGTGGTCACGGTAACGCCGCAGAAAACGCTGGCGGTTCACCGTGCTCTTGTTCTTGCCATTGAGACGTCGGTCGATCACATAACTCATAGGAAGCCCTCCGGGCAGCTTCAAGTTGTGAGCTTCAAGCTGCAAGTAAAAGCAGGTTCCCGGGCATCAGTGGGTTACGCGCTTTGTTCTTGCAGCTTGTAGCTAGAAGCTTGCAGCTGCTTCACTGCGACTTCCGGACCCGCAGGTACCATTCGGAAAGAAGCCGTACCTGTTTGTCGGTGTAGCCGCGTTCGACCATTCGAGTGACGAAGTCGTTGTGCTTTTGCTGATCCTCTTTGCTGGCCTTGGCATTGAAGCTGATGACTGGCAGCAGATCTTCGGTGTTCGAGAACATTTTCTTCTCGATGACCACCCGCAGTTTTTCGTAGCTGAGCCAGGTCGGATTCTTGCCGTTGTTGTTGGCCCGGGCGCGCAGGACGAAGTTGACGATTTCATTGCGGAAATCCTTCGGATTGCTGATGCCGGCCGGTTTTTCGATTTTCTCCAGTTCTTCGTTCAGGGCGACGCGGTTGAGGATCTCGCCGGTTTCCGGATCGCGGTATTCCTGATCCTGAATCCAGAAGTCCGCGTAGAGCACGTAGCGGTCGAAGATGTTCTGGCCGTACTCGCTGTAAGACTCGAGGTACGCGGTCTGGATCTCCTTGCCGATGAATTCGATATAACGCGGTGCCAGGTATTCCTTCAGATAGCGCAGATAGCGCTCGCGGGTTTCGGCCTGGAATTGTTCCTGTTCGATCTGTTGCTCAAGTACGTAGAGCAGGTGCACCGGGTTGGCGGCGATTTCATGCGGATCGAAGTTGAACACCTTGGAGAGAATCTTGAAGGCGAAGCGGGTCGACAGACCGTTCATGCCTTCATCGACACCGGCTGAGTCGCGGTATTCCTGAATCGACTTGGCCTTCGGATCGGTGTCTTTGAGGTTTTCGCCGTCGTAGACGCGCATTTTCGAATAGATGTTAGAGTTTTCCGGCTCCTTGAGGCGTGACAGCACAGTGAACTGCGCGAGCATTTTCAAGGTGTCCGGCGCGCAATGCGCCTTGGCCAGGGAGCTGTTGAACAGCAATTTGTCGTAGATCTTCACCTCGTCACTGACGCGCAGGCAGTACGGCACTTTGACGATGTAGATCCGGTCGATGAACGCTTCGTTATTCTTGTTGTTGCGGAAGGTGTGCCATTCCGATTCGTTGGAGTGGGCAAGCAGGATCCCGGTGAACGGAATCGCGCCGAGACCTTCGGTACTGTTGTAGTTGCCTTCCTGGGTCGCGGTCAGCAACGGATGCAGCACCTTGATCGGTGCCTTGAACATTTCGACGAATTCCATCAGGCCCTGGTTGGCCCGGCACAGCGCACCGGAGTAGCTGTAGGCGTCGGCGTCGTTCTGTGGGTATTCCTCGAGTTTGCGGATGTCGACCTTACCGACCAGGGCGGAAATGTCCTGGTTGTTCTCGTCACCCGGTTCGGTTTTGGCCACGGCGATCTGGTTGAGGATCGACGGGTACAGCTTGACCACGCGGAACTGACTGATGTCGCCACCGAATTCGGCCAAGCGTTTGGTGGCCCATGGCGACATGATGGTATTCAGGTAGCGCCGTGGAATGCCGAAGTCTTCCTCGAGGATCGCGCCATCTTCGGTGGCGTTGAACAGACCCAGTGGCGATTCGAATACCGGCGAGCCCTTGATCGCATAGAAGGGCACTTTTTCAATCAGTTGTTTCAGCTTCTCGGCCAGCGACGATTTACCACCGCCGACAGGGCCGAGCAGATAGAGGATTTGTTTCTTCTCTTCCAGGCCTTGGGCGGCATGGCGGAAATACGAGACGATCTGGTCGATGCATTCTTCCATCCCGTGGAAGTCTTCAAAGGCCGGATAGCGGCGGATCACCTTGTTGGAGAAGATGCGTGACAGCCTCGAATTGGTCGAGGTGTCGAGCAGTTCCGGTTCGCCGATGGCCAGCAATAGACGCTCGGCAGCGGAAACGTAGGCGCTACGGTCTTTCTTGCACAGCTCCAGGTACTCTTGCAGCGAGAGTTCTTCCTGGCGTGTGGACTCGAAGCGTTGTTGGAAGTGGCTAAAGATACTCATGACGTCACCTCGCTCGATACGTGGAGCCGACGCCGGATCACTCAGTCGATGCTGGCAAGCAGCCGCAGTAGCAGCCGATTGTTTACCCCCCAGAACACTTTCACGATCGACAATCGTGAAAGTCACTCCCGATGACCCGTGCGCCGGTGTACCGGCTCTCCCCTGTTTTGGATGGCCTGGGCTTAAGGATAGTTGGGAATTCGGGAGGTAAAGGCGAGATACGTAATTATGTGTGGCAAGACCGTTCGTCTGCCCGCGCAGGCCCACGGCAGCCGGGGCCTGCGCGTTGCAAAAAAATTATTCGGCGGTGCCTTGGGCCGTTTCCGCAGGATAAGTCGTACGCCACAACTCAAAGCCACCGTCCATGCTGTAGACGTCGGAGAAGCCTTGGCTGATCAGGTACGCCGCTGCGCCCTGGCTGGAATTGCCGTGATAGCAGACGACCACGGTCGGTGCATCAAGGTCGGCGCCTTGAATAAAGGCGTGCAGCGAATGATTGTCCAGATGCTTCGAGCCGCTGATGTGCAGGGCGGCAAAAGTCGCCGGGTCGCGCACGTCGACCACGACAGCACCTTGTTCACGCAGGGCCTGGGCCTGTTCCGGGGGGATTCGTTTGAATTCGCTCATGGCGGGTTCCTGTTGCTCGGCTGAAAGCGCAGTCTAACGCGGGACGCTGACTGGCGAAGTTTCGGAGATAAGTGGTGCGACGGTCGGGGCGAGGCCGCCATGTTCATCGCATTTGCACGACAGGCGTTCACCGCTGTCGACGTTCATCAGGGTCAGGCTGCCGCCCCAGACACAACCGGTATCCAGCGCCGAAATACCCGGTTCATGGATATTGCCCTCGAGTGCCGCCCAGTGGCCGAAAATGATGCGCAAGCCTTTGGTCTTGCGGTCCCGGTGCTGGAACCACGGTTTGTAGCCGGGCGGGGCGGTGTCGAGGCCTTCCTTGCTCTTGAGGTCCAGCTTGCCTTCGGCGGTGCAGAAGCGCATCCGCGTGAAATAGTTGGTGATGACGCGCAGACGGGCTACGCCCTTGAGGTCGTTGTCCCACTTCGCCGGCTCGTTGCCGTACATGCCGTCGAGGTAGGCAGGCAACATGTTGTCGTCACGCAGGGCGGTCTCGACTTCGTCTGCGCACTTCAAGGCCCGGCGCAGCGACCACTGGGGTGGAATGCCAGCGTGGACCATGGCGACATCGCGCTGCTCGTCGTAGTGCATGAGCTTTTGTTGCCGCACCCACTCCAGCAGTTCGGCGCTGTCCGGCGCTTCGAGAATCTCGCGCAGGGTATCGGACTTCTTCAGGCGCTCGATGTTTCTAGCCGCAGCCAGCAGGTGCAGGTCGTGATTGCCCAGAACGCAGACCAGCGACTCGCGCATGCCATATAGAAAGCGCAGGGTTTCCAGCGATTGCGGGCCACGGTTGACCAGATCGCCGACCAGCCACAGACGATCGAGTGTCGGGTCGAATGCCACTTGCTTGAGCAGGCACTTGAGCGGTTCGAGGCAGCCTTGCAGGTCGCCGACGGCATACGTCGTCATCAGTGCAGGGCTCCGGGCACCGCCAGACGGAAAGGTTTGATGATGGCGTCGAAATGTTTGCCATCGTCGGCAACCATTTCGTAGGTGCCCTGCATGGTGCCGACCTTGGTGGTCATCACTGTGCCGCTGCTGTAAGTGTGGCTCTGGCCGGCATCAATCAACGGTTGCTGACCGACCACGCCTGCACCGCGCACTTCTTCGACATGGCCGTCACCGTCGGTGATTACCCAATGCCGCGACATCAGGCGTGCGGGTTGCTCGCCATTGTTCTGCACGGTGATGGTGTAGGCGAAGGCGAAGCGGTCGTGCTCGGGTTGCGATTGGTCTGCCAGATAGCGGGTAACGACGCTGACATCGACCTGGTAACGGGAATCGGACATGCAAGAGGCCTTAAACGAAGCGGAACGCGGGGCGTAGCTGATGGGGAGTCAGTCTAGGCAAGTATCGGGCAGTAAACCAGAGTGGCGTCCTGCCCGATAGCGTTCATCGTTTATCAGTCAGCGGCGGGGGAGGCCGGAACCTGAATGGCGAGCTGGTCGGCGAGGCGTACGAACGCGGCCAGATCCAGTTGCTCCGGACGCAGGCTGCCATCGACGCCGGCGGCTTCGATTTCAGCGTTGCTGAGCAATTGCTTGAGGGTGTTGCGCAAGGTTTTGCGGCGTTGGTTGAACGCTTCGCGCACCACGCGCTCCAGCAGCTTGTGATCCTTGGCCGGGTGCGGCAGTACGGCGTGAGGCACCAGACGGACGATCGCCGAGTCGACTTTCGGTGGAGGATTGAACGCGCCCGGGCCAACGTTGAACAGGTGCTCTACACGGCAGTGGTACTGAACCATGATCGACAGGCGACCCCAGTCACCGCCACCCGGGCCTGCGGCCAGACGCTCGACCACTTCTTTCTGCAGCATGAAGTGCATGTCGCGAATGATGCCGGCGTTGTTCAGCAGGTGAAAAATCAGCGGCGTGGAAATGTTGTACGGCAGGTTGCCGACCACTCGCAGGCTGTTCGGCGCCGCATTGAGCGTGTTGAAGTCGAACTTCAGCGCATCGCCCTGATGCAGGTTGAAATTGCTCTTGCCGGCAAACTGCTGGTTGAGGATCGGGATCAGGTCCTTGTCCAGTTCCACCACGTCGAGTTGCGCGCCGGAACTGAGCAGGCCGGCGGTCAATGCGCCCTGGCCCGGGCCGATTTCCAGCAGGCGATCTTCAGACTTGGCGCTGATGGAGCGCAGGATGCGGTCAATAACGCCGGCATCGTGCAGAAAGTTCTGGCCAAAGCGTTTGCGCGCCTTGTGTTGGTATTGCTCGGTCATAAACGGGTCTCGGCCATCTGGTAGGCGGTTTCCAGGGCGACTTGCAGGCTGCCGGTGTCGATCTTGCCGCTGCCGGCCAGATCCAGGGCGGTGCCGTGGTCGACCGACGTGCGGATGATCGGCAGACCCAGGGTCACGTTGACGGCAGCGCCGAAGCCTTTGTACTTGAGCACAGGCAGGCCCTGGTCATGGTACATCGCCAGCACTGCGTCGCAGTGCTCCAGATATTTGGGGGTAAACAGAGTGTCGGCAGGCAGCGGGCCACGAAGGTCCATGCCCTCGCCGCGCAGGCGCTCTAATGTCGGTTCAATGATGTCGATTTCTTCATGGCCCAGGTGGCCGCCTTCACCGGCGTGCGGGTTGAGCCCGCAGACCAGGATGCGTGGCTGGGCGATGCCGAATTTGTGTTGCAGGTCGCTGTACAGAATCCGCGTCACGCGCTCCAGCCGTTCTGGTGTGATCGCGTCGGCAATCTCGCGCAGGGGCAGGTGAGTGGTGACCAGTGCCACGCGCAAACCACGCGTGGCGAGCATCATCACCACTTGTGCGGTATGAGTCAGGTCGGCGAGGAATTCCGTGTGCCCGGAAAAGGCGATGCCTGACTCGTTGATCACGCCCTTGTGCACTGGGGCGGTGATCATCCCGGCGAAGTCGCCGTTGAGGCAACCGTTGCCGGCGCGGGTCAGGGTTTCGAGGACGAACGCAGCGTTGGCCTTGTCCAGTTGCCCGGCAACCACGGGGGCGCTGAGCGGCGTATCCCAGACATACAGGCTGTTGGCGGGCGCCGGAGCGTCCGGCCAGTGATCAGGCGCAACATCCAGCAAAGTGATAGCCAGCCCCAACTGCGCGGCCCGCTCAAGGAGCAAGTCGCGGCTGGTGATGGCAATCAGGGGATGTGGCTGGGCTTGCGAGGCGAGCAGCAGGCACAGGTCGGGACCGATGCCGGCTGGTTCGCCGGGTGTCAGCGCGAAACGCTGGGGTTTCACTGCGCTGCCTGGTCTGCACCAGGGAGTTTGATCTCTACGTACGCTTCGTCACGGATCTGACGCAGCCAGGTTTGCAGCTCTTCGTCGTATTTGCGGTTACGCAGTACGGTCATGGCTTGCTGCTCACGGGCCTGTTCGGTGCTGTCGGTGGCGCGACGGCCAAGGACTTCGAGAACGTGCCAGCCATATTGGGTCTGGAACGGCTTGGACAGCTGACCTTGTGGGGTCTTGGCCATCACTTCGCGGAATTCCGGAACCAGTGCGTTCGGGTCGATCCAGTTCAGGTCGCCGCCGTTAAGCGCCGAGCCTGGGTCTTCGGAGTAGCTTTTGGCCAGAGTGGCGAAATCTTCACCGGCCAGAATGCGCTCGTACAAGGATTGAACCAGCGCCTTGGTCTTCGCTTCATCGCGAATCGGGCTCGGCTTGACCAGAATGTGACGTACATGCACTTCATCGCGCATCTGCGCTTCGCCACCGCGTTTTGCCAGCAGCTTGAGGATGATGAAGCCACCCGGTGTGCGGGCAGGTTGAGTGATGTCGCCGACGGCCATGCTGCTCAACTCGCGGTCGAACGGCGGTGGCAGTTGCGCGGCTTTACGCCAGCCCATGTCGCCGCCTTCCAGCGCGTTGTCGCTGCCGGATTTGGCAACGGCCATCTGGCCGAAGTCAGCGCCTTGCTTGAGCTGCTGGTAAACCTCCATGGCCTGACGGGCTGCACTTTGAATGGCTTCAGAGTTGGCGCTTTCCGGCGTCGGGATCAGGATGTTGGCCAGGTGCAGTTCTTCGGACAGTTGCATTTTGCCCAGGTCGGAGGCGAGGAAGTTTTTCACTTCCTGTTCGGAAACCTGAATGCGTTCTGCCACGCGACGCTGACGCACACGGCTGATGACCATCTCGCGCTTGATCTGCTCACGGGCGTCGTCATAGTTCAGACCGTCGCGAGCCAGGGCGGAGCGGAACTGCTCAACAGTCATGTTGTTGCGCTGAGCAATGGTGCCGACCGCCTGGTTCAGCTCTTCGTCAGTGATGCGGATGCCAGAGCGTTCGCCGATCTGCAGTTGCAGGTTTTCGACGATCAGGCGCTCGAGCACCTGTTGATCCAGTACGCCAGGAGGCGGCAGGCCACCGCCACGCTTGGCGATGGTCTGTTGAACTTCGTGGACACGTTGGTCCAGTTGGCTCTGCATGACCACGTCGTTGTCGACGATCGCTACCACTTTGTCGATGGATTGAACTGCGGCGTTAGCCGCAGTACCCAGGAACAGCGCGCCCAGCATCAGCGGGCGCAGACAATCAGAAAGCTTGGTCTTCACGTTCACGATAACCTTGAATGCCTTTGTCGAGGAAGCTCTCTACCTTGGCGCCGGTGAGGCCGCCGAGTCCCTTCAGAACAATTTGGAGGAAGACGCCATGGTCGCCTTTTTCGTTTTGCGGAGCATCCTGGCTGAACTCGTCATAGGAAACCCAGTAACGGTTGATCAGGCGCAACTTCCAGCAGCAGTTGTCGTACTCGAAACCACCGAAGGCTTCCAGGGTACGGTTGCGGTTGTAGTCGTACTGCCAGCGGCTGATCGCGTTCCACTGCGGAACGATCGGCCAGATGACCGAGAAGTCATGCTGCTGGATCTTGTAGTAGTCCTTCACGTAGCCAGCTGTGCCAGGTGTGCCGTAGTCGCCACCCATCTGCCACTTGCCCGTTGTCTGGTCGTAGCGGATCTGGTCGTTGCGATAGCGATAGCCGGCATTGATAACCTTGTTCGGGTTGTCTTCAGGCTGATAGTGGAACATCGCACTGCCGGAACGCGGGCTGCGGCTGTCCGGATCCCAGTTGTAGTCGGCAGTGGTGCGCCAGTCGCGGTTCCAGCGGTATTCGTATTCAAGCGCATACGGAGACACATTGGAGTGCGCGTCGTCGCGGGTTTTCGCGTCGATACCTGGCAGTTGAACTTCACGATCCTTGAAGTACAGGGCCTGGCCGACACTGATGCGTTGACGCTCGAACCCGTCGTCTTCGATCCAGCGGCTGGTCACGCCCAGCGACAGTTTGTTCTCGTCGCCGACACGGTCGGAGCCTGCGAAGCGGTTATCACGGAACAGCGACGCATAGTTGAAGGTGTATTCGCTGGTGTCGAACACCGGGATATCGTTCTGGTCTTTCTCGGGTACATAGAGATAGAACAGGCGCGGTTCCAGGGTCTGGCGATAGTTCTTGCCGAAGAACGACGTGTTGCGGTCGAAGTACAGGCCGCTGTCGATACTGGCGATCGGGACGCCACGGTTTTGCGAGCTGCTGTACTTCTCGCCCAGCGCCGAAGCACCGTTGCGGTTTTTCACCAGGTCGTCTTTGCCTTGCCCGTCGAGATCCAGATCGTACTGGGTGTACTGATACTTGAGCGATGGCTTCAGGAAGCCATAGGTCCAGTTCATCGGCAGGCTGACACCCGGTTTCAGGTTCAAGCGGTTGCCGTTGGCGCGAGCCAGGCCTGCGACGTTGGTATCAAGGCGCGGGGTACCGATGGTTCCGTCCGCATTGATCGGACCGCCGTTTTCGTCGAGGAAGTTGCCGGTTTTCAGATCACGATCAAACCGAACAAGCTCGGTCTCGTAATCGAAGTCCAGGCCTTGCGGATGATATGGCAGCTGACCATTGAAGGTAATCTGCGGCAGACGGCCATACGGTGTGATGCTCGCAACGGTCGCCAATTGGTACTGCTGGGCATTCAAGCGAGCGGTGTAGCTGTCACCCCGATAGCTGATCGAACCTTGCTGGTTCACGAAGTCGCTGGACTTCACGCCAATCTGATCGGTCTGCAGATCCTGGAAGTAATACGGATCGCTGATCTTGGTGTAGTCGACTTCAGTGAACACACGGGAGTCGAGACCGCCCTTGTGCTGCCAGTTGTACATGTAGCGGGTTTTTTCGTAGTCGGTCTGCTTGCTGCGCTCGGTATCGTCATCGTTCAGATACGCGGCACCGAACTGACCTTCACTCGACTTGGTCAGGTAACGGAATTCGCCTTCCACCAGCATGCCGCGCTTGCTCATGTAACGCGGGTACAACGTGGCGTCGTAGTTCGGCGCCAGGTTGAAGTAGTACGGCGTGACCAGCATGAAGCCGGTATCGCTGCCGCTGCCGATGGTCGGCGGCAGGAAGCCCGACTGACGACGGTCGTCGATCGGGAAATAGATGTACGGCGTGTACAGAATCGGAATGTCTTTAACGCGCAACGTCACGTTGGTCGCGGTACCGAAACCGGTGGCCGGGTTCAAGGTGATGTTGTTGCCCTTGAGCTGCCAGGCATTGCTGTTCGGTTCGCACGTGGTGTACGTGCCGTCCTTCAAGCGAATGATCGCGTTCTCGGCACGTTTGGCGTACAGCGCATTACCGCGGATACGCGATTTGTGCATCACGTATTCGGCGTTGTCGACTTTCGCTTCACCGGTGTCGAGCTGCACGTCGGCGTGGTCGCCGACGATCAGCGCACCGTTGTCGCGGATGCGTACATCGCCATTGAGTTCGGCGCGGCTCTCGGCCTGATACAGGCTGGCCTCGTCGGATTCGACCTGCATGCTGCCCTGACGCAGGACGACATCGCCGGCCAGCGTACCGACTTGATCATCGGTGTTATAGCGCGAGGCTTTTGCGCCGATAAAGGTCGGTGCATCGCTTTTATTCGTCTTGTCATTCATGCCAGGACGAATCGGTTCGATATAGGCACCAGAGCAGTAAGGCCCGGTCTCGGCCAATTGGGCGGCGGTGAGCTTCTCGCGCGGAACCCAGTCGAGGTGACTGAAGTCTTCGCTACGGGATTTCAGACCGCGGCCCTTGGCTTCGGTAACCAGTACGGTTTTAGGGCCAGTGTCGCTGGTCGAACCGTTCTCGGTTGGCGCTTCGCCAGCGGCACTGACGGCACTGCCGTCATGCACTGGGCGCGGCGGCAACGCAGCAGCGGTTGATTTGGGCGCACAGGCCCAACCACCCGAAGCCGAGACGGAGCAGTCATACTGCTCGGCGGCAACAACGAATTGACTGGCCAGAGGTTGCATAGCCAGCAGACTGCCGGTTACCAACAACGGAAATTTTTTACGAAACGCGGGGGATTTCAATGCCATCTTATTAGTCCGGGCTTCCTGCGTGCCATCTGCCCGCGGTGTGGGCCGCACGCCTCTCGATGGTCTGAAAAAGATGCTGGATAATAAAGCATGACCCGCTTGACGGCTAGCGCCGTCGGAGACCCTTGCAATGCCTGACCAAGATGTACGCTTGCAACACCTGAAAGTTTGGCTCAATGAGCAGTTGGCAATCCTGTTTGCAGATCAGGGCTGGGGCACCGTGCCCCCGGCCACGTTGACCGCGGCCAGCAGCGACGCGAGTTTCCGCCGCTACTTCCGTTGGGAAGGCGAGGGTCGCAGCTTCGTCGTGATGGACGCGCCGCCGCCCCAGGAAAACTGCAAACCGTTCGTGGATATCGCTTTTTTGCTGGCGAAATCCGGAATAAATGTGCCGAAAATTTATGCCGAGGACCTTGAGCGTGGATTTCTTTTGCTCAATGACCTGGGTAACAAGACCTATCTCGACGTGATCGATGGCGAAAATGCCGACGCATTATTCAGTGATGCCCTGCAAGCGCTGCTGGCTTTTCAGCAATTGCCGATGGTCGCACCGTTACCGAGCTACGACGTTGCCTTGCTGCGCCGAGAGCTGGAACTGTTCCCCGAGTGGTACGTGAAGCGTGAACTCGGTGTCGAATTCGACGCGACCCAGCAACAGCAGTGGCAGCAGGTCAGCGATCTGCTGATCGACAGCGCACTCGCGCAGCCCAAAGTGCTGGTGCACCGCGACTACATGCCGCGCAACCTGATGCTCAGCGAGCCGAACCCCGGTGTGCTGGATTTCCAGGATGCGGTCTACGGCCCGGTGACCTACGACGTGACCTGTCTGTTCAAGGATGCCTTTCTCAGCTGGCCTGAAGAGCGTGTGCGCGGCTGGCTGGAAAGCTACTGGCAGCAAGCCTCGGCACTGAATATCCCGGTGCAGCCGGACTTCGAAGACTTCCTGCGCGCCAGTGACCTGATGGGCGTACAGCGCCACCTGAAGGTCATCGGCATCTTCGCGCGCATTTGTCATCGTGATGGCAAGCCGCGTTATCTGGCCGACGTACCGCGTTTCTTCTCTTATATAGAGGCGGTGATTGCGCGTCGTCCTGAATTGGCAGAACTGCAAGCGCTGTTCACCAGCCTGCGGGGTGGAGCAACAGCATGAAGGCAATGATTCTGGCGGCAGGCAAAGGCGAGCGCATGCGCCCGCTGACCCTGACTACGCCGAAACCACTGGTGCGTGCCGGCGGTGTCCCACTGATCGAATATCACCTGCGGGCTCTCGCTGCCGCAGGGTTCAACGAGATCGTGATCAATCACGCCTGGCTCGGTCAGCAGATCGAAGATTATCTGGGCGACGGCTCGCAATTTGGCGTGAGCATTCAGTATTCGCCGGAAGGTGAGCCACTGGAAACCGGCGGCGGGATTTTCCGTGCGCTGCCGTTGCTCGGCGATGATGCGTTTCTGGTGGTGAACGGCGATATCTGGACCGATTACGACTTCAGCGTCCTGCACCAGCCGATCAACGGGCTCGCGCATCTGGTACTGGCGGACAATCCGGCGCACCACCCGCGCGGTGATTTCACACTGGTCGACGGCGAAGTGCACGACGGTCAGCCGGACGCTGCGACCCTGACTTACAGCGGCATTGCCGTATTGCATCCGCAACTGTTCGACGGCTGTACCGACGGTGCCTTCAAACTGGCGCCGCTGTTGCGTAACGCCATGGCGGCTGGCGAAGTCACGGGCGAACGTCTGAAAGGTCACTGGGTGGACGTCGGCACGCACGAGCGTCTGGCCGAAGCTGAAGCATTGATAGAAGCGAGTCGCTGACATGTTGTGGCCAGGGACTCTGATTGGAGCCGGAGCGGGTTTTGCGATTGCCAGCATTCCGGGGGCCATGCTTGGGGCATTGTTGGGACAGGCGCTGGATCGGCGTCTGAACCTGCAAAGCTTTGGACATCTGCGGGAAAAACTCGGCGGGCGGCCGATGCTGCGCAACGACGAACTGTTGTTTGTGCTGCTCGGGCGTCTGGCCAAAAGTGACGGTCGGGTCACTGACGGGCATATCCAGCAGGCGCGTAACGAAATGCGTGCGCTGGAAATGAGTGAGCCGGCGACGCGTCGGGCGATTGCCGCGTTCAATCGCGGCAAGTCCGGCAGCGACAATCTGCGCGGTTATCTACGGCGCCTGAGTGCGCAGCCGCATGCCGCCGAAGGTGTGTTGCGCGCCTGTTGGCGGATGGTCTGGGCCGATGGTCGCGCGGGTGTCAGTGAGCGTGAACTGCTGGCGCAATGGGGCAAGTGGCTGGGCTGGACGACGCATCAGGTGCAGGCACTGGCCAATGATTACGAACCGGGCAAACGACCGATCGTCAGCGCTGCTGTGAGTTATCAGGAGGCGATGCGTTTATTGGGCGTGTCGGCGTCCAGTGAACCGGCGCAGATCAAGCGCGCCTATCGGCGCCTGCTCAGTCGTCATCATCCGGACAAGATTGCCGGGTCGGGGGCGACGCCAGTGCAGGTGCGTGAAGCCACCGAAAAAACCCGTGAGCTGCACAACGCCTACACGTTGATTCGTGAGCGGCGGGATTTTCGCTAACCGTTAGATGTGTAGCGACTGCGCTGGCCTCTTCGCGAGCAGGCTCGCTCCCACCATGGACTGTGTACGCAGATCCATGTGGGAGCGAGCCTGCTCGCGAAGGGGGCGACTCGGTCTTTCTGTCAGTCCGTGTTCTGCGGGTTCAGCCAGCCACGCACCCGGCGGAACAACTGTTCCTGTTCAGCCTTGTTATCCGGCAAAGCCTTGAGCGCGACCTGGCTGAACGCCGAGGTCTTCAAACGCTTGCTCGCCTGCATGCGCTCCAGCGCGGCGTTGCGATCCAGCGGCTTGTCCATATAGAAAATATCGGCGGTCGGCAGCTTCAGTGTCGGCGTCACTTCGGCCAGTGGCGGTTTGGCCTTGGCTGGCATCTGCGCATCGACCATGACGAACTTTTCTACCTGCGCCGTTTGTTTCTCGCTCAGGTATCGCGCGGCCCAATAGGCGCCAGTGCCGTGCCCAAGCACGACAATGCTGCGCGCGCTCTGCTGCTCGGCGTAAGCAATCGCGGCGTCGATGCGCGCGAAGATGCGTTCGGCGTCGGCCTTGGATTGCTCTTCAGTGGTTTCGGCGACCACCTGATCCGCCACTTCTGCTTCACCGCCAGCGGCTTGCTCGATCGGCTGCGCGGTGGTGGAGTCCTTGCTGCCGGACTCCGGGGCTTTCGGCACAGCGGGTGCCTCGACCACGCGCGGTGCAAAGGCGTCGCTTTGCAAGTCGGGCAGCGTAATACTCAGGCTGCTCCATTTTGCATCCGGCAGTTTGCGCCGCAACGGGCCGATTGCCTGCGGCCAGTCAGCGGTTTCGCCTGTGCCGGGGACGATGATCACTGCGCCTTTCGGTTCGGCAGTGTTGGCCGGTTTCCACAGGGCGAGGAAGGTGTCGGTACCGGCCTGCAACTGTTGCTGTTCTTGCGCCGGGACTTTACGTTCCAGTGCGGCGGCCTCTTCCTGACTACGCTCAAGCAGTGGCTGGCGTTCGGCCGGTTTTTCTTCGGCCGGTTTTTCCGCTGTGGCGGCGGGTGCCGGATCGGCGGCTTCGACGGAAAACGCACAAGGCAGGAGCAGCGACAGGCACAATGCTGGCATTGCCAGGCGGTAGACAGAGGGCATCGGTTATTCCAGGCCAGAAAGTATCCCGGCAGCCTAATGGGTTGGTCAGAATTTGTCAGTGTATGAGACTTCAATGAAGCGATTTTGCTGCCTGTGGGTTATCGGCTGTTTGTGGTTTCCCTTGATGGGCTGGGCGGCGCCTGCGCCGCCTTCTCATCTCGCACAGTTGTCGGCAAGCCAGCAGCAATGGCTGGCGCAACACAATGAATTGCGCGTCGGCCTGGTGTTGCAAGCCCCGTATGCGCAATACGACCGGCGCTTGCAACGGCTGTCGGGGGCCAACGTCGAGCTGATGAAGTTGCTGGCCAAGGTGCTCAATGTCGAACTGAGCTGGCGCAACTTTCAGGATCTCGCGCAATTGGACGCCGCCATGCGCGAGGGCGAGATCGATATCGCTCCGGGCCTGAGCCAGACCCCGAGTGCCCTGCGTCTGTGGCAGTTCTCTGATCCGTACATGCGCGTGCCGCAACTGGTGGTCAGCGACCAGAAGGCCAGTGGTGTGGTCGATCTGGAGAAGCTCGACAGCCAGATCCGCGTCGCCGTGCGCATGCCCAGCAGCACGGCTGATTACCTGCGCGGCAACTACCCCCATCTGAATCTGCAAGGTGTACCACTGGAGCGTCAGGCGTTGCAGTTGCTGTTGAGTCAGCAGGCCGCCTACGCCGTGGTCGATGAGGCGCAACTCGGGCGCTTGTCGGTAGAGCCTGAGTTCGCCGGGCTGGTGGTGGTCGGCGATATCGGCCTGCCACAACTGCTGCGCGTCGGCTCGCGCCGCGATTGGCCTGAGTTGGCCGGCATCCTTCAAAGTGCGCTGCGTGCCATCCCGGCCAAGGATCTGGAGCAGTTACACAACCAGTGGCTGCAACCGAAATATCCGCGACTCTCGGAGTCGCCGGGGTTCTGGCAAAACCTCAGCTTGTTGTTTGCAGTGATGCTGCTCAGTTGTGTCGCGATCGTGTTCTGGCAGCGTCGCCAACAGCACAGCCTCGAACAGCGATTGCTGGCCGCCCGGGAAGACATCGCCTTGCGCGCGGCCAACGAAGAAGCGCTGCGGTTGACGCAGTTCTCCATCGACCAAAGCACCGTCGGCATCCTTTGGGTCAACTGGGACAGCCATGTGCGCTACGCCAATCGCGCGGCGGAAATCATGCTCGGTTATCCCTCGGGCGGACTGATCGAACGGCCATTGATCGACTTCGAACCGGGTCTGCACATGGACCGCTGGCTCAATCTGTGGAAGCGCGCGCGGGCCAGTGAAGAAGGTCCGCTGAGTTTCGAAACCAGTTGCGTGCGGGCTGACGGCAGTATTTTGCCGGCGGATGTCTCGCTGAGTTTCCTGCGCTTTCGCGACAGTGAATACCTGGTGGTGTACCTCACCGACGTCACCGAGCGCCGTCGCGCCCTCGCCGCGTTGCAGGAAAGCGAGGCGCGTCTGCAAGGCATCGCCGCCAACGTGCCGGGATTGGTGTTTCGTCTGGAGCGCGCGCCGGTGACCGGGCAGATCGACTTTGCCTACATCAGCGAGGGCAGCGAAAGCCTGGTCGGTTACGCCCCGGCCACCATAGCCCATCGCGACATGGGTCTGCGCAGCCTGGTGCATCCCGACGATAAGGCGAGTTATCACCGCACTCAGGATCAGGCGCTGGACACCGACAGTGACTGGTCGTGGCAGGGCCGGATCCTCACGCGTCAAGGCCAGCAGCGCTGGGCCGAGATCAAGGCGATCACCCGGCAACTGGAGGATGGCGCCTATGTCTGGGACGGCATCGTCTGGGACATCACCGAGAGCAAGCGTATCGAGCTGGAGTTGGCGGCCTCCCGTGAGCAACTGCGCGAACTGTCGGCGCACCTTGAGAGCGTGCGTGAAGAAGAGAAGGCGCGCATTGCCCGCGAGGTTCACGATGAACTGGGGCAGATGTTGACCGTGCTGAAGCTGGAAACATCGATGTGCGAGTTAGCCTACGCGCAACTCGATCCGGGGTTGAACGAGCGGTTGAACAGCATGAAACGCCTGATCGCTCAGTTGTTCCAGTTGGTGCGCGACGTGGCCACGGCGCTGCGACCGCCGATTCTCGATGCCGGGATTGCCTCGGCGATCGAGTGGCAGGCGCGGCGCTTCGAGGCGCGCACGCAGATCCCGTGTCTGGTGCAGGTACCGGATAATCTGCCGGTACTCAGTGATGCCAAGGCAATTGGCTTGTTCCGGATCTTGCAGGAGGCGCTGACCAATGTGATGCGCCATGCTCAGGCGCATACTGTGGAACTGACGTTGGCGCTGGAAGGCGATGAGTTATGTCTGACGGTCAGTGATGATGGCGTAGGATTTGTTCCCGCCAGCGGTCGACCGACTTCGTTTGGCCTGGTCGGCATGCGTGAGCGGGTGCTGATCATGGGCGGGCGGTTGGTGCTGGAGAGTGAGCCGGGGGAGGGCACCAGTCTGAATGTTTGGGTGCCGGTGAGTGAGGTTTGAAGATATGTGGTGTTTGGGCTGACGCTTTCGCGAGCAGGCTCCCTCCCACAGGGATTGCTGTGTACCTGAAATCTGGAGAAAAACGTGATCCGTGTACTGGTAGCCGAAGACCACACCATCGTCCGTGAAGGCATCAAGCAATTGATCGGCCTGGCCAAGGATCTGCAAGTAGTGGGCGAGGCGAGCAATGGCGAGCAATTGCTTGAGGCCCTGCGCAGCGTGCCATGCGAAGTGGTGCTGCTGGACATCTCCATGCCCGGTGTCAATGGCCTGGAGGCGATCCCGCGAATCCGCGCGCTGAACAATCCACCGGCGATCCTGGTGCTATCTATGCACGACGAAGCGCAGATGGCTGCGCGGGCGCTGAAGGTCGGCGCCGCCGGGTATGCGACCAAGGACAGTGACCCGGCGCTGTTGCTCACCGCCATTCGTAAAGTCGCGGCGGGTGGGCGATACATTGATCCGGATCTGGCGGATCGCATGGTGTTTGAAGTCGGCCTGACCGATGCACGGCCCCTGCATTCGTTGCTGTCCGAACGCGAGTTCTCGGTGTTCGAACGCCTGGCCCAGGGCGCCAACGTCAACGACATCGCCCAGCAACTGGCGCTGAGCAGCAAAACCATCAGCACCCACAAGGCGCGGCTGATGCAGAAGCTCAACATCACCTCGCTGGCCGAACTGGTCAAATACGCGATGGAACACAAACTCCTCTAACAGTCACCGTGATCAAAATTGTAGGAGTGAGCCTGCTCGCGATAGCGGTAGATCTGTCACTGCAGTGTTGACTGAGCAGACGCCATCGCGAGCAGGCTCACTCCTACAGGGGGGCTGCGCAGCCTTCGGGATTATGGACATATCCATGAGCGACAGGCGCTTTTGCTTGTTCTTGCAGCTTGCAGCTCAACCCTCGCCACTGCCTTATCCATTAGCGCCATCCTTGTAGGGCAATCCCTACCCCCAACCTTCCATCCGGCTGAGGCGATTCTCTCCTGCGCCCCGATTTGCGTGGCTGTCAGCAGCCACTAGGCTTAACCCACAAGCAGTCATCAACAACAAAGGTGTGGGTATGAGCCAGGTCGATACAAACGCAGGGGCCAGTGATGTGCTGGTCAGCTTTCGTGGAGTGCAGAAGAGCTACGACGGCGAGAACCTGATCGTCAAAGACCTCAACCTGGACATTCGCAAAGGCGAATTTCTCACCCTGCTCGGGCCGTCCGGTTCCGGCAAGACCACCAGCCTGATGATGCTCGCCGGTTTCGAAACGCCGACCGCTGGCGAGATCCTCCTGGCCGGGCGTTCGATCAACAACGTGCCGCCACACAAGCGTGACATCGGCATGGTGTTCCAGAACTACGCGCTGTTCCCGCACATGACCGTCGCCGAAAACCTTGCGTTTCCGCTGAGCGTGCGTGGCCTGAATAAGAGCGACGTCAACGACAAGGTCAAGAAAGTCCTCAGCATGGTCCAGCTCGATGCGTTTGCCTCGCGCTACCCGGCGCAGTTGTCCGGTGGTCAGCAGCAGCGTGTGGCGCTGGCCCGCGCGCTGGTGTTCGAACCGCAACTGGTGCTGATGGACGAACCCCTCGGTGCCCTCGACAAGCAACTGCGTGAACACATGCAGATGGAAATCAAACACCTGCACCAGCGCCTCGGCGTAACCGTGGTCTACGTGACCCACGATCAGGGCGAAGCGCTGACCATGTCCGATCGCGTTGCGGTATTCCATCAGGGCGAAATCCAGCAGATCGCCCCGCCGCGCACACTTTACGAAGAACCGAAAAATACCTTTGTTGCCAACTTCATCGGTGAAAACAACCGCCTTAACGGTCGCCTGTTGAGCCAGAACGGCGAGCGTTGCGTGGTCGAGTTGGGCCGTGGCGAAAAGGTCGAGGCGCTGGCGGTCAACGTCGGCCAGACCGGCGAACCGGTGACTTTGTCGATCCGTCCGGAGCGCATCAGTCTCAACGGTTCCAGTGATCAATGCGTTAACCGCTTCTCAGGGAGGGTGGCGGAATTCATCTATCTGGGCGACCACGTCCGGGTGCGCCTGGAAGTCTGCGGCAAGACCGACTTCTTCGTGAAACAGCCGATTGCCGAGCTCGATCCAGCGCTCGCGGTCGGTGACGTGGTTCCGCTTGGCTGGCAGGTCGAGCACGTACGCGCACTCGATCCTCTTCTAGAGGCGAACTGATCGCCCCGGCAATACCAACACCAACCCTGCACGTGGAGAGAACAATAAATGTTGAGATCCCTGAAGTTCACCGCCCTGACCCTGGGCCTGATGGGTGCGGCCAGCGCGATGGCCGCCGGCCCGGATTTGACCGTGGTGTCGTTTGGCGGGGCGAACAAGGCCGCGCAAGTCAAAGCCTTCTATGCACCGTGGGAAGCGGCGGGCAACGGCAAGATCGTCGCTGGCGAGTACAACGGCGAAATGGCCAAGGTCAAAGCCATGGTCGACACCAAGAGCGTGTCGTGGGACTTGGTCGAAGTTGAATCGCCAGAGCTGTCCCGTGGCTGCGACGAAGACATGTTCGAACAACTCGACCCGGCGCTGTTCGGCAAGACTGAAGATTACGTCAAAGGCGCGATTCAGCCGTGCGGCGTGGGCTTCTTCGTTTGGTCGACCGTACTGGCTTACAACGCCGACAAGCTGAAAACCGCGCCGACCAGTTGGGCGGATTTCTGGGACACCAAGAAATTCCCGGGTAAACGTGGCCTGCGCAAAGGCGCCAAATACACCCTCGAATTCGCTTTGATGGCCGATGGCGTAGCGCCGAAAGACGTCTACAAAGAGCTGGCGAGCAAGGGCGGCCAGGATCGCGCGTTCAAGAAGCTTGATGAGCTGAAGCCAAGCATTCAGTGGTGGGAAGCCGGCGCGCAACCGCCGCAATACCTCGCTTCCGGTGACGTGGTGATGAGCTCGGCTTACAACGGTCGCATCGCGGCGGTGCAGAAGGAATCCAACCTGAAAGTGGTGTGGAACGGCGGTATCTACGACTTCGACGCCTGGGCCATCCCGAAAGGTCTGGACGCCAAACGCGCGGAAGCGGCGAAGAAGTTCATCGCCTTCTCGGTACAGCCGCAGCAGCAGAAGACCTACTCGGAAAACATCGCCTATGGCCCGGCTAACACCCAAGCCGTACCGCTGCTGGCCAAGGACGTCCTCAAAGACATGCCGACCACCCCGGAAAACATCGCCAACCAGGTGCAGATCGACGTCAGCTTCTGGGCTGACAACGGCGAGCAACTGGAGCAGCGCTTCAACTCCTGGGCTGCGAAGTAACCCGAGCATACGGGCCGACGGCTTTCCGGATGATCGTTCCCACGCTCTGCGTGGGAACGCCGCCCGGGACGCTCCGCGTCCCCGTGTGACGCAGAGCGTCACTGGATTCATTCCCACGCAGAGCGTGGGAACGATCAGTAGCAAAAGTTCGAGGTGGTATTCACCACCTCTGTAACGATCAAAGATTTGCGGAGTACGTCATGGCCATCGCCGTTCCCCTGAACGAGGGCAACAGCCCCACCTTGAAGCAGAAGCTCAAGCGCGCCGAGCGGGTCAACCGCTGGAAGGCTCAAGCGCTGATTGCGCCGCTGGTGCTGTTTCTGTTGCTGGTGTTTCTGGTGCCGATCGTGGCGCTGCTCTACAAAAGCGTCGGCAACCCCGAAGTGGTCGGCGGCATGCCGCGCACCGTGGCGGCCATCGCCAGTTGGGACGGCCGCGGCCTGCCCGCTGAACCGGTCTACAAAGCCGCCGGCGAAGACCTCGCCGAAGCGCGCAAAAACCAGACGCTGGGCGATCTGTCCAAGCGCTTGAACATGGAGTTGGCCGGCTATCGCAGCCTGCTGACCAAAACCGCTCGGGCGCTGCCGTTCGCCAGCGAACCGGCCTCTTATAAAGAAGCGCTGGAAGCACTCGACGAACGTTGGGGCGACCCGGCCTACTGGCAAGCGGTCAAACGCAACACCAGCAGCATCACCCCGTATTACCTGCTGGCGGCAGTCGATCACCGCATCGACGACCTCGGCGAAATCGCCCCGGCCACGCCGGATCAGGCGATCTATCTCGACATCTTCGCCCGCACGTTCTGGATGGGCCTGGTCATCACCGTGATCTGTCTGGTGCTCGCGTATCCACTGGCCTACCTGTTGGCGAACCTGCCATCGCGGCAAAGCAACCTGCTGATGATTCTGGTGCTGCTGCCGTTCTGGACCTCGATCCTGGTGCGCGTCGCCGCGTGGATCGTGCTTCTGCAATCCGGCGGGCTGATCAACAGCGGCCTGATGGCCATGGGCATCATCGATAAACCACTGGAACTGGTGTTCAACCGCACCGGCGTGTACATCTCGATGGTGCACATTCTGCTGCCGTTCATGATTCTGCCGATCTACAGCGTGATGAAAGGCATCTCGCCGACCTACATGCGCGCGGCGATTTCCCTCGGCTGCCATCCGTTCGCCAGTTTCTGGCGGGTGTACTTCCCGCAGACCTACGCCGGTGTTGGCGCCGGTTGCCTGTTGGTGTTCATCCTTGCCATTGGTTACTACATCACCCCGGCGCTGCTCGGCAGCCCGAACGATCAAATGGTCAGCTACTTCGTCGCCTTTTACACCAACACCAGCATCAACTGGGGCATGGCTACTGCGCTGGGCGGGCTGTTGCTGCTGGCGACTGTGGTGCTTTATCTGATTTACAGCTGGCTGGTCGGCGCCAGTCGCCTGCGCCTGAGCTAAGGGGAATTCGAAATGCTGAGTCCTTACATGTCGCCCATCGAACGGGTGTGGTTCTACAGCCTGCGGATTCTCTGCGGCTTGATTCTGTTGTTCCTGATTCTGCCGGTGCTGGTGATCATTCCGCTGTCGTTCAACTCGGGGAGTTTTCTGGTCTATCCGCTGCAGGGTTTCTCGCTGCAGTGGTACCACGACTTCTTCGCCTCGGCGGAATGGATGCGCGCACTGAAGAACAGCATCATTGTTGCCCCGGCGGCGACGGTACTGGCGATGGTCTTCGGTACGCTGGCGGCGATCGGTCTTACTCGCGGTGACTTCCCCGGTAAAGCGCTGGTGATGGCGCTGGTGATTTCGCCGATGGTGGTGCCGGTGGTGATCATTGGTGTGGCGAGTTATCTGTTTTTTGCGCCGCTGGGTTTGGGTAACAGCTTCTTCTCGCTGATCGTGGTGCACGCGGTGTTGGGTGTGCCGTTTGTGATCATCACGGTGTCGGCGACGTTGCAGGGGTTTAATCACAATCTGGTGCGGGCGGCGGCGAGTCTCGGTGCATCGCCCTTGACCGCGTTCCGTCGGGTGACCTTGCCGCTGATTGCGCCGGGGGTGATTTCCGGGGCGCTGTTTGCCTTTGCGACGTCGTTTGATGAGGTGGTGGTGACGCTGTTTCTTGCGGGACCTGAGCAGGCGACGTTGCCTCGGCAAATGTTCAGCGGGATTCGCGAGAACCTCAGCCCGACGATTGCGGCTGCTGCTACGTTGCTGATTGCTTTCTCGGTCATCTTGTTGCTGACCCTGGAATGGCTGCGTGGTCGTAGCGAAAAACTGCGGACTGCTCAGGTTTAAGGGCCAGATCAAAAGCTTACCCCCTCACCCCAGCCCTCTCCCCCAGGGGGGCGAGGGGGAAAGGGAGCAGATCTTCATGGCTTTCGAGGCCTGAGTTCGACTCGGTATTTCAGGTCGGTGTACTTCGAGATTACAACGCGGTCAGTCCCCTCTCCCTCGGGGAGAGGGCTAGGGTGAGGGGCTCTTGCTCTTGCTCTCGCCTGCGAGGGGACATTCACCAGATGAATAGCAGACAACCCCAAATCCCCAGCTAATCTTGTGCCCAGCTCCCACATCTATAAGAGGCTGCGCACGATGAGTCTGTCCCAGTTCAAAATCGCTCACAAACTGATCACCGGCGCCGCTGCCATCGAGCAACTGGCCGCCGAACTCACACGCCTCGACATCGACAACCCATTGATCGTCACCGATGCCGCGCTGGTCAAATCCGGCACGGTAGAGCTGGCGCTGGTGCAACTCGGTGGTCGCGACTACGAGATTTTTGACCGCGTTTTGCCAGACCCGGAAATTGCCATCGTCGAAGACTGCATGCGCGTTTACCGTGAGGGCGGGCATGACGGCTTGATCGGTCTCGGTGGTGGCAGTGCCATCGACATCGCCAAAAGCGTCGCCGCCTACGCCGGTTACCACGGCGCGCTGGAGGACCTGTTCGGCGTCGACCAGGTGCCGCGCAAAGGCCCGCCGCTGATCGCCATCCCGACCACCGCCGGCACCGGTTCCGAAGTTACCAACGTCGCGATCCTCTCGGACAAAGTCGCGCAGTTGAAGAAAGGCATCGTCAGCGACTTTCTATTACCGGACGTGGCGCTGGTCAGCCCGCAGATGACCTTGACCTGTCCACGCAGCGTCACCGCCGCCAGTGGTGTCGACGCGCTGGTGCACGCCATCGAATCCTATCTGTCGGTGAATGCCTCGCCGATCACCGACTCGCTGGCCATCGGCGCCATCAAGCTGATCGCCAACGCGTTGCCCAAGGCCTACGCCAACGGCACCAACCTGCAAGCCCGCGAAGACATGGCCACCGCCAGCCTGATGGCCGGCATGGCGTTCGGCAATGCCGGGGTCGGCGCGGTGCATGCGCTGGCGTATCCGCTGGGCGGGCGTTTCAATATTGCCCATGGCGTCAGCAATGCCTTGCTGCTGCCGTATGTCATGACCTGGAACAAAATGGCCTGCGTTGAACGCATGCAGGATATCGCCGAAGCCATGGGGGTGAAGACCGCTCATCTGAGTGCCGCCGAAGCAGCGGACAAAGCCGTGCAGGCGATGAGCGATCTGTGCGCAGCCGTGGAAATCCCGGCCGGGCTGCGTAGTTTCGGCGTGCCGGAAGAAGCGATCCCGGCGATGGCCGTGGAAGCGGCGGGCATTGAGCGGCTGATGCGCAACAATCCGCGCAAACTCAGCGCTGGGGACATCGAGAAGATCTACCGCGCGGCGTATTGAGTCAGCGCCCGTCCTCCGTCATGGCACAACCCAATCATCGCGGTCACGGTGCGCGCTTGGAAACTTGAGGTATACAATGCGCGCCATCGTGATTTAGCTCAGAAAAGGTGCGTCATGCAGCCCTTCGTAATTGCTCCGTCGATTCTCTCCGCCGACTTCGCCCGCCTCGGCGAGGAAGTAGACAACGTTCTTGCCGCTGGCGCCGACTTCGTCCACTTCGACGTCATGGACAACCACTACGTGCCAAACCTGACCATCGGTCCGATGGTCTGCGCGGCATTGCGCAAGTACGGCGTCACCGCGCCGATCGATGCGCACCTGATGGTCAGCCCGGTGGATCGTATCGTTGGCGACTTCATCGAAGCCGGCGCCACCTACATCACCTTCCACCCGGAAGCCACGCTGCACGTTGATCGTTCGCTGCAACTGATCCGTGAAGGCGGCTGCAAATCCGGTCTGGTGTTCAACCCGGCGACGCCGCTGGACGTGCTCAAGTACGTGATCGACAAGGTCGATATGGTCTTGCTGATGAGCGTCAACCCAGGCTTCGGCGGGCAGAAATTCATTCCCGGCACCCTCGACAAACTGCGCGAAGCGCGAGCGATCATCGATGCCTCGGGCCGTGACATCCGTCTGGAAATCGACGGCGGCGTCAACGTCAACAACATCCGCGAAATCGCCGCTGCGGGCGCTGACACCTTTGTTGCCGGCTCGGCGATCTTCAATGCGCCGAACTATCAGGAAGTCATCGACAAGATGCGCTCCGAACTGGCGCTGGCGCGCCTATGAGCGGGTTTGAGCAGCTGTTCCCGGGGAAACTGCCACGGCTGGTGATGTTCGATCTGGATGGCACACTGATCGACTCGGTTCCAGACCTGGCAGCGGCGGTGGACACCATGCTGCTCTCACTTGGCCGCCAACCTGCGGGCATCGAATCGGTGCGCGAGTGGGTGGGCAACGGCGCGCCGGTACTGGTGCGCCGTGCGTTGGCCGGTGGCATCGATCATTCGGCGGTGGATGACGTTGAGGCCGAGCATGCACTGGAAGTGTTCATGCAAGCCTACGGCGCCAGCCATGAGCTGACCGTGGTCTATCCCGGCGTGCGCGACACCCTCAAATGGCTGCACAAGCAGGGCGTGGCCATGGCGCTGATCACCAACAAGCCGGAGCGCTTCGTCGCGCCGTTGCTGGATCAGATGAAAATCGGCCGCTACTTCAAGTGGATCATTGGCGGCGATACCTTGCCGCAGAAGAAACCGGATCCAGCCGCGCTGTTTTTTGTAATGAAAATGGCCAACATCCCGGCCTCGCAATCGTTGTTCGTCGGTGACTCGCGCAGCGATGTACTGGCAGCGAAAGCGGCGGGGGTCAAATGCGTGGCGTTGAGTTACGGCTACAACCATGGCCGACCGATTGCCGAAGAATCGCCGGCGCTGGTGATCGACGATCTGCGCAAGCTAATTCCCGGTTGCCTCGGTTCGGCCGCTGAGATAACGTTGCCCGACGCTGCTCAATCCCATTCTGGAAACGCCATCGTGGTGGTCACTCGCAAACTCTGGATGAAAGTCATCAAGGCCCTGGCCCGCTGGCGTTGGCGCGCCTGACTTGTTCCTGGCCGGCCTGCCGGCGCGTTTGCATACCTGACTGATTTGCCCCTCACACCACGAGGCACCTTATGATCCGCGAAGAATTCCTGCGCTTGGCCGCTGACGGCTACAACCGCATTCCGTTGGCCTGCGAAACCCTGGCCGACTTCGACACGCCGCTGTCGATCTACCTGAAACTGGCCGACCAGCCCAACTCCTACCTGCTTGAATCGGTGCAGGGCGGCGAGAAGTGGGGCCGTTACTCGATCATCGGCCTGCCGTGCCGCACCGTGCTGCGGGTTCACGACCATCACGTCAGCATCACCGTTGATGGCGTTGAAACCGAAAGCCACGATGTTGAAGACCCGCTGGCCTTCGTTGAAACCTTCAAAGCGCGCTACAACGTGCCGACCATCGCCGGTCTGCCGCGTTTCAACGGTGGTCTGGTCGGTTACTTCGGTTATGACTGCGTACGTTATGTCGAGAAGCGCTTGGGCAAATGCCCGAACCCGGATCCGCTGGGTGTGCCGGACATTCTGCTGATGGTCTCCGACGCGGTCGTGGTGTTCGATAACCTCGCCGGCAAGATGCACGCGATCGTCCTGGCCGACCCTGCGCAGGCGGATGCCTTCGAACAAGGTCAGGCGCAATTGCAGGCATTGCTGGAAAAACTGCGTCAGCCGATCACCCCGCGCCGTGGCCTGGATTTCAGCAAGCAGCAGGCGGCTGATCCGGTATTCCGTTCCAGTTTCACTCAGGACGATTACGAAAAAGCCGTCGACACCATCAAGGAATACATCCTGGCCGGTGACTGCATGCAGGTCGTGCCGTCGCAACGCATGTCGATCGACTTCAAGGCTGCACCCATCGATCTGTACCGCGCCCTGCGTTGCTTCAACCCGACGCCTTACATGTACTTCTTCAATTTCGGCGACTTCCACGTCGTTGGCAGTTCGCCGGAAGTGCTGGTGCGGGTTGAAGACAATCTGATCACCGTGCGCCCGATTGCCGGTACTCGCCCACGTGGCGCCACCGAAGAAGCCGATGTGGCGCTGGAAGAAGATCTGCTGTCGGACGACAAAGAGATCGCCGAGCACTTGATGCTGATCGATCTGGGCCGTAACGATACCGGTCGTGTTTCGGAAATCGGCTCGGTGAAGCTCACCGAGAAAATGGTCATCGAACGTTATTCCAATGTGATGCACATCGTCTCCAACGTTACCGGCCAGTTGAAGGCCGGGTTGACGGCGATGGACGCACTGCGGGCGATTCTGCCGGCGGGCACCTTGTCGGGTGCGCCGAAGATTCGCGCGATGGAAATCATCGACGAACTGGAGCCGGTCAAGCGTGGTGTGTACGGTGGCGCGGTCGGTTATTTCGCCTGGAACGGCAACATGGACACTGCAATCGCGATTCGCACGGCGGTGATCAAGAACGGCGAGCTGCACGTGCAGGCCGGTGGCGGCATCGTTGCCGACTCGGTGCCGGCGCTGGAATGGGAAGAAACCCTGAACAAACGCCGTGCGATGTTCCGCGCCGTCGCCCTGGCCGAGCAAACCCCGGAAAGCTGAGCCAACACAAAACCCTTGTAGGAGTGAGCCTGCTCGCGATAGCGGATTAACATTCAACGGATTTGTTGAGTGAATCACCGCAATCGCGAGCAGGCTCACTCCTGCATTTTGATCTGTGTTCGGCAATAAAAAAGCGGCGCCTGCGAGGGCGCCGCTTTTTTTGTGCCAGGGGTTTAAAAGTCCAGCACTACCCCGACGTTAACGCCCTGCTGGGTAAAATCATCATCCTTGCGCAACGAATAACCGCCACGCAGCGCCAGATCCGCCGTGAGTTTGTGGCTCACACCCAGACTCAAGCGGTTCAAATGACTTTGCGGCGTATAGCCCTCAAGTGTGAAGTCGTTGGCCGGCAAGGTATTGAGCGCGATGTTGACCTTTTGTACGTCATCTTCGTATTCACGCTCGTGGGCGTATTCGCCGAACACTTGGGTTTGCGGAGTAATGTTGTACTTGCCCTGCAAGCCCAGCCCCAGGCGTTTCGAGTCGCGGGTCTGATCATCGAAGGTCAGCGCCGTGGCGCGATTGCTCTTCTCGGAGTAGCCATCGACATCAACGCTGGCGTAATCGGCGCTGACGAATGGTGACAGGTGCCACTCGCTGCCCGGCTGGGCAATGTCGTAACCGACACGCGCGCTGAAGGCCCAGAGGCTGCCGTCAGTGTCGCCTTTCTCCGCACCTTCGCTGGCGCCCAGATCAAACTTGCGCTTGAGGTTGTCGTAGTCGAGTTTGCCACCGGTCAACGCCGCGTCAGCCCACCAGCGGTTTTGCTGGTACTGGGCAAATGCCGTGGCCATGTAGCTGTTGAGTTTGTAGTCCGAATCGTTATGACCGGCCTCCAGATTCTGCCGGTAGAAACCGCCCGCCACACCAACGCGCCAGGCTTCATTCAAGCGATAGCTGCCACCGACGTTGAGGTTGTATCCGCTGCCATCAGCGCTGGCGCCGCTGCTTTGGCTGTCGACATCCAGATGCTGGCCGCCCGCCGAGACAATGGCGCGCCATTGACCGACCGCTTGCCAATTCTCCCAATCCGCCTGCCATTGGTTGCGCAGTTCATCCTGATGCGCGCGCACTGTGGCGTGGGCCATTTCTGGTAGCAGCGTCAGTTCCCACGGCGCGGCGAGCAGGGAGTAGGCGTAATCGGAGATCAGTTTTTGTCCGGCCTCGGTTGGATGCACGCCGTCGTTGTAGATCAGCTTGCTCGGATCGGGTGTCGCGCTGTTGATCCCGTAACGGGCGTTCTCGGTGCAGCTATTGCCGCTGAAGCAGGTCGCGGTCAGGTTCTGATCGGTCGCGAGGCCAAAGCGCCCAGGATCGGCGAACACTTCCGAGAGCAGTACCGGAATGTTCAGCGGAATGATTTCGGCGTTGATGCCTTGCAGGCGTGTGACCAACTGACTGTTGAACTGGGTGGCGAGTTGACTGCTGAAGGTTTGCAGTGGCGTACCGTTGATCGCTGGCGTCAGGCCAACATCAGGCAACAGCCAGACCATCACGTATTTGGCACCGGCGGTTTGCAGGGTTTGCACGCTGTCGGCCAGCCGGTCGGCGGCGGCGTTGGCTTGCGGCAGGCTGAGAATTCGTCCTTGCAGGAAGTCGTTACCGCCGCCGGAAATGTAATACAGCGCATTCGGGTCGGCGCGGAAGCCGTTTGAGGGCAGGTAACCGGCACGGGTGCGTTCACCGGTGGCGGATTGCGTCGTGATCGAGTCGAGGATCTGGTCGGTGCGATAACCGCCAACCGCCCAGTTGTTGCCGTCCGGCTGGCCGTTTTCGGCGCGCACGGCGGAGCTGGAAGAGGCTGTCTGGTCTGGCGAAAAGCCAAGGCGTCCGCCGAGCAACTGCGTGGAGTTCAATGAATACAGTTCCCCGCTGCCATCCTGATACACCGGCCCGGTCCGGTTGGTGTAACGCTCGGTGGAGCCGGCCGGTCCGCCAGTGTCGGTGAAGGTGCCGGCATCATTGAGGCTGTCGCCAAACACAATGAAACTGGAATAAGGATTGGGCGCTGCGTTGGCCTGGGTGCAGGCCAGTGCGAGCAGGCAGCCGGCCAGCGGTACAAACAACGTCTGTTTGATCATGAGCAAGTCCGTTTATTTATTGTTGTAGGTGAACGAAACGACAGTACCAAAAACTCCCGGCGTTTTGCCATCGGTCGCGAATCCTCCCCTGGATTTATTCCCCAAAGCCCCGGCCATATTGCACGCCCCGCCCAGCTAAGTTACTGTGCTGGAACGTATGAACGAGACCTTCCCCGTGTTGATCACCAGCAAACTTCTGGATCAAGTCATCAAGGCACACGCCCGCTGGCGTTGGCGCGCCTGAATCTTTTCTGCCGGCCCCGCCGGATCTGTATCGCTTTGCCTTCCTTGCCTGTTTGAAATGCCGCTGTGCCGCCGCGTCTATCTGCGTCCGACATCGTGCAGCGCCCTGCGGGCAAGTGATCTGAAGGCTGTTTTCAAATCAGAATTCAAGAGGTTCGAAACGCCATGTTGCTGATGATCGACAACTACGACTCCTTTACTTACAACGTTGTGCAATACCTTGGCGAATTGGGTGCCGACGTCAAAGTCGTGCGCAACGACGAATTGACCGTCGCCGAAATCGAAGCACTCAAGCCTGAGCGCATCGTGGTGTCCCCAGGCCCGTGCACGCCGACCGAGGCCGGTATCTCCATCGAAGCCATCAAGCACTTTGCCGGCAAACTGCCAATCCTCGGCGTCTGCCTGGGTCACCAGTCCATCGGCCAGGCTTTTGGCGGCGATGTAGTGCGCGCGCGTCAGGTAATGCACGGTAAGACTAGTCCGGTATTCCACGAGGACAAGGGCGTTTTCGCTGGCCTGAACCATCCGCTGACGGTCACCCGTTACCACTCGCTGATCGTCAAGCACGACACGTTGCCCGATTGCCTGGAACTGACCGCATGGACCCAGCACGATGACGGTTCGGTCGACGAAATCATGGGCCTGCGTCACAAGACCCTGAACATTGAGGGCGTACAGTTCCACCCCGAGTCGATCCTGACCGAGCAGGGTCATGAACTGTTTGCCAACTTCCTCAAACAAACCGGCGGCACGCGCTAAGGACTTCCCATGAATATCAAGACAGCCCTGAGCCGTATCGTCGATCACCTCGACCTCAGCACCGATGAGATGCGCGATGTGATGCGCGAAATCATGACCGGCCAATGCACTGACGCGCAGATAGGCGCGTTCATGATGGCCATGCGCATGAAGAGCGAGAGCATCGACGAGATCGTTGGCGCGGTGTCGGTGATGCGTGAGCTGGCCGATCAGGTTGAACTGAAGACCCTCGACGGCGTGGTCGATGTGGTCGGTACCGGCGGTGACGGTGCCAATATCTTCAACGTGTCGACGGCTTCTTCGTTTGTTGTTGCCGCTGCCGGTTGCACTGTCGCCAAGCACGGCAACCGCGCAGTCTCGGGCAAGAGCGGCAGCGCCGACTTGCTCGAAGCTGCCGGCATCTATCTGAACCTGACTCCGGTTCAGGTAGCGCGTTGCATCGACAACGTCGGTATCGGTTTCATGTTCGCCCAGACCCATCACAAAGCCATGAAGTACGCCGCCGGCCCGCGCCGCGATCTCGGCCTGCGTACGCTGTTCAACATGCTCGGCCCGCTTACGAATCCGGCCGGGGTGAAACATCAGGTGGTGGGCGTGTTCACCCAGGCACTGTGCCGGCCATTGGCCGAAGTCTTGCAACGCTTGGGCAGCAAGCATGTGCTGGTGGTGCATTCGAAGGACGGCCTGGACGAGTTCAGTCTCGCCGCACCAACCTTTGTGGCGGAACTGAAGAACAACGAAATCACCGAGTATTGGGTCGAGCCAGAAGATCTCGGCATGAAGAGCCAGAGCCTGCACGGTCTGTCGGTCGAAGGCCCGGAGGCGTCGCTGGCACTGATCCGCGATGCTCTCGGCAAGCGCAAGACCGAAAACGGTCAGAAAGCCGCCGAAATGATTGTGCTCAACGCCGGTGCCGCGCTGTACGCCGCCGACGTGGCGAGTAGTTTGAAACAGGGCGTCGAGCTTGCGCACGACGCCTTGCACACCGGTCTCGCTCGGGAAAAACTTGAGGAGCTGGGTGCCTTTACCGCGGTATTCAGAGTGGAGAATGAGGGATGAGTGTACCGACGGTTCTGGAAAACATTCTGGCGCGTAAAGTCCAGGAAGTCGCCGAGCGTAGCGCTCGCGTCAGCCTGAGCGAGCTGGAAAGTCTGGCCAAGGCGGCCGATGCACCCCGTGGTTTCGCCCAGGCATTGCTGGCGCAGGCGAAGAAGAAGCAGCCTGCGGTGATTGCCGAAATCAAAAAGGCCTCGCCGAGCAAAGGCGTGATTCGCGAGAACTTCGTTCCGGCCGACATCGCCAAAAGCTACGAGAAGGGTGGGGCGACCTGTCTTTCCGTACTGACCGATATCGATTACTTCCAGGGCGCCGATGCGTACCTGCAACAGGCTCGTGCCGCGTGCAGCCTGCCGGTGATCCGCAAGGACTTCATGATTGATCCTTACCAGATCGTTGAAGCCCGTGCGCTGGGCGCCGACTGTGTGCTGTTGATCGTCTCCGCACTGGATGACGTGAAAATGGCCGAGCTGGCCGCCGTCGCCAAAAGCGTCGGTCTCGATGTGCTGGTCGAAGTACACGATGGCGATGAGCTGGAGCGCGCGTTGAAAACCCTCGACACACCACTGGTCGGGGTCAACAACCGCAATCTGCACACCTTCGACGTCAGCCTGGAAACCACCCTCGACCTGCTGCCGCGCATTCCGCGCGATCGTCTGGTCATTACCGAGAGCGGTATTCTCAATCGCGCCGATGTCGAATTGATGGAAATCAGCGACGTCTATTCGTTCCTCGTCGGTGAAGCGTTCATGCGCGCGGAAAATCCGGGCACTGAACTGCAGCGACTGTTCTTCCCGGAGCGTGGCACTTCCATCAGCGGTTCGACCCTCGACTGATTCGCTCCAGACCGAGTCGACGCCATCGCGAGCAGGCTCACTCCTACAGGGGAACGCGTTCCAATTGTAGGAGTGAGCCTGCTCGCGATGAGGTACTTGAAAACCCCAAAGATTCCAGATCTGCCGGAGCCTTCCATGTCGCTGCCAACCCCCCTGACCATCGAAGCCGGCCTGCAAGCCGAACAGGATTTGCTGGCCTCGGTCTGCGCCGGCGACTCTGAATTCGGCCTGCTGTTCTGGCAACCCCGCGATCGCGCCCTGGTCATGCCGCGCCGCCTCAATCGTCTTCCCGGTTTCGACCGTGCCTGCGAAGTCTCTGCCGCCGCTGGCTGGCCGGTGCTCTTGCGCGAAACTGGCGGCGAGCCCGTCCCGCAATCCGCCGCCACAATCAATATCGCACTCGTCTATGCGCCACCGCGCAGAGAAGGCGATCTGAACCGCATCGAAACCGGCTACCACCGTCTCTGCGATCCGATCTGCCAGTTGCTCGACGAGTTGGGTGGCGCATCATCATTGGGCGAAATCGATGGCGCATTCTGCGACGGTCGCTTCAACGTCAACCTCGATGGCCGCAAAATGGTCGGCACGGCCCAGCGCTGGCGCCAAAGCCAGGGCGGACAGCGTCCGGTCGGTCTGGTACACGGTGCGATGCTGATGGATAACGAGCGCGAGTCGATGGTTGCGGCGGTCAATCGCTTCAACGAAGCATGCGGCCTGGAGCAACGGGTGCGGGCTGAAAGCCACATTGCCCTGCATGAGAAATTCAACGCGCCACAGGCCTTGGCGCGTCTCGATGAGTTGTTTCGTCTGATGCTGGCGCAGATCTACAGCGCCTGATATTCGGGCTTACCGCGTACCGTAGACCACCATGGTCTTGCCTTTCACATCGACCAGGTTGCGTTCCTCAAGATCCTTGAGCACGCGACCGACCATCTCCCGCGAACAACCGACAATCCGGCCGATTTCCTGACGGGTCACCTTGATCTGCATGCCGTCCGGGTGCGTCATCGCGTCCGGCTGCTTGCACAACTCCAATAGGCAGCGGGCTACACGACCGGTCACGTCGAAGAACGCCAAGTCGCCAACCTTGCGCGTGGTGTTGCGCAGGCGTTGTGCGATTTGTCCGCTAAGCACGTAAAGAATGTCCGGGTCTTGCTGCGACAATTCGCGGAACTTGGCGTAGCTGATTTCTGCAGTTTCGCATTCAACCTTGGCCCGCACCCAGGCGCTGCGTTCCTGTTCCTGTCCCGCCTGCTCGAACAGGCCCAATTCGCCAAAGAAATCCCCGGCATTAAGGTAAGCGATGATCATCTCGCGGCCGTCGTCATCCTCGATCAGGATTGTCACCGAGCCCTTGATGATGAAGTACAGCGTGTCCGAGCGATCGCCCGCACAGATGATATTGCTTTTGGCCGCATGGCGACGGCGCTGACAATGCATCAACAGCTTGTCGAGGTTCTTGATTTTGGGTGTGGGGGTAATAGCAACCATGGTTGTATCCCGAAAAGACTGCACGGTGATGTTTGATTTTTTTATGAGGCGCTGAAGGCGGTCGCTACACAGCCGGCATGGGCGCCAGCGAATTGGCGCCAGCTTAACAGACACTTCGTCGCAAATTCGAGAAATTACCTACAGGGCAGAAGCATCTGTCCTAGGAACGTGGCTCGCTGTCCGGGCAAAGCCCTGTGCTAAGCTGGCGACCCTTTTTTTACAGTGGAGTCTGGGCGATGAAGGCACGCATCCAATGGGCTGGCGAAGCCATGTTCCTCGGCGAATCCGGTAGCGGTCATGTCGTGGTGATGGACGGTCCGCCGGACGCCGGTGGTCGTAATCTGGGTGTTCGCCCGATGGAAATGCTCCTGCTGGGCGTGGGCGGTTGCAGTAACTTCGACGTGGTCAGCATTCTGAAGAAGTCCCGCCAGGCTGTTGAAAGCTGCGAAGCCTTTCTCGAAGCAGAGCGCGCGACCGAAGATCCGAAGGTGTTCACCAAGATCCACATGCATTTCGTGGTCAAGGGTCGTGGTCTGAAAGAAGCCCAGGTCAAACGCGCGATCGAGCTGTCCGCCGAGAAGTATTGCTCGGCCTCGATCATGCTCGGCGCCGCTGGCGTGGCAATCACTCACGATTACGAAATCGTCGAACTCGGTTGAACCGACATTCAACTATCATAAAAGCAGTGCAGACTCTGGCGATCCCTCGCTGACGTCTGCATAATGCGCCACTTTTTTCAGGGCAGTGATCGGTCAGCCGACGGATCAGCCGCCTGAACAGATAACCAAAATCGCCATCGCGAAGAGGTGTTAACCGTCCTACGCAGGTGCGTTGTTCGCACTTGACGGGCATGCTTGATCACGCGGCCGGGCCGCATACATAGAGAGTTTTTAACGGTGAAAAGCAAACTCAAGCTCCACGGGTTCAATAACCTGACAAAGACCTTGAGCTTCAACATCTATGACATCTGCTACGCGGAAACCCCGCAAGACCAGCAGGCTTACGTTGAGTACATCAATCAAGAGTACAACGCGAAACGCCTGACGCAGATTCTCACAGAAGTTGTCGAGATCATTGGTGCCAACATCCTGAATATTGCCAGTCAGGACTATGAACCTCAGGGCGCCAGCGTCACGATTCTGATTTCTGAAGAGCCGGTAACCCCGACTGAAAGCCAGATCGAAGAATCGCCGGGCCCGTTGCCCGAAATTATCCTGGCCCACCTCGACAAGAGTCATATCACGGTGCACACCTACCCGGAAATCCATCCGGACGACGGTATTGCAACTTTCCGTGTGGACATCGATGTGTCGACTTGTGGTGTCATTTCACCGCTGAAAGCGCTCAATTTCCTCATTCACCAGTTCGATTCGGACATCGTGACTGTGGATTACCGTGTGCGCGGCTTCACCCGTGACGTTGAAGGCAACAAGCACTTCATCGACCACGAGATCAATTCGATCCAGAACTACTTGTCCGAAGACACTCGCGACGCGTACCAGATGACCGACGTGAACGTGTACCAGGAAAACCTGTTCCACACCAAAATGCTGCTGAAGAACTTCGAACTGGATAACTACCTGTTTGGCGACGCCACCAGCAACCTGTCTGCGGAGCAACGCGCTCAGGTGACCGACCGGGTGAAACACGAAATGCTCGAAATCTTCTACGCGCGCAACATGCCGACCTAAGATTCCCGGGCACAAAAAAGGCGACCTTTCGGTCGCCTTTTTCATTCCTGGCACGAACCCCTGTGGGAGCGAGCCTGCTCGCGAAGGTGCCCTCTGCAGCAATACCGTTCTCAGATCCGATAAGTACTCTTGGTCATCACCTTGGCCAGAATACTCATCCCGAATTTCACCGGTGCCGGAAAACGGAACCCACCAGCCTCCAAAGCACTTTCGGCATGATGTTCTTCATCAATGCGCATCTGCTCGAGAATCGCCCGGGATTTCTCGTCCTCGGCCGGCAGTTGTTCCAGATGTTCATTCAGATGTTTGCACACCTGATGCTCGGTCGCCGCGACAAACCCGAGGCTGACCTTGTCGCTGATCAACCCGGCTACCGCGCCAATACCGAACGACAGACCGTAAAACAGTGGATTCAAAACGCTGGTATGGCTGCCCAACTGATGAATGCGCTGTTCGCACCACACCAGATGATCAATCTCTTCTTCGGCCGCGTGCTCCATGGCTGCGCGCACCTGCGGTAGCTTGGCGGTCAGCGCCTGCCCCTGATACAGCGCCTGGGCGCAGACTTCACCGGTATGGTTGATGCGCATCAGACCGGCGACGTGGCGGGTGTCTTCGTCGCTCATTTGCGTATCCGGCTGCAGAATGGCTGGCGACGGACGGTACGGCTGGCCGCTGAAGGGCAGCAGGGTACGCATCGCGGCATCGGCTTGCAGCAGAATACGGTCAATCGGCGAGTAGTGACGTTGGGTAGTCATGCTGACCTCCGGGAAGAATCTCGGCGACCAGTTTAACCGAATCGGCCGAGGAAGGTTTGCGCTGGGTCATCAGTCACACTGGATGTGCTTTTTGCTTTATGTAGGAGCCGCCGAAGGCTGCGATCTTTTGATCTTGTTTTTGATACTCGAAGATCAAAAGATCGCAGCCTTCGGCAGCTCCTACACAGGTTTGCTGGGTATTAGCCCGGTGGCCAGTTCATCTGACGCTGACCGAGGACGTGCATATGAATGTGGTAGACCGTCTGGCCACCCTTCTCGTTGCAGTTCATCACCACGCGGAAACCTTCTTCGCAACCCAGCTCCAGCGCCAGACGCTGTGCAGTGAACAGAATATGCCCGGCCAGTGCCTTGTCGTCTTCGGTCAGGTCATTGAGGGTGCGCACCGGTTTCTTCGGGATCACCAGGAAATGCACCGGTGCCTGAGGGGCGATGTCGTGAAACGCCAGAACCTGGTCGTCTTCGTAAATGATCTTGGCCGGGATCTCCCGGTTGATGATCTTGGTGAACAGAGTATCCACTGCTGTTTTCTCCGTTGTTTGGGCTGGTCTGAGTGTACGCAGGGCGGCTTATCCCGCCCAGTGTTTTACCTGTAGGGCATTTCAGCGCGGGCAGTAAGCCTTGTTGACCATGCCGACAATGGTGCGATTGAGCCAGCGCGAACCGAGTCGCGGCAAAAAGGCGAACCAGCGGTTGCGGCGCCCCGGGATGATGATCGCCCGGTTCTTGTCGAGGGCGCGCACGGTGTACAGCGCAACTTCCTCCGGGCTCATCAGCAATTTGCTGTCTTTGATTTTGTCGCTGTTGAGTTGCGCCGTGCGGAAAAATGCCGTGCGCGTCGGGCCGGGGCAAAGCACCGAAACCTTCACAGCACTTTGCTTGAGTTCTACTCGCAAGGCTTCGGAGAAGTGCAGAACATAGGCTTTGCTGGCGTAATAAGTGCTCATCCACGGGCCGGGATTGAACGCGGCCACCGAAGCAACGTTGAGAATCTGCCCGCCACCCTGCAGCGCCATGCTGTTGCCGATCGCGTGGCACAGGCGGGTGAGGGCGAGGATGTTCACTTCGATCAGGTCCTGCTCGGTCATCCAGTCCTGCGCGAGAAACGGGCCGCAGGTGCCAATGCCTGCACAGTTCACCAGCAAGTCGATCTGCCGGTCGCCTTCTTCCAGCTCCAGCAAGAAACCGGACAAGCGCAGCGGCTCGCCCAGATCGCAGGCGCGGAACAGCACCTCGACGCCAAAACGCTGGGTCAGTTCGATCGCAATGCTTTCCAGCTGATCACGCTGTCGGGCCACCAGAATCAGGCTGCGGCCGCGCCGGGCCAGCGCTTCGGCCATGGCCAAGCCAATGCCGCTGGAAGCGCCGGTGATCAGTGCGTAACGGGTCATGCAATTCTCCATCGCAACAGCTCCGCGCCAGCGACGCGGGTGTCACGGCGGGGAGCGCTGTTCATTCTTTCGCAGAGTCTACAGGGGCCTGCGCCGCTTCGGCTGCTTCGTCGGCGGAATCCACGGGTGATTCGACTTCTACTTCGACTTCATCGGTGGTCACCGAGCCACTTTCGTAGCTGCTTTCCAGGTTGCTTTCGTATTCCTGCTGGATCGCCGAGATCCCGCCCAGCATTCCACCCGCAAAAATCAGCGCGAAGAACACAATCCACAGGGAGCACAGCACTTTTACTGCGGTACTGTTTGCCGGAGGGGGAGGGCCATAGCGATTGGCGCCGGTGTTGCCCGGTACGACCATGATCACCAGCGGGAAGAAGCTGCCCACAAAGGGTACAAGGTTCAATAGCCAGAGCCAGCCCGACCAGCCGATATCGTGCAGACGCTGAACGCTGAACAGAATGCTGACAATCAGGAAAGCGATAAACAGGAAAAACGCGAAGATCCCGCCGATGATCAGGCCGGTAGTGGAATCACCGCTGACCAGCCCCAGAGCCAACAGGGCGAACACGCCGACAATGGGCAATGTCACCAGACTCAGCACCATTGTCCAGGCCAGAAAACGCAGGCGTCCGATCCGCCCTTCGACGCTGAACGGCTTGAGCGTGGCGAACTCCGGCAGATTTTCACCGACGTTGGCGCGAGGTGCCGCGTAAGGCGAGTCAGGTTCGGCAACAACCTGAGCCTGCTCATGGACATCGGCCAGATTCAGCTCAATGGCTGTTTCCGTTTCGATTCGCGCAGCAATCCCGGTTTTGTTCAGAGCCTGCAGGTACGTTTGAGCATCACTGTGGGAGAGTTCGCGCTTGAGTGCGACGACGCTGCCGTTAAAAAGGCGCTCAATCGCGGTCACATCGCTTTTGAACAGATCCGCCAGATTGAGTTTGGCAGTGGTGATATCGACACCGGGCTGTAGAGCACCGTCGAACACGATCTTGTAACGGGGTTCGCTCATGGCCGAGGCATCCTTGTCGCGAATGAATTGAAAGGTCAGCAGTGTAAGGCCAGTCCATTGCGGCCGGCCTGGTTTTTCTTAGCGTGGCCAGCGTTTCGGCAATTGTGCCGCGCGTTCCTGTGCCTGGCGATACTCGGCATCCAGTCGTGCGATCAAATCATCCACGCTCGGCAGATCATCGATCTGCCCTACGCCTTGACCGGCAGACCACACGGTTTTCCAGGCTTTGGCTTCATCACTGATCGGCTTGAGCTTGTCACCAAAATTCACTTCGCCTTTGCCTTGCAGAGCCGCCATATCGAAGCCGGCCGCCTCCAGACTCTGGCGCATAAAACTCGCCGGTACCCCCGACACCGCTGGAGTATGGATGATGTCTGCAGCCTTGGCTGTCAGCAGCATCTCCTTGTAGGCGTCAGGCGCATGACTTTCGGTGGTGCCGATAAATCGCGTACCGAAGTAGGCCAAATCCGCGCCGAGCAGTTGCGCGGCGAGAATCTCATGACCGTGGTTAAGACATCCTGCAAGCAACAGGGTTTTATCGAAGAACTGGCGGATCTCCGCGATCAGCGCGAATGGGCTCCAGGTCCCGGCATGGCCCCCGGCGCCCGCAGCAACGGCGATCAAGCCGTCGACACCGGCCTCGGCCGCTTTCTCTGCATGCCGGCGAGTGGTGACGTCATGGAAGACCAGACCGCCGTAGCTGTGTACCGCATCGACCAATTCCTTTACCGCGCCGAGGCTGGTGATGACGATCGGCACTTTATGTTCGACGCAGATATTCAGGTCCGCCTGCAAGCGCGGGTTGCTGTTGTGCACGATAAGGTTCACTGCATAGGGGGCCGGACTCTCCAGTGTCGCCAGTCCCGCTTCGATCTGTTCCAGCCAGGCCTTGAACCCGCTACTTTCACGCTGGTTCAGCGCCGGGAAGCTGCCAACGACGCCATTACGGCAGCAGGCGAGTACCAGTTCCGGGTTGGAAATCAGAAACATCGGCGCGGCCACCACGGGCAGACGCAGACGTTGTTCGAGCAAAGCGGGCAGCGACATTATGGATACCCCAAAGATCTGTAGTTGTTGAAGTTAGAACGGCTTGACCACGACCAGAATTACGATAGCCAGCAATATCAGAACCGGTACTTCATTGAACCAGCGATAAAAGACATGGCTGCGGGTGTTCTCGCCACGGGCAAAACGTTTTACCTGCGCGCCGCACATGTGGTGGTAGCCGATCAGCAAGACGACAAGGGTCAGCTTGGCGTGAATCCAGCCGCCCATGCTGAAGAGGCTCGGGTTCAGATAGATCAGCCAGCCGCCGAAGATCAGCGTGGCGATCATCGCCGGGCCCATGATGCCGCGATACAGCTTGCGCTCCATGACACTGAAGCGCTCTTTGCTGATCGTGTCTTCGCTTTGCGCGTGATACACGAACAGACGCGGCAAGTAGAACAGCCCGGCAAACCAGCAAACGACGCTGACAATGTGAAACGCTTTTACCCACAGATAGAGCATTTTTAGTTATTCCTAATTCACGGTAAGCCGGATAGTAGAGGCTTGAGCGTCCGCACGTCACCTTGACGGTTGTCGCAGACGTGCGCGGCCCCTATTATCGACGGCTTTCCAGTGGGTTCTTTGAGGGCAGGTTATGGTCAAGGTCGGTATTGTCGGCGGCACGGGGTACACCGGTGTCGAACTGCTGCGTCTGTTGGCGCAGCATCCGCAAGCAGAAGTGGTTGTGATCACTTCCCGATCCGAGGCCGGGCTGGCCGTGGCTGACATGTACCCGAACCTGCGCGGTCACTACGACGGCCTGGCCTTCAGCGTGCCGGACATCAAGACCCTCGGCGCTTGCGACGTGGTGTTCTTCGCCACGCCGCACGGTGTGGCTCACGCATTGGCCGGTGAATTGCTGGCGGCGGGCACCAAGGTCATCGACCTGTCGGCAGACTTCCGTCTGCAAGACGCTGAAGAGTGGGCCAAATGGTACGGCCAGCCGCACGGCGCGCCTGAATTGCTGGACGAGGCGGTTTATGGCCTGCCGGAAGTCAATCGCGAGCAGATCAAGAAAGCTCGCCTGATCGCTGTGCCAGGTTGCTATCCAACCGCGACGCAGCTGGGTTTCCTACCGCTGCTTGAAGCTGGACTGGCCGATACTTCGCGTCTGATCGCCGACTGCAAATCCGGTGTCAGTGGTGCCGGTCGTGGTGCGGCTGTAGGCTCGTTGTACTCCGAGACGTCGGAAAGCATGAAGGCCTATGCGGTAAAGGGTCACCGTCACTTGCCGGAAATTCGCCAAGGTCTGCGTCGCGCAGCGAGTAAGGACGTTGGCCTGACCTTCGTTCCGCACCTGACCCCGATGATCCGTGGCATTCACTCGACGCTCTACGCGACCGTGGTTGATCGCTCGGTGGATCTGCAGGCGCTGTTCGAAAAGCGTTATGCCAACGAACCGTTCGTCGATGTAATGCCTGCCGGCAGCCATCCGGAAACCCGTAGCGTGCGTGGTGCCAACGTTTGCCGTATCGCCGTTCACCGTCCGCAGGATGGCGATCTTGTGGTCGTACTGTCGGTGATCGACAACCTGGTCAAAGGCGCGTCGGGTCAGGCGGTGCAGAACATGAACATTCTGTTCGGGCTGGACGAGCGTTTCGGCCTGTCCCACGCCGGTATGCTGCCGTAACACTTTAAGCCGCACAGCGAAAAGGCCCGTCAAGCGGGCCTTTTTGCATTGTGAACAGCTCGTCGGCTTTATTGATATACCGTAACAATAGTTGACCGATTTTCTAGGACAAGCGGATAATGCGCGTCATCACGCATTATGGCGGCGTAACGCCGGGAGATAGTCAGCATGAGCGTCGAATCCTTCACCCCCACGGCTTTGCAATTCACTCAAGGTGCTGCGCACAAGGTGAAGAGCCTGGTCGATGAAGAGGGGAATGATCGCTTGAAGCTGCGCGTATTCGTTACGGGCGGCGGTTGTTCAGGGTTTCAATATGGTTTCACCTTCGATGAAGACGTGGCCGATGACGACACGATCGTTGAGCGCGAAGGCGTGAGTCTGGTGGTTGATCCGATGAGCTTCCAGTACCTGGCCGGTGCTGAAGTGGATTACCAGGAAGGTCTGGAAGGTTCGCGCTTCGTGATCAAGAACCCGAATGCCACCACAACCTGTGGTTGCGGGTCTTCGTTCTCGATCTGATCGCTCTTCGTTACAGACAACAAAACGCCGCAGAGCCTTACGGTTCTGCGGCGTTTTGCTGTGTGCGAGTTGATCAGGCTGGATAGATGGCGCCAAGTATCCGCAGACCGCGTGCGCCGGTGACGCTTGGGCGGTTGGCGGCGATCCCTTCGAGGCAGCAATGGGCCAGCCATGCGAAAGCCATCGCTTCTACCCAGTCCGGATCAACGCCGTGAGTCTGGGTGCTGGCTACCGTCGTGTTGGGTAGCAGTTCGGCCAAGCGTTTCATCAGTGTGCTGTTGTGTGCGCCGCCGCCGCAGACCAACAACTCTTGGGTGTCGGATTGAGCGCTGTGCAGCGACTCGACGATGGTCAGCGCAGTCAGCTCAAGCAACGTGGCCTGCACGTTTTCCGCAGCGAAGGCTGGGAGCCGTGACAGATGTTGCTCCAGCCATGGCAGGTTGAATACTTCGCGGCCGGTACTTTTTGGGCCCTTGGTAATAAAGAACGGATCGCTGAGCAGTGCTTCCAGCAACATCGGTTCTACCGTACCGGTTTTTGCCCATTCGCCATTACGATCATAGTTTTCACCACGCTGCTGCTGAATCCAGGCGTCCATCAGCACATTCCCAGGGCCGCAGTCGAAACCGGCTACAGGCTTGGTCGGCTCTATCAGACTCAAATTGCTGAAACCGCCGACATTCAAGACGGCCTGATTGCCGGTACGCTCTTTGAACAAAGCTTCATGGAATGCAGGAACCAACGGAGCACCTTGGCCGCCAGCTGCGACATCGCGGCTGCGGAAGTCGCTGACGACAGTGATATCGGTCAGTTCGGTCAGCAGGGCCGGGTTGCCGATCTGCACGGTGAAGCCGCGCGCCGGTTCGTGGCGAATGGTCTGGCCGTGGCTGCCAATCGCTCGAATGTCTTGGGGTTTGAGTTGTTGCTGAGCGAGGAGGGTGTGAATGCCCTGCGCAGCGAGCGTCACCCAGTTCTGTTGGGCAATCGCCGAGCGGGCGATTTCGTCAGGGCCGCTGGCGCACAAGCCGAGCAGCTCGGCGCGCAGGGATTCAGGCATGGGAATGTAGTGCGTGGCGATCAAGTTGATCGCCGAGGACTGTTCGATCAGGGCAATGTCCAGACCGTCGAGGCTGGTTCCGGACATTACGCCGATATACAGGGCCATGACTTAACGCTTGCTCGAAGCCAGCATGGTGGCCTTCTCTTGATCCATGCGTGCCATGAGCGGTTGGCTCTGTGCGAGGAAGCGAGCGCGTTCGGCTTTGGCGATCGGATCGGCCATTGGCAGTTTCTGGCCCAGTGGATCGACGTGAACGCCATTGACCTGGAATTCGTAATGCAAGTGCGGGCCGGTGGACAGGCCGGTAGTGCCGATGTAACCGATCACTTGGCCTTGCTTGACGGTACCGCCGGTTTTCACGCCTTTGGCGAAGCCTTGCATGTGGCCGTAGAGGGTACGGTAAGTGTTGCCGTGCTGAATGATCACGGTGTTGCCGTAACCGCCACGGCGGCCGGCCAGCAGTACTTTACCGTCGCCGGCAGCCTTGATCGGCGTGCCGCGTGGCGCTGCGTAGTCGACACCTTTGTGGGCGCGGATCTTGTTGAGGATCGGGTGCTTGCGGCCCATGGAGAACTTCGAGCTGATGCGGGCGAAGTCCACCGGCGTACGGATGAACGCCTTGCGCATGCTGTTGCCATCAGCGGTGTAGTAGCTGCTGTTGCCTTGCTTGTTGGTGTAACGCACGGCGGTGTAAGTCTTGCCGCGGTTGGTGAAGCGTGCGGACAGGATGGGGCCAGTGCCGACGGCTTTGCCGTTGACCACTTTCTGCTCGTAGATCACGTCGAATTCGTCACCCTGACGGATGTCCTGAGCGAAGTCGACGTCGTAGCCGAAGACACTGGCCATATCCATGGTCAGGCTGTGCGAGAGGCCGGCACGGGCCGCTGATTGCGAGAGTGAGCTATTGATGACGCCGTGCACGTAAGCGGTACGAACGGTTGGTTTTGCGGTAACCCGGTTGAAGGCATAACCCTTGTCATTCTTGGTCAGGGTAATGGTTTCGACGTCGCTGACCTTGCTGTGCAAGCTGGTCAGCTGTCCTTCAGGGTTCAATTCGAATTCGAGTTTTTGGCCGTGTTTAAGCTGGCTGAATTGTTTGGCTTGCTTGTCGCTGGCCAGGACTTCGTGAACGGAGGCGGCAGGCAGGCCGACCTTTTCGAACAGGGTCGACAGCGTATCGCCCTTGGCAACGATGACTTCACGGTGGCCAGGTGACTTTGGCTTTTCGGCGGCTGGCGCAGGTGCTGCTTCGGCGGTTTGCGGGGTGTTTTCGTTACTGTTTTCGATTTGAGCAAACGGCGAAGTTACTGGCTCATTTGTGGCTTGAGTCGCATCAGCTGCGTCTTGATCTTGTGTCAGTTGTTCAGCAGGACTTTCCAGTTCAAGGCTCAGGGTCGTCTTTTTGGCTTCTACATCACTGGAAGGAAATACCAGGAGAGCCAGGCTGAGAAGGGCGGCGATTCCACTTGCGGCGAGCAGGTGGGTCTTCGGGTAAAGCGGAGGCGCTTTAGACGGTTCTGTGGTCATAGGTAATTTTGACTTTGAAAAATGATGAATTGGAAAAGATGAATGACATGATGAAGATGAAATAACTGTATAAAATATAACCAAATCATCTCTGAAGCAAGTCTACAGACAGCACGTCTGTGGATTGGTGTCCGTGCGCCGGGCAAAACTTGTAATTGGTGCGCGATCTTGTATGGTTGGTTCCCTTTGAATCTGAGCCTTGCGGGTCTGTTATGAAGTCGGTTGAAGAGCAGCTAGCGCTGATTAAACGTGGTGCGGAAGAACTGTTGGTCGAGTCCGAGCTGATCGAGAAGCTCAAACGCGGCCAGCCGCTGCGGATCAAGGCTGGTTTTGACCCGACCGCTCCGGATCTGCACCTGGGTCATACCGTGCTTATTAATAAGCTGCGCCAGTTCCAGGAGCTGGGGCATCAGGTAATCTTCCTTATAGGTGACTTCACCGGGATGATCGGTGATCCGAGCGGCAAGAGCGCCACTCGTCCTCCGCTGACTCGTGAGCAGGTTCTGGAAAACGCCGAGACCTACAAGACTCAGGTGTTCAAGATTCTTGATCCGGCGAAAACTGAAGTTGCATTCAACTCCACCTGGATGGATCAGATGGGGCCGGCGGACTTCATTCGTCTGACTTCACAGTACACCGTCGCGCGCATGCTTGAGCGTGATGACTTCGACAAGCGCTACACGACTAACCAGCCAATCGCGATTCACGAGTTTCTCTATCCGCTGGTTCAGGGTTACGACTCGGTGGCCCTGCGCGCGGATGTGGAGTTGGGTGGCACTGATCAGAAGTTCAACTTGCTGATGGGGCGCGAGCTGCAGCGCGGTTATGGTCAAGAGGCTCAATGCATTCTGACCATGCCGCTGCTTGAGGGGCTGGATGGCGTGAAGAAGATGTCCAAGTCATTGGGCAACTACGTCGGCATTCAGGAAGCGCCGGGCGTCATGTACAGCAAGCTGGTTTCGATTCCGGATGCGTTGATGTGGCGTTACTTCGAGCTGCTCAGCTTCCGCTCGATGGATGAGATCAATGCGTTACGTGCCGATGTAGAAGCGGGCGCCAATCCGCGCGACGTCAAAATCAAGCTGGCTGAAGAGATCGTTGCGCGCTTCCATGGTGAAGAGGCAGCGGCCAACGCTCATCGTGCGGCGGGTAACCGTATGAAGGATGGAGAGTTGCCGGATGATCTGCCGGAGGTCGAACTGGCTTCTACTGAAGATATGCCGATCGCGGCTGTCCTTAATAAGGCAGGCCTGGTGAAGAACTCGGCGGCGGCGCGCGATCTGCTGGCGTCTGGTGGGGTGCGCATCGATGGTGAAGTGGTTGATCGCTCCTTTATATATGTACTGGGCGCGACCCACGTTTGCCAGGCAGGCAAGAAGGCATTTGCACGCATCACTCTGAAATCTGAGTGATTCTGAAAATAAGTGTTGACGGCGAATTTTAGATGTCTATAATTCGCCCCACTTCCGGCGCAGTCGAAACGGAAAACTCCTTGAGATTCAATGAGTTATGTAGGTTTCGGCAGCAG
>NZ_CATKQE010000002.1:0-296411 GCF_949767845.1 Pseudomonas sp. IT-232MI5
GCCGTTGCCTGTCAGGACGTTGTTGAGGTCGTTGCCTTCGAGGTTGATTGCGGCATTGCCGAGTAGCGAAGCATCCTCAATGTTCGCGCTCAGTGCGTAACTCACCGAAGACCGGACGACATCGTAGCCCTCGTTGGCCAGCTCCACGACCAGATCGCTGGCATCGTCGACGATATAGGTGTCGTTGCCCACGCCACCGATCAGCGTGTCCGCGCCGTAACCACCATCAAGTATGTTGTTGCCGATGTTGCCGGTAATGCGGTTATCGCTGTAGTTGCCTGTACCGTTCAGGTCACTCGAATCCATGAGGAAAAGGGCTTCGAGGTTAACGTCGAGCGTGAAGTTGGCCGATGAGTAGACCTGGTCATAATCGTTGGTCCAGCCTTCGACGACGACGTCGGCGGAATTGTCGACCATGTAGATGTCGTTGCCATCGCCACCGATCAGGGTGTCGGCACCCACGCCCCCGTCGAGGATGTTGTCGCCGGTATTGCCTGTCAGCACGTTATTGAGTTCGTTGCCGCTGAGATTGATGGCGGCATCGCCCAGCAGTTGACCGTCTTCCAGGTTGGCACCCAGCGTATAGGTGACATAACTGCGTACCTGGTCGCGGCCATCGTAGGCCAGTTCAACCAGCGTATCTTCCAGACCGTTGATCACGTAGGTGTCATTGCCTGCGCCGCCCGTCAGGGTGTTGGCAAATGCATTGCCGGTCAGCACGTTGTCCCGGGCGTTGCCCTGGATGTCGAACGCCCCGTTACCGTTCACGGTGACGTTTTCAAAGTTGCCCAGCGCGCTGCTGTTCAAATTGATGAGGGTGTTGCTCTGCACGCTGTAATTGAGGATCAGCGTGTCATTGCCTTCGTTCGCATTTTCTTTGGCCAGGTCCAGTTCGCCGGCCTGGTCGATGATATAGGCATCGTTACCGGCGCCGCCGATCAGGGTATCCAGGCCCGCCAGGCCATCGAGTACGTTATCACTGGCGTTGCCGGTCAGAACGTTGTCAAGGCTGTTACCCGTGGCGTTGACGTTGCCACTGCCGAGGAGTTCGAGGTTTTCCAGATTGTTGCCCAGGCCCCAGCTTACCGAGGCGCGCACAGTGTCGATCTCGCTGGCCAGGGTGCTGCTCTCGAGAATGATGTCGCCGGCGTTGTCGACCACATAGATGTCGTTACCGGTCCCGCCAATCAGCGTGTCGGCGCCACCATAACCGTCGAGCAGGTTATTGCCGGCATTACCGGTGATGACGTTTTTTCCGTCGTTGCCATAGCCATTGATGCTGGCATTGGTCAGCAGTGTGAGGTTTTCGACGTTGGTGTTGATGTAGAGGCTATAGCTGGTCGTGGAGAAAACCGAATCGACCTCACTGGCCGAGGTACCGGTTTCGTAGATCCGGTCATCCCGGTTGTCGACGTAGTAGGTGTCGTTGCCGGCACCGCCGTACATCGTGTCGACACCTGTGCCACCGTCGAGAACGTTGTCCAGGTCGTTGCCGCGCAGGATGTCGTTGAAATTCGAACCGATGGCATTTTCGATCTTGGCGCCATAGGCGATGCCCAGGCCGCTGTTGAAGACAGAGCCACCGGTGAGATTGGGCAACCCGATGGTGCTGTAGGTGCCTTCATTGAGGTTGATATCGACCTTCGCGGCCTGAGAGCTGGCATCGATCGTGTCGTTGCCGCCAGCGTCCCAGATGGTTTCGAAGACCGGTTCGTAAGCTTTCCACTTGTAGACGTTGTCGCCAGTCTGCCAACTCATGTTGGCGCCGTACAACGCCTGTATGGCGAGGATGTCCAGCACCATCGGCGTCATGGGTTGATAGGAGTAGGAGTTGTTGTAGCTCATGACCGTGAACTGGACGTCGTCCAGTGCCGGGTTGAGGATCGTCGGGTTCCCCAAGGTTCCGGAAAATGGATGCTTGAGGCCCAGTGCATGACCTATTTCGTGGATGAAGGTCATGTAGTCATAAGTACCCTTGGTGGCGTACTCGGTAGTCGGATCACCGATCCATACGTCACCGCCGCGCGGGACACTGGAGGGGGTGTACGCCCAGGCAGCTGCCTCGTTGCCCATCAAGCCATAACCACCGAACCGCAGATCGCCAACGTTGGAGATATCGTCGGTAGTCTGGGTAAAGGTGATGTTGGCGACGGCGCTCCAGGTGGCCAGCGCATTGATGATGCCGCTTTTCTGACTGTCGGACAGCTTGTAGATGGCGTTGTATTCGTTATCGGCACTGTAGTTGGTGGCGAAGTACGAAGTGCCTGGTTCGATAAAGCTGTAGGTCAGTTGGGTCGGGCCATCGAATGGCCAATTCACGCCTGCCCAATAGGTTCCTGAAAGCAAGCTGTCGAGCGCATTGACGCCTGTCAATTTGGACGAAAGGCTGAAGGTAATTCCGGTTGGGCTCGGCATGCGATTTTCCTGAGTGCTATGCGGCCCTTCCCGAATGCGACCGCTACAAGTGCGCGATTTTGCATCAGAAACGTTACGAGTGACATCACTTGGCCAGTATTTTCCGATTGGTGGCGTCATCCCCGTGACCCACGAACCCATGTGTCGGCGGGTGACGTAGAATCCTGAGTCAAACTATCTGCGCTTGCCACGCTTGTCCGTTTACCGATTCAGGATTTCGACATGACTGTTTCAGCTCCCGCCTTGATCCGCGAAACCTTCCCCGTCGGCCCTTTGCAGTGCAACTGCACCATCATTGGCGACCCGTTGACCAAGAAAGCCATCGTCGTCGACCCCGGCGGCAACCCTGATCTGATCATGGCGCGCCTTGATGCGCTGGGCCTGAAAGTCGTCAGCATCATTCACACCCACGCGCATCTGGATCACTTTCTCGCTTCCGGGCAAATGAAGGAAAAAACCGGCGCGACCCTGCACCTGCACAAGGAAGATCAATTCCTGTGGGACAACCTGGAAATGCAATGCCAGATGTTCGGTGTGCCGTATGTGCCCGTGCCGTCACCGGATCGCTGGCTGAGCGACGACGAAGAACTGGCCTGCGGCTGCGGCGTGGCGCTGCATACGCCAGGTCATACACCCGGTTCCATGAGCTTTTGGTTTTCCGAGGCTAAGCTGTTGATTGCCGGCGACACGTTGTTTCGTCGCGGCGTAGGGCGTACGGATTTGTGGGGCGGCGATCAGGCGACCATCGTGCGTTCGATCAAACAGCGGCTATATACCTTGGACGAGGACGCAATCGTGGTGACCGGACATGGGCCGGATACGCGTCTGGGGGACGAGATGCGCGAAAACCCGTTTGTGCGCGCCTAAATATTTTGTCACGAGTGCCCGGCGGAATTTTTGTGCATTGTCATGATCAAACGCCCGCGCAGGTCCATTAACCCAGTGGCCGCTGCACCACAGAATGCGAAAAACCAGGAGCTCTCCATGTTCACCAAGCGTCGTTTGATTATTGTCGCTACTGCCGTGGCCTTGCTGTCCGGCTGTGCCTCGCCTAACCCGTATGACAATCAGGGCCAGGCTGACGGTGGCTCGCAAGGCATGAGCAAAACCGCCAAGTACGGTGGCCTCGGTGCTCTGGCCGGTGCGCTCGCCGGTGCCGCCATCGACCACAACAACCGCGGCAAAGGTGCCCTGATCGGTGCGGCTGTGGTGGGTGCCTCCGCAGCCGGTTACGGTTACTACGCCGACCAGCAGGAAAAGAAACTGCGCGCGAGTATGGCCAACACCGGTGTTGAAGTGCAGCGTCAGGGCGATCAGATCAAGCTGATCATGCCGGGCAATATCACCTTCGCTACCGACTCGGCGAACATCGCTTCCAGCTTCTACCAGCCGCTGAACAACCTGGCCAACTCGTTGAAAGAATTCAACCAGAACCAGATCGAAATTGTTGGCTACACCGACAGCACCGGCAGCCGCCAGCACAACATGGACCTGTCGCAGCGTCGTGCGCAGAGCGTGGCGACCTATCTGACCTCGCAAGGTGTCAGCGGTGCCAACCTCTCGGCCCGTGGCGCCGGTCCGGATAACCCGATTGCCAGCAACGGTGATGTGAATGGCCGGGCGCAGAACCGTCGGGTTGAAGTCAACCTGAAGGCGATCCCGGGTCAGCAGTATGGTGGTCAGCAGCAACAGCAGCCGGGTACGGTTCAGCAGTATCCGTAAGCGCTAGCCTGAATGAAAAAATGCCCGGTCCAGTGATCGGACATTTTTTTGTCTGGCCTGTTATGGCCTCATGGCGAGCAGGCTCACTCCCACAGGAATTGATGATGTACACAAAAGTTGTGTTCCACACCTAACCCTGTGGGAGCGAGCTTGCTCGCGAAGGGGGCATAACAATCAGGCACAAATCATCGGATACAAAAAAGCCCCCGGACACATCGCTGTCCGGGGGCTTTTTGTTTGTCAGCGAAGGCTGATTACTTCTTCAAACCATAATGCTCATCGAGCATGCCCGGTGAGTTCGGGGTCTTCGGTGCGTAATCACGTGGTGGCTCCTGATCGCGCGGTGGCGTCAGGCGTTCACGTGGTGCGACTGCCGCATCAGCGTGCAGGGCGGCGATCAGGCGCTGGCGGGTCTGCTCGTCCAGGGCCAGACGATTGGCGCCCTCGGCGAGATGATCCTGCACTTCCTGATAGCTCTGGGTCAGCTTCTTGACCAGCATCGCGGTGCTGTTGAAGTGGGTGACCACCTCGTTTTGATAACTGTCGAAACGCTCCTGGATATCATCCAGTTGACGCTGCGTACGGCTCGGCGCGGCGTTCGGCGCAACGCGCGCGATCAGGAATCCAATGGCGACACCCACAACCAGGGCAAGAGTCGGTAACAACCAAACTAAGAGCGAGTGTTCCACGAGTCCTTCCTCTATAAACGGCTTTGCTTTACGTTAACGGCTCGAACCTGCGCTGTATACCGCGATTCACTCGCAATAGATTGGCACAGACAATTTGCTAGACGAGTCGACCTGATTCGAGGTCACGGAGTTCCTTCCTTGCTGATGCGTGAAACCCCTGTAGTGATTGACGGCCCGGTGGGTCAACTTGAGTCTCTGTACCTGGATAACGAGCAGCCAATCGGCATCGCGCTGATCTGCCATCCGAACCCGGTGCAGGGCGGCACCATGCTCAACAAGGTCGTCTCGACCCTGCAGCGCACCGCGCGCGATGCGGGCCTGATCACCTTGCGCTTCAACTATCGTGGCGTTGGTGCCAGCGAAGGTTCGCACGACATGGGCACCGGCGAGGTCGACGATGCTCAGGCTGCCGCTGCATGGCTGCGAGAAAAACACCCGGATCTGCCGCTGACCCTGTTCGGTTTTTCCTTCGGCGGATTTGTTGCAGCAAGTCTCGGCGGTCGTCTCGAAGCCCAAGGCGTGCAGCTCAAGCACCTGTTCATGGTCGCGCCGGCAGTGATGCGTCTGGGCGAGCAGGATCAACTGCCCCGGCACGGCGAACTCACCGTGATCCAGCCGGAAACCGACGAAGTCATCGATCCGCAACTGGTTTACGACTGGTCGGAAAAACTCCAGCGCCCCCATGAGCTGCTGAAAGTGGCAGAATGCGGACACTTTTTTCATGGCAAGCTGACCGATCTCAAGGATCTGATCCTGCCGCGTCTCTCGAATTGATTGCAGTCTGACAAGCGATTACCCATGACGAACCGTACCCGTATCCTCACCGGCATCACCACCACCGGCACGCCGCACCTGGGCAACTACGCCGGCGCCATCCGCCCGGCGATCCTCGCCAGCCGCGACAGCAATGCCGATTCGTTCTACTTCCTGGCCGACTACCACGCCCTGATCAAATGCGATGACCCGCTGCGCATCCAGCGCTCGCGTCTGGAAATCGCCGCGACCTGGCTGGCCGGTGGCCTCGATGTCGACCGCGTGACGTTCTACCGTCAGTCCGACATTCCGGAAATCCCTGAGCTGACCTGGCTGCTGACCTGCGTTGCCGCCAAGGGCCTGCTCAACCGTGCGCACGCTTACAAGGCGTCGGTGGACAAGAACATCGAAACCGGTGAAGACCCGGACGCCGGCATCACCATGGGCCTCTACAGCTACCCGGTGCTGATGGCGGCGGACATCCTGATGTTCAATGCGCACAAAGTACCGGTCGGTCGTGACCAGATCCAGCACGTGGAAATGGCCCGCGACATCGGTCAGCGCTTCAACCACCTGTTCGGTCAGGGCAAAGAATTCTTCACCATGCCTGAAGCGCTGATCGAAGAAAGCGTAGCGACGTTGCCGGGCCTCGACGGTCGCAAGATGTCGAAGAGCTACGACAACACCATCCCGTTGTTCTCCAGCGCCAAAGAGATGAAGGACGCGATCTCCCGCATCGTCACCGACTCCAAAGCGCCAGGCGAAGCCAAGGATCCTGACAACTCGCACCTGTTCACCCTGTTCCAGGCCTTTGCCACGCCAGCGCAGGCTGACGAATTCCGCAGCGAATTGCTCGGCGGTCTGGGTTGGGGCGAGGCGAAGAACCGTCTGTTCCAGTTGCTCGACAACGATCTCGGCGACGCGCGCGACAAGTATCACCAGTTGATCGAGCGCCCGGCGGATCTGGAAGACATTCTGCAGATCGGCGCCAAGAAAGCCCGTGCCGTGGCAACGCCGTTCCTCAACGAACTGCGCGAAGCCGTTGGCCTGCGTTCCTTCGTCAATCAGGTTCAGGTTGCCGCGACGACCAAGAAGAAAGCCGCAAAAGCCGCACGTTTCGTCAGTTTCCGCGAAGACGACGGCAGCTTCCGTTTCCGTCTGCTGGCGGCCGATGGCGAGCAACTGCTGTTGTCGCGCAACTTCGCCGACGGCAAAACCGCCGGGCAGGTGACCAAGCAACTGCAATCCGGCCAGCCGCTGGACGTGCGCAGCGAAGACCTGAGCTTCAGCGTGTGGCTGGAAGGCGAGTGCGTTGGCGACAGCCCGGCATTCGCCGACGCTGCGGCGCGGGACGCGGCCATCGAGGCTTTGCGCGTCGCGCTGACCCCGGTTCAGGACTAATCGGCGGCACGGTCCGACCAAGGGCCGATTGCCATTCCCACGGGCCGTCGCTACAGTGACGGCCCGTTTTTGTTGCCTTGCTAACGAATTATGACGCCCCTAGAACGATACCAAGCTGATCTGAAACGCCCGGACTTCTTCCATGACGCCGCGCAGGAAACTGCTGTGCGTCATCTGCAGCGTCTGTACGAGGATCTGATCGCCGCCGATCAGAACAAACCGGGTCTGCTGAGCAAACTGTTCGGCAAAAAAGATCAGACGCCGGTCAAGGGCCTGTATTTCTGGGGCGGCGTAGGTCGCGGCAAAACTTATCTGGTCGACACCTTCTTCGAAGCGCTGCCGTTCAAGGAAAAGACCCGCACCCACTTTCACCGCTTCATGAAGCGTGTGCACGAAGAGATGAAAACCCTCGGCGGCGAGAAAAACCCGCTGACCATCATCGCCAAGCGCTTCGCGACCGAGTCGCGGGTGATCTGCTTCGATGAATTCTTCGTCTCCGACATCACCGACGCGATGATCCTCGGCACGCTGATGGAAGAGTTGTTCAAGAATGGCGTGACCCTGGTCGCGACCTCGAACATCGTGCCGGACGGTCTGTACAAGGACGGCCTGCAACGTGCGCGCTTCCTGCCAGCCATCGCCCTGATCAAGCAGAACACCGAGATCGTCAACGTCGACAGCGGTGTCGACTACCGTCTGCGTCACCTCGAACAAGCGGAGCTGTTCCACTATCCGCTCGACGAAGCCGCTCACGAAAGCCTGCGCAAGAGCTTCAAGGCTCTGACGCCAGAGTGCACCGCAGCGGTCGAGAACGACGTGTTGATGATCGAAAACCGCGAGATCCGTGCGCTGCGCACGTGTGACGACGTGGCCTGGTTCGACTTCCGCGAACTGTGCGACGGCCCACGTAGCCAGAACGACTACATCGAACTGGGCAAGATTTTCCACGCCGTGCTGCTCAGCGGTGTCGAGCAGATGAGCGTCACCACCGATGACATCGCCCGCCGTTTCATCAACATGGTTGACGAGTTCTATGACCGCAACGTCAAGCTGATCATCTCCGCTGAAGTCGAGCTGAAGGATCTGTACACCGGCGGCCGCTTGAATTTCGAATTCCAGCGCACGCTGAGCCGTCTGCTGGAGATGCAATCGCACGAATTCCTGTCGCGGGCGCACAAGCCTTAAACAGAATCGCGAAACAAAAAAGGGCCTGCAATTGCAGGCCCTTTTTTATGTCCAGAATTCACCGCAATACCCTGTAGGAGTGAGCCTGCTCGCGATAGCGGTGGATCAGTCACATAAATGCTGCATGGACGGACGCAATCGCGAGCAGGCTCACTCCTACATGGGGTTGTGTATGGGCAGAGGGCTACGCCGCCTGCTGAAACTGCTGCCGATACTGGTTCGGCGACAGTTCAGTGTGCTGACGGAACAGCCGCGCAAAGAAGCTCGCGTCGTCGTAACCGACTTCATAACTGATGGTTTTGATGCTCTTGCGGCTCCCGGACAGCAAACCCTTGGCGGTCTCGATACGCAGCCGTTGCAAGTAATGCAGTGGCTTGTCACCGGTGGCCGTCTGGAAGCGTCGCATGAAATTGCGGATGCTCATGCCATGCTCGCGGGCCACGTCTTCGAAGCGGAACTTGTCGGCGAAATGCTCTTCGAGCCAATGCTGAATCTGCAGGATGATTACGTCCTGATGCAGTTTCTGCCCGCCAAAACCGATGCGTCCCGGCGCATAGCTGCGCTGCACCTCATAGAGAATGTCGCGGGCCACGGCTTGCGCGACGTTGGCCCCGCAAAAGCGCTCGATCAAGTAAATGTAGAGATCGCAGGCTGAGGTGGTGCCGCCGGCGCAGTACAGGTTGTCGGCATCGGTCAGGTGCTTGTCCTGATTGAGATAGACCTTGGGAAACCGCTCGGCGAAGGCATTGAAGAAGCGCCAGTAAGTGGTCGCTTCCTTGCCGTTGAGCAGGCCGGCCTCGGCCAGCCAGAACACCCCGGTGGCTTCGCCGCACAACACCGCGCCACGGGCGTGCTGTTCACGCAGCCAGGGCAACACTTGGGGATAACGGCCGCACAGCGTGCCGAAATCGTCCCAGAACGCCGGGAGGATAATGACATCGGCGTTTTCCAGGCCACCATCGACCGGCATTACCACGTCACTGAAGCTGTTCACCGGTTTGCCGTCGGGGCTGACCAGGCGTGTTTCAAACGCCGGTGTCAGGCCGTGGCCCAGTTGTTTGCCATAACGCAGGCTGGCCAGATGGAAGAAATCCTTGGCTTGCATGAGAGTGGAAGCGAAAACCCGGTCGATTGCCAGGATGCTGACGCGCCGCAAGGGCGTGGAGACTTGCTTGGACATAATTCAACTTTTGTTTTGTTTTTATAAGGGAAAGTGGTCACCAGACGGCTGGATCGTCTTATTTTTTGTCGGATGTGTCCAGTGTCCTGTGTCAGAGGGGAGGCTTAGTCTCTGAAGGTCATCTCCCTCCAACAACAAAGAAAGGTGCCGCATGATCCCCAGAACCTTGTTTAGCCCCGAGCACGAATTGTTTCGCGACAGCGTCCGCACTTTCCTCGAAAAAGAGGCCGTGCCGTTTCATGCGCAATGGGAGAAGCAAGGCTATATCGACCGCAAACTCTGGAACAAGGCAGGGGAGGCGGGGATGCTCTGCTCGCACCTGCCGGAAGAGTATGGCGGGCTGGGAGCGGACTTTCTTTACAGCGCGGTGGTGATCGAGGAGGTCGGTCGACTGGGCCTGACCGGCATCGGTTTCTCGCTGCATTCGGACATTGTCGCGCCGTACATCCTGCATTACGGCAGCGAAGCGCTGAAGCACAAATACCTGCCGAAACTGGTTTCGGGCGAGATGGTCACTGCTATCGCGATGACCGAGCCGGGCGCCGGTTCCGATCTGCAAGGCGTGAAGACCACGGCCGTGCTGGACGGTGACGAATATGTGATCAACGGTTCGAAAACCTTTATCACCAACGGCTTTCTGGCGGACTTGGTGATCGTAGTCGCGAAGACCGATCCGAAGGCCGGCGCCAAGGGCACCAGCCTGTTTCTGGTGGAAGCGAATACGCCGGGCTTCGACAAGGGCAAGCGCCTGGAGAAGGTCGGCATGAAGGCGCAGGACACCTCGGAATTGTTCTTTCAGGATGTGCGCGTGCCGAAGGAAAACCTGCTGGGGCAGGCTGGGGCAGGGTTTGCTTATCTGATGCAGGAGTTGCCGCAAGAGCGTCTGACGGTAGCGATTGGTGGCCTGGCTTCAGCTGAAGCGGCGTTGCAATGGACGCTTGATTACACCCGTGATCGCAAGGCCTTTGGCAAGGCGATTGCCGACTTCCAGAACACCCGCTTCAAGCTGGCGGAGATGGCGACTGAAATCCAGATCGGTCGAGTGTTCGTCGATAAATGTCTGGAGCTGCATCTGCAAGGCAAGCTGGATGTGCCGACAGCGGCGATGGCCAAATACTGGGGCACCGATCTGCAATGCAAGGTACTCGACGAATGCGTGCAGTTGCATGGCGGCTACGGTTTCATGTGGGAATACCCGGTAGCCCGGGCGTGGGCGGATGCGCGGGTGCAACGGATTTATGCCGGCACCAATGAAATCATGAAGGAGATCATTGCGCGTTCGCTTTGATGATCGTTCCCACGCTCTGCGTGGGAATGCCGCCGGGGACGCTCCGCGTTCCGCTTTGGTGATGATCTGATCGGCCTCTTCGCGAGCAGGCTCGCTCCCACAGGGGATCACCGTGCCTGTGGGAGCGAGCCTGCTCGCGAAGCTTTTAGCGTTCAATCAAGGCGCAGGATTCGGATGATCCTTGTGAATCGCTTCGATCCCTGCCAGCACTTCGTCGGAAAGCTTCAGATCAAAACTGGCAATGTTGCTGTCCAGTTGCTCAAGCGTCGTCGCACCAATGATGTTGCTGGTGACGAACGGTTGCTGCGTGACAAACGCCAGCGCCATCTGCGCAGGATCCAGACCGTGCTCACGGGCCAGCGCCACATAGCGGCTGCACGCTGCTTCCGACTGCGCGTTGAAATAGCGGCTGAAGCGACTGTAGAGGCTCAGACGACCTTTCGGCGGCCGGGCGCCACCTTCGTACTTGCCTGACAGAAAACCAAACGCCAGCGGCGAATAGGCCAGCAGACCGCATTGCTCGCGAATGGCGATTTCTGCCAGACCGACTTCAAAGCTGCGGTTGAGCAGGTTGTACGGGTTTTGAATCGACACCGCACGCGGCCAGCCACGGGCCTCAGCCAATGCCAGAAAACGCATGGTGCCCCACGGCGTTTCGTTGGACAGGCCGATGTGGCGGATCTTGCCGGCCTTCACCTGTTCGTCGAGCGCTTCGAGGGTGTCTTCGAGCGGCGTCAGGTTGGCTTCGATCTTGTGTTTGTAGCCCAGCTGTCCGAAAAAGTTGGTGCTGCGTTCCGGCCAGTGCAATTGGTACAGGTCGATGTAATCGGTCTGCAGGCGCTCGAGGCTGGCGTCCACCGCTGCGGTGATGTGCTGGCGGTTGTGGCGCAGGTTTTTGTCGCGGATGTAGTCAATGGTGTTGCCCGGGCCGGCGATCTTGCTGGCGAGAATCCAGTCGGCGCGATCACCGCGACTTTTGAAGTAATTGCCGATGTAGCGCTCGGTGGTGGCGTAGGTTTCGGCTTTCGGCGGCACCGGATACATCTCGGCGGTGTCGATGAAATTGATCCCGGCTTCCTTGGCCCTTTCGATCTGCGCGAAGGCTTCAGCTTCAGTGTTTTGCTCGCCCCAGGTCATGGTGCCGAGGCAGATTGCACTCACGTTCAGGTCGGTACGGCCTAGCTGGCGATAGTCCATCGGGTGCTCCTTGGGCAAAACAATCATAAAAGCAGGTTGAAATATTTTTCGCAATCTGCATAATTGCCGACCTCTTTCTGCAGTGGAAGTGATGCGCCGCCGCCGAAGAATCTTGCCGTTGAACGGACGCGCCGACCCGAGCCCCCGAAAGCGTCTGTATCCGGCTGCCTTTGACTTGTCAAAGTACGCACTATTCAGTAAGATCCGCCGTCTAATTTACAGGGCGGCCCCTGAGGCTATAAAGAATGAAAACTTTTACTGCTAAACCGGAAACAGTAAAGCGCGACTGGTTTGTCGTCGACGCTGCTGGTCAGACCCTGGGTCGTCTGGCCACCGAAATCGCGAGCCGTCTGCGTGGCAAGCACAAGCCTGAGTACACTCCTCACGTTGACACCGGCGACTACATCGTCGTAATCAACGCTGAGCAGATTCGTGTTACCGGTGCTAAAACCACTGACAAAATGTACTACTCCCACTCCGGTTTCCCGGGCGGCATCAAGTCGATCAACTTTGAAAAGCTGATCGCTAAAGCCCCTGAGCGCGTGATCGAGACCGCGGTTAAAGGCATGCTGCCTAAAAACCCACTGGGTCGCGACATGTACCGTAAGCTGAAAGTCTATGCGGGCGCTGCACACCCACATACTGCTCAGCAGCCCCAAGAACTGAAGTTTTAACGGAATAGTACATTATGTCGGCGACTCAAAATTACGGCACTGGCCGTCGCAAGACCGCAACCGCACGCGTTTTCCTGCGTCCGGGTACTGGTAACATCTCCATCAACAACCGTTCGCTGGATAACTTCTTCGGCCGCGAAACTGCCCGCATGGTAGTTCGTCAGCCGCTGGAGCTGACCGAGACTGTCGAGAAGTTCGATATCTACGTCACCGTGATCGGTGGTGGTGTAAGTGGTCAAGCTGGCGCAATCCGCCACGGCATCACTCGCGCTCTGATGGACTACGACGAAACCCTGCGTGGCGCTCTGCGCAAAGCTGGCTTCGTTACTCGCGACGCCCGTGAAGTTGAACGTAAGAAAGTTGGTCTGCGTAAAGCGCGTAAGCGTCCGCAGTACTCGAAGCGTTAATTCCGCTTCCGCGTTCAAAAAGAACGCCCGCCTCCTCACGGAAGCGGGCGTTTTTTTATGCCTGTGATTTATCAAAGAATTGCGCTGCGACAACTTGCCACTTCCGTAGACCCCCTATACTGCAAGGCTTGAGGGTAAGAGCTCGGGGTAATTCCCTTGTCAGAATTGGGGCTTTTCATTACCATCTCGGCAAAATTTTTATAAGTAACATTGATTTATTTAGTAGACGCCTGATTTAACAGGCCACAAAAGCTGATGGGAGAGGACTGAATGAGCAATGACGGCGTGAATGCAGGCCGGCGTCGCTTCTTGGTAGCAGCCACATCCGTGGTGGGTGCTGCAGGAGCGGTGGGGGCTGCGGTCCCGTTCGTGGGGTCATGGTTTCCCAGTGCCAAGGCGAAAGCCGCCGGTGCACCGGTGAAAGTGAATGTCAGCAAAATCGAGCCAGGACAGCAGATGATTGCTGAATGGCGCGGCCAGCCGGTGTTCATTGTCCGCCGTACCGAGGAAATCCTGGGGAATCTCAAGAAGATCGAGGGCCAGCTCTCCGATCCAACCTCCAAAAACTCCACGCAACCCACCTATGTCGACCCTGAAGTGCGCTCGATCAAGCCGGAAATTCTGCTGCTGATCGGGATCTGCACACACCTGGGTTGCTCACCAACCTTCCGTCCCGAAGTGGCACCTGCGGATCTCGGTAAAGACTGGGTCGGTGGCTATTTCTGCCCTTGCCACGGTTCCCACTACGATCTGGCTGGCCGCGTCTACAAGTCGCAACCTGCGCCTTTGAACCTGCCAGTTCCCCCGCATTCCTATGAGACCGATGACCTGATTGTCATTGGCGTCGATACGGAGAAAGCGTGATGAGCAAGTTCATGGATTGGGTTGATGCGCGCTTTCCCGCGACCAAAATGTGGGAAGACCATCTCAGCAAGTATTACGCTCCAAAAAACTTCAACTTCTTCTATTTCTTCGGCTCCCTGGCGCTGCTGGTGCTGGTGAATCAGATCGTTACCGGTGTCTGGCTGACGATGAGTTACACGCCGTCGGCAGAAGAAGCCTTCGCTTCCGTTGAATACATCATGCGCGACGTCGAGTACGGCTCGATCCTGCGTCTGCTGCACTCGACCGGCGCTTCGGCGTTTTTCATCGTGGTTTATCTGCACATGTTCCGTGGCCTGCTCTACGGTTCGTACCAGAAACCGCGCGAGCTGGTCTGGGTCTTCGGCATGCTGATTTACCTGGCGCTGATGGCCGAAGCCTTCATGGGTTATCTGCTGCCTTGGGGTCAGATGTCCTACTGGGGTGCCCAGGTGATCATCTCGCTGTTCGGTGCGATTCCGGTGATCGGAAACGACCTGACGCAGTGGATTCGTGGTGACTACCTGATCTCCGGGATCACCCTGAACCGCTTCTTCGCCTTGCATGTGGTGGCTCTGCCAATCGTGATTCTCGGTCTGGTCGTGCTGCACATTCTGGCCTTGCACGAAGTAGGCTCGAATAACCCGGACGGCGTCGACATCAAGAAGCACAAAGACGAAAACGGCATCCCGCTGGACGGCATTGCCTTCCACCCGTACTACACCGTGAAAGACATAGTCGGTGTCGTGGTGTTCCTGTTTATCTTCTGTTTTATTGTGTTCTTCTTCCCGGAAATGGGCGGCTACTTCCTCGAAAAACCAAACTTCGAGCAGGCTAACCCGTTCAAGACACCAGAGCACATTGCCCCGGTCTGGTACTTCACGCCGTTCTACGCAATCTTGCGGGCGATCCCCGACAAACTCATGGGTGTGATTGCCATGGGCGCGGCGATTGCGGTGCTGTTCGTGCTGCCATGGCTGGACCGCAGTCCGGTCAAATCGATGCGCTATAAGGGCTGGATGAGCAAAATCTGGCTGCTGGTGTTCTGCATTTCGTTCGTGATTCTGGGCATTCTCGGTGTTCTTGCGCCGACGCCGGAGCGAACCTTGCTGTCGCAGGTCTGCACCTTCCTGTACTTCGCCTACTTCATTCTGATGCCGTTCTACACCAGGCTCGAGAAGACCAAACCGGTTCCGGAAAGGGTGACTGGCTGATGAAAAAGTTATTTTTCGCTCTGATTTTTGCTGCTTTGCCTGTCCTGTCTTTCGCTGCTGAGCACGGAGGTCCTGAGCTGGAGAAAGTCGACATCGACGTTTCCGACAAGGCCGCCCTGCAGGATGGCGCACGTACTTTTGCCAACTATTGCATGGGTTGCCACAGTGCCAAGTTCCAGCGTTACGAGCGGGTTGCCGATGATCTGGGCATTCCTCACGAAATGATGCTGGAGAAGCTGGTGTTCACCGGCGCCAAGATCGGCGATCACATGAACATCGGCATGCAGCCGGCGGACGCCAAGACCTGGTTCGGCGCGGCACCACCGGATCTGACCCTGGTGGCGCGCGTGCGTGGTACTGACTGGCTTTACGGTTACCTGCGCTCGTTCTACGAAGATCCGGCACGTCCTTGGGGTGTAAACAACAAGGTCTTCCCGAACGTCGGCATGCCTAACGTGCTGGTCGGCCTGCAAGGTCGCCAGGTCGTGGGCTGCAAACAGGTGCAGATCGTCGAAGACGGCAAGAAGCAATATGATCCGTTGACCGGCACGCCTCTGACGCATGAAGCGTGCGATCAACTGACCATCGTGCCGAAATCCGGTGCTCTGAACGAAGAGCAGTTCGATGAGAAGGTCAAGAATCTGGTAACCTTCCTGGCTTACTCGGCTAACCCGGTTAAGCTGCAACATCAGCGCATCGGTACTTATGTCTTGCTGTACCTGGCGTTCTTCTTTGTGTTCGCCTACCTGCTCAAGCGTGAATACTGGAAAGACGTGCACTGATACGCTTCAAGCATTGCTGTTAATCGCGCGCGCCCAAGGGCGCCTCCAATAACGCAACGTCTGGTTCGCCAAGCGTTGCGGGAGGCGCCCTCTGGGCGCGCGCGTTTTTCCGGTTCCGACAAATTCAACAAGCGAGGAGGATCGCCATGGGCGTGACCAATCGGTTGGCCTGTTACTCCGACCCCGCCGACCACTATTCCCACCGAGTGCGCATTGTGCTTGCAGAGAAGGGTGTCAGCGCCGAGATCATTTATGTGGAAGCTGGTCGCCAGCCGCCTAAACTGATTGAGGTCAACCCTTACGGCAGTCTGCCGACGCTGGTCGATCGTGACCTGGCGTTGTGGGAGTCGACCGTGGTGATGGAATATCTGGATGAGCGTTACCCGCACCCGCCGTTGATGCCGGTTTACCCGGTGGCGCGTGCCAACAGCCGCCTGCTGATTCATCGTATTCAGCGCGACTGGTGTGGTCTGGTGGATCTGATTCTGGATCCCAAGTCCAAGGAGGCCGCGCGTGTCGTGGCGCGCAAGGAATTGCGTGAAAGCCTGACGGGCGTGTCGCCGCTGTTTGCCGACAAGCCGTTTTTCCTCAGTGAGGAACAAAGTCTGGTGGATTGCTGCCTATTGCCAATACTCTGGCGTTTGCCGATTCTGGGTATTGAACTGCCGCGGCCAGCCAAGCCGTTGCTTGATTATATGGAGCGCTCGTTTGCGCGTGAGGCTTTCCAGGCGAGTCTGTCTGGTGTCGAACGCGATATGCGCTAAGGCTTAAGGAGCCGCTATGAACTCCAGTCGACCTTATCTGGTCCGCGCGCTCTACGAGTGGATTGTTGATAACGATTGCACCCCGCACATGCTGGTCAATTCCGAATACCCGGCGGTGCAGGTGCCGCAGGGTTTCGCCAGTGACGGGCAGATTGTCCTGAACATCTCGCCAAGTGCCGTGCGTCATCTGCACATGGACAACGACGTGGTGACCTTCGAAGGTCGCTTCGGTGGTGTCCCGCACAGCTTGTACGTGCCGATCAGCGCGATCCTGGGGATCTACGCCCGGGAGAACGGTCAGGGCATGGTGTTCGATCTCGAGTCGCCGATGGATGACGAGGAAGAGATCGAGTCGGATGACGACTTGCCACCACCGGACAGCGAGCCGCCGCGCCCTAGCGGCCGGCCTAGTTTGAAAGTGGTGAAATAAAAAAAGGCGATCCGGATGGATCGCCTTTTTTATGCGCATCTCAAAACTTCACATACATCTCAAATCTGCATACACATCTCAAAACTGTAGGAGCTGCCGAAGGCTGCGATCTTTTGATCCTGATCTTTAAAGCAAGATCAAAAGATCGCAGCCTTCGGCAGCTCCTACACAGGGTTCTGTGTCAGTCGATGTATTCGAAGAGTTTGACGATCTTCTGCACGCCGGAAACGCCCTGAACCAGATTGGTCGCCTGGGTGGCTTCCTGTTTGGTCAGCAGGCCCAGCAGATAGACAATACCGTTCTCGGTCACGACCTTGATGCGCGAGCCAGGGATGCTGGCGTCGGTGAGCATCTGGGTCTTGATCTTGGAGGTCAGCCAGGTGTCGTTCTGGCGAGCCAGGAAGCCGGACGGCGGTATGACCTGCAGTTCGTTGTGAACGGTTTTTACCCGTTGCACGGCGGCTGCTGCCTGCTCAGCCTTGGCTTTCAAGTCTGCGCGAGGGGTTTGACCGGCCAGCAAGACAACACCGTTGAAACTGGTGACGACGATGTGCGAATCGTTGTCCAGGGCCGGGTCGGCCTTGGCCACGTTCACACCGACTTTGGTTTCGATCAACGAGTCGTCGATCTTGCTACCGAAGGTGCGCGTGCCACGGTCGTCGTCGATCGGTGCTTCACGGCTGGCGTTCACCACCGAGGTGCAGCCGCTGATGCCGAGGCACAGGGTCAAGGCCAGAAGGCCAAGGCGATTAGGGGTCATTCTTCACTCCCGAACAGTTGGCTGTCGATCAGATCGCAAAGGCAATGGATCGCCAGCAAGTGGACTTCTTGAATACGTGCGGTGACATTGGCCGGTACGCGAATCTCGACGTCTTCGGGCAGCAGCAGCGACGCCATGCCGCCGCCATCGCGTCCGGTCATAGCTACGACAATCATTTCGCGATCATGTGCGGCCTGGATCGCTTGAATAATGTTCGCCGAGTTGCCGCTGGTCGAAATAGCCAGCAGGACATCGCCTGGCTGACCGAGCGCGCGGATCTGTTTGGAGAACACTTCGTTGTAGCTGTAGTCATTGGCGATCGAAGTGATCGTCGAGGTATCGGTGGTCAGGGCGATAGCTGGCAGGCTCGGACGCTCGCGCTCGAAGCGGTTGAGCAACTCGGAGGAGAAGTGCTGGGCATCGCCGGCTGAGCCGCCATTGCCGCACGAAAGCATTTTGCCTTCGTTGAGCAGGGCGTTGACCATGATCTGGCTGGCTTGCTCGATGTGCGGTGCAAGTACGTCCATCGCCTGTTGCTTGGTGTCGATACTGGCCTGGAAAAGCTGGCGAATTCGGGATTGCATGTCCATCTGTGTGACCTTAAGTAGCGCGGCTGTCCGGCACATGAATGTGCAGCCCGCAAAGCAAAGAGCAAAATTTGTCGGTGGGATTGTCCGGGTCGCAACGCCTGCGATCAACTGTCGAAAGCATTCTGCAACCAGTTCAGCTGATCCGGATGGCTGTCGATAGCCACCACGTCGAAGCGGCAAGGGGAATTGGCCCAACGCGACTCGCGCTGAAGAAAATACTGTGCAGCGAAAATCAGTTTCTGCTGCTTGCGCCCATCGATGCTAGCGAGCGCGCCACCCCATTGAGTGTTTTTTCTGTAGCGAACTTCAACGAATACTACTGTATCGCCATCAAGCATGACCAGATCAAGCTCGCCGCGTTTGCATAACCAGTTCTGCGCCAGCAGGCGCAGACCGTGTTGTTGCAGATGCTCGAGCGCCTGGCGCTCGGCATCCTTACCGCTTTGCGAGCGTGACCTGTCGGGCATCAGCGCGGGGTGTCCGGCAGGCGCTGCACCTGGCCGCTGACGAACTGTGCCCAAGGCAATTGACGCACGACGCGTTGGGTCTGGGTCATGCCGAGGCTGCCCGACTCACCGTCGATGCGGCTGTCCGGCAGCGCTTTGAGCTGGCCCAGGCGCGGAGCCAAGCGATAGGCATCGACACCCATCGCGTACAGGCGGCCGAGGCTGCCGGCGGCTTGCGGCCACTGCGCAACCACTTGCTGACGCAATGGGTCACTGCTGTCCAGCAGCCATGGGGTTTCGCAGAAGCGAATGCCGTTCATGTCGTTGTACTGGTTGACGTCGCCACTGGCGCTGTAAACGTGCGAGGTCGCGTAAACCGGAACGTCTCCGGCGTACTGGAAATTCAGGGTCGGCTTGATCTGCTGCGCCTGTTGTGGCGTGGCAGCAAGGAAGATGAACTCGATGTCCTGACGACGCGACGGCTGCGCTGCGACGTTAGTGCCGGCGGCATTTTGCAGGCTCTTGGCGCGGGCTTCGCTCTGACGCAGCTGGAACATGTCAGCGATCTGCTGAGCCAGTTGCACCGGCTGATCAACGCGTTCAGTGGCTACGATGCTGCCGCCGTTAGCCTGCCAGTCCTGGCTGAACGCACGCAGTACGCGGTCGCCCCATTCGCCTTTCGGCACCATAATGGCGGCGCGGTGCAGGCCATCGGCACGGGCGCGGCGCGAGACTTCGCGGGCTTCGTCTTCCGCGGCCAGACCGAACTGGAACAGTTGCGCAGGACCTTGATCGCCTTCGCTATAGTTCAGGGCGAGGGTGGTGATCGGCAGTTGCGGGCGGGTGCTCAGTTGTTTGACCAGTGGTTTTTCCAGCGGGCCGACGACCAGTTGCACGCCATCAGCCTGAGCCTTGCGGTAGAACTCGTCCATCGAGGTCAGCTTCGAGCTGTCGTAGAACTCGATCGCTGGTGGCTTCTGTCCAGCCTGTTGAGCCTGGTAGTGCGCGGCCATGAAGCCTTCACGCAGTGCCTTGCCGACGGCAGCCAATTGACCGTCCTGCGGCAGCAGCAGGGCGATTTTGCTCAGCGGCTGGCTGGCCAGTTCCTTGAGCTTGGTCAGCGGCAGCGGCAGGTTGATCGCAGCCGGGTGTTTTGGATTCTGCGCACGCCAGGTGTCGATCGCGGCTTGCTGCTGTTCCAGGGTGCCCGCGGATTTTACCGCCATGGCCAGGCCCATCCAGCCGCCGAGATCGTCGGTGCTGTTCGGTTGCAGTTGATCAGTTGGCAGCGAGCCGATCAGGGTCCAGATCGCTTCGTGGTTCTTGCTCGCGGCTTCGCCTTGCAGCATCGGAGCGATAAACACGCGCTCGCGGGCGGCAGCCAGAGTCTGGCCATCGGCTTCAAGGGCGCGGGCGTGAACGGTGCCGGTGCGCACTTGCTGCTCTTCAGGCATCTCACCCAAATGTTGCAGGCTTGGATGGCTCAGGGCCGTCAGCGCAGCTTTCGGCTGATTGCGGGTCATGGCCAGCTCAGCATTCAGCGTGCTGGCGAAAATCTGCTGGCCTGGCTTCAGTTGCTCCATCGGCACTTGTTGCAGGATCTGCGCAGACTGGCCGGCGTTACCCTGACGGTAAGCCAGATCCGCAGCACTCAGGCGCAGCAGGGCGGCTTTTTCCGGGGTTTTCGCCTGGCTAGCCTGTTCGAGCAGTTGCTCGATGCTGGCATCCGGGGTCCGTGGAAGTTCGCCAAGGCTGGAGGAAGGGGAGCTGGCGCAAGCCGCCAACAGGGCAGCGAGGCAGAGGGCAGTGAACAGCCGCAGGCAAGCGATCATGTAAGTGTTCCTGATACTCGATCAAATTAGCGTCGAATTGTACCCAAGCACTGGCCGGGGCGCGATGTTACTGGCGTGAATCGGACGATTTAGCTGGAGTAAATGTTGCGGCGGCGCACAACTGCGCGCAAAACCATGGTGGGTCGAGGCGCGTCGCAAGCCTCGTGTCGCGCTACAATGGCCGCTTTTACCGATCACGAGGTGTGCGCTTTGACTGCTCCAGGTTCCCTGAATTCCGCTGCTGGCTCGCTTTATGTGGTGGCGACGCCCATCGGCAACCTGGACGACATCAGCGCCCGGGCATTGAAGATCCTCCGTGAAGTCGCCTTGATCGCCGCCGAGGATACCCGTCACTCGGCGCGCCTCATGCAGCACTTCGGGATCGGCACGCCGCTGGCTGCGTGTCACGAACACAATGAACGAGATGAAGGTAGCCGCTTTATTACCCGCTTGCTGGCCGGTGACAACGTCGCGCTGATTTCCGATGCCGGGACGCCGCTGATTTCCGATCCGGGTTATCACTTGGTGCGTCAGGCTCGCGCAGCCGGAATCAATGTGGTGCCGGTGCCGGGTGCTTGTGCGCTTATCGCCGCGCTGTCGGCGGCGGGGCTGCCATCCGATCGTTTTATCTTTGAAGGTTTTCTGCCGGCCAAGTCGGTCGGGCGCAAGGCGCGACTGGAAGCCGTTAAAGAAGAGCCGCGCACGCTGATCTTTTACGAAGCTCCGCACCGCATTCTTGAATGTCTGCAGGATATGGAAGCAGTGTTTGGTGGAGAGCGTCAGGCATTGCTCGCTCGTGAAATCACCAAAACCTTTGAAACGCTTAAAGGTCTGCCATTGGCTGAGTTGCGTGCATTCGTCGAATCCGACAGCAATCAGCAACGCGGCGAATGCGTGGTGCTGGTCGCCGGCTGGACCGCGCCGGAGTCTGAAGACGCAGTGAGTAGCGAAGCGATGCGCATCCTCGATCTGCTCCTCGAAGAAATGCCGCTCAAGCGTGCCGCCGCGCTGGCAGCGCAGATCACCGGCGAGCGCAAAAACGTGTTGTATCAGGTCGCGCTGGATAAACAGAAAGGCGTGTAAGCCGTCGCCCATAGCGGTCTTGAGGCTTTTAGCGCTTGTTCTTCGGGCGCTCTGCCGTTAACCTTCGCGGCGGAGAGTCGATCGGACAGTCGCTGCCCTCTATGAAAATTAGGGGGGGGAGGAAAGTCCGGGCTCCATAGGGCGAAGTGCCAGGTAATGCCTGGGAGGCGTGAGCCTACGGAAAGTGCCACAGAAAATAACCGCCTAAGCGCTTCGGCGCCGGTAAGGGTGAAAAGGTGCGGTAAGAGCGCACCGCACGTCTGGCAACAGTTCGTGGCTAGGTAAACCCCACTTGGAGCAAGACCAAATAGGGTCCCAAGGCGTGGCCCGCGCTGGGACCGGGTAGGTTGCTAAAGATGTCCAGTGATGGCCATCGTAGACGAATGACTGTTCAAGACAGAACCCGGCTTACAGATCGACTCTCCACCTTTTTCTTTCCCTGCTTGAATCAATGGCAACAGGGCTGTGTAATATCAGCATGCCTGGGCTGAAAGTTCGGCAGCGGCAAACGCAGTAATAGCCATTTCCCACCTTGCTTCAATCAACAGCAGAAGCGCTTTTGTAATACCGAAAAAATCTTACTCTTAACAAATTACTTTAACTTTCGAGCGCAGCTATCAGTGCTGCATCAGGTTATGGGTCAAAAGTCTGCGCCAGATTGTCGTTACTCCTCCTTTTATGCTCCTAAATCTCCGTTCTGTAAGGGTTTTCCTTTAATCCGCGCCTTGACGGTGTGGTGGGCGCATTCCTATAGTGTGCGCAAGTGGCGGAAAGTGGCATGAAGTGGGTTTTTTGAGCTCAAAACGATAAAAATTGGAGAAGCGCAGACGTGTTTCGCGGAGCTAACGCTATCAGTCTCGACGCAAAGGGCCGTCTCGCTATGCCGAGCCGGTACCGTGACGAGCTCGATTCGCGCAGTTCCGGCCAATTGATCGTGACCATTGATGCCGTTGATCCGTGTCTGTGTGTCTATCCGCTCGACGAGTGGGAAATTATTGAAACCAAGTTGCGCGCACTCCCTTCGCTTCGCGAAGAGAACCGTCGCTTGCAGCGTTTATTGATTGGCAACGCCGTCGACCTCGAGCTCGATGGCAGTGGTCGTTTTCTGGTTCCACCGCGTCTGCGCGAATACGCCAAGTTGGATAAGCGCGCGATGCTGGTAGGCCAACTGAACAAGTTCCAATTGTGGGACGAGGATGCATGGAACGCGGTATCTGCCGCTGACCTTGCTGCCATTCAACAACCGGGCGCGATGCCTGATGAACTGCGTGATTTGATCCTGTGACTATTGATAGCGGCTTTAACCACATCACCGTACTGCTTGACGAAGCCGTCGAGGCTCTCGCCGTACGTCCTGATGGCTGCTATCTGGACGGCACGTTCGGGCGCGGCGGCCACAGCCGGCTGATCCTCAGCCAGCTCGGCACGGACGGTCGGCTCATCGGATTCGACAAAGATCCACAAGCGATTGCCACCGGGCAAACGCTAGCGGCCGAAGACGGCCGCTTTGTCGTTGTGCAGCGCAGCTTTGCCGAGCTCGGTTCGGTGGTTGCCGAACAGGGTCTGAGCGGCAAGGTCAGCGGTATTCTGCTCGACCTCGGCGTGTCTTCGCCGCAGCTCGACGACGCCGAGCGCGGCTTCAGTTTCCTCAACGACGGCCCGCTCGACATGCGCATGGACCCGTCCCGTGGCATCAGCGCTGCCGAGTTTGTCAACACCGCACCGGCTGAGGAAATCGCCCGGGTGTTCAAGGAATACGGCGAAGAGCGATTCTCCGGTCGCATGGCTCGCGCGGTCGCCGAACGTCGCGATATCAAGCCGTTCGAGCGCACCGCCGATCTGGCTGAAGTGTTGAAAGTCGCCAACCCGGCGTGGGAAAAGGGCAAGAACCCGGCCACCCGTGCATTCCAGGGTTTGCGCATTCACGTCAACAACGAACTGGGTGATCTGGAAGCCGGCCTCGAAGCCGCACTGGACGCTCTGGAAGTTGGCGGCCGTCTGGTCGTGATCAGCTTCCACTCGCTGGAAGACCGCATCGTCAAACTGTTCATGCGCAAGCTGGTGAAAGGCGAAGCCGACAACCTGCCGCGCAACCTGCCGGTTCGCCATGTCGCGTTCGAACCGAAAATCAAAATCCATGGCAAAGCGCAGACGGCCTCCGACGCCGAACTCAAAGCCAACCCACGTTCCCGTAGCGCCGTCATGCGCGTCGCGGAGAAGTTGCGGTGAGCAAGCTTTTCGCCAAGCCACTGCCCGGCGGCAGCTTTCTGATGCTGCTGCTGTTTATCGGCGTGCTCGTGTCGGCCATCGCCGTGTCGTACAGCGCGCACTGGAACCGGCAGTTGCTCAACACCCTTTACAACGAACTCAGCGTGCGCGACAAGGCGCAGGCCGAGTGGGGCCGTCTGATTCTTGAGCAGAGCACCTGGACCGCGCACAGCCGCATCGAAGTGCTGGCCACCGAACAATTGAAAATGCACATCCCCGGCGCGGCTGACGTGAAGATGGTGGCGCCATGATGAAACTCGAAGGCGCACTGTTCCCATGGCGCTTCCGCCTGATGGTGGCGCTGCTTGGCATCATGGTCGCGGCGATCTGCTGGCGCATCATCGACCTGCAAGTGGTTGACCGTGACTTCCTCAAAGGTCAGGGCGATGCGCGCAGCCTGCGTCACATTCCGATTCCTGCTCACCGTGGTCTGATCACCGACCGTAACGGCGAGCCTTTGGCCGTGAGTACTCCGGTGACCACGCTGTGGGCCAACGCCAAGGAAATGCAAACGGCGAAAGAGAAGTGGCCGGCACTCGCCGCCGCGCTGGGTCAGGACCCGAAAGCCCTGACTGAACGCCTCGAAGCCCAGGCCAACAAAGAATTCATTTATCTGGTGCGCGGGCTGACCCCCGAGCAAGGCCAGGCTGTGCTCGACCTGAAAGTGCCGGGCGTTTATGGCATCGAAGAATTCCGCCGGTTCTATCCGGCCGGTGAAGTCACCGCACACATGGTCGGGTTTACCGACATCGACGACCACGGTCGCGAAGGTGTCGAACTGGCTTATGACGAATGGCTCGCCGGGGTGCCGGGCAAACGACAGGTCATCAAGGATCGGCGCGGACGGCTGATCAAGGATGTCCAGGTCACCAAAAACGCCAAGGCCGGCAAGCCCTTGGCGTTGTCCATTGACCTGCGCCTGCAATATCTGGCCAACCGCGAGCTGCGTAACGCGATCATCGAGAACGGCGCCAAGGCCGGCAGTCTGGTGATCATGGACGTCAAGACCGGTGAGATTCTGGCCATGGTCAACCAGCCGACCTACAACCCGAACAACCGCCGTAATCTGCAACCGGCAATGATGCGTAATCGCGCGATGATCGACGTGTTCGAACCGGGTTCGACCATGAAAGCCATCTCGATGGCCGCCGCGATCGAAACCGGTCGCTGGAAACCGAGCGACACCGTCGAGGTGTATCCGGGCTCCCTGCAGATCGGCAAGTACACCATCAAGGACGTTTCCAAGAGCGAAGGTCCGGTGCTCGACCTGACCGGCATTCTGATCAATTCCAGTAACGTCGGCATGAGTAAGGTCGCGTTCGATATCGGCGGCGAAACGATTTTCCGCCTCGCGCAGAAAGTCGGCCTCGGCCAGGACACCGGCCTTGGCTTCCCGGGCGAACGTGTCGGCAACCTGCCGAACTACCGCGATTGGCGCAAGGCTGAAACCGCAACCTTGTCTTACGGCTACGGTATTTCCGTGACCGCGATTCAGTTGGTGCACGCGTTCTCGGCGCTGGCCAACAACGGTCGTCTCGCGCCGCTGACGCTGATCAAAACCGACAAGCCGCCGCAGACCACGCAGGTGCTGCCGGAAGCCGTCGCGAAAACCCTGCAAGGCATGCTTACTCAGGTGATCGAAGCGCCGCGCGGCGTGTTCCGTGCGCAGGTGCCGGCGTATCACGTGGCGGGCAAGTCGGGTACTGCGCGTAAGACCTCGGTGGGCACCAAGGGCTATGCGGAAAACTCTTACCGCTCGCTGTTCGCCGGTTTCGGTCCGATGAGCGATCCGCGTTACGCGATCGTTGTGGTGATCGATGAACCGAGCAAGGCCGGCTACTTCGGTGGTCTGGTTTCCGCGCCGGTGTTCAGCCGTGTGATGTCCGGCACCCTGCGTCTGATGAACGTAACACCGGACAACCTGCCGACGACGCAACAAGCCAACGCTACCCCGGTCGTTCCGCTGAAAGCCAATGGAGGGCGCGGCTGATGTCATTAAGTCTGAACAAGATATTCCCCCACGCCGGCCACGATCTGTTGATCCGTGAATTGGCGCTGGACAGCCGCAACGTACGCGCGGGCGATTTGTTCCTCGCCGTGCCCGGCGGCAAATTCGATGGCCGTGCGCACATCGCCGATGCCTTGCAACGCGGCGCGGCGGCTGTAGCGTATGAAGTTGAAGGTGCCACCGTGCTGCCGATCACCGACGTGCCGCTGATTCCGGTCAAAGGTCTGGCGGCGCAGCTGTCGGACATCGCCGGGCGTTTTTACGGTGAGCCAAGTCATCACCTGAACTTGATCGGCGTGACCGGCACCAACGGCAAAACCAGCGTGACCCAATTGGTTGCGCAGGCGCTGGATCTGCTCGGTCAGCATTGCGGCATCGTTGGGACCTTGGGTTCCGGCTTCTATGGCGCACTGCAAAGCGGTCTGCACACCACGCCGAATCCGATCGCCGTGCAAGCAACGTTGGGCGACCTGAAAAAGGCCGGCGCCAAAGCCGTGGCCATGGAAGTCTCGTCCCACGGTCTGGATCAGGGCCGCGTCACTGCGCTGGCGTTCGACGTCGCGGTGATGACCAACCTGTCCCGCGACCACCTGGACTATCACGGCACCATGCAGGCGTACGCCGAGGCCAAGGCCAAGCTGTTCGCCTGGAATGATCTGAAGTGCCGCGTGGTCAACCTCGACGACGATTTCGGCCGGCAACTGGCCGCTGAAAAACGCGAATCGCGCCTGATCACCTACAGCCTGCTCGACAGCAGCGCCTATCTATATTGCCGCGAAGCGCAGTTCGATGACCACGGCGTGCGCGCCACACTGGTGACGCCGCAGGGCGAACATCATCTGCGCAGCACGTTGCTCGGCCGGTTCAACCTGAGCAACGTATTGGCTGCGGTCGGTGCCTTGCTCGGTCTGGATTACGCGCTCGACGAAATTCTCAAAGTACTGCCGAAGCTCGAAGGCCCGGCCGGGCGCATGCAGCGTCTGGGTGGCGGTACGCAGCCTTTGGTGGTGGTCGATTACGCCCACACCCCGGATGCGCTGGAAAAAGTCCTCACTGCATTGCGCCCGCACGTCAAAGGTCAACTGCTGTGCCTGTTCGGCTGCGGCGGTGACCGTGATCGCGGCAAGCGTCCGTTGATGGCTGAAGTGGTCGAGCGTCTGGCCGATCAGGTGCTGGTCACCGACGACAACCCGCGTACTGAAGATCCGGCAGTGATTTTCGATGACATCCGCGCCGGTTTCACGGCTGTGGATAAAGTCACCTTCGTCGCTGGCCGTGGTCAGGCGATTGCGCAACTGATTGCCGGCGCTTCGGCGGATGACGTGATTGTTCTGGCCGGTAAAGGTCACGAGGACTATCAGGAAATCAACGGCGAGCGCCACGCTTTCTCCGATCTGGTCGAGGCTGATCACGCCCTGACGGCGTGGGAGGTGGCCCATGCTTAAGGCCTTGAAACTCAGCGAACTGACCAACGCACTCGATGCGCGTTTGATCGCTGCTGATGCCAGTTTCGACGGCGTCAGCATCGACAGTCGCGCGATCCAGCCTGGGCAACTGTTTATTGCGTTGACCGGTCCGCGTTTCGACGGTCATGACTATTTGAACGATGTCGCCGCCAAAGGCGCCGTGGCTGCGCTGGTCGAGCGTGAAGTCGCCGACAGCACGCTGCCGCAACTGCTGGTCAAAGACACCCGTCAGGCCCTCGGCCAGTTGGGCGCGCTGAACCGTGCCGCGTTCACTCAGCCAGTCGCAGCGATCACCGGTTCCAGCGGCAAGACCACGGTGAAGGAAATGCTCGCGAGCATCCTGCGCACGCGCGGTCCGGTACTGGCGACCCGTGGCAATCTGAACAACGACCTCGGCGCACCGCTGACCCTGCTCGAACTGGCCCCGGAACACACTTCGGCGGTGATCGAACTGGGCGCCTCGCGTCTGGGTGAAATCGCTTATACCGTCGGCCTGACCAAGCCGCACGTGGCGATCCTGAATAACGCCGGCACCGCGCACGTCGGTGAGTTTGGCGGGCCGGAAAAAATCGTCGAAGCCAAAGGCGAAATCATCGACGGGCTGGCGGCCGACGGCGTCGCCGTGCTCAATCTCGATGACAAGGCCTTCGGTATCTGGAAGACCCGTGCGGGCGCGCGCAAAGTGCTGACTTTTGCCTTGAGCAACACGCACGCGGACTTTTACGCCAGCGATCTGAGCACCGATGCCCGTGGTTGCCCGGCCTTCAATCTGCACACACCTGAAGGTGTCGAGCGCGTTCAACTGAACCTGCTCGGCACGCATAACGTCGCCAACTCCATGGCCGCCGCCGCTGCCGCTCACGCCTTGGGCGTGTCGCTGTTCGGCATCGCCACCGGGCTTGGCGCCGTGCAACCGGTCAAGGGTCGCACCGTCGCGCAACTGGCGAAAAACGGTATGCGCGTGATCGATGACACTTACAACGCAAACCCCACCTCGATGTGCGCGGCCGTTGATATACTCGCCGGCTTTTCCGGCCGCACCGTCCTGGTGCTCGGAGATATCGGCGAGTTGGGCGATTGGGCGGAGCAGGGGCACCGCGACGTGGGCGAGTACGCCCGGGGCAAGGTTTCCGCGCTTTACGCAGTCGGGCCAAACATGGTTCACGCCGTAAACGCTTTCGGTGAACAGGCGCATCACTTCGGCACGCAAGCCGAACTGATTCAGGCCCTCGACGCCGAGCAGGACACAAACACCACCATTTTGATCAAGGGTTCGCGCAGTGCAGCGATGGAAAACATCGTTGCGGCTCTGTGCGGGTCCAGTCTGGAGAAACATTAATGCTGCTGCTGCTAGCGGAGTATCTGCAACAGTTCTACAAAGGCTTCGCGGTCTTTCAGTACCTGACCCTGCGCGGGATTCTCGGTGTGCTGACCGCGCTGGTTTTGTCGCTGTGCTATGGCCCGTGGATGATCCGCACTTTGCAGAACCGTCAGATCGGTCAGTCCGTTCGTAATGATGGCCCGCAATCGCACCTGTCCAAGTCGGGTACACCGACCATGGGCGGCGCACTGATTCTGTCTTCGATCGGCGTCAGCACTCTGCTTTGGGCTGACCTGAGCAACCGTTACGTCTGGACTGTTTTGTTGGTGACTCTGTTGTTCGGCGCCATCGGCTGGGTCGACGATTACCGCAAAGTCATCGAGAAGAACTCGCGTGGTCTGCCGAGCCGCTGGAAGTATTTCTGGCAGTCGGTGTTTGGCCTCGGCGCGGCGATCTTCCTTTATATGACTGCGTCCACCCCGGTGGAAACCACGCTGATTCTGCCGATGCTCAAGGACTACAGCATTCCGCTGGGCCTCGGTTTCATCGTGCTGACCTACTTTGTGATCGTCGGCTCGAGCAACGCGGTCAACCTGACTGACGGCCTCGATGGCCTGGCAATCATGCCGACCGTGATGGTCGGTGGTGGCCTCGGCATCTTCTGCTACCTGTCGGGTAACGTGAAATTTGCTGAATACCTGTTGATCCCTTACGTGCCGGGCGCGGGCGAACTAATCGTGTTCTGCGGCGCGCTGATCGGTGCCGGTCTCGGCTTCCTGTGGTTCAACACCTATCCGGCGCAAGTGTTCATGGGCGACGTCGGTGCCCTGGCACTCGGCGCGGCGCTGGGCACCATCGCGGTGATCGTCCGTCAGGAAATCGTCCTGTTCATCATGGGCGGCGTGTTCGTGATGGAAACCCTGTCAGTCGTCATTCAGGTTGCGTCCTTTAAGCTGACCGGTCGCCGTGTGTTCCGCATGGCACCGATCCACCACCATTTTGAACTCAAGGGCTGGCCCGAGCCGCGCGTGATCGTCCGTTTCTGGATCATCACCGTGATTCTCGTGCTGATCGGCCTTGCCACCCTGAAGCTGAGGTAGAACGAGTGTCTCTGATCGCTTCTGACCACTTCCGCATCGTTGTCGGCCTCGGCAAGAGCGGCATGTCCCTGGTTCGCTTTCTGGCGAACCGGGGCACGTCGTTTGCCGTGGCGGACACGCGGGAAAATCCACCGGAACTGGCCACGCTCAAGCGTGACTATCCGCACGTGGAAGTGCGTTGTGGCGAGCTGGACGTCGAATTCCTGTGCCGTGCCGACGAGCTCTACGTGAGCCCCGGCCTGGCGCTGGCGACCCCGGCCCTGCAAGCCGCTGCGGCCCGTGGCGTGAAACTGTCCGGCGACATCGAGCTGTTCGCGCGTAACGCGCGGGCGCCGATCGTGGCCATCAGCGGTTCCAACGCGAAAAGCACCGTCACCACTCTGGTTGGCGAGATGGCGGCTGCGGCCGGCAAGCGCGTCGCCGTCGGCGGCAACCTTGGCACTCCGGCGCTGGATCTGCTCAGCGACGACGTCGAGCTGTACGTGATGGAACTGTCGAGTTTCCAACTGGAAACCACCGACCAGCTCAATGCCGAAGTGGCCACCGTGCTGAACATCAGCGAAGACCACATGGATCGCTACAGCGGTCTACCGGCGTACCACTTGGCCAAGCACCGGATTTTCCGTGGTGCCAAGCAGTTCGTGGTCAACCGTCAGGATGCGCTGACTCGTCCGTTGATGGGTGAGGGCCAGCCGTGCTGGACCTTCGGTCTGAGCAAACCGGATTTCAAGGCATTCGGTATCCGCGAAGAAGATGGCGAGAAGTACCTGGCCTTCGAATTCCAGAATCTGATGCCAGTGCGTGAATTGAAGATTCGCGGTGCACACAACCAGTCCAACGCCCTCGCGGCGCTGGCGCTCGGTCACGCCGTGGGCTTGCCGTTCGACGCCATGCTCTCGGCGCTGCGCACCTTCGCCGGCCTCGAACATCGCTGCCAGTGGGTGCGTGATCTCGATGGCGTGGCGTATTACAACGATTCCAAAGCGACCAACGTTGGCGCCGCACTGGCGGCCATCGAAGGCCTCGGCACGGACATCAACGGTAAGGTCATCCTGATCGCCGGTGGTGATGGCAAGGGTGCCGAATTCAACGATCTGCGTGATCCGGTGGCGGCCAACTGCCGCGCCGTGATCCTGATGGGCCGCGACTCCGACAAGATCGGCGAGGCCATCGGCGACGCCGTGCCATTGATTCGCGCGACCTCACTGGTCGACGCCGTTGCGCAATGCCGCGCCGCCGCCCGGCCGGGTGACGTCGTGCTGCTGTCGCCGGCCTGTGCCAGTTTCGACATGTTCAAGAATTACGAAGACCGTGGTCACCAGTTCGTCCGCGCTGTGGAGGATCTGGCATGAGCCTGCGCAATATCATCAAACCGTATCCGTCGCCGATCATCACCGGGCGCGGTATCGACCTCGATTTCCCGATGCTCGCCGGTTGCCTGGCGCTGCTCGGTCTCGGTTTGATCATGATCGCCTCGGCGTCCACCGAAGTGGCAGCCGCGCAGTCGGGCAGTCCGCTGTATTACATGATTCGCCACCTTATTTATGTGGTGCTGGGTCTGGGCGCGTGCATCGTCACCATGATGATTCCGATCGCCACCTGGCAACGTCTCGGCTGGCTGATGCTGATCGGTGCGTTCGGCTTGCTGGTGATGGTGATCATTCCCGGCATCGGTCGCGAAGTGAACGGTTCGATGCGCTGGATCGGTTTCAGCTTCTTCAACGTGCAGCCGTCGGAAATCGCCAAAGTGTTCGTGGTGATCTACCTCGCCGGTTATCTGGTACGTCGCCAGAAAGAGGTGCGTGAAAGCTGGATGGGCTTCTTCAAGCCGTTCATCGTGCTGCTGCCGATGGCCGGTCTGTTGCTGATGGAACCGGACTTCGGGGCCACCGTAGTAATGATGGGTGCTGCGGCGGCCATGCTGTTCCTCGGCGGGGTCGGACTGTTCCGCTTCTCGCTGATGGTGGTGTTGGCGGTCGGGGCCGTGGTCTTGCTGATTCAGATGCAGCCATATCGTATGGCGCGTCTGACCAACTTCGCCGACCCGTGGGCTGACCAGTTCGGCGCCGGCTATCAGTTGTCGCAAGCCCTGATCGCCTTCGGTCGCGGTGAATGGCTGGGCGTCGGTCTGGGCAACAGCGTGCAGAAGCAGTTCTACCTGCCGGAAGCGCACACTGACTTCGTGTTCTCGGTACTGGCTGAAGAGCTCGGCGCCGTGGGTTCGCTATGCACCGTCGCGCTGTTCGTGTTCGTGTGTATTCGCGGCATGTACATCGGCTTGTGGGCGGAGAAAGCCAAGCAGTTCTTTGCCGCGTATGTGGCTTACGGTCTGTCGTTCCTGTGGATTGGTCAGTTCCTGATCAACATCGGTGTGAACGTCGGCCTGCTGCCAACCAAGGGTCTGACCCTGCCGTTCCTCAGTTATGGCGGCAGCTCGTTGGTGATCTGCTGTGCCTGTCTCGGCTTGTTGCTGAGGATCGAGTGGGAGAGTCGAACCCATCTGGGCAGTGAAGAGATGGAGTTCCATGAGAGCGACTTCGCCGAGGAGCCGAATCATGGGCGCTAACGTATTGATCATGGCCGGCGGCACCGGCGGCCACGTATTCCCGGCGCTGGCCTGTGCCCGCGAGTTTCAGGCGCGCGGCTACACCGTGCACTGGCTCGGCACGCCACGCGGCATCGAGAATGAACTGGTGCCGGCGGCAGGTCTTGAACTGCACCGCATCAACGCTACCGGCCTGCGCGGCAAGGGCAAGCTGTCGCTGCTCAAGGCGCCGTTCATGCTGCTCAAATCGGTGTGGCAGGCGCGGGCGATCATTCGTCGCTTGAAGCCGGTGTGTGTGGTCGGCTTCGGTGGTTATGTGACCGGTCCCGGTGGCCTCGCCGCGAAACTGGCCGGTGTGCCGGTGATCGTTCACGAGCAGAACGCCGTGGCCGGCACCGCCAATCGGTTGCTGGTGCCGTTCGCCGCCCGGGTGTGTGAAGCGTTCCCCGACACCTTTACTCTGTCGGACACCCGCCGTACCACCGGAAACCCGGTGCGCAGCGAGCTGTTCCTCGATACATCGCGACCTGCCCTGGCCGGTCGCAAAGCGCGTTTGCTGATCCTCGGCGGAAGCCTGGGTGCAGAGCCGTTGAACAAGTTGCTGCCTGAAGCCCTGGCCCAAGTCGCTGCCGATTTGCGCCCGGAAGTGTTTCATCAGGCTGGCAAAAACCACGATGAAGTGACTGCAGAGCGTTACCGCGCCGCCGGCGTGGAAGCGCAGGTGCAGCCGTTCATCAAAGACATGGCCCAGGCCTATGGCTGGGCTGACCTGGTGGTGTGCCGTGCAGGCGCGTTGACCATCAGTGAGCTGGCTGCCGCCGGTCTGCCCTCGATGCTGGTGCCTTTGCCCCACGCGATCGACGATCACCAGACCCGCAACGCCGATTATTTGGCCCGCGAAGGCGCTGCCTTCCTGATGCCGCAAAGAACGACTGGTGCCGCGGACCTTGCCGCGCGCCTGACAGAGGTCTTGATGCAACCGCAACGACTCGAAGATATGGCCCAAGCGGCCCGCCGTCTGGCGAAACCCGATGCCACCCGTAGCGTGGTCGATACCTGTCTGGAGGTGGCCCATGGTTGAGAATCAGAAAGCCATGCCGCAACCGGAAATGCGCCGCATCCGTCGCATCCACTTCGTCGGCATCGGCGGCGTGGGCATGTGCGGTATTGCCGAAGTGTTGTTGAACCTGGGCTACCAAGTGTCCGGTTCCGACCTGAAAGCTTCGCCGGTGACCGAGCGTCTGGAATCGTTCGGCGCGCAGATTTTCATTGGCCACCGTGCCGAGAACGCTGCGACCGCCGATGTGCTGGTGGTGTCTAGCGCGGTAAATACCTCGAACCCGGAAGTCGCGACTGCGCTTGAGCGCCGCATTCCGGTTGTACCGCGTGCCGAAATGCTTGCGGAACTGATGCGCTATCGCCACGGCATCGCTGTCGCCGGTACGCACGGCAAAACCACCACCACCAGCCTGATCGCTTCGGTGTTCGCTGCGGGTGGTCTGGACCCGACGTTCGTCATCGGTGGTCGTCTGAATGCCGCGGGCACCAATGCCCAGCTCGGCACCAGCCGTTACCTGATCGCCGAAGCCGATGAAAGCGATGCGAGTTTTCTGCATCTGCAACCGCTGGTGGCCGTGGTCACCAACATCGACGCCGACCACATGGCGACCTACGACGGTGACTTCAACAAACTGAAGAAAACCTTCGTCGAGTTCCTGCACAACCTGCCGTTCTACGGCTTGGCAGTGATGTGCCTGGACGATCCGGTGGTGCGCGAAATCCTGCCGCTGGTGAAACGTCCGACCGTGACCTACGGCTTCAGCGAAGACGCTGACGTGCGCGCGATCAATATTCGCCAGCAAGGCATGCAGACGTTCTTCACCGTGCTGCGCCCGGATCGTGAACCGCTGGACGTGTCGGTGAACATGCCCGGTAACCACAACGTCCTCAACTCGCTGGCGACCATTTGCATCGCCACCGACGAAGGCGTCAGCGATGAAGCCATCGTTCAGGGCCTTTCGGGCTTCCAGGGCGTGGGCCGACGCTTCCAGGTCTACGGCGAACTGCCGGTGGACGGCGGCAACGTGATGCTGGTCGACGACTACGGTCACCACCCGACCGAAGTCGCCGCGGTGATCAAAGCCGTGCGCGGTGGCTGGCCGGAGCGCCGTCTGGTGATGGTGTATCAGCCGCACCGTTACAGCCGCACCCGCGACCTGTACGACGACTTCGTCAATGTACTGGCCGACGCCAACGTGCTGCTGCTGATGGAAGTTTATCCGGCCGGCGAAGAGCCGATCCCGGGCGCTGACAGCCGCAAGCTGTGCAACAGCATCCGCCAGCGCGGTCAGCTCGACCCGATCTACATCGAGCGTGGCGTCGATCTGGCGCCGCTGGTCAAGCCGCTGCTGCGTGCCGGCGACATCCTGCTGTGCCAGGGCGCCGGTGATATCGGCGGTCTCGCGCCGAAGCTGTTGAAAAGTGAATTGTTCGCTGGCGCCGTGGCGGCGTCGGTCGAGGGGAAGTTGAAATGACTGCTGCCTACGCCAACCTGTTCTCCACCATCGCGCCAAAAGACTTCGGCCGCGTCGCCGTGCTCTTCGGCGGGCTGAGTGCCGAGCGTGAGGTTTCGCTGAAATCCGGTAACGCCGTACTTGAAGCGCTGCAAAGTGCTGGCGTGGACGCGTTCGGCATCGACGTTGGCGACGACATTCTGCAACGTCTGCTCAGCGAAAAGATCGACCGCGCCTTCATCATTCTTCACGGCCGTGGCGGTGAAGACGGCTCCATGCAGGGCCTGCTCGAAGTGGCGGGCATTCCGTACACCGGCAGCGGCATTCTGGCCTCGGCACTGGCGATGGACAAACTGCGCACCAAGCAGGTCTGGCACAGCCTCGGCATTCCGACGCCACGTCACGCCGTGCTGTGCAGCGAAGCCGATTGTATTTCGGCGGCGACGGAACTGGGCTTCCCTTTGATCGTCAAACCGGCGCATGAAGGTTCAAGTATCGGGATGGCCAAAGTGAGTTCTGCGTCCGAGTTGATCGACGCATGGAAAGCGGCCAGTACCTACGATTCGCAAGTCTTGGTTGAGCAATGGATTCAAGGTCCGGAGTTCACCATCGCCACCCTGCGTGACCAGGTGTTGCCTCCTATTGCCCTGGGTACACCGCACACGTTCTACGACTACGACGCCAAGTACATCGCCAACGATACCCAGTACCGCATTCCATGCGGGCTGGATGCCGTCAAGGAGCAAGAACTCATGGATCTCACGGCCAAGGCCTGTGAGGCGCTGGGTATTGCCGGCTGGGGCAGGGCGGACGTGATGCAGGACGCCGACGGGCAGTTCTGGTTCCTGGAAGTGAACACCGCACCGGGCATGACCGATCACAGTCTGGTGCCGATGGCGGCCCGTGCGGCTGGCCTGGATTTCCAGCAACTGGTTCTGGCCATTCTGGCCGCCAGTGTTGAAGACGCTCGAGGTTAAGACGATGCAAGGCGCTCAGCTCCGACATCAGCCTCCCGCACCCGGCCGCAAGCCGGTGCCACGGGGTGCCAGCCGAATGGTGGCGAAAGAGCCGATGTCCGCGCGCCTGCCGAAAGCCAATTTCAGCTTTCTGAAAAGTCTGTTCTGGCCGGTGCTGTTGGTGGTGCTGGGCTTTGGCACTTACGAAGGCGCGACGCGTTTGCTGCCGTACGCCGACCGGCCGATCACCAAGATCGCCGTGCAGGGCGACCTGAGCTACATCAGCCAGCAAGCGGTGCAGCAGCGGATCGCCCCGTATGTGGCGTCGAGCTTCTTCACCATCGACCTGGCCGGTATGCGCACCGAGCTTGAGCAGATGCCGTGGATCGCCCACGCCGAAGTCCGTCGTGTGTGGCCGGACCAGGTGGTGATCCGCCTCGAAGAACAATTGCCGGTGGCGCGTTGGGGCGACGAGTCGTTGCTGAACAACCAGGGCCAGGCGTTTACGCCCAAGGAACTGGCGAATTACGAACACCTGCCACAGCTGTTCGGCCCACAACGGGCTCAGCAGCAAGTCATGCAGCAGTATCAGGTGCTGAGCCAGATGCTGCGGCCGTTGGGCTTCTCGATTGCGCGCCTGGAATTGCGTGAACGCGGGAGTTGGTTCCTGACCACCGGTGCCGGCAGTTCCGGCCCCGGCATCGAGTTGCTGCTGGGACGCGGCAACCTGGTGGAAAAGATGCGCCGCTTTATCGCCATCTATGACAAGACGCTTAAAGACCAGATTACGAACATTGCGCGCATCGATCTGCGCTACGCCAACGGCCTCGCTGTTGGCTGGCGGGAACCAGTAGCGCCGACGACAGCCCAACCCGCTGTCGCAAAGAATTAAGAAGAGGCAGGACCCATGGCAAACGTGCAAAGCGGCAAAATGATCGTCGGTCTCGATATCGGCACCTCCAAGGTGGTGGCGCTGGTCGGCGAGGTCTCCGACGACGGCTCGCTGGAAATCGTCGGGATCGGTACCCATCCGTCCCGTGGCCTGAAGAAGGGCGTGGTGGTCAACATTGAGTCCACCGTGCAATCGATCCAGCGCGCGATCGAAGAGGCCCAACTGATGGCGGGCTGCCGCATTCACTCGGCGTTCGTCGGCGTGGCGGGCAATCACATCCGCAGCCTGAACTCCCACGGCATCGTCGCGATCCGTGATCGTGAAGTCAGCTCGGCTGACCTTGAGCGCGTGCTCGACGCCGCTCAGGCTGTAGCTATCCCGGCTGACCAGCGCGTGCTGCACACCTTGCCGCAGGATTACGTGATCGATAACCAGGAAGGCGTACGCGAGCCTCTGGGCATGTCCGGCGTGCGTCTGGAAGCCAAGGTTCACGTGGTCACCTGCGCCGTCAACGCTGCACAAAACATTGAAAAATGCGTGCGTCGCTGCGGTCTGGAAATCGACGACATCATTCTCGAGCAACTGGCCTCGGCCTACTCGGTGCTGACCGACGACGAGAAAGAACTCGGCGTGTGCCTGGTCGACATCGGCGGCGGCACCACTGACATCGCGATCTTTACTGAAGGCGCGATCCGCCACACCGCAGTGATCCCGATTGCCGGTGATCAGGTGACCAACGACATCGCCATGGCGTTGCGCACCCCGACCCAGTACGCCGAAGAGATCAAGATCCGCTACGCCTGCGCCCTGGCCAAACTGGCCGGTGCCGGTGAAACCATCAAGGTGCCGAGTGTTGGCGATCGTCCACCGCGCGAACTGTCGCGTCAGGCCCTGGCCGAAGTGGTCGAGCCGCGTTACGACGAACTGTTCACCCTGATCCAGGCCGAGCTGCGTCGCAGCGGCTACGAAGACCTGATCCCGGCCGGCATCGTCCTCACCGGCGGTACGTCGAAGATGGAAGGCGCCACTGAACTGGCCGAAGAAATCTTCCACATGCCGGTCCGCCTCGGCGTACCGCATGGCGTGAAAGGTCTGGATGACGTGGTGCGCAACCCGATTTATTCCACTGGCGTTGGTTTGTTGATGTACGGCCTGCAAAAGCAGTCCGACGGGGTTTCGTTCTCCGGCATCGGCAGCCGCGACAGCTACAGCAACGAAGAGCCACAGGCGCCGTTGCTGGACCGATTGAAGAAGTGGGTTCAAGGCAACTTCTAAAGCTTTACCGCAACACCGCAACAAAAATGCAGTAGGCGAAAAAACTAGAGAATGTAAGGAGAGGGAAAATGTTCGAACTCGTAGACAACATCCCCGCAAGCCCGGTAATCAAAGTTATCGGTGTTGGCGGTGGCGGCGGCAACGCTGTCAATCACATGGTCAAGAGCAACATCGAAGGCGTTGAGTTCATCTGCGCCAACACTGATGCTCAAGCGCTGAAAAACATCGGCGCGCGCACCATTCTGCAACTGGGCACGGGCGTGACCAAAGGTCTGGGCGCCGGCGCCAACCCTGAAGTAGGTCGTCAGGCCGCTCTCGAAGACCGTGAGCGCATTGCCGAAGTCCTGCAGGGCACCAACATGGTGTTCATCACCACTGGCATGGGCGGCGGTACCGGTACCGGTGCTGCGCCGATCATCGCCGAAGTGGCCAAGGAAATGGGCATTCTGACCGTTGCGGTAGTAACGCGTCCGTTCCCGTTCGAAGGCCGCAAGCGTATGCAGATCGCCGATGAAGGCATCCGCATGCTTTCGGAAAGCGTCGACTCGTTGATCACCATCCCTAACGAGAAGCTGCTGACCATCCTCGGTAAAGACGCCAGCTTGCTGTCGGCTTTCGCCAAGGCTGACGATGTACTGGCCGGTGCCGTTCGCGGTATCTCCGACATCATCAAGCGTCCGGGCATGATCAACGTCGACTTCGCCGACGTGCGTACCGTAATGAGCGAAATGGGCATGGCGATGATGGGCACTGGCTGCGCCAGCGGTCCGAACCGTGCACGTGAAGCCACTGAAGCGGCCATCCGCAACCCGCTGCTGGAAGACGTGAACCTGCAAGGCGCACGCGGCATCCTGGTGAACATCACCGCCGGTCCTGACCTGTCCCTGGGTGAGTACTCCGACGTGGGTAGCATCATCGAAGCCTTCGCTTCCGAGCACGCGATGGTCAAGGTCGGTACCGTTATCGATCCGGACATGCGCGACGAACTGCACGTGACTGTGGTTGCCACCGGTCTGGGCGCGAAAATCGAGAAGCCTGTAAAGGTCATCGACAACACCGTTCACACCTCCATGGCTTCTGCCCAGGTGCAACAACCGGCTGCGGCCCGTCAGGAAGCGCCAGCGGTGAACTACCGTGATCTGGACCGTCCGACCGTCATGCGCAACCAGGCTCAGGCCGGTGCTGCGGCTGCCGCGAAGATGAATCCGCAAGATGATCTGGACTACCTGGACATCCCGGCGTTCCTGCGTCGTCAGGCCGATTGATGGAATGTATCAGGGCTATGAAGGTGATTGGTGTTCAGCAAAGGCATGGTCTGCTATCATCGCCAGCCTTTGTTGATACCAGTTCGCAATTTGCGCTGAAGCGGCCCAAGCCATGATTAAACAACGCACACTGAAAAATATTATCCGTGCCACAGGTGTAGGCCTGCACTCCGGTGAGAAGGTCTATCTGACCCTCAAGCCTGCGCCTGTCGACACTGGCATTGTGTTTTGTCGCGCTGACCTCGACCCTGTGGTGCAGATTCCTGCCCGCGCGGAAAACGTCGGTGAAACCACTATGTCGACGACGCTGATCAACGGCGACGTGAAAGTGGACACGGTAGAGCACTTGCTCTCGGCCATGGCTGGCCTGGGCATCGATAACGCCTACGTCGAGCTCTCCGCGTCCGAAGTCCCGATCATGGATGGCAGCGCTGGACCCTTCGTATTCCTGATTCAATCGGCAGGCCTGGAAGAACAGGACGCCGCCAAGAAATTCATCCGCATCCTGCGTGAAGTGACAGTGGAAGACGGCGACAAGCGCGCCACTTTCGTCCCTTTCGAAGGGTTCAAGGTGAGCTTCGAGATCGATTTCGATCACCCGGTATTCCGGGACCGCACCCAAAGTGCAAGCGTGGATTTTTCCAGCACTTCGTTCGTAAAAGAAGTCAGCCGCGCCCGTACCTTTGGTTTCATGAGTGATATCGAGTACCTGCGCAAGCACAACCTCGCACTCGGCGGCAGCGTTGAAAACGCAATCGTGGTCGATGCCGATGGCGTGTTGAACGAAGACGGCCTTCGCTATGAAGACGAATTCGTGAAGCACAAGATCCTCGATGCCATTGGCGACCTGTACCTGCTGGGTAACAGCCTGATTGGTGAGTTCAAAGGCTTCAAGTCCGGTCATGCACTGAACAACCAGCTGCTGCGCAAGTTGATTGAGCAGACAGATGCTTGGGAAGTGGTGACGTTCGAAGACGCCAGCACCGCACCAATCTCTTACATGCGCCCGGTTGCGGCGGTGTAAGTAAAAAACCTCTCTAGTTTTTTGAAGGCCATCCTCGGATGGCCTTTTTTTATGCCTGCAATTTCTCTAGTGCCTGATCTGGCCCTATCGCTGGCAAGCCAGCTCCCACAGGTTTCTTTGTGAATCACAAATCTGCAGCACATCACAAATCCCTGTGGGAGCTGGCTTGCCAGCGATAGGGCCGGTGAAGCCAATACATCTATCAGGCAGCCACCACCACCCGGTTACGCCCACCTTCCTTGGCCTGATACAACGCCTTGTCCGCCGCAAACAGCAACTGCTCCAGCGTCATCTCGCTCGCCGCCGTCCATGTCGCGATGCCAATACTCACGGTCATCGGCCGCTCAGCCCCATCGACCAATGGCAATTGCTCCACCGCCTGACGAATATGCTCGGCAATCTGCTGCGCGCCATGACCGTCGGTCTCGGCGAGAATCACCGAAAACTCTTCACCGCCATAACGCGCGACCAGATCCGCCGGTCGCCGCACATTGTCCGTGATGACCTTGGCCAGCGTCTTCAACGCCTGATCCCCGGCCTGATGCCCATGTCGATCATTGAATGCCTTGAAGTGATCAGCATCAATCATCATCACCGACATCGGTTTGCCCGAGCGCTGGGCGCGGAACCACTCATGACGCAGTGCCTGATCGAGCATTCGCCGATTGGCCACGCCCGTCAGCGCATCGGTAGCAGCCAGTTGCGCCAGCTCGCGCTCGGCACGCTGGCGCAAGCGTAATTCGCGGGCCAACAGCCAGGTCAGCCACAACAGACCCACGCACAACACGCCCGTGGCACCGCTGATCAGAATCGCGGTGCGCCGCCAGGTGCCGAACACTTGATCGCTGGACAGCGCAACCATCACCGTCAACGGCAAATTGCCAACCCGCGAATAGGTATAGAGGCGCTGCTGATGATCCATGCTCGAGGTGCTGGTGAAACTGCCGCTGCCGTCCTTGTCGCCGAGGATGCGCACGACATTCGGCCGGTTGCCGAAGCTTTTGCCGATGGAATCACTTTGCAGATAAGGCTTCTGTGCGAGCAGGACGCCGTCACTGTTGATGATGTTCAGCGTGCTGTCTTTGCCAATGTCGAGGCTGTTGAACAATTGGTCGAAGTAGTCGAGTTTCATCGACGCCACGGCCACACCAGCGAACTCACCGGTTTGCGAGGAGATCCGGCGACTGAAACTGATTCGCCACTGATTGGCCTCGTCGCAGTCGCAACGGGTCTTGAACGGACGGCTGATGAACATGCCGATGTCGCGATTGAAGGCGTGGGCGAGGAAGTAATCGCGGTCGGCAAAATTACCCGGTTTTGGCTCGATTCGCGAAGAATCGGCAATCACATTCCCGTGTTTGTCGAGCAACAGAATGTCGCCCTTGAAGCGTGCCGTGGTCGAGCGGTCGAACAGCGCCAGATGGCGGATCTGCGGTGAGACATCTTGCAGGTCATCGCGCTGGGCGGCGGCGATCAGGCCTTGCAGGGTCAAGTCGTACAGCTCGACGGTGCGCAGCACATCGGCGTCGATCAGTTGCGCAATGGTGGTGGCACTGCGGGTCGCCGATTCCCGAGCATTGGCGTGCTCGCGGATCAGCAGGAACGTGACGATGCACAGAATCGCGATCACTGTCAGCAAACTGCCGCAGATCAGCAGCAGCTCGGGGCGTCCGGTCTTGCCCGCAACGGGTGGGGTACGGCTCGCGATCATGATTGGGCTGTCGGTTGGGGGAAGGTCTTATAAGCGTAGTAGGCCAAACACCACAGCCGAAGCCAGAAACCATTCCTAATGTGGGAGCGAGCCTGGACTTCAAGACTGTGCTGTGGCGCCGATCTTAGAAGACGTTGATCGGGTAGTCGATGATCACGCGGTATTCATCTGTATCCGAATCAATCACGCCGTAACCGTTGCCGCCACGGTTGGTCGCCCATTGCAGGTGCACCGCCAGATCCTTGGCCTGACCGCTCTGCACCACGTACTTCAAGTCGAGATCGCGTTCCCAATGCTTGGCGTTGCGGCCATCGGCGCTGTACCAGTTGGAATAACCTTTGCTGTCGGGGTCAACTTTGGTCAGGTCGACAGTGCCGCGCGAGTAGGACACAGACGAGGTCAGACCCGGCACGCCGACACCGGCGAAGTCATAGGCGTACTTGAGCTTCCACGAGCGCTCGTTCGGACCGTTGAAGTCGGAGTACTGTTGCGAGTTATCCAGATAAACGCTGTCACCCTGGCTGATGTAGTCGAACGGCGTGTTGCCGTTGACCCGCTGATACGCGGCGGTAACGCTGTGATTACCGACGCCAACGGTGAAATGCAGGCTGTAGGTGTTGTTGTCGATGTTGCCCAGCAGCGCATCACCGGTGTCTTGCGTGTGATAGAAATGCAGGCCAGGGTTGAGGCTGACCAGATCGTTCAACTGCCAGGTGTAATCCAGGTCGTAGTAGTACTGGTTCCAGATGTCCTTCAGCTCGGAGGCATAAAGACTGCTGGTCAGGCCTTCGACACCGCTCCACGCCACGCCGGCCCAGTTCAGGTGCTGGCTCTCATCGCCGTCGGCAAGGGTGCCGTAGGAAGTGCCGATGCGCGTGTGACCGCTTTGGTTGTACGGCTTGGTGAAACTGGCCTGGCCGCCTTCGATCAGCCAGCCGTCGAGGCTGTGGTTGGTCAGGCTCACACCACGGAAAGTCTGCGGCAGCATGCGCGTTTCACCGCCAGCGATGACCGGGTTGGTGAGGAACAGGTCTCCGGCCTTCAATTCGGTATCGAACGCACGCATTTTCAACGTGCCGCCCGCCGTGGAGAACGCTCCCGGTGCTTTGCCGCCATTCTCTCGGACCGGCAGGATGCTCGACCCGTCCGTGCCGCCACCGCCATCCAGCTTCAACCCGAGCATGGCGTGGGCGTCAATGCCGAAACCGACCGTGCCTTCGGTGTAACCCGATTTGAACACCCCAAGAAAGCCTTGGCCCCACTCGATGTTGTCGTCCGCTTTCTGCAAGCGGTTGCGATTCATGTAGTAGTTGCGGGCGTTGAGGTTGAGGCTCGAACCCTCGACAAAGCCTTCTTTGGCAGGCTCGTCGGCGTGGGCGGCAGGGGCAATCGTTGCGGCAATTGCAATGAACAGCGGGGTGAAGCGGACTGGGTAACGCACGTGCAATGGAGCTCCTTGGGTCAACTGGCGCCTCTATATTTTGAGGCGCTCGATGTTTCTTGTTGTTACAGACGAACCAAACGGCTTTCAGACCACAACGAAAAAAGGCCGCTGAAAGGCAGCGGCCTGGAATGACGACGGTTGAACGGGAAGAGCCAAACAACCGCGTCGAGGGAAACGTTGGCGCGAAGCGCGCCTCAGCTGTCTTTCTCGCTTGCTTGAGTCTGGGAAGTGGCAGCCTGCGGGGCTTGCGAGGCGTCCTGAGCCTTGGCCATCACTTCGGCCTGATGCTGATCGAAGGCCTGAGCGCGAGCGACATTGTGCGCCACGAACGACTGCGATTCTTCAGCCATCGCCATCGGCGACAGGATCAATGAGGACAAAACGAAAGCGCTGGCAATACCCATACTGTTGGACATCTTGAAAACCTTCTCGCTTGGCGAGTGCTGTTTGGTGCGGGCAAAGATAAGGTTGCCGGGCGTTGGGAAACAGCGTGATTTTCATAAATGACTGTTGCGCGGGAGGTAAAAGTCGAAGATCGCGGCGCGGCCAAGGGCAACCCCCTCAGCCCAGCCCTCTCCCCCAAGGGGGCGAGGGGGAAAGGGAGCAGATCCGGGGCTTTTCAGAATCCGAGTTCGACTGGATATTTCAGGTCGGCGTACTTCGAGAGAACAACTCGCTCAGTCCCATTTCCCCCAGGGGGGCGAGGGGGAAAGGGAGCCGATAGGGGGCTTTTCAAAGCCTGAGTTCGACTCGAGCTTTCAGGTCGGCGTACTTCGAAAGAACACCACGGTCAGTCCCCTCTCCCTCCGGGAGAGGGTTAGGGTGAGGGGCTTTTCAAACCGGCAAATAAATCCCGAAAGTATTCATCCCCCGATCACTGCGCACAAACACATCCCCACCATGCATCAGCGCAATCGCCTTGACGATCGCCAGCCCCAACCCATGGTTATTGCCACTGTTACTGCGCGACGCATCGACCCGATAAAAGCGCTCGAACAGCCGTGGCAAATGCTCACTGGCAATCGGCGAACCGGGGTTGGCCACGCCGATACTCACCTGATGTTCCTCAACCTCGATGCGCACCTCAATCACCTGACCCGCGCCGGTGTGCTGCACCGCATTGCTCAACAGATTGATCAACGCCCGGCGCAAATGCGCGACCTCGATCTGCACCAGTGCATCACCGCTGACCTGCACTTCAACCTGCGCATCTTCAAGGATGAAATCCAGATACTCCAGCGTCGTCGCCACCTCATCTGCCAGCGACGTCGAGGTCAGTTTGGTCGCCTTGTTGCCCTGATCGGCACTGGCCAGAAACAGCATGTCATTGATGATCGAACGCAGCCGTTCCAGCTCTTCAAGATTGGATTGCAGCACTTCGAAATAGTGTTCGGCAGAGCGCCCACGGGTCAGCGCCACTTGCGTCTGGCCAATCAAATTGGTCAGCGGTGAACGCAGTTCATGGGCGACGTCGGCGTTGAACGATTCCAGCCGCGAGTAGGCCTGCTCGACCCGTTCCAGCGTCGAGTTGAACGAGTCGACAAACTGCTCCAGCTCCGGTGGCAAAGGCGACAAACGCAAGCGCCCGGCTCTGAGCGGTGGCGCCAGTCGTTGAGCCTCATGGGACAGTTTGATCAACGGCTTCAAACCAATCCGCGCGACCCAATAACCCAGCGCCGAAGCCATCAGTACACCGACAATCGCCAGCCCGATGAGCGCGATCAACAGGTTGTGCTGAGTTTCATGGAAAGTCTCGGTATCAATGCCGATCATGAACCGCAGCGGCGGCCGCTGATCCTTGGCCGGCAACTCGGTCAGCAACACTTTCAGCGGATAAGGATGGTCGGGCAACTGCAGGTCATGCATGCCTAGCGGCCCTTGGGCGAACGCGCGAATCGCCGCATCGGGCTGACCGTATTCGTAACCCGGATCGCCACTCACCACCCAGAAACTAATACGTTTGTCTTCTTCGCCGAGCAGCTTCAACTTGGCGTTGATCTTCACCCAGTGCTCCGGTGTACCGAAGCGATTGAGCGCCGATTCGAGCACGCTGTAGCGCGCATCCAGCTCGGCTTCCGGGAGCAATCCCAGGCCTTTGTCGACCTGCTGATACAACGCGCCGCCGATCAACAGAAACACCAGCAGCGCCACCAGCGTGAACATCCCGCTCAGGCGCAGGGCAATCGAATTACTGGACACCACGGCTCTCCAGCACATAACCCATGCCGCGAATGGTGTGCAGCAGTTTCTCGTCGAACGGCCCGTCGAGCTTGGCGCGCAGACGTTTGATCGCGACTTCGACGACGTTGGCATCGCTGTCGAAATTGATGTCCCAGACCATCTCGGCGATGGCGGTTTTCGAAAGGATTTCACCTTGGCGGCGGGCGAGAACGCTGAGCAGCGAGAACTCTTTGGCGGTCAGGTCCAGGCGCGTGCCGGCGCGGGTCGCCTTGCGGCTGATCAGATCTATCCACAGGTCGGCGATGCTCACTTGCACCGGTTCGTGGCCGCCGCTGCGCCGGGTCAGCGCTTGCAGGCGCGCGACCAGTTCAAGGAAGGAAAACGGTTTGCCGAGGTAATCGTCGGCGCCGTCGCGCAGGCCTTTGATGCGGTCTTCGACGCGCTCGCGGGCGGTGAGCATGATCACTGGGGTCTGCTTGCGCGCACGCAATGCGCGCAGCACGCCGAAGCCATCGAGGCCCGGCAACATGACGTCGAGGACGATCACCGCGTAGTCGCTTTCCAGCGCCAGATGCAGCCCCTCGACGCCGTCGCGGGCCAGATCCACGGTGTAACCCTGTTCCGTCAGACCGCGGTGCAGATAGTCCGCGGTTTTTTCCTCGTCTTCGATAATCAGAACGCGCATGACCCTGCCTCAGTCTGTGGTCGCCAATGCCGGTGAGGGCATCGGTTTGGGCCGGTGGAACAGCCGCTCAAGCCACAAGTATATGACCGGAGTGGTAAACAACGTCAGCATCTGGCTGACCAGCAAACCGCCGACCACCGCGATCCCCAACGGCTGGCGCAGTTCGGCGCCGGTGCCGTAACCGAGCATCAGCGGCAGCGCGCCAAGCAGGGCGGCGAGGGTGGTCATGATGATCGGCCGGAACCGCGTGATGCACGCTTCGAAAATCGCCTCCTGCGGCGACAGACCTCGGTGGCGCTGCGCTTCGAGCGCGAAGTCGATCATCAGGATGCCGTTCTTCTTGACGATACCGATCAGTAACACCAGGCCGATCAACGCCATGATCGAAAAGTCCTGGCCGCAGATCCATAGCATGATCACTGCGCCCAAACCCGCCGCCGGCAATGTCGAAATGATCGTCAGCGGGTGCACGAAGCTTTCATAAAGCACTCCGAGAATGATGTACACCGCCACCAGCGCCGCGAGAATCAGCCACGGCTGACTGGCCAGCGAACTCTGGAACGCCTGCGCCGCACCCTGGAAATTGCCGCTGATCGCCGTCGGCATGCCGATCTCGGCCTTGGCCTGATTGAGCAGAATCACCGCATCACCCAACGCTACGCCGGGCGCGAGGTTGAACGACAGGTTGGCGGCCGGGAACATGCCGTCATGGGCGATCGACAGTGGGCCAATGGTTGGCGCATCGAATTTGGCCAGCGCTGACAGCGGCACCATCTCGCCACTCAGCGGTGAGCGCAGGTAGAAATAGTTGAGGCTTTCGGCCTTGCCGCGTTGTTTGGTGTCCAGCTCCAGAATCACGTTGTACTGGTTGACCTGAGTCTGGAATTCATTGATCTGCCGTTGCCCGAAGGCATCGTACAGCGCCTCGTCGACATCGCTGGCGGTCAGGCCGAAACGGGCGGCGGCGCTGCGGTCGATGCTGATGTGGGTGATGCTGCCGCCCAGTTGCAGGTCGTTGGAGATGTCGCGGAACGCCGGGTTGCTGCGCAGTTTTTCCGTGAGGCGTTGCGTCCATGTCGCGAGGGTCGCGCCGTCGTTGCTCTTCAGCACGTACTGATATTGCGCGCGGCTCGGGCCGGAGCTGAGGTTGATGTCCTGGCCAGCGCGCAGATAGAGAACGATGCCGGGGACTTTCATCAGTTGCGGGCGGATACGGTCGATGAACTGGCTGGCGCTGACGTCACGGTCGCCGCGTTTTTTCAGGGCGATCCAGAAGCGGCCGTTGGCGATGGTCTGGTTACTGCCGGACACGCCGACCGAGTGGGAAAACGCTTGCACCGCCGGATCGGCGGCGACGATTTCGGCCATCGCCAGATGTTTTTTCACCATGTCGCCGTAGGAAATATCCGCAGCGGCTTCGGTGGTGCCGAGGACGAAACCGGTGTCCTGCACCGGGAAGAAACCTTTCGGGATAAAGATGTAACCGCCGATGGCCAGCGCCAGCGACAGACCGAACACGCCAATCATCAATTTCTGATGGGCGAGGGCGCGGCGCAGACCTTTCTCGTACCAGCCGAGCAGACGTTCGCTGAAGCCCGGTTTGGCGTGGGCGTGGTGCACCGGTTTGCGCATGAACAGCGCGGCCAACGTTGGAGCCAGAGTCAGCGAGACCACCACGGAAATCATGATGGTCGAGGTCGCCGTCAGGGCGAATTCCTTGAACAGCCGCCCGACCACACCGCCCATGAACAGCAACGGAATAAACGCCGCCACCAGCGAGAAACTGATCGAGACCACGGTGAAGCCGATCTCGCCGGCGCCCTTGATCGCCGCTTCGCGCATATCGTCGCCGGCCTCCAGATGGCGGTGGATGTTTTCCACCACCACGATGGCATCGTCGACCACAAATCCCACGGCCACCACGATCGCCACCAGCGTCAGGTTGTTCAGGCTGAATCCGAGGATGTACATCAGGGCGAAACTGGCGATCAACGACACGCCGAGTACTGCCGAAACAATCAGGGTTGCCGACAACTGACGCAGGAACAGTGCCATCACCGCGACCACCAGCAGGATCGCGATCAACAGGGTGATCTCGACCTCATGCAGCGAGGCACGAATGGTCTGGGTGCGGTCGATCAGGGTTTTCACCTGCACCGAGGCCGGCAGCATCGCTTCGAGGCCGGGCAGGGCGGCTTGAATGCGGTCGACGGTTTCAACGATGTTCGCGCCCGGTTGACGCGAGATCACCAAGTTCACCCCGGGTTGATCACCGGCCCACGCTTGCACGTAGGCATCTTCCGAACCGTTGACGACTTTGGCGACATCACGCAGGTGAACCGGGGCGCCGTCCTTGTAGGAAACGATGAGTTGGCTGTAGTCCTCGGGATGGAACAACTGGTCGTTGGTCGACAACGTCGAGATACTCGATTCACCGTACAGCGCACCTTTGGCGAGGTTGAGGCTGGTCTGCTGAATCGCCAGTCGAATGTCGGCGAGGGTCAGGCCGATCGCCGCCAGTTTGTCCGCCGAGGCTTGTACGCGAATCGCCGGACGTTGCTGACCGGTGATGTTGATTTGGCCTACGCCGTCGATCTGACTGATCTGACGCGAGAGCAGGGTTTCCACCAGATCGCTGAGTTCGGTGCCGGGCATTTGCGTCGAACTGACGCTGAGGATCAGTACCGGGCTGTCGGCCGGGTTGACCTTCTTCCAAGTCGGCAGGGTCGGCATGTCCTTGGGCAGTTTGCCGGCGGCGGTGTTGATCGCCGCTTGGACTTCCTGGGCGGCGGTGTCGATGCTTTTATCGAGGGTGAACTGCAGGGTCAGCAGGCTGGAGCCGAGCGCACTGCTGGAGGTCATCTGGGTCATGCCGGGGATGGCGCTGAATTGCACCTCCAGCGGCGTGGCCACGGACGAGGCCATGGTGTCGGGGCTGGCGCCGGGCAACTGCGCGGACACCTGAATCGTCGGAAATTCCGCTTCCGGCAGTGGGGCAATCGGTAAACGCGGGAAGGCAATCAAACCGACCAGCACCAGCGCGATGGTCAGCAGAATGGTTGCGACCGGGTGATCGATGCACCACGTCGAGACGCCTTTGTGCGCCTTCATGGTTTCGGCTCCGCTTGCACCACCTGCGCCGGCTCGCTCATGACTTGCACCGTTGAACCCGGTTTAAGCCGCGACTGGCCATCGGTGACCAGCACGTCACCGGCCTTCACGCCTTTGATGATGTCCTGACCGCTGCCTTGATAAACCATCTGCACTTGCACGGCTTCGACCTTGTCGCCGTTGACCCGGTAAACGAAGTGTTGGTCGAGGCCACGTTGTACAACGGTGGGCGGGACGACCAGCGCATCTTTGTCGAGGGCTGTCTGGATTTTTACCGTGACCAGCAGGCCGGGCCAGAGCTTCTGGCTGGCGTTGTCGAATTCGGCTTTGGCGCGGATGGTGCCGGTGTTGGCGTTGATCTGGTTGTCGATCAGGGTCAGGTGACCTTCGCCGAGCAGGTTGCCGGTTTCGCCATCGGTGTCGGCGCCGATGTAGGCCTTGACCGGTGCGCGCTGCGGATCGTTGATCAGGCCTTGCAGGGTCGGCAGCATTTGCTGCGGCAGGGAGAATTCGACGGCGATCGGGTCGATCTGGGTGACGGTGAACAGGCCGGCGGTGTCGGTCATGCGCAGGAAGTTGCCTTCGTCGACTGTGCGAATACCGACGCGGCCGGTGACCGGGGAGCGGATTTGCGTGTAGGAAAGTTGTACTTGCGCGGCGTCGATCGAGGCTTGGTTGCCTTGGGCGGTGGCCTTCAACTGGTTGACCAGGGCTTGTTGCTGGTCGTAGGTCTGTTTCGAGATGCCGTCGTCGACGGTGAGCAGTTTGTAGCGTTTGAGGTTGACCAGGGCGACTTGCAGTTGCGCCTGGCTTTCGCCCAGTTGGGCGCGGGCCTGGTCGAGGCTGGCGCGGATGGAGCGGTCGTCGATGGTGGCCAGCAGGTCGCCTGCTTTGACGAGTTGGCCTTCTTTTACGAGGATTTTGGTGAGGATGCCGTCGATCTGGGGGCGCACGACGACGCTGTGTAATGAGAGTACGGAGCCGATGCCGCTGGTGTAGCGGGGGACGTCTTTTTCGCTGACCGCTATGACTCGCACGGGGATTGCGGTGGGGGTGGCGAGTTTGGTCGGGGCGGGTTTCAGGGCGTACCACAGACCTGCGCCTGCGAGGACGATCAATAGGGTGGCGAGCAGGGCTTTGTTCTTTTGGATTCGCATGCGGGGTGGGCGCCGGAGGTTTGGAGTTTGGGCAGGTTGGGTAGTTATAAACTTGTTTGGGGGTCAGGAGGGTGACGGCTAGCTGTCGGCGCTGTCAGTTTCGTTGTGTACATATCCGTTGTTGCGGGTGTTGCTGATTACGGTTCCGCCCTTACGGCGGGTCACTTTTTCCAGACGCCGAAAAAGTAACCAAAAAGGCTTGCTCCTACGTGCGGCCCGCTCGCTGGGGCTCGGGGTTCCTTCGCTGCGGGATCGATCCGGGCGCAGCGCCTACGGTTTGCTTCGCTGCACCTCCTCTCGCTGTGTTTGGCTGCGCCAAACGGTCGCTGCGCTCCCACGCCCGGATCAATCCCTCCACTCAGCCTTCCGACGTCGCCCGTGGGTCAAGATCAAGAGCAGGCGAGCTGACACTCGGCCTATTGAGTGGTGAAGAGCGGGGCGTGGTCGGCTTTGGATTTGTGGTGGATTTGCCCCTCACCCCAGCCCTCTCCCGAGGGAGAGGGAGCCGATTTTCGGGCGTTTCAAAACCTGAGTTCAACGCGGTATTTCACGTCGGTGTACCTCTCCCAAACACCTCGGTCAGTCCCCTCTCCCTCTGGGAGAGGGCTAGGGTGAGGGTTGGCTTTTGGCTGTTTAAATTTGTGTCAAATAACCAGAACCTTCCCACAAGGTTTTCAGGTTGTCCGTCGGACGTGCGCTCTCTAGTCTTGGGTTGTCGCCGAAAACTCGGCGATCGGGTGTGAGAGCCCGTAGGAACTGTTAATCCAACACCAGTACCACCATAATTGCCGCCGGCTATTTGCTGCCCTGCAATTTTTATGGCGGCTGTGTGCGGGCGAACTTCGGTTCGGCCGGGCTTGTTCCTACCGGTTTCTCACTCCGCACATAGCTGCCACCACTCCGCCGCGTGAGAAACGGCATGTGTTGGCTTTGATTAGGAACATTCCATGACTAAGCCCGTACCCGATCCACCCATCGATCCCACCACCCCACTCGAAGACGCCATCCGCGCCGACGACCAGCTCAAAACCCGCGAAGCCATCAAACGCGCTCTCGATTTCTACCTCTGTCCCGAACCGGTCAAACCGCGTCAGCCCAGTACGATGTTCCTCATCCACCCGGACATCGACACTGAAAGCCTGCTCGCCCACGCCTGTGAATCGCTGGCTTCAGCCAATGTCATGGCCGGTGATCTGGCTGATCAGCTCAGTCGCCCGCAGCGCAGTACGGCGCTGGCGATCCAGCAGATCGTCATGCTCGCCGAGTTGGCGGTAACCCGGGCGCTGGATCGGGTTGATCCGCAAACGTAATCCGTCTGAGCACCGCATCATCGTTCTTCGCGAGCAGGCTCGCTCCTACAAGGGGATCGCATCCAAATGTAGGTGTGAGCCTGTTTGCGATGGCGATTGTTCTGTGGCCGCTGTCTCTGGAAATATTCGCAAGGTTGATAAGTCCCAAAAAGGGACCTATCGTTCCCTTTTTGGGACTCTTTGGCCTTCACAGTGGAAACTATCTCTCTAAGCGAAGCGCTGTTTACCACCACTCAACAAAAAGTGTTGGGTCTGCTGTTCGGTAAGCCTGACCAGACTTTCTATGCCAATGAGATCGCGCGCTGGGCGCGTGTTGGCAAAGGCAGTCTCATGCGTGAACTCGACCGTCTGCAGCGAGCCGGTGTGTTGCGCATGAAAAGGGTGGGTAATCAGAACCATTACCAGGCCAATCCCACCTGTCCCATCTATGCCGAACTACTGGGCATCGCCCGCAAGACGTTTGGCATCGCCGAGCCTCTGCGTCAGGCATTGCAGCCATTTACCGAGCAGATCACCTGGGCGTTTGTCTATGGCTCCGTCGCCAAGGACACAGCAAACACACTCAGTGACATTGATCTCATGCTGATTGGCGAAGGCCTGCACTACAGTGACGTCATGGAACTGCTCATGCCTATGGAGGAGCAATTGGGTCGTCCCATCAACCCCACGCTTTACACCCCGCAAGACTGGACGGCGAAACTGGCTGCGCAAAACAGCTTTGTCGTGCGGGTAGTGCAGCAGGAAAAAATCGATCTGTTAGGGGCAAACCCTTTGGAGTCCAAGGATGGGCAGCAACGAGAGTCTGGAGAATCTTCTACGTAGCGGTGGGCTGAAAGCGGAGCCGCCGGATCGCAAGGAGTGTGAGGGCTTGATGCGCTCGGCCGTGGACCGGCTCAAGGATGCGCAAACTTCTACGTTGTCTTTTTCCAGCCGTTTCGACTTGGCTTATAACGCAGCGCACGCGTTGGCGCTGACGGCGCTTCGATTGAGTGGCTATCGATCAGATAAACGCTATCTGGTCTTTCAGTGCCTGGTGCATACGGCGCATATCAGCAAGGTTCAGGTGCGATTGTTCGCGCTGTGTCATGAGCGGCGCAATCTCGCGGAATACGAAGGGTATATGGATGAGGATGACGCGCTTCTGGCGCAGTTGTTGGAAAGCACCTCGCAATTGTTGAGTAACGTCCAGCAACGAATGAACTGACATTCGGCACGGCTTGCGATCCTGACTAATCTCTTAAAGATCCGCCTCTATGAGCGGATACAGCTTGTATGGCTCAGGCCGCGCACGGCCCAAATCTCTCTGGGCCGTCCACCCCGGGAGTGTCTTGAAATGAAGCTGAAAACCGCTCTGCCATCTGTGCTCCTCTTGCTTCCACTCACTACGTTTGCAGCGCCTGCCAGCCAATCCGGTGAGATCCGCTTTACCGGGCAAATCGTTGATTCTGGCTGTCAGGTCGGACCGGTCGGGGCGTTTGCGTCTCGTGAGTCTCGCCAGATCGAAATCAAGCCCGGCGTGAAAGTCGATGTCGACACTGAGCGCAACGTCTGCAGTCATCAGGCGCTGCCGATTTCCATGCGCTACGAAACGCTGAAGACCTCGACTGACAAAGGCATTGTCATCATCAGTTACCTGTAAACCGTTCGGCGTGCGTTGCAAATCTTCAGGTGCCGAGCGATGGCGCACAGGTATACTGCGCGCCTTCGCGGCTCACTGATCGGGCCCGACTTTTTGCTTTCCGGAGCTTTTATGACTTCCCCGACCCTGCCGCCGGTTGACGACGCTGTGAGCGATGTCCCGGCTGAACTGGCCGACACCAGCGATACCAAAGCCGAAATCCCGGCGTTCAAATTTCCATTCAAGCCGGGCGAGCTGGCCTCTGCCAAAGGCTCGAACCAGCCGTGGTACAAGAACGGCGCCAAGAATGGCCACACCAAGACCCCGGGCATGGCGCCGCCGGGTACCCGTCGTTCGATGGGCAAGCGCTGAGTTTTAATCCCGCCTGCGTTCAACGCGGCGACTGATACTGCCCGTGCCGGACCTTTCGCTGGCAAGCCAGCTCCCACAGGGTTCTGTGTCGTACACAAATTATGTGAACGCCCGAGATACCTGTGGGAGCTAGCGTGCTAAAGATGAGGCCGGTTCGATCGCTGCAAAACCCCGATCAAGCCGCCCGCAGCGAGATAAACGCATACGTCTGCGCCGGTTCAGTCACCACCTGTGCCCCGGCCGCCAACACTTGCCCGGCCACATCATCCCCGGACAAATGAAATACCCACTCACTCGGAGTCGTCGTCAGCGGTTGCGCGGTGACCTGATCAATCACCGAAGCAAAAGCGCTCATATTCGGCAAATACGCTGTAAACCCGTCACCCTTCAACGCCGTGGTGCGAATCCCGAGCATCGCGCAAATCGCATCCTTGATGCCGATGTCATCCCGATCCGCCTGGCGCGAGCGTTGAATCAACTCCACCAGTTCCTGATCCACCAACTCGCCACCGGCAATCAACACTGGCCCCTGTTGCCAGGACTCCGGCGGGCAATCCTTGGCGGCAGGGTTGAGCGGGATATGCGGGTTGATTTCCGCCGGATAGATGCGACACACCAGTGGCCGCCGCTCGTAGATCCGGCACAACTTGTCTTCGTCAAGATTCCGGCAAGGGCCGACGTTGTACGCGGCGAAGGTAATCGCCACGTGGGCATTCGTGACACCGCTGCGCACCACCGCCGAACGCCGTTCAGCGTGCTCACGCTGTTGCGCTGGCAAGCCCAGACCATTGCCGAGAAAAGCCTCCACCAGCACGATCACCTGGCCGCCATCCGCCGCCCACATGCGGGCTTCGGCCAAGGTCAGGGGGACATGGTGATCGGTGCAGCATTTGCCGCAGCCTACGCAGGAAAACGTCGTATTCATTGAGCGATCTGTCTTCAATCAGGGTGTGAAACGGTGGCGGAAAACCACCGCACAGGCCTGGATCGAAGCAAGTTATGCGCCATTCACTGGGTTTTGCCGGTCGGACGGATCGAGTCCCACTCGGTGACGAAAGCAGTTTTCGATTTTTTGTTGTACAGGCACAGCTCGGTGCCTTGCTGGCCTTTCATGTGTTTTTGCGGGTATTGGCCTTGCAGCAAAACGGCGGTGTAGCCGACGCGGTCATCGAATTGCGCGGGCGTGCCGACGGGTTTGGCGTTTTTCAGGCCGCTGGCTTTGCTGCAACTGGCGAGCACGGTTTTGTCGTAGGCGGCCCAGGCATCGGGGCTGGAGGCGTGGGCCTGGGACGCGAGGGCGGTGAGGCAGAGCAGGCTGAGGGTGAGCGCTTTCATGGGGGGCATCCTTGGTCGTGGGTGGCCAAGGTTGGAGTGTGCCTAAAGAGTTTTGTTGCCTGGGACACCGTTAAAAGATCGCAGCCTTCGGCAGCTCCTACATGGATATGCGGTTCCCTGTAGGAGCTGCCGAAGGCTGCGATCTTTTGACTTTAATCAGTCCGGCACCAGTTCCCGGCGGACCACATACATCCCGGCACTTTCATATAAACGCTGCGCGCGATGGTTGTCCTCCAGCACCTTCAGATCTACAAACCCTTCGCGCCGTTGCTGAAACACCTTGAATGCATGGAGCAACAACGCCCGACCCAGTCCTCGGCCCTGCATGCGCGGATGCACCACCAGATTCTTGATATAGGCGCTGGTCCAGCATTGCGCCACACCGACCACGCCGTCGCCATCGTGGGCAATAAAGCACAACGACGGATCGTATTCAGGATTGCTCTCGAATTGCTGCTGCCAAGCGTCCAGCGCCGGCACTCGGCCGCCGCCTTCGCGGTAGCCCAGTTGCATCAAATGATGCACGTCCGCCGCCAGTTCGACGGAGTACGTGCGCAGTTCAATGTCCTGTGGCCAAGGCGCATCCGGCGCGTCCTTACCGAGGTCGCGCCGCATCAAAAAACAATACGTCTCGACCAAGACTCAGTGCCCGTGTGCCGCGACGTGTTTGGCCGCTTCGATCAGGCAGTGGGTCAGTTCCGGCGAGGAGAACTTGGTCAGCACGCCGTTCGCCCCGGCCAGGCGCGCTTTCTCGCTGTTCATTGCGCTGTCGAGCGAGGTGTGCAGCAGCACGTACAGATGGGCGAAGTCCGGCGTTTCACGCAGAGTGCGGGTGAAGGCGTAGCCGTCCATCTCGGACATTTCGATGTCGGAGACGATCAGGTTGATTTGCTGCGCGGTGCCTTGCAGGTCGAGCAGGCAGTCAATGGCTTCCTTGGCACTGCGTGCGGTGTGGCATTGCAGGCCGAGGTTGCGCAGGGTGTGCACCGATTGCTGCAGCGCCACCTGGCTGTCGTCGACCACCAGAATCCGCGCATTGCCGAGCACTTCGGCGTCTTCCATGGTCAGGTCGGTCGGGGCCATTTCGATCTGTGCCGGGGCGATGCTGTGGATAACCTTTTCGATGTCGAGCACCTGCACCAGCGTGCCGTCCACCGAGGTCACGCCGGTGATGTAGGCGCGCGAACCGCCGGAACCGAACGGCGGCGGTTTGATGTCGGTGGTCAGGCAATGAACGATTTTGCTCACAGCCTGGACGTGCAGGCCCTGCTTCGAACGGCTGACGTCGGTGACGATCAGGCAACCGCCGTTGGGGTCTTCCAGCGGGCGCTCGCCGATGGCGCGGCTGAGGTCGATGACCGACAGCGAGGCGCCGCGCAACGTGGCGATGCCTTTCACATGCGGGTGCGATTCCGGCAGCTTGGTCAGCGGCGGGCAGGGGATGATTTCACTGACTTTCAGCAGGTTGATCGCCATCAGCTTGCCGCTGCGCAAGGTAAACAGCAGAAGCGAAAGTGAATCTGCGCGGGCTTTGGTGGAGGACATATGAACCTTCTGTGGAAAGGTGGTGGGCGAGGGTGGAAATCGCCAGAAACTATTGATGCCGGGTTATCGGCGTCAAAAGGTTGGGCTTTAGGTTAGTTGTCGGGTGGCGTTTCAATCAAAAGCCAAAGCCCCTCATCGGAACGCCGCCCGCCCAGCCCTCTCCCAGAGGGAGAGGGGGCCGATCGGGGAATATTGTAGTAATTCACCGACCTGAACCTGCTCTGCCGAATCCATAATCGACTCGATATTTCAGGTCGGCGTATGGCGCAAGACACCTCACCCTAGCCCTCTCCCTCAGGGAGAGGGCTAGGGTGAGGGTGTGCTTTTAGCTCTTCATCCCCAACCGCTTGGCCATCCGCCCAAGATTCGCCCGATCCAGCCCCAACTCCCGCGCCGCACTCGCCCAGTTATCCTGATTGCGTTCCAGCGCCGCACTGATCAACCTCCGCTGATACTGCTCGGTCGCACTGCGCAAATCCCCACTGATCAACGGCATCTCGGTCACCGCACCAACAACAGACTCAACCGAGTTATCCACAACCTCACGCGGTAAGTCCAGATCCGCCGCGCTCAAACTGAGGATCTTCGGCCGCACCTTGCAGTTGCCCAACGCTTTCAGCGCACTGCGTCCGATCAAGTGTTCCAGCTCGCGCACGTTGCCCGGCCAAGTGTAGGCGAGCAGTGCTTCCTGGGCGTCGCTGTTCAGGCGCAGGCTGTTGAGGCCCATGCGCGAGCGATTCTGTTCGAGGAAAAAACCGCTGAGCAGCAATACATCGCGGCCGCGATCACGCAGCGCCGGCACGCGCAGCGGGTACACGCTGAGGCGATGATAGAAGTCGGCGCGATAGCGACCACTGCGCACTTCTTCCGCCAGGTCGCGGTTGGTCGCGGCAATCAGGCGCACATCGACCTGATGCTCCTTATCCGACCCCAAACGCTGCAATTGACCACTCTGCAACACGCGCAACAACTTGGCCTGTACGGTCAGCGACAACTCACCGACTTCATCGAGAAACAGCGTGCCGCCATTGGCCAGTTCGAACTTGCCGCGCCGGTCACTGGTGGCGCCGGTGAAGGCGCCGCGCACGTGGCCGAACAGTTCGCTTTCTACCAGCGTATCCGGCAACGCGGCGCAGTTGAGGCTGATGATCGGTTTGTCGGCGCGCGGTGAGGCGGCGTGGATCGCTTGGGCGACCAGTTCTTTGCCGACGCCGGTTTCGCCGGTGATCAACACGGTCAGATCGCTGCCGCCGACCAGATTGATTTCCTCAACCAGTTTTTTCAGCGCCTTGCTCTGGCCGATCATCTCGCGGTTCTGCTGACCGCTGGCCTGGCGATAAACCTCGGCGCGCTGATGTTCGTCTTCTGCGCGATTGGCCAGGCGTTGAATGCGTTCGGCGGCGTTGACCGTGGCCGAGGCGAGGCTGGCGAAAGCTTGCAGGGCGTCGAGTTCGATCGGTTCGAAACGCTCGGGGTCGAGGGCGTCGAGGGTGATCAACCCCCAGAGTTTTTCATCGACAAATAAAGGACAGCCGAGGCAATCGTGAACTTCGAGGTGTTCGTCGAGGCCGTCGACCAAACCGTCGTAAGGATCGGGCAAGTCGCTGTCGGCGGCGAATCGCGTGGGGCCGACACCGCTCAGCAGAATCTCGAAGCGCGGATGCTCACTGACTTTGAAGCGCCGGCCAAGGGTGTCGGTGCTCAAGCCGTCCACCGCCAGCGGCACCAGTGCTTCGCCGTCGAGGCGCAACAACGCCGCCGCATCGCAGGGCAGCAAGGCGCGCATGGCTTCGAGCAGGCGTCGGTAGCGCTCGCCCTCGGGCAGTTCGCGAGACAGGTCGGAGACGAGAGGCAGCAGGGCGGTGAGCAGGGATTTGGCGGTCATGGTCTTGTAGTCAAAGAGACAAGATGTAGTCCGGATGACTATAAGGTGCTCTGAGTCTTTATGACTACTTAAATCTCAAGCTATTGATTTATATGAATAAAAAAGTTGGCATGAATACTGATGACTCTTAGGTAACTTTTCCAAGAAGCTCAGGAGTCAACCTTATGCTTAGCGTCCAGGATCGTGCCATCGTCAAATCCACCGTGCCTCTGCTGGAAAGCGGCGGTGAAGCGCTGATCACGCACTTCTACCGCATGATGCTCTCTGAATACCCGGAAGTTCGCCCGCTGTTCAACCAGGCGCACCAGGCCAGCGGTGACCAGCCCCGCGCCTTGGCTAACGGCGTATTGATGTATGCGCGGCACATCGATCAGCTCGACCAGTTGGGCGATCTGGTGGCGAAAATCATCAACAAGCACGTCGCCCTGCAGATCCTTCCGGAACACTACCCAATCGTCGGCGCCTGCCTGTTGCGGGCGATTTCCGAAGTGCTCGGCGAAGAGATCGCCACACCGGAAGTGATGAGTGCCTGGGGCGCGGCGTATGGCCAGTTAGCTGACATCCTGATCGGCGCCGAAACCGCAATCTACGACCAGAAAGAACACGCCGTTGGCGGCTGGCGTGGTGCGCGCGAGTTCATCGTCGCGGCCAAGGTCGAGGAGAGCGCGGAGATCATTTCGTTCTACTTCGAACCTGCTGATAAAGGCCCGATCCTCGCGGCCGAACCGGGTCAGTACATCGGCATGAAGCTGATCCTCGACGGTGAAGAAATCCGCCGCAATTATTCGTTGTCGGCACTGGCCAACAACGGTCAGTACCGCATCAGCGTCAAACGCGAACCGGGTGGCCGTGCGTCCAATCACTTGCACGATCAACTGCAGGTTGGCGCCAGCATCCAGTTGTTCCCGCCATCGGGTGAGTTCACCTTGGCTGCGAGCGACAAACCGTTGGTGCTGATCAGCGGCGGCGTTGGCATCACGCCGACTCTGGCGATGCTCGAAGCAGCGCTGGAAACCGAGCGGCCGGTGCACTTTATCCACTGCGCGCGCAATGGCCGCGTGCATGCGTTCCGTGACTGGATTGATGAGCTGGCGGCGCGTCATCCGCAACTCAAACGGTTTTACTGCTATGCCGAAGATGACGGTGTCAGCCCGGCGGCGGACAAGGTCGGGATGCTGGATCAGGCGTTGCTGGGCGAGTGGTTGCCGGCTCAGCGTGATGTGGATGCTTACTTCCTCGGGCCGAAGGGTTTTATGGCGGCGATCAAGCGGCATTTGAAAGCGCTGGGTGTACCGGAGCAGCAGAGCCGTTATGAGTTCTTCGGGCCTGCAGCGGCTTTGGAGTGATCTGAAACCGGGTTGCCTTCATTCGCGAGCAGGCTCGCTCCCACAGGATTTGTGTTCGGCGCAGATCAATGTGGGAGCGAGCCTGCTCGCGAAGGCCGTTACGCGGTGCTGATTCTTAAAAAGTGTTTAAAGGTTAATCATTTCTTAACCGGTTTATCGTTTATTCCCCGATGCTGATGATAGGCGCTCGTTCGTTTACATGATCAGGATCGCCCCATGTCGCACTTCGCCTTCGCTCGTCGTTTCAGTTTTGCAGCCATCGGTCTTTCAGCCGCGTTGCTGGCCAGCCCGTTTGCTTCTGCCGAATCTGCCTTGATAAAACCGCAGACCCTGATCGTCGATCAGAGCCTGCCCAAGGCGCAGGTCGAAGCCATGGAATTGGCCGCGCGGCGTTATGGCAGTTTCTGGAATTCCGGTGAGGAGGCGTTGGCCACGGCGGCGTTGTCGCCGCAGTTTGTCGACCAGACGCCACCCGAGGGCCGGGTGCAGGGGCCGACCGGGCCGTTGCTGGCGTCGAAGTTCTTTCGCACGGCGGTGCCGGACTTGAGTTGCGACATCGAGCAAATGATCATCGCCGGTGATCGCGTGGTAGTGCACCTGCACTTTCGCGGGCACTTCAGCGGTACGTTCAAGGCTCTCAAAGGGCAGGGCCAGCGTGTAGACTTCCGGGCAACCGATATCTATCAGATTGATAACGGTCGCATCGCGGCCAATTGGCATATCGAAGACAACATCAGCTTGATGGCGCAACTGCACGCGCAGCCGCCGGCCAGCTGAACCATGGACTTACAAGGGAAACGCGATGAGCGAGGAAACGATTCGACTGGGACGTGAGCGGCGCTTTCTGGTGCTGCTGGGCATTATCTGCCTGGCACTGATCGGCGGTGCGTTGTACATGCAGATCGTGCTCGGTGAAGCACCGTGCCCACTGTGCATCTTGCAGCGCTATGCGTTGTTGTTGATCGCGTTGTTCGCGTTCATCGGCGCGGCCATGCGCAGCCGTCGCAGCATCACCGTATTCGAAGTGCTGGTGGTGCTTTGTGCGATTGCCGGGGCCGGTGTGGCCGGGCATCACGTGTACACCCAGTTCTATCCGGCGGTGAGCTGCGGCATCGATGTGCTGCAGCCGATTGTCGATGATCTGCCATTGGCGAAAATCTTCCCGCTGGGCTTTCAGGTCGACGGTTTCTGCTCCACGCCTTACCCGCCGATCCTCGGTCTGTCGCTGGCGCAATGGGCACTGCTGGCGTTCGTGCTGGTGGTCATTCTGGTGCCGCTGCTGACCTCGCGTAACCGAAAAGCACTGCGCTGAGTCAACTATTCGGCAGTCTGGCCGATACAGAAAACGCCTCGATTTGCGTATCAGCATATCGGGGCGTTTTGCATTTCAGAGTGTTTGTGAAAACACCGTGACGGACGGCAAGGGAGGGTGCGGCAAGTGTGCGACATGTTGTCACACGCGCCGTGTCGCAGGGCTCCTCAGTGACGCGGAATCGGCCGTTGTTACAAAAAAGGATTGGTCTGATTCGGGGTTTTTCGGCTTTAGCACGCGAGTGCCAGAGCAGGCAGTTTTAACAAGCGCTGGCAGATGGCCAAAAGCCTTGGGTTATCGGGGCTTGCGCTGTTTCAGCGTTCGGAAAAAGCCTTCAGAGCTGTCTGAACTGACGCGGGTACACCTACAATTTTTGGTGTTTTTGTTGAGAATCTATTTCGATAACATGCGGAACTTTTGCAAAAATGGCGATGGATTGTTGCTCGAACGGATAAAAATTATTTCGGGATAAGACATGGTGTATAGGGCGCTACCTATCTACAATCGCCCGCACTGAATTCCCGGCACTGTTCAGCCTTTATTAAGGAGGCGAGCAGGAAGTCGGGTGTCGAGTGAGTCGCAAGGCTTTCAAGACACCCAGGTGTCGGTGCCTTCCAACTTTCCGCACCAAATGGAATTGGTCTGTAACAAGGCCTTTGACCACGAATTCGAATAAGAACTGACCGCTGTCCCAGGTTTTGTCGAGCGTCTGACGCGCGACGGGCGGCCCTTATTCAATCCAAAGAAAATGCCAACCCTTGGCAGGGTGAAGTGTTGGCGATCAAAACCCAACTGCATTGCGCAAGCTGCTTTAGAGGTCGTGAGATGAGTAAAAACAGGTACCCCAGATTACTAGGCCTAGTGCCGCTGCTCGGCACGTTGTTGCTGGGAGGCTGCAACATGACCTTGCTCAATCCAACGGGCCAGGTTGGCCTGGAACAGCGAAACCTGATCATCACCGCGACCCTGCTGATGCTGTTGGTCGTCGTGCCGGTTATCGTCATGACCTTCCTGTTCGCCTGGAAGTACCGCGCGTCGAACAAGAACGCCGTCTACACCCCGAAATGGTCGCACTCGACCAAAATCGAAGTGGCAGTCTGGACCATCCCGGTCCTGATCATCATTGCCCTGGGTTACATCACCTACATTTCGACCCACGAACTGGACCCGTATCGTCCGATTCAATCCGACGTCAAGCCAGTGACCATCGAAGTCGTTGCGCTGGACTGGAAGTGGCTGTTCATCTACCCGGAACAAGGCATTGCCACGGTCAACAAGATCGTGTTCCCGGCGCACACGCCAATCAACTTCAAGATCACCTCTGACGCTGTGATGAACTCGTTCTTCATCCCGGGTCTGGGCGGCCAGATCTACGCGATGGCGGGCATGCAGACCAAACTGCACCTGATCGCTGACCGCAACGCTGAGATGGACGGTATCTCCGCCAACTACAGTGGCGCGGGTTTCACCGGCATGAAGTTCAAAGCTATCTCCACCACTCAGGAAGATTTCGACGCCTGGGTAAGTGAAGTCAAGAAGTCACCTAAACAGCTTGATCAAGCTGAATACGCGGCCCTTGCCAAACCGAGCCAGAACAACCCAGTCGAGCTCTACTCCTCGGTCACGCCGAACCAGTTCCAGATCATCGTCGACAAGTACGAAGGTATGAAGCCGGGCAAGCCGCTGAAGCACGAGAAGAAAGAGAAAGAAGTGGCGGCCACGGAAATTGACTCGAGTTCGCATTCAGCTGCCGGGGCAGAGGAGTAAACGATGTTTGGTAAATTAAGTTGGGAAGCAGTCCCATTCCACGAGCCGATCGTGATGGTGACCATCGCCATGATCGCCCTCGGTGGTCTGGCGCTGTTCGCTGCAATCACCTACTTCAAGAAGTGGACCTACTTGTGGACCGAGTGGCTGACTTCGGTCGACCACAAGAAAATCGGCGTGATGTACATCATCGTTGCCATGGTCATGCTGCTGCGCGGTTTTGCCGACGCCATCATGATGCGTACCCAGTTGGCCATGGCCACCGAGGGTTCGCCTGGCTACCTGCCACCTGAACACTATGACCAGATCTTCACCGCTCACGGTGTGATCATGATCATCTTCATGGCGATGCCATTCTTCACCGGCCTGATGAACCTTGCAGTGCCGCTGCAGATCGGTGCGCGTGACGTTGCGTTCCCGTTCCTGAACTCCCTGAGCTTCTGGCTGCTGGTATCCGGCGTAGTACTGATCAACCTGTCCCTGGGCGTCGGCGAATTCGCCAAGACCGGTTGGGTTGCCTATCCACCATTGTCGGGTCTGCAATACAGCCCTGGCGTGGGCATGGACTACTACATCTGGGCGCTACAGCTATCCGGGTTAGGTACGACGTTAACGGGGGTTAACTTCCTCGCGACCGTACTGAAAATGCGTACCCCTGGCATGAAACTGATGGACATGCCGATCTTCACCTGGACCTGCACCTGGGCAAACGTTCTGATCGTGGCTTCGTTCCCGATCCTGACCGCTACCCTGGCACTGCTGACCCTTGACCGTTACATGGATTTCCACATTTTCACCAATGAACTTGGTGGCAATCCAATGATGTACGTCAACCTGTTCTGGGCCTGGGGCCACCCTGAGGTTTACATCCTGATCCTGCCGGCATTCGGCATCTTCTCGGAAGTGATCTCGGCCTTCACCGGCAAGAAACTGTTCGGCCACCACTCGATGATCTACGCTTCGGGCGCGATCTCGGTACTGGGCTTCATGGTTTGGCTGCACCACTTCTTCACCATGGGTTCGGGTGCCAGCGTCAACGCCTTCTTCGGTCTGGCGACGATGCTGATTTCCATCCCGACGGGTGTGAAGCTATTCAACTGGCTGTTCACCATCTACCAGGGCCGTCTGCGCTTCACCAGCCAGGTTCTGTGGACTCTGGGCTTCATGGTGACCTTCGCCATCGGCGGCATGACCGGCGTACTGCTGGCCATCCCGGGTGCTGACTTCGTTCTGCACAACAGCCTGTTCGTGATCGCGCACTTCCACAACGTGATCATCGGCGGTGCGGTATTCGGTTACATCGCTGGTTTCGCGTTCTACTTCCCGAAAGCGTTCGGCTTCAAGCTGCACGAAGGCTGGGGTAAAGCAGCGTTCTGGTTCTGGATCTCGGGCTTCTTCGTCGCGTTCATGCCGCTCTATGCACTGGGCTTCATGGGCATGACCCGTCGTCTGAACGCTACCACCAACCCTGAGTGGGTACCGTACCTGTACGTTGCCATGTTCGGTGCGGTGATGATCGCTGTCGGTATCGCCTGCCAGCTGATCCAGCTGTACGTGTCGGTGCGTGACCGCAACAAGCCAGAGAACGTTTGCGATCACGGTGACCCGTGGAATGCACACACCCTGGAATGGTCGACCTCGTCGCCACCTCCGTTCTACAACTTTGCTGTGCTGCCAAAGGCTGACTGCATCGACCCGTTCACTGAAGCCAAGGAAAACGGTACTGCGTACCAGCGTCCGGCCAAGTACGAGCCGATCCACATGCCGAACAACACCGCCACTGGCGTGGTGATGGGCGCACTGTTGACCGTCTTCGGTTTCGCGATGATCTGGCACATCTGGTGGTTGGCGATCGCCAGCCTGGCCGGCACCGTCATCTACTTCGTGATCCACGCTGCACGTGACGACCAGGGCTATATGGTTCCGGTTGAAACGATCGAGCGTATCGAAGCCGAGCAGCACAAGCGTCTGGTCGCGGCAGGGAAAATCCCGGCCGGTGCCACCCGTGTTGAAACCTCGTTGGAACAGGCTTAAACCATGTCGAACTTAGTGACCAATGTTGGACACGCCCATGGTGACCATGGGCACGATGACCATCACCACGACTCGGGCGAGATGACCGTATACGGTTTCTGGCTCTACCTGATGACCGACTGCATTCTGTTTGCGTCGATCTTCGCGGTCTACGCAGTACTGGTAAACAACGTCGCCGGTGGCCCGTCGGGCCACGACATCTTCGAACTGCCATACGTGCTGGGCGAAACCGCTCTGCTGTTGTTCAGTTCGATCACCTACGGCTTCGCCATGCTGGCGTTGTACAAAGGCAAGAAGCAGGCGGTACTGGGTTGGTTGTTCATGACCTTCCTGCTCGGCGCAGGCTTTATCGCCATGGAGATCAACGAGTTCCACCTGCTGATCTCCGAGGGCTTCGGTCCTAGTCGTTCCGGCTTCCTGTCCGCGTTCTTCACCCTGGTCGGTACCCACGGTCTGCACGTGTCGGCGGGTCTGATCTGGATGGGCATCATGATGTACCAGGTCAACAAGCACGGCCTGACGGCGACCAACAAGACCCGTCTGAGCTGCCTGAGCCTGTTCTGGCACTTCCTGGACGTGGTGTGGATCTGCGTATTCACCGTTGTTTACCTGATGGGGACTCTGTAATGGCTAATGCACACTCCCATGACAGCCATGATGCTGGCCACGGCAGCGTAAAGTCGTACGCCATTGGCTTCATCCTGTCGGTGATCCTGACCGTCATCCCATTCGGTCTGGTGATGTACCCGAGCCTGCCGAAAGCCACCACGCTGGCAATCGTTCTGCTGTTCGCAGTAATCCAGGTGATTGTTCACCTGTATTACTTCCTGCACCTGGACCGTTCCATTGCTCAGCGTAACAACGTGATTGCATTCGTCTTTACGGCGATCGTGATCGTGCTGCTGGTTGGCCTGTCGTTGTGGATCATGTTCAGCATCCACACCTACATGATGGCGAAGTGAGGTAAGACCCGATGTCGCTCAAGCACTTTATCCAAATCACCAAACCGGGGATCATTTTCGGTAACGTGCTTTCTGTGGCAGGCGGGTTCTTCCTGGCCTCGAAAGGGCATGTCGATCTGGCGGTGTTTCTGGCTGCCATGATCGGTACATCCCTGGTTGTTGCCTCCGGTTGCGTGTTCAACAACTGCATCGACCGCGACATCGACCTGAAGATGGAACGCACCAAGAACCGGGTGCTGGTGCAGGGCTTGATCTCCCTGAAACTGGCCCTGGTCTACGCGACCATCCTTGGTGTTCTCGGCGTTGCGTTGTTGTACAAGGTGGCCAATCCGTTGGCCGCTTTGTTCGCGGTGATCGGCTTCATCATCTACGTCGGCTTCTACAGCCTGTACCTCAAGCGCAAGTCGGTTCACGGCACGCTGGTGGGCAGTCTGTCGGGCGCCATGCCGCCAGTGATCGGTTACGTCGCCGTAACCAACAGCTTCGACATGGCCGCGCTGACGTTGCTGGTGATGTTCAGCCTGTGGCAGATGCCGCATTCCTACGCCATCGCGATCTTCCGCTTCAACGATTACCTGGCCGCATCGATTCCGGTGTTGCCAGTGAAGCGCGGGATTCAAGTGGCCAAGAAGCACATCCTGCTCTACATCCTGGCGTTCCTCGTAGCGACCTTGATGCTGACCTTCAGCGGTTACGCCGGCATGAGCTACCTCGCCGTCGCCGCGGCCATGGGCATGTACTGGTTGTACATGGCCTGGACCGGCTACAAAGCGGTGGATGACACGGTCTGGGCACGCAAGCTGTTCGTGTTCTCGATCTTCACCATCACTGCGTTGAGCGTCATGATGTCCCTGGACTTCAAGGTGCCCGCAGAGCTGCTGCTGACGTACGCGCCGTAAGGCTCAAAGGCTTGAAGAAAAACCCCGCACATTGAGAGATGTGCGGGGTTTTTTGTTGCCTGGCGTAAAGCCCCTCATCGGAACGCCGCCCGCCCAGCCCTCTTCCAGAGGGAGAGGGGGCCGATCGAGTTGTCTCGAGTCCACCGCCGACCTGCAAAGTCGTGGCGATTATGGATTCGGTAAAGTGCGTTCAGGTCGGTGTATGTCGTCAATATCCTGCGTTCGGTTCCCTCTCCCTATGGGAGAGGGCTAGGGTGAGGGTTGCGAGTGGAGTTCAAAACCCCTAGATTTGGATCCAACCCCGACAGTGATAGCACCAAGCCATTTTTTCGGTGTTTTACTGCCGTGATTCGAGCTTCTTCATGCACTGATCAAAAGGCTGGGCGAAATGACTGAGAGGATGACCTGCGACGAGCGTTTTATTGCCCTGGCCCAAGAGCTGAACTACGACATCTATGGTGAGAACACCGCCGGCGGCAATTACGCGCCGCTGATCCGACATCATGATGAGCTGTACATCAGCGGTATGGTGCCGCGCACTAACGGCAAGATTCAGTACCCGGGTCGCGTCGGACTGGAGCTGACCCTCAAGGATGCGCAAGCCGCCGCGAGCATCAGTGCGATGCGTTGCCTGGCGCTGATCGTCGATGCGGTGGGTTCGCTGGACAAGATCAAGGCGTTGTTGCGGGTCACTGTTTACGTGAAGTCGACGCCGGATTTCGTTGACCTGAGTGAAGTGGCCAACGGTGCGTCGGACGTGTTCAGTCATGTGCTCGGCGATGCCGGTCGGCACACGCGCACCACGGTCGGTGTGTATCAGTTGCCGAAGAACGCAGCGATTGAAGTGGACATGATTGTAGCGTTGCATCCTTCGGCTTGAGGGTGGTTTAGCGGTTTGCCCTCACCCTAACCCTCTCCCGGAGGGAGAGGGGACTGACCGAGGTGTCTTGCGCTATACATCGACCTGAGAGGTCGAGGCGATTGTGGATTCGGCACCGCACTTTCATTTCGGCGAACTTCCACAATATCCGCAAATCGGCTCCCTCTCCCTTGGGAGAGGGGACTGACCGAGGTGTGTTGCGCTATACATCGACCTGAGAGATTGAGGCGATTGTGGATTCGGCACCGCACTTTCATTTCGGTGCATCTCTTGAATATCTCCCGATCAGCTCCCTCTCCCTCGGGAGAGGGCTGGGCGGGCGGCGTTCCGATGAGGGGCGAGGATTTTCGCCACCTCACAAATCCCAAGCCGGACAACAAAAAGCCCCGCCTGAATCTCAGTGCGGGGCTTTTTCGTTCAGCGGCTGCGCGATTACTGCGCGGCGATGCTGTACCCATCAAACGCAGTCTGCTGTTGCAGCGCGGTAATGATGTTCTTGCGGTTCACTGCCTGTTCGGTACCCGCGTTGTCGACGAAGACTTCGCTTTCCAGCTCCGCTTCTTCGCCTTCACCAACGAAGGTGAAACCGAGGAACTCCAGCGCTGCACGGTCAACGTTCAGGCGCGAGCGTGGCGTGCGCAGTGGCAGGGTCACGCTGATGCCGTCCTTGCTGATGGTGAAGATTTCGACTTCTTTCTTCTTCGCAGCCTTGCTCTTGCCGCCGCTCGGATTGCTGATCGCCTGATGGGTCTGGTTCAGCACTTTCAGCGCGAGGCCGTAAACGATTTCCTGGAACGCCGGATCGTCCTTGAAGCTGGACAGGATGCGGCCGATCGAGAACTTGCTGCTGAGGTCTTCAAGGGCGGCGAGGTCGGCGGCTTCGGCGTCTTTCAGCGCCTTGAGTTCGCCCATCAGCTCGTAGGCCTTGTCGTCATCGAAACTGTCGTGAGCCTGACGGATCGCCGCGCGCAGCTCGCGGATCTGGTCGCTTTCGCGGGTCGACTGGAACGCGTCCAGGACCATCTCGCTGATGATTTTGGCTTGTGGCAGGTGTTGTGAAAGATTGATGGAGTTTTCGTATTCCGCTTTGGACGATTCGGTGACTACGGATTCAGCGGTGTTGAAATCGGACATTGAAATTTCACTACTTTTTTAACTTGAGTGGAGATGAGAAAACCGAGGGCTTTTTCAGGCCGACTAATTTAGGGGAGCGCGGCGGCGTTGTCACGGAGCAACGGTCTGCCGGTCGAGTTTTTTCCCGGCGTGCACTATTTCCGGCGCGGCCGTTCCATGGCAATCACCGAGGTTTCAAAACCCAGGCTGGCAAAAAAAGCCTCTGCGCCCTCGCGTCCGGCCCGCAGCACCCACGTAATATCGGGGTTGTCGCCCATGATGTGCTCGACCAGTGCACGGCCAATCCCTGCACGCCGATGCTGGTCATCGACCACCACCATCGACAGGTAACCGTTGGACAAACCATCGCTGATCCCGCGAGCGAATCCGATGATCTGCCCACCCTGGACGGCAACGGCGGTGCGCTGAGAGTTGTTGATCAACTGGGCGAAGTATTCAGCTGAACCGGTGCGATGGCCCCAGCCATGCTGCCCGAGAAATTGCCTTACCAATTGCGTTTCGGCGGGCCGCAAATCACGTACGTTGGGTGTGTTGTTCATCTGCTGTTCGAGTCCTTGTCAGCAATTTTTCATGGAAGAGCAGCGTAGGCAGCGTCAGGATTTCCCCCACGTCTGCATCGCAAACTCCACGAACCGGCGCAATTTCGGCAAACGATAACGATCTGGCGCGTAGAGCAGATGCATCGGTCTGCTGGGTGGCTGGAAATCGGCCACGACCTTCACCAGTCGGCCTTCGCGCAGGTCTTGTTCCACCAGCGCATCCGGAAGCATCACGATGCCCATGCCGGTGCGGGCCGCCTGGTGCAGCCCGGCGGAGCTGTTGATCAGCATAGGCCCGCTGACGTCGACCATGATCTCCCCATCGGGACCACTGAGACGCCAGCGCTTTTCCACCGATTGCCAGTCGTCGCCGGCGGGGTAGGCGAAAGACAGGCAGTCGTGTTGTTGCAGGTCTTCCGGGGTTTTCGGCATGCCCCGCCGGGCGACATAGTGCGGCGAGGCGCACACGGTCAGGGTGTAATCGATCAAAGGCCGAGCGATCAGGTTGGACTGCTCGAAATTGCCCAGCCGAAACGCCACATCCAGGCCACTCTCCAGTAGATCGGGACGGCTGTTGGTCAGCACCACGTCGAGTTTGACCTGCGGATACAGCAAGGAAAACTCACTGAGCGCCGGGGCCAGCCGTTCAACGCCGAACGTCAGCGGCGCGGTGAGGCGCAGCATGCCCCGGGGTTGATCGAGGGTCTGCTCGGCGAGGCGTTCGGAATCGGCGACCAATCCCAACACTTCCAGACAACGCTGGTAGTAAACGCTGCCGAATTCAGTGAGCCGCTGACGTCGAGTGGTGCGCTGCAGCAGTTGCACGCCGAGCCGTTGCTCCAGAGCGCGCAGATGATTGCCGACCATGGTCGTCGACAGGTCACACTGCAACGCGGCCGCCGTCATGCTCCCGGCTTCGACGACTTTGACGTACACGCTCATCGACTGGAACAGGTCCATTATCAAGCTCAGCTTTTAAATGAATGAAGTTTTCCCGAGTTTATCCAGTTTCGCTGGCTAACCATACTGCCAGCACACCGACCTGCACTGGAGTTTGAAGTCATGACCGCCGCCCTGATGAACACCTACCAACCACTGGCCTTGAGCTTCACCAAGGGCCTGGGCACTCGCCTGTGGGATCAGGCCGGTCGCGAATATCTGGATGCGGTGGCCGGTGTGGCGGTGACCAACGTCGGCCACTCACACCCGCGGATCGTTTCGGCGATCAGCGAGCAGGCCGGGTTGCTGCTGCACACGTCGAATCTGTACAGCATCGACTGGCAGCAACAACTGGCCAAACGGCTGACTGAGCTGTCGGGCATGGAGCGCGCGTTTTTCAATAATTCCGGTGCCGAGGCCAATGAAACAGCGCTGAAACTCGCGCGTTTATACGGCTGGCGCAAAGGCATCGAACAGCCGCTGGTGGTGGTCATGGCCAACGCGTTCCACGGCCGCACACTTGGTACCTTGTCAGCCAGCGATGGCCCGGCAGTACGCCTGGGTTTCAACGATTTGCCGGGGGATTTCCTCAAAGTGCCGTTCGGCGATCTCGCTGCGCTGGAGCAGGTACAGCAAAAGCACGGTGAGCGCATCGTGGCGATTCTGGTTGAGCCAATCCAAGGCGAAAGCGGTGTGCAGCTCGCGCCGCCCGGTTACCTTAAAGCCCTGCGCGAACTGTGTAATCGCCATGCGTGGCTATTGATGCTCGATGAAATCCAGACCGGCATCGGCCGTACCGGGCGCTGGTTCGCCTTTCACCATGAAGGCATTGTCCCGGATGTCATGACCCTGGCAAAAGGACTGGGCAACGGCGTGCCGATCGGCGCTTGCCTGGCCCGGGGCAGGGCGGCGGATCTGTTTACGCCCGGCAGCCATGGCAGCACCTTCGGCGGCAATCCACTGGCGTGTCGGGTCGCTTGCACGGTGCTGGATATCATCGAAGAACAGGGCCTGCTGGAAAATGCCAGGATTCAGGGGGAACGGCTATTAACTCGCCTGCGCGCAGAGCTGGCGGACAATCCCAATGTGCTGGCGATTCGCGGGCAGGGCTTGATGATCGGGATCGAGCTGAAACAACCGGTGCGTGATCTGACCCTGATCGCCGCGCGGGATTATGGACTGTTGATCAACGTCACGCGGGGCAAGACGATACGGCTGCTGCCACCGTTGACGATTGATGAGCGTGAGGTGGAGATGATTGTCAGAGGTGTGGGATGTGTCGTTCAGTCGTGACGATTTTCACTCTTCGATCAAATGTCTGACTTTGGCTTTTCCTGCGCGCATTTCGCCGATCGATCTGATCAACCGCTCGGCGTTTGCGGGTGAGCGCATCAAGTAGGCTGTTTCTTCGAGTGTGCTGTTCTCGCCAGGAGGCATCATCACGACAGGCTCAGATTCTTGCCGGGATTGCGAAGTTAGCTCTCGATCCTCGCTGGATGCCAAGAACGTATGGAGGTGAGTACAGGATGACAAGGCGACACCTACTAGTGGTTGTTTCGCAGAAGGGTTGCTGCGAGCACGTTCAGTATCACTTAAGAACCCTGGAGACGTTTCTGAGACGTCTGTAATCCTTGTCCACTGTCTCGGGCAGTGAGAAACCGCCGCGTTGTCGGGATCTGGTATTTCCAATGTAGGAAAAAACTTGTGGCTAGTCCGGATAATCCGCCAGATCCGGCGCCAGCATCCGTGTCTTCGCCTTGCCATTCGAATTGTGCTGAATGATCTCGCGCGGCTGCCCCTGTTCATTGAAAAACACCTGACCGATCCCCGCCGAATTCCATAAGCGTTCACCTGCCTCAGCATGTTCCGGCGTGTAGGGCACGATGCGCATGCGGCGGCGTTTGGTAAACCAGTTCAACGGTGAGCGTGGCGAGTAGAGCCAGCGGTTGAGGCGGTCGAACCATTCCAGCAGGCTTTTCGGAAACTCGTTCTTGATCCCGCTGCTGGTGATCTGCCAGATTCGCGGCCCGGCCTTGCGGTGACGGATAAGCACTTCGTAGACGAAGGAATAATGCACATCGCCGGACAGCACCACGTAGTTACCCGGTGTGCGCGAGTGGCGGAAAATATTCAGGATCACTTGCGCGGCACCGCGATGGGCCATCCAGTTTTCCGCGTCGACCAGCAGCGGATAACCGCACCAACTGAAAACCTTCTGCACGGTTTCAATCAGCTTCACGCCGAAGATCGGCGCCGGAGAAACGATGATCGCTGACGGGTGATCGAGCAGTTCCTGTTGCAGTTCGCTCAGCGCCTCCCAATCGAGCAGGCCCGACGGTTGTTTGAGCGCCATCTCACTGCGCCAGCGTCGGGTGCGCGTGTCGATGACTACCAGCGCCGGACTGGTTGGCAGTACGAAATGCCAATGCTGAAAGCGCAGCAGGTCATCGATCAAACCGTCCTGCACCGGGCTGTCGAGATACTGATCACCACCACTGGCGCTCAATTGCGCAGTTTTCTCCAACACGTCCTTGAACACGTCGGGATTATTGCCCCAGCCCTGACACAACATATAGGCGATCAACGCGTTGCCGATGATGCGTTTGGAGAACGGATGGCCGTAGGCCGTTTCCTCCCATTGCGCGGACAGGTTCCAGTCATCGGTGATGTCGTGATCATCGAAAATCATCAGGCTCGGCAGATGCGCCAGCGCGCGGGCGACCTTGTCCAATCCAGCCTTGAACGCGTCGATGCGAGTCTGTTCGAGGGTGTAGCGCTTGAGGCGTTCGGGCGTCAGTTCGGGCGCTTGCGGATCGATCAGCGACCAGGCCGTCGGCGACCATACCAGCAAGTACATCGCCATGACTTCGGCGAACGTCACCAGATGATTGTCAGCACTGCTGCTGGTGAAAATCGGCTTACGCGCACCGCCGAAAAATCGCTCGCGCAATGTCTCGTTGCTTTCCAGCGCCGGTAACAAATCCGCACGGTGGTAGTAACTGGCCGGGTGTTTGTAGAGCTTGGCGCTGTCGCTGACCACGGCACCTTCGAGGTGTTCGTCGAACAGGCCAAGGCGTTCGATCAAGGCATGAATCGCCCGCAACATCGGGCCGGCCACGTCGTCGGCGTAGACCTGATCGCCGCTCATCATCAACAGGGCGGGGCGTTGTTGCGGATCGGTTTCCGTCGCCAGCAATTGGTCGACGCAAAGCAAACCATCCGTCGCCGGGTGATGCGGCTTGCGGCAAGAGCCATGCAGCAGTTGATCGATCCGCGAGCGCAGGACGAAGTTCGGGCTGGTTGCATCGCCGTACAGCAAATGCGCCGCCCAGTCGGCGATGCCCTCTGCATTGTCGATCAGCAGGTCATAGTCGATACGTGTGTCGCAGGGCAGGGCGTTGTTGAGAGCAACATCGATGAGATGGACAAACGCCTGACGACCTACCGGAATGACGGTGCATTTCCCGGCGTCGAGAGGAATGTCTCCTACACCTTGCAGGCGTAAGGTCAGCGCCAGTGGCCGCGTGCCGACCAGCCACATGACCACGCGCGTTGGCTCCAGCCGTCGCAACAGCGGGCCGGCCAGGACAGGAGGCAGCGGGATCAGGTCAGCGGGTGTCGAAAACATCGAGGGCAAAGCTCAAGGCGCACAGGCCGGCGATGATAGCGCAGCCGGCGCCTTGATCCCTTAAATGAGGCTTAAGAATCGATCTTCTTCAGCTTCAGATCGAGCAGTCGCCACGCGGCTTTGTCAGTATCTTTGCCGTCTACTTGCTGAACGGAACAGTCAGAACTGTAGCTGACATGGTCGCCCAACATGTTCAGAGCGGTGACGGTGCTGCTGATGGTATAGGTCTGATCCTTGAACCGTTGGCTGCTCGCGCTCTTGGCGCTGGCGATCGCTGTCGACGCTGAAAAACGCATGGCACTTTTGATAATAGGGTCGCAAATCATGAACGCCATCAGGGATCTGTCCGCGTCCGGATGGTTGCCGGCCAGTCGGCGCGAAACTTCAAAATCGTTGCGCACGTTGTCCTTGAAGTTCTTCTCCTGGATTAATGCGGTCAGGCGCTGGCTGTAGTTCGGTAGAAGTGCGGACTCGGGCGGCGAAGGCTCGTTCTGTGGTTCGCTGGCGACATAGGTCGTAAGGTTGTCGGAGTTCTCAGGTGAGGACGCGATCGCAGCCATGGGCTCCATTGCCTTTTCTAATTCAGGCATGAGTGCCGCCGCGGCGCTCTGCGTCTCGCTGCTCTGCGTTGTCCTCGGCGCGGCCGACGGAAACAGCGACAACGTGATCGACAGCACCACCATCGCGACAATGAAGCCGCCCGCTGCGCCAACGATGTTGCCGTAGAAAATATTCCAGCTGCCACGGTTCTTGACCACCCAGCGCCACATGAACCCCCAAACCGCGACAATCGCCAGAAAACGCAGAAACTCCATTTGATCCTTTCCTTAAACCTTCCAAACCTGAAATCAACGCACGCCCAAGGTGAACGCTGAGAATGGCCGGCAAGATAACAAAACAGACGTGAAATGGCAGTGACGATAGCGGTGCTCAGTGAAAATTAAGCGCGAAAAACGCCAGCGTCGTCACACCCGCAGCCAGCCCACAGATACCGGCGAAAAGTTGCCGGGCCAACGGATGCTCTGGCCGAGGACGCCTGACCAGCCACATCCAGACACCCGCCAGCACGCCGAACGTGGTGATCATTTGCAACACGCTACTGGCCAGGTTCTCAGTTGCAGGAGGCACGTGCGCCGGGAAAAGGCCTGCACAGATCACCGAAAAAATCATCGCTACGATGAAGCCGCTGGCGGCACCCGCCAGGTTGGCGAGGATCAGGTTCCAGGCACCACGAGTCTGCACGACCCAAGCCCAAACGGCTCCCCAGACGAAAAAGTACAACACGGCCATCAAGGTGTTTCTCCCTCTGAAAATTGACTCCACCGAGGTGTTGGCGACCTCGTTACTGGCAGTGGACGGCAAGATAGCAAAATAGTAGCGTCGCGCCACTGCCCATCTCCGTAACGGACTACCCATGCCAGTCAGTACCCACTGTTTGCGCTTGCTCTGCGCAATCACACTCACCGCTGCAATGGCCCCAGCATTCGCCGCCGTGCAAGAGCATCCGGAAAACAGCTGGAAGTACTACGCCGGTAACTGCCAGCGCGTGCTGGAGAAAATGGCCGACGTGCAAAGCGGCCGCACCACCGCCTACGACGTGATGTTCGCGCTGGAAAGCAACCTGCGAACCATGAATGAACACCGCTCGAACCTGACGCCCAATCACCTCGGCTCCCGGGAATTTGCGCAATGCGAAAACGTAGCGGGCCAGGCTGAAGCGATGATCGCCCAAGGCAAAGCCGAGTTCGCCGCAAAAATGCAAGGTGCCGCGGAGGAGGGCCGCATTGCCCACCAGAACTCCCCCGAATACCAACGCGCCCGCGCCCTCGGCTACAGCGACGTCGGTGATATATCTTTCCTGAAACTGCACGAAGACACCGACGGCGAAGCACGCCTGAAAACCATGCTGATCACCGTCGACGAAATCTGCGGCCAATACTTCCGCGCCACGCAATACGTGAAGCCGTATGTGATCTATACGGTACGGCCTTCAGACGGCGGCTGTGGCGAAGTGAAGCGCGTCGCGGTGGTTGGTGGCCGATCGGTGGAGAAGGGTGATTACATTGATGAGAAGGGCGAGTTTCAGTATCTGGGCTGGAAAAAACTTGTCGGCGCCGACGGGTTCCCAATCGATATCCGCGTGTTGAAAGCCCGTCGTTGAACCAAAGAAATACCGGGATGTTTTCTTGAATATGAGGATGGACAGATGATCGACTTCAACAACAAAGGCTTCTTCAAACTCAAGCAGAACGATGAGTACGCCGAACGCGTAAGCGCGCTGTTGCTGGACGGTGAAGAAGTGATCGACTCTTACAAGGCCATGCGTGACGGCGTGGTGTTTACCAACAAACGCATCATCGCCGTCAACGTTCAGGGCATTACCGGCAGCAAGAAGGATTTCACTTCCTTGCCGTACAAGAACATCGTCGCCTACTCCGTGGAAACCTCTGGCACCTTCGATCTGGATTCGGAGTTGGAGATTTACTTCTCGTCACTGGGGAAAGTGAAGTTCGAATTCACCGGGAAGACGTCGATGGTGGAGATTTCCAAGTACATCTCCAAGCATCTGCTGTAACGCCTCAGCCCATTACAAGATGTCTTTCAAATAGCCCTTGAGCGCGAGGAGCGGCTGATCCAGCTGCTCCAGCGAACGCGCCTCGCTGAACTCGGCTGACAACTTCTGCAACTCGCGCCCCAGCGGTTTCTCGACACCGCCCAAGGCGTCCATCGCCAAGCCCAGGCATTCATTCAACTTGAACTGAATGGTCTCGACATCCCCACGCCGCACCAATAGTTCGAAAATGTCTTTCTGGTAATCACCCATGACCATGTCGTCCCGCAAAATCGGGCTAAGGCCTTCTTCCTCGTAAGCGAGTTTGAGGGAGAAAAGGGCGACTGTTTCCAGTGACGTTTCCATGGGGTGACCTTTGTGGGATCTCGCGGGACGGCCAGCGGCACTTTCCAGCAGACGAAAAAAAAGGCCTTGCTAAGCAAGACCTTTCTTAATTTTGGTGCCCCGAGGGAGACTCGAACTCCCACTCCTTTCGAAAACGGATTTTGAATCCGCCGCGTCTACCAATTCCGCCATCAGGGCTCAATGGCGGCGAAGTATAGAGATGAGATTACCGTCGGTCAATCAGGTACATAGAGAATTTTCGATATTTCCGCTAGACTTTCCGGCCCTGCTAGACGAACCCCATCATGCGCGTTGCTGACTTTACTTTCGAGCTCCCTGATTCGCTGATCGCCCGCCACCCTTTGGCCGAGCGTCGCGGTAGTCGCCTGCTGACCCTTGACGGGCCGAGCGGCGCCCTCGCACACCGTCAATTCACTGATTTGCTTGAGCATTTGCGCCCAGGCGATTTGATGGTGTTCAACAATACCCGGGTGATTCCGGCGCGGCTGTTCGGGCAGAAAGCCTCGGGCGGCAAGCTGGAAATCCTCGTTGAGCGGGTGCTCGATACGCATCGCGTGCTGGCCCATGTGCGTTCCAGCAAGTCGCCGAAGCCGGGTTCGAAGATTCTTATCGATGGCGGTGGCGAGGCAGAAATGCTTGCGCGTCACGATGCGTTGTTTGAACTGGGCTTCGCGGAAGAAGTGCTGCCCCTGCTCGATCGCGTCGGGCACATGCCGTTGCCTCCTTATATAGACCGCCCGGACGAAGGCTCGGATCGCGAGCGTTATCAGACCGTGTACGCCGAGAAACTCGGTGCGGTGGCGGCGCCGACCGCCGGGCTGCATTTCGATCAGTCGCTGATGGAAGCAATTGCGGCCAAGGGCGTCGAGACCACGTTCGTTACGCTGCACGTGGGCGCGGGGACGTTCCAGCCGGTGCGCGTCGAGAAGCTTGAAGATCACCACATGCACACCGAGTGGCTGGAAGTCGGCCAGGATGTGGTTGATGCGGTCGCGGCATGCCGTGCGCGTGGTGGTCGGGTGATTGCCGTCGGCACCACCAGCGTGCGCTCGCTGGAAAGCGCCGCGCGCGATGGCGTGCTCAAGCCGTTCAGTGGCGACACCGATATCTTTATCTTCCCGGGCCGGCCGTTCCATGTGGTCGATGCCCTGGTGACCAATTTCCATTTGCCTGAATCCACGCTGTTAATGCTGGTTTCGGCATTTGCCGGTTATCCCGAGACCATGGCCGCCTACAAGGCCGCCGTCGACAACGGTTACCGCTTTTTCAGCTACGGTGATGCGATGTTCATCACCCGTAATCCCGCACCTACTGCCCCTAAAGAAACCGGCCCAGAGGAAACAGAATGAGTCGCGAATGTCGCATGTCCTTTGAACTTCTGGCCACCGATGGCAAGGCCCGACGTGGTCGTCTGACCTTCCCGCGTGGCACCGTCGAGACCCCGGCGTTCATGCCGGTGGGCACTTACGGCACGGTCAAGGGCATGTTGCCGCGTGACATCGTTGCCACCGGCGCAGAAATCATTCTCGGCAACACCTTCCACCTGTGGCTGCGCCCTGGCACCCAAGTGATCAAGGAACACGGCGACCTGCACGATTTCATGCAGTGGAAAGGCCCGATCCTCACCGACTCCGGTGGTTTTCAGGTGTTCAGCCTCGGCGCGATGCGCAAAATCAAGGAGGAGGGCGTGACCTTCGCCTCCCCGGTCGACGGCGCCAAAGTGTTCATGGGCCCGGAAGAATCGATGCAGGTGCAGCGCGATCTCGGTTCCGACATCGTGATGATTTTCGATGAATGCACGCCGTATCCTGCTGATGAAGACGTCGCGCGCGTATCGATGGAATTGTCGCTGCGCTGGGCTCAGCGCTCGAAAAATGCTCACGGTGAAAACACCGCTGCATTGTTCGGCATCGTTCAGGGCGGCATGCACCAGGATCTGCGCATGCGCTCGCTGGAAGGCCTCGACAAGATCGGTTTCGATGGCCTGGCCATTGGTGGTCTGTCGGTGGGCGAGCCGAAGCACGAGATGATCAAAGTTTTGGATTATCTGCCGGGCATGATGCCGGCTGACAAACCTCGTTACCTTATGGGCGTTGGCAAACCGGAAGATCTGGTTGAGGGTGTGCGCCGCGGTGTGGACATGTTCGATTGCGTGATGCCAACCCGTAATGCCCGCAATGGGCATCTGTTCATTGATACAGGCGTGCTGAAGATCCGTAACGCGTTCCATCGCCATGATGAATCGCCGCTGGATCCGACCTGCGATTGCTATACCTGCCAGAACTTCTCCCGCGCTTATCTGCATCACCTGGACAAGTGCGGCGAAATGCTGGGAAGCATGCTCAATACCATCCATAACTTGCGCCATTATCAGGTGCTGATGGCTGGTTTGCGCGAGGCTATTCAACAGGGTACATTGGCCGCCTTTGTCGATGCCTTCTACGCCAAACGCGGGCTCCCCGTTCCGCCTTTGGACTGAGTTTTCTGACCCCAAGATTCAACATTTGCAACTGGAGTGCTAAATGAGCTTTTTTATCTCTAACGCCATGGCTGACGCGGCTGCACCGGCTGCTGCCGGCCCAATGGGCGGCGGTTTCGAGTGGATTTTCCTGGTCGGCTTCCTGGTCATCTTCTACCTGATGATCTGGCGTCCACAGGCCAAGCGCGCCAAAGAGCAGAAGAACCTGCTGAGCAGCCTGCAGAAGGGCGACGAAGTGGTCACCACCGGCGGCATCGCTGGCAAGATCACCAAAGTGGCCGATGACTTCGTGGTTCTGGAAGTTTCCGACACCGTGGAAATGAAGTTCCAGAAAGGCGCCATCGCCGCCACGCTGCCAAAAGGCACGCTGAAAGCGATCTGAAGCAACAACTTCTACTCAATCGACGGGGCGCGCAAGGCGCCCCGCGTTCATAACGGGCGGCGTGATGCTGAACAAATATCCTCTGTGGAAATACATTCTGATCCTGGCGGTGCTGGCGATCGGTCTGATTTATTCCGCTCCGAATCTATACCCCGATGACCCGGCCATTCAGGTCAGCGGTGCAAGCACTGCGCTGCAAGTCAATCAGGCTGATCTGGATCGTGTGAGCACTGCGCTCAAGGAGTCCGGGATCAACGTCAAGGCAGCCACGCTGGCCGCCAACGGCAAGGGCGGTCTGATCCGTCTGAGCAAGGCTGAAGACCAGCTGCCGGCCAAAGACGTTGTGCGCAAGGCGTTGGGTGATGACTACGTCGTCGCGCTGAACCTGGCACAGACCACCCCGCAATGGCTGCGCAATCTGGGCGCGCACCCGATGAAGCTGGGTCTGGACTTGTCCGGTGGTGTGCACTTCCTGCTGGAAGTGGACATGGACAAAGCCCTCGATGCACGCCTGAAAGTTTACGAAGGCGACGTCAAGAGCCTGCTGCGTAAAGAGAAGCTGCGCTATCGCAGCCTGCCGCAACTGGGCGGTGCCATTCAGTTGGGCTTCAGCGATGAAGATTCCCGTGAACAGGCTCGTGCACTGATCCGCAAGAACTTCAACGATTTCGACATTGTTCCGGCCGACCTCAACGGTCAACCGGTGCTGCGTCTGGCGATGACCCCGGCCAAGCTGGCGGAAATCCGTGAATACTCCATCAAGCAGAACTTGACCACGGTACGTAACCGCGTCAACGAGCTGGGTGTTGCCGAACCGATCGTTCAGCGTCAGGGCGCCAACCGCATCGTGGTTGAGCTGCCGGGCGTGCAGGACACTGCCGAAGCCAAGCGTATTCTCGGCAAGACGGCCAACCTTGAGTTCCGTCTGGCTGCTGAGCCGGGTGCTTCGAAAGCCACCTCCGAAACCTTCGAGTTCCGTGAGGGCAATCGTCCGCCAGCACAGATCGAACGTGGTCTGATCATCACCGGTGACCAGGTTACCGATGCCAAGGCCGGCTTCGGCGAGCACGGCACGCCTGAAGTGAACATCCGTCTGGATGGTCACGGTGGTGAGCTGATGAGCCGCGCTACTCGTTCGAACGTCGGTCGCAGCATGGCGGTGATCTTCATCGAACAGCGTCCGGTCACCACTTACACCAAGCAAGTGGTCGATGGCGTCGAGAAAGACGTCGCGGTGCAAACGTTCAAAGAAGAGAAGAAGATCATCAGCCTGGCGACCATTCAGTCGCCGCTGGGTGCTCAGTTCCGCATTACTGGCCTGAACGGTCAGGGCGAGTCGTCCGAACTGGCGCTGCTGCTGCGTGCCGGTGGTCTGGCCGCACCGATGTACTTCGCTGAAGAGCGCACCATCGGCCCGAGCCTGGGTGCTGACAACATCACCAAAGGTATCGATGCGTCGCTGTGGGGCATGTTGTTCGTGTCGCTGTTCATCATCGCCATCTACCGCTTCTTCGGCATCATCGCTACCGTTGCTTTGGCGGTGAACATGGTGCTGCTGCTGGCCCTGATGTCGCTGCTGGGTGCAACGCTGACCCTGCCGGGTATCGCCGGTATCGTGCTGACCATGGGTATGGCGGTCGACGCCAACGTGCTGATCTTCTCGCGGATTCGTGAAGAGATCGCCGCCGGCATGACCGTGCAGCGTGCAATCAACGAAGGCTTCGGCCGGGCATTCACCGCGATTCTCGACGCCAACCTGACCACCTTGTTGGTCGGCGGGATTCTCTTTGCCATGGGCACCGGCCCGGTCAAAGGTTTCGCAGTGACCATGTCCCTCGGGATCTTTACCTCGATGTTCACGGCCATCATGGTGACCCGCGCAATGGTCAACCTGATCTTTGGCGGACGTGACTTCAAGAAGTTGTGGATTTAAGGGGCTGCCATGTTACGTACAATCAACTTCATGGGCGTTCGCAACTTCGCGTTCGGCGTCACAGTGTTTCTCACGTTGCTGGCTATGTTCAGTGTCGCTACCAAGGGCATGAACTGGGGCCTGGACTTCACCGGCGGTACGCTCATCGAGCTGACCTACGAGCGTCCGGCCGACGTTACCAAGGTGCGTGAGCAGCTGGCGACGTCGGGTTACCACGAAGCAATCGTGCAGAGCTTCGGTGCGACTACCGATCTGCTGGTGCGGATGCCTGGTGAAGACCCGCAACTGGGCCATCAGGTGGCGGAAGCGCTGCTGAAGGTCGGCGGCGACAACCCGGCAACGGTCAAGCGTGTCGAGTTCGTCGGCCCGCAGGTCGGTGAAGAGCTGCGCGACCAGGGCGGCCTCGGCATGCTGCTGGCGCTCGGCGGCATCCTGATCTACCTGGCTTTCCGCTTTCAGTGGAAGTTCGCGGTCGGCGCCATCGTTTCGCTGATCCACGACGTGATCGTCACCATTGGTATCCTGTCGTACTTCCAGATCACTTTCGATCTGACCGTACTGGCGGCGGTGTTGGCGATCATCGGCTACTCGCTGAACGACACCATCGTGGTATTCGACCGGGTTCGTGAGAACTTCCGTGTGCTGCGCAAGGCAACGCTGATCGAGAACATCAACATCTCGACCACGCAAACCCTGCTGCGCACCATGGCGACGTCGATCTCCACCTTGCTGGCGATCGCTGCTCTGCTGTTCTTCGGCGGTGACAACCTGTTCGGCTTCTCGATCGCGCTGTTTATCGGTGTTCTGGCGGGTACCTACTCGTCGATCTACATCGCTAACGTGGTGCTGATCTGGCTGAACCTGACCACCGAGGATCTGATTCCTCCGGCCAACACCGAGAAGGAAGTCGACGACCGTCCATAACGGCCATCGTTTTCCCGGCTGTCAGCCCAAGAAAGGCGCGAGTTGAACTCGCGCCTTTTTTTATGCTCCAAGGCTGGGAGAAGCGCGGGCGCGTCCCGCATGTGATGGTCAGGAGGTTCATGTGAACAAGTCGTTGCTGGTTGGTGCGGTATTGGGTGCTGTCGGTGTGACTGCCGGGGGTGCTGTTGCCACCTACAGCCTGGTTAAAAGCGGCCCTGAGTATGCGCAAGTATTGGCCGTTGAACCGGTTAAAACACAGATCAAGACTCCACGTGAAGTGTGCAAGGACGTGACAGTGACTCGTCAGGCACCGGTAAAAGATCAACACCAGATTGCCGGTACCGTCGTCGGTGCGCTGGCAGGTGGTTTGCTGGGTAATCAGATTGGCGGCGGCACCGGCAAGAAAATTGCCACGGTAGCCGGTGCGGTCGGTGGCGGTTATGCGGGTAACAAGGTGCAGGAAGGCATGCAGGAGCGTGACACCTACACCACCACGCAAACCCGCTGCAACACAGTCAATGACATCAGCGACAAAGTCGTCGGTTACGACGTGCGTTACTCGCTCGATGGCAAGGAAGGCAAGGTGCGGATGGATCGCGATCCGGGCAACCAGATTCCGGTCGACAAGGAAGGCAAGCTGATTCTGTCGCAGAATGAGCCGGCTCAGTAAAGAGCGACTGTTTTAACAAGAAGCACCCTGCGGGGTGCTTTTTTGTGCCCGCCATTTAGGCTGCACAACAAATCCCCTGTAGGAGTGAGCCTGCTCGCGATAGCTATTCATCATTCAATGCAGGTGGTGGCTGATACACCGCTATCGCGAGCAGGCTCACTCCTGCATTGGTCCCGTGGTGTGGCAGGTGACGAATTCCAGGCATAAAAAAAGCACCCCGAAGGGTGCTTTTTTCGTTTCGCGTGACGCTTAGCGCTTCAGCGAAGCCGGCAGGTGCGGCTGGATCGCCGTCAGGACTGCCTTGAAGCATTTGGTGTTGCCGGCAACGATATGGCCTTTTTCAAGGAAGTCGTGACCGCCGGTGAAGTCGCTCACCAGGCCGCCGGCTTCTTGAATCAGCAGGGCGCCTGCAGCCATGTCCCACTCGGACAGACCCGATTCCCAGAACGCGTCGAAACGACCGGCAGCAACATACGCCAGGTCCAGGCTCGCCGAACCGGCGCGGCGGATGCCGGCAGTCTGGCCAACCAGGGCGCGGAACATGCCCAGGTAGTTGTCGAGGTTGTCCATCTGATCGTCACGGAACGGGAAACCGGTACCCAGCAGGGCGCCGTCGAGGCTGGTGCGACCGCTGACGCGCAGGCGACGACCGTTCAGTTGAGCGCCGCGACCACGGCTGGCGGTGAATTCTTCCTGACGAACCGGGTCCAGAACCACCGCGTGTTCCAGGCGACCGCGGTATTTGCAGGCGATGCTGACAGCGAAGTGCGGAATGCCACGCAGGAAGTTAGTGGTGCCGTCCAGTGGATCGATGATCCACAGGTACTCTTCGCCTTCGATGCCGGTACCGGCGTGCAGGCCGGTCTCTTCACCCTGGATCGAGTGATTCGGGTAAGCCTTGCGCAGGGCGTCGATGATTTTCTGTTCAGCGGCGCGATCGACCTCGGATACATAATCCTTGGCGTCTTTTTCGTCGACCTTGATGGTATCCAGGCGCTCGATGGAGCGGAAGATCAGTTCACTGGCGCTGCGGGCGGCGCGCAGCGCGATATTCAGCATGGGCTGCATGGATGTGTCACCTAAGGTTGTTAAAGAAAGCCGCGCATTCTATCAGAACTTTTCTTCAGGTGAAGGACGCTGTTCGCTTTCATAGCTTAACGGTAGGCTGTTCTGTAAGATTTGCACCCCTTTCCTGTGTCCGAGAGCGCCTCCCTTGCTGCAGAACATTCGTGTCGTCCTGGTCAATACCAGCCACCCCGGCAACATCGGCGGGGCCGCGCGCGCCATGAAAAACATGGGTCTGTCGCGACTGGTGCTGGTCGAACCGCGGGTCTTCCCGCACCACGAAGCCGACGCTCGTGCTTCCGGTGCCGGTGACATCCTTGAAAATGCGCAAGTCGTCGCCACTTTGGAAGACGCCTTGGTCGGCTGCAATCTGGTGCTCGGCACCAGCGCCCGTGACCGGCGTATTCCTTGGCCGCTGCTGGATCCGCGCGAGTGCGGCACCAAAGTGGTCGAGGAAGCCGGGCAGGGCGCTGAAATCGCCCTGGTGTTCGGTCGCGAAGATTCCGGTCTGACCAATGAAGAGCTGCAGCGATGTCACTTTCACGTGCACATCCCCTCCGACCCTGAGTTCAGTTCGCTGAACCTTGGCGCGGCGGTGCAGGTGTTGAGCTACGAAGTGCGCATGGCCTGGCTGGCAGCGCAAGGTCAGCCGAGCAAGATCGAGAAAGAAGAAGTGGCTTCGGTGAAAAGTGCCGAGCTGGCGACCATGGATGAGCTGGAGCGATTCTATGAGCATCTGGAGCAGACGCTGGTCGCCATCGAATTCCTCGATCCGGAAAAGCCGCGGCACTTGATGGCGCGCCTGCGCCGGTTGTACGGACGCAGCTCGGTGAGTCGGGCGGAAATGAATATTTTGCGTGGCATCCTCACGGAAACCCAGAAGGCGGCCCGTGGCGAGCTTCTTAAGCGGAAGGACTAAATGATGTTTGAGCGTTTGCGTGAAGATATCCAGAGCGTATTCCATCGAGACCCGGCGGCGCGTAACGCTTTTGAAGTCCTGACCTGCTACCCCGGCATGCATGCGATCTGGATTCATCGATTGGCCGGCATGCTGTGGCGCAACGAACTGAAATGGCTGGCGCGGCTGGTGTCGAACTTCGGTCGCTGGTTGACCGGGATCGAGATTCATCCGGGCGCCAAGGTCGGTCGACGCTTCTTTATCGACCACGGCATGGGCATCGTTATTGGTGAAACCGCCGAGATTGGCGATGACGTGACCATTTATCAGGGCGTGACCCTGGGTGGCACAAGCTGGAACAAAGGCAAACGCCACCCGACGTTGGGTGATGGTGTGGTTGTCGGTGCGGGCGCCAAGGTGCTTGGTCCGTTCACCGTCGGCGCCGGTGCCAAGGTTGGTTCCAATGCCGTGGTGACCAAGGAAGTACCGCCGGGCGCCACTGTTGTCGGTATTCCTGGACGCATCATCGTCAAGTCCGACGAAGAGCAGGATGCCAAGCGCAAGGCCATGGCCGAGAAGATCGGTTTCGATGCCTACGGCGTCAGCGAAGACATGCCTGACCCGGTGGCGCGCGCCATCGGTCAGTTGCTCGATCACCTGCAAGCGGTGGACGGACGGCTGGAAGGGATGTGCGGCGCGCTGAAGGATCTGGGCAGCAATTACTGTGCGAAAGATCTGCCTGAGCTGCGTGAAGAAGACTTCGCCTGCGTCAAAGGCAAAGACGAGTCCAAGGCCAGCTAACGCCCCCTGTAGGAGCTGCCGAAGGCTGCGATCTTCTGATCTTGCCTTTCATAAGATCAAAAGATCGCAGCCTTCGGCAGCTCCTACACAGGCATCCGTCAACCGGTGTGCCATTAGGCCGCAGAGCCTGCTATCATTCGCGCGCTCTTTTGCGGGTAATCCTGACTAAAGTACTAGGTCTTAAAGTTGACTTAAATACTCGGGAATTGCATACTCGCCCCATTCTGAACTCCGTGGTAACTGTCCATGCGACTGACTACAAAAGGCCGATACGCCGTGACCGCCATGCTTGACCTGGCGTTGCACGCGCAGCACGGGCCCGTGTCCCTGGCCGATATCTCCGAGCGCCAAGGCATCTCCCTGTCCTACCTCGAACAGCTGTTCGCCAAGCTGCGCCGCAGCAACCTGGTTTCCAGCGTTCGCGGCCCGGGTGGCGGCTACCAGTTGTCCCGCGACATGCAGGGCATCCAGGTCGCCCAGGTGATCGATGCGGTAAACGAATCGGTCGATGCCACCAAATGCCAGGGCCAAGGCGATTGCCATTCCGGCGACACGTGCCTGACCCATCATCTGTGGTGCGATTTGAGCCTGCAGATTCACGAATTTCTAAGTGGTATCAGCTTGGCTGATCTTGTGACTCGCCGTGAGGTGCAAGAAGTAGCCCAGCGTCAGGACCAGCGCCGTTGCAACAGCAAGGCGCCACGCCTGGACAAGATTGAAGCGTCCGCCGTCGAATGACAGCCAAAGAGCTAGCGGCACGCCAGCCCTGATTTAGGAGATAGTCCATGAAATTGCCGATTTACCTTGATTACTCTGCGACCACCCCGGTTGATCCGCGTGTTGCGCAAAAAATGAGTGAATGCCTGCTGGTCGACGGAAACTTCGGTAACCCGGCGTCCCGTTCCCACGTGTTCGGCTGGAAGGCTGAAGAATCGGTCGAAAATGCGCGTCGTCAGGTGGCTGATCTGGTCAACGCCGACCCGCGCGAAATCGTCTGGACTTCCGGTGCCACCGAATCCGACAACCTGGCAATCAAGGGTGCGGCGCATTTCTACGGCTCCAAGGGCAAGCACCTGATCACCTCCAAGATCGAGCACAAGGCTGTCCTCGACACCATGCGCCAACTGGAGCGTGAAGGTTTCGAGGTCACCTACCTCGAGCCGACCGAAGACGGTCTGATCACCCCGGCCATGATTGAAGCTGCACTGCGCGAAGACACCATTCTGGTCTCCGTGATGCACGTGAACAACGAAATCGGCACCGTCAACGACATCGCAGCGATCGGCGAAATGCTCCGCGCCAAGGGCGTTCTGTTTCACGTCGACGCCGCTCAGTCCACTGGCAAGGTCGAGATCGACCTGCAGAAGCTGAAAGTCGACATGATGTCGTTCTCCGCCCATAAAACCTACGGCCCTAAAGGCATCGGCGCGCTGTACGTCAGCCGCAAGCCGCGTGTGCGCATCGAAGCGACCATGCACGGCGGCGGTCACGAGCGTGGCATGCGTTCCGGCACCCTGGCGACCCACCAGATCGTCGGCATGGGTGAAGCGTTCCGCGTAGCCAAAGAAGACATGGCGGCCGAAAACGTCCGTATCAAAGCCTTGAGCGACCGTTTCTACAAGCAGGTCGAGCATCTGGAAGAGCTGTACGTCAACGGTAGCCTGACCGCCCGCGTTCCGCACAACCTGAACCTGAGCTTCAACTACGTTGAAGGCGAGTCGCTGATCATGGCGCTCAAGGATCTGGCGGTATCGTCCGGTTCGGCGTGCACCTCGGCGTCGCTGGAGCCTTCGTACGTACTGCGCGCCCTGGGCCGCAACGACGAACTGGCACACAGCTCGATCCGCTTCACCTTCGGCCGTTTCACCACCGAAGAAGAAATCGACTACGCCGCGCAGAAAGTCTGCGAGGCCGTTACCAAGCTGCGCGCTCTGTCGCCGCTGTGGGACATGTACAAAGACGGCGTCGATATCTCGAAAATCGAGTGGGCGGCACACTAAATATAGAAGCCGCCAGATACAGATCCTGTAGCGACGCGGCAGTTTACGCAGCGCAGTTGCAGGGTCTCAAGAGCGGCCCTGATGAGTGAGGATTGAGAATCATGGCTTACAGCGAAAAGGTCATCGACCACTACGAAAACCCGCGCAACGTCGGCAAGATGAACGCGGAAGATCCTGATGTCGGCACCGGCATGGTCGGCGCTCCGGCGTGCGGCGACGTGATGCGTCTGCAAATCAAGGTCAACGACGCCGGCATCATCGAAGATGCCAAGTTCAAGACCTACGGCTGCGGTTCGGCTATCGCTTCCAGCTCCCTCGCCACCGAGTGGATGAAGGGCAAGACCCTGGACGAAGCAGAAACCATCAAGAACACTCAGCTGGCCGAAGAACTGGCCCTGCCGCCAGTGAAGATTCACTGCTCGGTACTGGCTGAAGACGCTATCAAAGCGGCTGTTCGCGATTACAAGCAGAAGAAAGGCTTGATCTGACTTTCTGGATTTGGCGACGAGTAAGGAGTCACCGATGGCTATCAGCATGACAGAAGCGGCTGCTCGACACGTGCGGCGCTCCCTCGACGGGCGCGGCAAAGGTGAAGGGATTCGTCTGGGTGTTCGCACCACAGGCTGTTCCGGCCTTGCCTACGTGCTGGAGTTTGTCGACGAGGTGGTTGCAGAGGATCAGGTGTTCGAGAGTCACGGCGAAAAAGTGATCATCGACCCGAAAAGCCTGGCCTACCTGGACGGCACCGAGCTCGATTTCGTCAAGGAAGGGTTGAACGAAGGCTTCAAGTTCAACAACCCCAACGTACGCGGTGAATGTGGCTGCGGCGAAAGCTTCAACATCTGAGGCTTGTCGTGGGTATTCCTTGTCATTTCGCTTTATTCGAGCTGCAACCGGGTTTCCGTCTGGATCTCGAGCAGTTGGCCACGCGCTATCGTGAGTTGGCGCGCGGCGTTCATCCTGACCGCTTTGCCGACGCTTCCGAGCGTGAGCAGCGGTCGGCACTCGAGCAGTCTGCGCGGCTCAACGACGCCTATCAGACGCTCAAGAGTCCGGCCCAGCGCGCACGCTACCTGCTGACCATCAGCGGGCATGAAGTGCCGATGGAAGTCACGGTCCACGACCCCGAGTTTCTTCTGCAGCAGATGCAATGGCGCGAAGAGCTCGAAGACCTCCAGGACAGTGCCGATCTCGACGGCGTCGCAGTGTTCAAGCGGCGCCTGAAAGTGGCTCAGGAAGAACTCAATGAAAGCTTCGCAGCCTGTTGGGATGATGCAGCGCAACGTGAGCAGGCCGAACGCCTGATGCGGCGCATGCAGTTCCTCGACAAGCTCACCTACGAAGTGCGCCAGTTAGAAGAGCGCCTCGACGATTAACCCAGTGCCGCTCCGGTCGCACGCCTGATATACAGATAAGTCCTGATCACGATGGCCCTACTGCAGATCGCCGAACCCGGCCAAAGTCCTCAACCGCACCAGCGTCGTCTGGCTGTGGGAATCGACTTGGGCACTACCAATTCGCTGGTCGCTGCGTTGCGCAGTGGTCTTTCCGAGCCGTTGGCTGACGCAAACGGGCAGGTCATCCTGCCGTCCGCTGTGCGTTACCACGCCGATCGCGTCGAAGTCGGCGAGTCGGCCAAACTGGCTGCCGCTTCCGATCCTTTGAACACCGTGCTGTCGGTCAAGCGCTTGATGGGTCGTGGTCTGTCCGACGTCAAGCAATTGGGCGAGCAACTGCCATACCGCTTTGTCGGTGGCGAATCTCACATGCCGTTCATCGACACCGTGCAAGGCCCGAAAAGCCCGGTCGAAGTCTCCGCCGATATCCTCAAGGTCCTGCGTCAGCGCGCTGAAGCAACCTTGGGTGGCGAGCTGGTGGGTGCGGTGATCACCGTTCCTGCTTACTTCGACGATGCTCAGCGCCAAGCCACCAAGGATGCGGCGAAACTCGCCGGTCTGAACGTGCTGCGTCTGCTCAATGAGCCGACCGCTGCCGCTGTGGCGTACGGTCTGGATCAACACGCTGAAGGCCTGGTCGCTATTTATGATCTGGGCGGCGGCACCTTCGATATTTCCATTCTGCGTCTGACTGGCGGTGTTTTTGAAGTGCTGGCCACTGGCGGCGACAGCGCGCTGGGCGGCGATGACTTCGATCACGCGATTGCCGGCTGGATCATCGAGAGCGCGGGCCTGTCCGCCGATCTTGATCCGGGCGCACAACGCAATCTGCTGCAAACCGCTTGCGCGGCCAAAGAAGCCCTGACCGATGCGTCCAGCGTTGAAGTGGCCTATGGCGACTGGAAAGCACCGCTGACCCGCGAAGCCTTCGATGCGCTGATCGAGCCAATGGTCGCGCGCAGTCTGAAAGCCTGCCGCCGCGCCGTTCGCGACTCCGGCATCGAGCTGGAAGACGTGCACGCCGTGGTCATGGTCGGTGGTTCGACTCGCGTGCCGCGTGTTCGCGAAGCCGTTGCCGAAGCCTTCGGTCGTCAGCCTTTGACCGAAATTGATCCGGATCAAGTGGTGGCCATCGGTGCCGCGATCCAGGCCGATACCTTGGCTGGCAACAAGCGCGATGGCGGTGAACTGCTGCTGCTCGACGTGATTCCGCTGTCCCTGGGGTTGGAAACCATGGGCGGTCTGATGGAAAAGGTGATTCCACGTAACACCACCATTCCCGTCGCTCGCGCACAAGATTTTACGACTTATAAAGACGGCCAGTCGGCCATGGCGATCCACGTCCTGCAGGGTGAGCGCGAGCTGATCAGCGACTGCCGCTCGCTGGCGCGCTTCGAATTGCGGGGCATTCCAGCGATGGTGGCGGGTGCAGCGAAGATTCGCGTGACCTTCCAGGTCGATGCCGACGGTCTGCTCAGCGTTTCCGCCCGTGAACTGGGTTCAGGCGTTGAGGCAAGCATTCAGGTCAAACCGTCCTACGGTCTGACCGACGGCGAAATCGCCAAAATGCTCAAGGATTCGTTCCAGCACGCCAATGACGACAAGGTCGCCCGCGTTCTGCGTGAGCAGCAGGTCGATGCCCAGCGTCTGATCGAAGCGGTGCAGGGCGCTCTGGAGGCGGATGGCGAGCGTTTGCTCGACGCCGAAGAGCGCATGGTTATCGACCTGCAGCTGCAGGAATTGGCCGAACTGATGAAAGGTACCGATGGTTATGCCATCGAGCAGCAGACCAAGCGTCTGTCGCAAGTGACCGATGCTTTTGCTGCCCGCCGCATGGATCTGACGGTGAAAGCCGCTCTGTCGGGGCGCAATCTGAATGAAATCGAGGATATCTGATGCCGCAGGTCATTTTTCTGCCCCACGAGAAGTTCTGCCCTGAAGGCATGGTTGTAGAGGCTGCGCCCGGCACATCGATTCTCGAACTGGCCCACGAACACCACATCGAGATGGAAAGCGCTTGCGGCGGTGTCTGCGCTTGCACCACCTGCCACTGCATCATCCGCGAGGGTTTCGACTCGATGGAAGAGGCCGACGAGCTGGAAGAAGATTTCCTCGATCGTGCCTGGGGTCTGGAAGCGCAATCGCGTCTGGCTTGCCAGGCTATCGTTGGTGAAGAAGACATCACCGTCGAAATTCCGAAATATTCGCTTAACCATGCGGCCGAAGCGCCGCACTGACTGGTAAGACTGTCATGAGCTACGGTTGGAATGATGTTCAACGTATTGCAGAAGAATTGGCTGAAGCCAAGCCGGGTGTGGATCCGTTTTCTGTCAATTTCGTCGATCTGCAGCAATGGATCAAAGAGCTGCCGGATTTTGACAACACCTCTGGCCGTGTCGGCGAGAAGGTGTTGGAAGCGGTTCAGACGCTCTGGGCCAAAGAATTGGACTGATCGTCTCGCAGGTTAGGCAATACCCAAGAACCCGCGTATAATTCGCGGGTTTAATTTTTCGCAAATTACCGTTTCTGGAGTTACACCATGGCTGTTCAACGCACTTTCTCCATCATCAAGCCTGACGCTGTTGCAAAAAACGTCATCGGCGAAATCACCACTCGTTTCGAAAAAGCCGGCCTGCGCGTTGTAGCTTCGAAACTGAAGCAACTGTCCAAAGCTGAAGCTGAAGGCTTCTACGCTGAGCACAGCGCTCGTGGTTTCTTCGGCGACCTGGTTGCTTTCATGATCTCCGGTCCTGTTGTTGTTCAGGTTCTGGAAGGCGAAAACGCTATCGCTCTGAACCGTGAGCTGATGGGCGCTACCAACCCTAAAGAAGCTGCTGCCGGCACCATCCGCGCTGATTTCGCTGATTCCATCGACGCCAACGCTGTTCACGGTTCGGACTCCGAAGCCGCAGCTGCTCGTGAAATCTCGTACTTCTTCGCAGCTACTGAAGTAACCACTCGCTAAGCATTGGCTTAAGAGTGAAGGTGAATCCATGACTACATCGACTGTAAAAACCAACCTGCTGGGTCTGACTCAACAGGAAATGGAAAAATTCTTCGACTCAATCGGGGAGAAGCGTTTCCGTGCCGGTCAGGTAATGAAATGGATTCACCACTTTGGTGTCGATGATTTCGACGCCATGACGAACGTCAGCAAGGCCTTGCGCGACAAGCTCAAGGTTATTGCTGAGGTCCGTGGTCCGGAAGTGGTCAGCGAGGACATCTCCAGCGACGGCACCCGTAAGTGGGTGGTGCGCGTGGCGTCCGGCAGCTGCGTCGAGACCGTGTACATTCCCCAGGGCAAACGCGGCACTCTGTGCGTTTCGTCCCAGGCAGGCTGTGCCCTGGATTGCAGTTTCTGCTCCACCGGCAAGCAAGGCTTCAATAGCAACCTCACCGCCGCCGAAGTCATCGGCCAGGTGTGGATTGCCAACAAATCTTTTGGCAGTGTCCCGGCAACCGTCGACCGTGCCATCACCAACGTGGTGATGATGGGCATGGGTGAGCCATTGCTGAACTTCGACAACGTCGTCGCCGCCATGCATCTGATGATGGATGACCTCGGCTACGGGATCTCCAAGCGCCGCGTGACCCTGTCCACGTCGGGTGTGGTGCCGATGATCGATGAGCTGGCCAAGCACATCGACGTGTCCCTGGCGTTGTCCCTGCACGCACCAAATGACGCATTGCGTAACCAATTGGTGCCGATCAACAAGAAATATCCGCTTAAGATGCTGCTCGAGTCGTGCCAGCGCTACATGTCGTCTCTGGGCGAGAAACGTGTGCTGACCATCGAGTACACCTTGCTCAAGGACATCAACGACAAGGTCGAGCACGCGGTGGAAATGATCGCGCTGCTGAAAGATATCCCGTGCAAGATCAACCTGATTCCGTTCAACCCGTTCCCGCATTCCGGGTACGAGCGGCCGAGCAACAACGCGATCCGTCGTTTCCAGGATCAGTTGCATCAGGCCGGTTTCAACGTCACTGTGCGCACCACCCGTGGTGAAGACATCGACGCTGCATGTGGTCAATTGGTAGGGCAGGTGCTGGATCGCACCCGTCGCAGCGAACGTTACATCGCCGTGCGTGAGTTGAGCGCCGACAGCGATCTGGCACAGAACGCCGCGAATACTAACTAAGAGAGGATCTCTATGTCCCTGCGCTTTGCGCTGCTGTTGCTGTTGGCCAGCCTGTGTGCTGGTTGTGTCCTTTCGGGTGACTACAACCCGATGAAGACCAGCAAGGGCCGCGATGAAGCGCGGGCTGCCTACGTGCAGCTGGGGCTGGGATACTTGCAGCAAGGCATGACTGAACGGGCCAAGGTGCCGCTGAAAAAGGCGCTGGAAATCGACGGCTCCGATCCGGATGCCAATGCGGCCCTCGGTTTGGTGTTTCAGTCCGAAATGGAACCTGAGCTGGCCGACGAACACTTCCGCAAGGCCTTGTCCTCCCGTCCCGCCGATGCGCGCATCCTCAACAACTACGGCAGTTTTCTCTACGAACAACAGCGTTATAAAGAAGCCTACGAGCGTTTTGAACAGGCTGCGGCCGATACCCTGTATCCTGAGCGTTCGCGTGTGTTCGAAAACCTCGGCATGACGGCCGCAAAGCTCGGTCAGCGTGATCTGGCGCAGCAGCAACTGGAAAAGGCGCTGCGTTTGAACCGCCAACAACCGCGTGCATTGCTGGAAATGGCTGAGTTGTCCTTCGAAGACAGGCATTATGTGCCCGCGCGTGACTATTACGACCGATTCAGCCTGCTGACCGAACAAAATGCACGTAGTCTATTGCTCGGCGTTCGGCTGGCAAAAGTGTTTGAAGATCGCGACAAGGCCGCCAGTTATGGCCTGCAATTAAAACGACTCTATCCCGGTACGCCGGAATATCAGCAATACCTGTCGGAGCAATGATGAAAGCGGCGCATCCCGAAGTTGTAGCAGCGAATCGCGTTAACCCCGGTGAGACCCTGCGCCAGGCCCGCGAAAGCAATGGCTGGTCGCTGGCCGAAGTGGCCCTCAAGCTCAACCTCACCGTGACTTCCCTGAGCAATCTTGAAGCCGGCGCTTTCGACAAGCTGCCGGGGCATACCTTCGCTCGCGGTTACATTCGCGCCTATGCCAAATTGCTCGGCATGGACCAGACCGTGCTGGTTCAGCAATTCGACCAGTCCACCGGCACCGACTCCCAGGGCAGCAACGTTCACGCCCTTGGTCGTATCGAGGAGCCTGTACGGGTTTCCCACACTATTTTGCGTATTGTCAGCCTGCTGTTGCTGATTGCGGTCATCGGCGGCGGTTTCGTCTGGTGGCAGGATCAGACGTCGCTGCGCACCAAGGACCTGACGTCCCTGGCGCCTGAGCACGTTGAAGTCGAGGGCGCTGACGGTACGACCCAGATTCACCCGATCGACGAGCCGGAAGATCAGGCTGTCGAGGAGAACCAGTCCGACAGCTCGACTGCACTGGCATTGCCTCAGTCTGAAACCACTGCTGAATCGACTGGCGCAGAAGCTGCTGCCCCGGCAACTGCTCCAGCGGCACCGGTTGCACCGGCTGTAACGCCGACCGCTCCGGTTCATACGCCAGCCCCGGTTGTCGCCAATCCGGCCACTCCTGCGCCAACCGTTCCAGCTACCCCAGCACCAACCGTTACCGCTCCAGTCGTTGCTGCTACACCGGCACCAGCCGCAGAAGCGGCCGCTCCGGTGGCCGGCGATGGTCAGGTACAACTGCAGTTCAGCGCCGATTGCTGGGCGCAAGTCACCGATGGCCGTGGCAAAGTACTGTTCAGTGGTCTGAAGCATAAAGGCGATAATGTGACCGTCAGCGGCAAGCCGCCGCTCGCCGTGCGTCTGGGCGTTGCCCGTGCTGCACAGGTCAGCTACAACGGCCAGCCGGTCGATATCGCTCCGTTCACCAGTGGCGAGACTGCTCGCCTGAAGTTGGGTCAATAAGTCATGCACGGCGAATCTCCAATCAAACGTCGCGTTTCGCGCAAGATCTGGGTCGGCAACGTACCGGTGGGCGGCGACGCGCCGATCGCGGTGCAGAGCATGACCAACAGCGACACCAATGACGTTGCCGCCACTGTTGCGCAAATCAATCGTCTGGAAGCCGCCGGCGTCGACATCGTTCGCGTTTCGGTACCGGACATGGACGCCGCCGAGGCGTTCGGCAAGATCAAACAACTGGTCAAGGTGCCGCTGGTTGCCGACATCCACTTCGACTACAAGATCGCTCTGCGCGTGGCCGAACTGGGCGTCGACTGCCTGCGTATCAACCCGGGCAACATCGGTCGCGAAGACCGTGTTCGTGCGGTGGTCGATGCAGCGCGTGATCGCGGCATCCCGATCCGTATCGGCGTCAACGCCGGTTCCCTGGAAAAAGACCTGCAAAAGAAATACGGCGAGCCTACCCCGGCTGCGCTGGTCGAATCTGCTTTGCGTCACGTTGAGCACCTCGAACGCCTGAATTTCCAGGACTTCAAGGTCAGCGTGAAAGCCTCCGACGTGTTCATGGCCGTCGAAGCCTACCGCTTGCTGGCGAAAGAAATCGTTCAACCGCTGCACCTGGGCATCACCGAAGCCGGTGGATTGCGTTCGGGTACAGTGAAATCCGCCGTGGGCCTAGGTATGCTGCTCGCCGAGGGGATTGGCGATACTATCCGCATCTCGCTGGCGGCCGACCCGGTCGAGGAAGTGAAGGTCGGTTACGACATTCTCAAGTCTTTGCATCTGCGTTCCCGTGGCATCAACTTCATCGCCTGCCCGAGCTGCTCGCGGCAGAACTTCGATGTGGTGAAAACCATGAACGAGCTGGAAGGGCGTCTTGAAGACCTGCTGGTGCCGCTGGATGTCGCGGTGATCGGTTGTGTGGTCAACGGCCCCGGCGAAGCCAAGGAAGCCCATATCGGCTTGACCGGCGGCACGCCAAACCTGATTTACATCGACGGCAAGCCGTCGCAGAAACTGACGAATGACAATCTGGTGGACGAGCTGGAAAAGCTGATCCGCCAGAAAGCGGCCGAAAAGGTCGAAGCTGACGCTGCGGTTATTGCGCGCGGCTGAGCCTGACTGAAGCGCCGAACGAATTTAAGGATTTAAAGTGAGCAAGTCTCTGCAAGCCATTCGTGGCATGAACGACATCCTGCCCGAACAGACCCCGCTGTGGCGTTATTTCGAGGGCACTGTTGCGCGTCTGCTGGATAACTACGGTTACAAGCAGATCCGCATGCCGATCGTCGAGTTCACCGAGCTGTTCAAGCGCTCGATCGGTGAAGTGACCGACATCGTCGAAAAAGAGATGTACACCTTCGAAGACCGCAACGGCGACTCTCTGACCTTGCGTCCGGAAGGCACCGCTGCATGCGTGCGTGCAGTGCTTGAGCACGGCATCACCGGCGGCGGCCAGGTGCAGAAACTCTGGTACATCGGCCCGATGTTCCGCCACGAGCGTCCGCAGAAAGGTCGTTATCGCCAGTTCCACCAGATCGGCCTGGAGGTATTCAACCTCGACGGTCCGGACATCGACGCCGAGCTGATCATCATGACCTGGCGCCTGTGGGGCGAGCTGGGTATTCGTGATGCGGTCAAACTCGAACTCAACAGTCTGGGCACCAGCGAGTCCCGTGGTCGCTATCGTGAAGCGCTGGTCGAGTACCTCTCGGCGCATCATGACAAGCTCGATGAAGACAGCCAGCGCCGCCTGAAAACCAACCCGCTGCGCGTGCTCGACACGAAAAATGCCGACACTCAAGCGGTGCTGGTCGATGCGCCGAAGATGGCCGACTACCTCGATGACGAATCCCGTACGCACTTCGAAGGTTTGAAAGCGCGTCTGGATGCTGTCGGCATTCCATATGTGCTCAACCCGAAGCTGGTGCGTGGCCTCGACTACTACAGCAAAACCGTTTTCGAATGGGTCACCGACAAGCTCGGCGCCCAGGGCACTGTCTGCGCTGGCGGCCGTTACGACGGGCTGGTCGAGCAGATGGGCGGCAAGCCGACCACCGGCGTTGGTTTCGCCATGGGCATCGAGCGTCTGGTGCTGATGCTGGAAACCCTGGAGCAGATCCCGGAAGAAATCTCCCGTCAGGTTGATGTCTATCTGTGTGCCTTCGGTGAAGAAGCCGAGCTGGCTGGTCTGGCTCTGGCTGAACGTGTTCGCGATCAACTTCCAAACCTGCGTCTGCAAGTCAATGCCGGCGCTGGCAGCTTCAAAAGCCAATTCAAGAAGGCCGACAAGAGCGGTGCGCTGTACGCACTGATCCTCGGTGACGACGAAATGGCCCAGCAAGTGGTAGGTTTCAAACCCCTGCGTGGCCAGGGCGAACAACAAAGCATTGCCTGGGATGCGCTCGCCGCTCACCTGGCCACCTGCGTCGTGCAGGGTTGAAGCTGTCCAAACAGCCGATTTAGCGATTAAGGAGTATTGGGGTGTCGAGTACCGAAGACGAACAGTTGGCGGATTTGAAGGACTGGTGGACACGCAACGGCAAACCTCTGGTCACCGGCGGCCTGTTGGCGCTGGTCATCGTGTTCGGCTGGCAGGCTTATCACAAGTATCAGAGCAACCAGTCGCAAGGCGCCTCGGTGCTCTATCAGCAACTGCTGGAAACCACGCTGACGCCTGACGGCAAGCCTGATGCCGCCCGCGTTGCGGACCTGGCCGGTAAGCTCAACAGCGAATTCGGCGGTTCTGCCTACGCGCAGTACGGCAGCCTGTTCGTCGCCAAAGTGGCGGTCGACAGCGGCAAGCTGGATGACGCCGCGACCGAACTGAAAGCCATCGTCGACAAACCGGCCAACCCGGCGCTGGGCGAAATCGCCCGTCAGCGTCTGGCGCAGGTACTCGGCGCGCAAAACAAGGCTGACGATGCCCTGAAACTGCTCGACGGCGATGCCGACCAAGCGTTCCTGGCCACTCGCGAAGAACTCAAGGGCGACCTGCTGGTACAGCTGGGCCGTACCGATGACGCGAACAAGGCGTATCAAAAAGCCAAGGCGGCACTGTCGGATGAAGCGGCGGTCGGTGGCCTTCAAATCAAGCTCGACGACCTGGCCAAAGGGGATGCGTGACGTGATCCGTTGGAAGCATGCAGCATTGCTGGCTCTGGCCCTTCTGGCCGCGGGTTGCAGCAGCAACAGCAAAAAAGAATTGCCACCGGCTGAACTGACCGACTTCAAAGAAGAAGTGGTCCTGCACAAGCAGTGGAGTCGTTCGATCGGTGACGGTCAGGGCGAAACCTACAACATGCTGGTGCCGGCGATCGACGGTGACACCATCTACGCCGCGGATGTAACTGGCGTGGTGATGGCCATGGATCGCGGCAATGGCGATGTGAAATGGAAGCAGGATCTTGAGCTGCCTGTCTCCGGCGCTGTCGGTGTCGGCTACGGTCTGGTTCTGATCGGTACGCTGCGCGGCGAAGTCGTTGCTCTGGACACCAGCAACGGTGAAGAGAAGTGGCGTGCTCGCGTCAACAGCGAGGTTCTCGCGCCGCCGGCCAACAACGGCGACGTAGTAGTGGTGCAGACTCAGGACGATCGTCTGATCGGTCTGGATGCATCGACCGGTACTCAGCGCTGGGTGTATGACAGCACGCCGGCCGTACTGACCCTGCGTGGTACCAGTGCTCCGCTGGTCACCAACCGCCTCGCGGTGGCTGGCCTGTCGACCGGTAAAGTGGTCGCTCTGGACATTTCCAACGGCGTGCCGGTCTGGGAACAACGCATTGCGATTCCACAAGGTCGTTCGGAGCTGGAGCGCGTAGTCGACATCGACGGCGGTCTGCTGCTGTCCGGCGGTACGCTATACGTTGCCAGCTACCAGGGTCGCGTGGCGGCACTGGACCTGGAAAGCGGTCGTCAACTCTGGCAGCGCGATGCGTCGAGCTACGCCGGTATCGCTCAGGGTTTCGGCAGCGTTTACGTGAGCCTGTCCTCGGGCACCGTTGAAGGCGTCGACGAACGTTCGACCACAGCATTGTGGAGCAACGATTCGCTGGCCCGCCGTCAACTGTCGGCTCCGGAAGTGTTCTCCAGCTATGTTGCAGTGGGTGACCTGGAAGGTTATCTGCACCTGCTGAGTCAGGTTGACGGTCGTTTCGTCGGCCGCGAGCGCATCGACAGCGACGGCCTGCGTGCCCGTCCGCTGGTGGTGGGTGACACGATTTATGTATATGGCAACAGCGGCAAACTGGAAGCCCTGACCATCAAGTAACAACTATGCTTGGGGTTAAACCCCCAGGCGGCCCCGGATTCATGGGGCTTGCAGCGCTAACAGGCGTTGCCCCGAGCACCAGCCGCTGCCTCGCAGCGGCTTTTGTATTTTCTGAAATAACGAAGTGGAGAGCCGCATGGTTCCCGTAATCGCCCTGGTGGGCCGACCGAACGTCGGCAAGTCCACCTTGTTCAACCGCCTGACCAGGACTCGTGACGCCATCGTCGGCGACTTGTCCGGTCTGACCCGTGATCGCCAGTACGGTGAGGCCAAGTGGCAAGGGCGTTCCTACATTCTGGTCGACACCGGCGGTATCTCCGGTGACGAGCACGGTATGGACGAAAAAATGGCCGAGCAGTCGCTGCTGGCCATTGAAGAAGCAGACGTTGTGCTGTTCCTGGTAGATGCCAAGGCCGGCTTCACCGCCGCCGACCAGATGATCGCCGAACACCTGCGCAAACGTAACAAGCGCTCCTACGTGGTTGCCAACAAGGTCGACAACATCGACCCGGAAATGGCCCGCGCTGAATTCGCTCCGCTGGGTATGGGCCACGCGATCCCGATCGCCGGTGCTCACGGCCGTGGCATCACCCAGATGCTGGAAATCGCCCTGGGTGATTTCCCGAGAGACGAAGAAGAGCCGGAAGAAGGCGAAGAAGAGATCGTTGCCGAAGGCGAGGAAGCCAAGCGCATTCCTGGCCCAAGCGAAAAAGACGGGATCAAGATCGCCATCATCGGTCGTCCGAACGTCGGCAAGTCGACCTTGGTCAACCGCATGCTCGGTGAAGACCGGGTTATCGTTTATGACCAGCCCGGCACCACGCGTGACAGTATCTACATTCCGTTCGAGCGCAATGAAGAGAAGTACACGCTGATCGACACCGCTGGTGTGCGCAAGCGCGGCAAGATCCACGAAGAAGTCGAAAAATTCTCCGTGGTCAAAACCCTGCAAGCGATCAAAGACGCCAACGTAGTGATCTTCGTGATGGACGCCCGCGAAGGTGTGGTCGATCACGACCTCAACCTGCTCGGTTTTGCCATCGAATCGGGTCGCGCGCTGGTGATCGCGATCAACAAGTGGGACGGCATGACGCCGAGCGAGCGCGACTATGTGAAGGTCGAGCTGCAGCGTCGTCTGTTCTTCGTTGATTACGCAGACATCCACTTCATCTCGGCCCTGCACGGCACTGGCGTGGGCAACCTCTACGCTTCGGTGCAGAACTCGTTCAAGTCGGCGGTCACCCGCTGGCCGACCAACCGTCTGACCCAGATTCTCGAAGACGCGGTTGGCGAGCACGCGCCGCCGATGGTCAACAACCGCCGGATCAAGCTGCGTTACGCTCACTTGGGTGGTGCGAACCCGCCGATCATCGTGATCCACGGTAACCAGATCGAGAAAGTGCCGAAGTCGTACGTGCGTTATCTCGAGAACACCTACCGTCGTGTGCTGAAGCTGGTCGGTACGCCGATCCGCATCGAGTTCAAGGGCGGCGAGAACCCGTACGAAGGCAACAAGACCACGCTGACCGACCGCCAGGTCAACAAGAAGCGTCGTTTGATGTCGCACCACAAGAAAGCTGACAAGAAGCGCCGCGACAAGAAATAAGGTCGCTGGCTGTTGATCGTTCCCATGCTCCGCGTGGGAATGTATTCCGTGACGCTCTGCGTCACATAAGCGGCGGACGCAGAGCGTCCAAGGCTGCATTCCCACGCAGAGCGTGGGAACGATCAATGTGAGAGAAGGGTGCCATCCGGCGCCCTTTTTTTATGGGCGCCGGATGGGCTATCCTCGGGCTCTCCCGCGCCGTCGTCAGAGCCGGGTGTTGAGCAGGGAACCCCCGATGATCACCAGTAAGCTGCCGAATGTCGGCATCACGATTTTCACGCAGATGTCTCAGCTCGCCGCGCAAACCGGCGCGATCAACCTGTCCCAGGGTTTTCCTGATTTTGACGGCCCGCAGGCGTTGCGTGATGCGGTCGGTAGACACATTGCCAGTGGCCACAACCAGTATTCGCCGATGACTGGCCTGCCGGCACTGCGCGAACAGATTGCAGCGAAAATCGCTCGCAGCTATGGCGTGCAGGTCAATGCTGACAGTGAAGTGACGGTGACGCCGGGCGCGACCCAGGCGATCTTCTGTGCGATTCAGGCGGTTATCCACAGCGGCGACGAAGTCATCGTGTTCGATCCGTGCTACGACAGCTACGAGCCGGCCACAGAGTTGGCGGGCGGTCGTTGCGTGCATGTGCAGCTGAACCCGGACGACTTCTCCATCGATTTCGACAAACTCGCAGCGGCCCTGAGCCCGCGCACGAAAATGATCGTCATCAACACCCCGCACAACCCGAGCGGCGCATTGATCAGCCGTGCCGAGCTGGATCAACTGGCGGCATTGATCCGTGGTCGCGACATTTATCTGATCAGCGACGAAGTCTACGAACACCTGGTATTTGACGGCGTACCGCATGTTAGCGTGCTCGCCCATGAAGAGTTGTATCAACGCGCCTTCGTGGTCAGTTCGTTCGGCAAGACCTACCACGTTACTGGCTGGAAAACCGGTTACGTCGTCGCGCCGCCAGCGCTGACGGCCGAGCTGCGCAAGGTGCACCAGTACGTCAGTTTCTGCGGCGTTACGCCGTTGCAATACGCGCTAGCCGATTACATGGCTGAACACCCGGAGCACGTCGAAGAGTTGCCGGGCTTCTACCAGGCCAAGCGCGACCTGTTCTGCGATCTGCTGGCGCCGTCGCGCTTCAGTTTTACCCGAGTCACCGGCACCTATTTTCAACTGGTCGATTATTCGCAGATTCGCCCCGACCTGAACGACGTCGAGATGGCGATGTGGATGACCCGCGAGCACGGCGTGGCGAGTATTCCGGTGTCGGTCTTCTATCAGAATCCACCCGAAGGCCAGCGCCTGGTGCGTCTGTGCTTCGCCAAACGCGAGGAGACGCTGCGAGAAGCGGCGGCGAAACTATGCGTGATCTGAGTGCGTTACCCGATCTCAACCTGGCGCTGATCCAGACCAGCCTGGCCTGGCATGACCGCCAGGCCAACCTCGAGCATTTCGAGCTGTTGCTGGAGCAGGCGCGCGGGGCGGATCTGATCATCCTGCCGGAAATGTTCACCACCGGATTCTCCATGGAATCCGAAACCCTCGCGGAAGCCGAGAACGGCCCGACCAGCAAATGGCTGCGGGTTCAGGCGGCGAAGCTTAATGCAGTCATTACCGGCAGCGTGATCATTCAGGCCGCCGATGGCAGTCATCGCAACCGCCTGCTGTGGGCGCGGCCGGACGGTGAAGTGCTGCATTACGACAAACGTCACCTGTTCCGCATGGCCGGCGAGCACAACCATTACACCCCTGGCGAACGTCAGGTGCAGTTCGAACTCAAGGGCTGGCGTATCCGTCCGCTGATTTGTTACGACCTGCGCTTTCCGGTGTGGAGCCGCGATGCGCAGGACACCGATCTATTGCTGTACACCGCCAACTGGCCGGGTGCGCGACGGTTGCACTGGAACCGACTGTTGCCTGCTCGGGCGATCGAGAACCTCTGCTATGTGGCGGCGGTGAACCGCGTTGGCACCGACGGCAAGGGCTTCGCGTATACCGGAGACAGTCAGGTGCTGGATTTCCAGGGGGAAACCTTGCTGGCGGCGGGGGAGGCGGATGGTGTGTTCAAGGTGGTTTTGGAAGCGGCGCCACTGGCGGCGTATCGCGAGCGCTTTCCGGCGAATCTGGATGCTGACACGTTCGAGTTCACCTGAGGCAGCCGATCGTTCCCACGCGGAGCATGGGAACGAGCGCATCAGGCAAAAAAAGGCCCCGGAGTTCGCACTCCGGGGCCTTTTACATTTCAGCGGTCGATTACGCTGCTTTCGCCTCAGGCTGGCTCAGCGAGCGGTTCAACGCGCTGAACAGCGCCTTGAAGCTCGCGGTGGTGATGTTTTCATCGATACCCACGCCGTGCACTGCACGTTCGCCGTTCACACGCAGTTCGATGTACGCCGCTGCCTTGGCGTTGGTGCCCGCGCCGATGGCGTGCTCGTTGTAGTCCATGATCTCCACCGGAATCGGCAGGCCGGCGACCAGTGCTTCCAGTGCACCGTTGCCTTTGCCGCGCCAGTGCAGGTTGGTTTCGCCCTGACCTTTGCTGGCCACTTCCACTTCGACGGCGCTGTTGCCGTTTTCTTCCTGCAGGCGATGGCTGACCAGCGCGTAAGGGGTGTTGGCTTGCAGGTATTCGCTGATCAACAGCGAGTGGATCTGCTTGGCGGTCATCTCCAGACCGAGACGGTCGGTTTCACGCTGCACGACCTGGCTGAATTCGATCTGCATGCGACGTGGCAGGCTGATGCCGTATTCCTGCTCCAGCAAGTAGGCGATGCCGCCCTTGCCCGATTGGCTGTTGACGCGAATCACCGCCTCGTAGCTGCGACCGATATCGGCCGGGTCGATCGGCAAGTACGGGACTTCCCAAAGCGCGTCTGGTTTCTGCTGGGAGAAGCCCTTGCGGATTGCATCCTGGTGCGAGCCGGAGAACGCGGTGTGCACCAGGTCGCCAACGTACGGGTGACGCGGGTGAACCTGAATCTGGTTGCACTCCTCGACCACTTTGCGCACGCCGTCGATGTCGGAGAAGTCCAGCTGCGGGTCGAGACCCTGGGTGTACATGTTCAGTGCGACGGTGACGAGGTCGACGTTACCGGTACGCTCGCCGTTGCCGAACAGGCAGCCTTCGACGCGATCGGCGCCGGCCATCAGGCCCAGTTCGGTAGCTGCAACGCCAGTGCCACGGTCGTTGTGGGTGTGCAGGCTGATGATCACGCTGTCACGACGGTTGATGTTGCGGCCGAACCACTCGATCTGGTCGGCGTAGACATTCGGCGTTGCGCACTCAACGGTGGCGGGCAGGTTGAGGATCATCTTGTGCTCAGGCGTCGGGTTCCACACCTCGATCACCGCGTCACAGACTTCCTTGGCGAATTCCAGCTCGGTGGCGCTGAAAGTTTCCGGCGAGTATTCGAAAGTCCATTCGGTGTCCGGCTGCATCGCCGCGTATTTGACGAACAGCTTGGCCGCGTTCACGGCGATGGCCTTGATGCCGTCCTTGTCCTGGTTGAAGACGATGCGACGGAAAGAAGGCGAAGTGGCGTTGTACAGGTGAACGATGGCTTTCTTCGCGCCGCGCAGCGATTCGAAAGTGCGCTCGATCAAGTCTTCACGGCCCTGGGTCAGCACCTGAATGGTGGTGTCGTCCGGGATGTGGCCTTCTTCGATCAGGGTACGCACGAAGTCGAAGTCGGTTTGCGAAGCGGCCGGGAACGACGCTTCGATTTCCTTCACGCCGACTTGCACGAGGGTTTTCCAGAAGCGCAGCTTCTTCACCGCGTCCATCGGTTCGATCAGCGACTGGTTGCCGTCGCGCAGGTCGGAGCTGCACCAGATCGGCGCGGTGTCGATGGTTTTCGACGGCCAGGTGCGATCCGGCAGGTTGATGACAGGAAACGCGCGGTATTTCGAAGACGGATCTTTGAGCATGCTCATCGGGAAATTCCTTATTGTCTGGGCCGAAAAGAGGCGGCCTGCCGGTGTTACGAATGTTCTGGGAAAAGCGTGGGACGAGACGCAGCGATTCAGCCTGGCAGTCGTGCGCTGACAAGGCACAGGCTGCGGTGCTGGCGAAGCTGAATGAGGGTGTGAGAGGTTTTCATGCCTTCAACCCTAACCGCGAGGGGAGAGGATGGCAAGCAGTCGGAAAAAATTGAGAGGAATACTCGGAAAGAGAGTTTTGGCGGGATTTTATTGCGCTGGAGATCGCTGATCGTTGTGATATTTGCGCGAGGTTTGATTGGGGCGCAATCGGGGGTGATGGGGTCTCAGGGGTGTTTGAATACAGCTTAAGCCGCCATCGCGAGCAGGCTCACTCCTACAGTTGATCGTGTTCACAACACCAGTCCAATGTAGGAGTGAGCCTGCTCGCGATGAGGCCTTAAGCTTCGCTCTATTTTTTAAGGTTGAAACGCACCAATGAAAATTGCCGGATCCACCCGCGCATCATTCAGGCTGACATTCCAGTGCATGTGCGGCCCGGTCGCGCGGCCGGTCATGCCAACTTTGCCGACCACAGCGCCCCGCGCCAATTGATCGCCAACCTTCACATCAATCTTCGACATGTGGCAGAACATGCTGATAAAGCCTTGCCCATGGTCGACAAACACTGTGTTGCCGTTGAAGAAGTAATTGCCGGTGAGGATCACCTTGCCCGCCGCCGGGGTCTTGATCGGCGTGCCCGCCGGCACCGCGAAGTCGAGGCCGGCATGCGGATTGCGCTCTTCACCATTGAAGAAACGACGCACGCCAAACTTGCTCGACAGCGGCCCGTTGACCGGTTTGTCCAGCAACAGATTGCTCGGCGTGTTCGGGCTGAAGCTGCGGTAGGCCTTGATCTGCTCGGCCAGTTCACCTTCGATACGCTTGAGGTTCGACTGGTCCGGATTGACTTGCTGCTTGTTCTTCAGGGTGATGCGCTGTTCCGGGTATTTCTTGTTGCCCACGGTGAACGGCAGATTGCGCCCGCCGCTGCTGATCTGTTGCGCGCCCGGCTTCACAGTCAACGGCACGCCGACAATCGCCAGCCAGTTGTTCTGCTCTTTCACCACCAGCACCGGTTTGCCTTGATACGTGGCTTTCGGTGCCTGCGCGGCTGAGCCGAGATCAACCACTGCCACGCCACCCGGCACCGGTTTGTTCAGCAGCCGGGTGATGTAACTGTCAGCGTGGGCATTGAAAGTCAGGCAGAGCAGAAACAGTGGAGCGAGAAAACGCGACATTGATCAGTCCAGTAAAGAGAGGGTGACAGGCGTCAGGTGATTGTCCTCGACGCGCACTTGCAGTTCGCCTTCGCCAAGTTTGGCTTTGAGACGCTGGCCGGTGTGGGTTTGCGCGGCGTTGCGGATCGCCTGGCCGCGCTCATCCAGCAGAATGCTGTAACCACGCCCGAGCGTTGCCAGCGGGCTGACCACATGCAGCGTCTGCATTTGGCTGTGCAGTTGCAGGCGACGGTTTTTCAGGCCTTCGCGCATGGCCCGGGGCAGACGTTCGGCGAGGCTGTCGAGGCGCTGACGCAACATCGCCAGTTGCCGTCCCGGATGTTGCCCGGCGAGGCGAGTTTCCAGGCGGATCAAGCGTTCACGGCGAGTGTTGAGATGACGCTCGAAAGCGCGGCGCATGCGCATGTCCAGATCATCCAGACGCTGAGCCTGCTGGCGCAGACGTTCGCCGGGATGACGCAAGCGACGGGCCATACCTTCCAGGCGCAGGCGATCACGCATCAAGCGATCGCGCATACGCATCACCAAGCGGCGATGCAGGCTTTCGACCTGACGGATCAAGTGACTGGAATCGGGCGCGAGCAACTCAGCGGCGGCGGACGGCGTCGGTGCGCGCACGTCAGCGACAAAGTCACTGATCGACACATCGGTTTCGTGACCGACGGCGCTGACAATTGGCGTCAGGCAGGCATCGACGGCGCGGGCCACGGCTTCTTCGTTGAAGCACCAGAGGTCCTCCAACGAGCCGCCGCCACGGGCGAGGATCAGTGCGTCGAAACCACGGGCATCGGCCATTTTCAGCGCGCGGACGATTTGCGCGGTGGCTTCGCGGCCCTGTACGGCAGTCGGAATCAGCGTCAGTTGCACCTGCGGCGCACGCCGGCGGAATACGCTGATGATGTCGCGAATCACCGCGCCGGTGGGTGAACTGATGATACCGATGCGCTGCGGATGCGCGGGCAGCGGCACTTTGCGTTCGGCACTGAACAGGCCTTCGGCGCTGAGCTTTTCTTTCAAGGCATCGAAGGCCAGACGTAGCGCACCGTCACCGGCAGGTTCGACGGTGTCGAGGATCAGTTGATAGTCGCCACGGCCTTCAAACAACGAAACCTTGCCACGCACCTTCACCGCCAGGCCGTCCTTCAACGCCTGACGCACTCGCGCGGCGTTCTGCCGGAACAGCGCGCAACGCACCTGCGCGCCGCTGTCCTTGAGGGTGAAGTAGATGTGACCGGACGCCGGGCGGGCGAGGTTGGAAATTTCGCCTTCGACCCAGATGTTGCTGAACACGTCTTCGAGCAACACCCGCGCGCGGCCGTTGAGTTGGCTGACGGTCAGGACTTCACGGTCCAGGCCAAGTCTTGCAAAGGGATCTTTAATCATGGGGCGCAGTTTAAAGGCATTTGCTGATCAATCTCCATGAATCACCACAAATCCCCTGTAGGAGTGAGCCTGCTCGCGATAGCGGTATGTCAGGCAATAAGGAGGTGATGGACAGATTGCTATCGCGAGCAGGCTCACTCCTACAAGGGATTGGTGAAAGTCTGGAGGAAGTGTTGGATCAGCGGGGTGGGATCCTGTCGATAGGCGAGGGCGACGGTGCTGTGGCAGTCGGGATCGGTCAGCGGCAGAAATCGTACGCCGCTCGGGGCGATGTCCTGCATCGATTCCGGCAGCAGGGCGATGCCGAAACCGGCCTGGATCAACTGCAATTGCGTGGTCTTGCGCGACATCACCCGCGCCGCTTTCGGGAAGAAACCCTGACGCATACACAGGTCGGCACACAGGTAACTCAAGCCGCCGCGTTGCGGGTGCGGGATCGAGATGAACGCTTCGTCCTTCAGTTGTGCCAAATCGACACGTTCAGCGTCGGCCAATCGATGATCCCTCGGTACCGCCAGCAGCAACCGTTCAGTAAACAGCGGAACAATCTGAATACCTTCGCGCTGGCGCAACACGGGCAGGCGCAGCAGGCCGATATCGAGGCGTCCTTCGGCCAACTCTTCCAGTTGCGCCTCGGAAGACAACTTGCCGATATCCAGTGACACGCCAGGCTGTTGCTGCAGATACGCACCGATTTCACCGAGCAAACGTCCGCTGATCGACACGGTGCTGGAGTGGCTGAGGCGCAATGTGCCGAGCTGACCGTTACCGACTTCAGTGGCCATGGCACTGGCCTTGCTCAACTCATTGAGCAGATTTCTGGCGCGCGGCAAAAACGCCTCGCCTGCCGCTGTCAGGCGAGGCTGGCGCGCGGTTCGTTCGAACAGTGGTGTTTGCAGCCGCGTCTCCATGTCCTTGATCTGCCGGCTCAGCGCCGATTGCGCAACAAACAACCGTTCGGCTGCCGAACTGAAGCTGCCGCACTCAGCGATTTCGACGAAGTAACGCAGTTGACGGGTTGAAAGCATCAGGCATGCCTTTTTGAGATGGGTGAGCGACTTTTAAGATATTAGTCGCAACCCTCGGCGCTGGCTAAAGTCATCTCAGGCTTATTAAGGAAGCAGATCAATGAGCGTGGCCGGGTTGTTGAGTGAGTGGACATGGGGCACCGGCGGCTGGGCGGTGATCGGGCTGGGGATCGCCCTGGCCTATATCGTGTTCGGCATTGCCGGGTTTGGCACGGCGCTGGTGGCGGGGCCGATTCTGATTCTGTTCATGCCGTTGTCGAAAATCGTGCCGTTGCTGGTGCTGCTGGATTTTGTTGCGGCGTTCGGCAATCTGCTGCCGTCGCGGCGGGATGTGGCCAAACCCGAGTTGCTGCGGCTGCTGCCGTGTATGGCAGTCGGTTGCACGCTGGGGGTGATTTTTCTGCTCAACCTCAAATCCGATGTATTGCTGTTGTTGATGGGGTTGTTTATCAGCGCCTATGCGATTTACAGCTTGTGGGTGAAGGCGCGGCCAACGCAATTGTCGGCGGCATGGGCGGTGCCGATGGGGACGGTGGGCGGGTTGTTTGGGGCGCTGTTTGGCAGTGGCGGGTTTCTTTATGCGATCTATCTGAATAGTCGGCTGCCGAAGGATGCGGCGCGGGCCACGCAAAGTGCGTTGATCAGTTGCAGCACGGTGGTGCGTTTGAGCCTGTTTGCTATCGCCGGTGTATATGCCGAGCTACCCTTGTTGATGCTGGCGCTGTGTCTGTTGCCGGCCATGGCGCTGGGGTTGTGGATCGGGCGGCGATTGACCATGCGCCTATCGCGCGAGGCGTTTGTGCGATTGGTGACGTGGCTGGTGCTGGCGAGCGGGCTCGCATTGATCGGACGCTACCTCAGCACTTGACCGGATTTCGTCAGGGATTAAGCTGCCGGCCGCACTGACGCCATCGCGGGCAAGCCCGCTCCCACAGGTTTCTCTGGTGTACACAACATTTGTGACCGAACGAGATCCCTGTGGGAGCGGGCTTGCCCGCGATGGCGGCGGAGTGAGCACCGCAGAATTTCCATTTGACGTCGCAGGCTGCACCATGAATTCGCAAAGCATCATCGTCCCGAAAATCTCCACCCTGCCGGTCCACGAACCCCGGGCCCGGGCGATCGTGCGCTGGCTGGTGCGCAAGAACATCATCAAGGAAGAGCTGACCACCTGTGGCCGCACCGGTAACCGCATGGCTTACGCGATTGCCGATGGCGCCCGTGCTGTGGTCCTGCACCCGCAAGCCTTGCCATTCGGTGAGCCGATCAACGGGCTGGAGATCGTCACCAAGCGCTGCATCTACACGCCGGCCAAGGGCTTCCTCGAAGAAGCTGGTTGCGCCGAGTGCCGTCGTGAAGTCGGCGAAGCACTGTTCGAAAGCCTTGAAGACTGGTTCCCGGGCCGCACCGACAACTTCACGTGCCCGGAATGCGGGCACGAAGATGACATCAACGGTTTTCTGTTTTTGCAGGAATGCGCGTTCTCCAACCTTGGTTTCATCTTCAATAACTGGCTGGAGGCGGGCTTCAAGCAAAGCTTTATCGATGAGTTCGCCGATTGGCTCGATCAACCTGTCTCTTGGGTCAAGGTGGAGCTGTAGGGGCGGGGATTTCCCGTACATCAGCAACATTGATATTAAGCTGAGTTTTACATTGAACAGCAGGGGGTGTCTGACTATAATGGCGCGCTTCCATTTTCCCGCTCGGGAGCCCCCGCGATGCTGCGTATCAGCCAAGAAGCTCTGACATTCGACGACATTCTCTTAGTGCCTGGTTATTCCGAGGTACTTCCTAACGAAGTCAGTCTCAAGACCCGCCTTACCCGTGGCATCGAGCTGAACATTCCTCTGGTTTCTGCTGCAATGGACACCGTCACTGAAGCCCGTCTGGCAATCGCCATGGCTCAGGAAGGTGGCATCGGCATTATCCACAAGAACATGACCATCGAGCAGCAAGCTGCCGAAGTGCGTAAGGTCAAGAAGTTCGAAGCCGGCGTCGTCAAGGATCCGATCACCATCGAGGCTGATGCCACGGTTCGTGATCTGTTCGAATTGACCCGCATGCACAACATTTCCGGCGTTCCGGTTCTGCACGATGGCGACCTGGTCGGCATCGTCACTTCCCGTGACGTACGTTTCGAAAGCCGTCTGGAAGCCACCGTCCGTGAAGTGATGACGCCCAAAGAGCGTCTGGTCACGATCAAGGAAGGCGCGAGCAAGGACGAAGCACGCGAACTGCTGCACAAGCACCGCATCGAGCGCGTGCTGATCGTCGACGACAAATTCGCCCTCAAAGGCATGATGACCGTCAACGATATCGAAAAAGCCAAAGCCTACCCGCTGGCCAGCAAGGACGATCAAGGTCGTCTGCGCGTGGGCGCTGCTGTCGGTACCGGTAAAGACACCGGTGACCGCGTCGCAGCCCTGGTCAACGCTGGTGTGGACGTCGTGGTAGTCGATACCGCACACGGTCACTCCAAAGGCGTGATCGACCGTGTTCGCTGGGTCAAAGAGAACTTCCCTGAAGTGCAGGTGATCGGCGGCAACATCGCCACCGGCGCCGCTGCCAAGGCTCTGGCCGAAGCAGGCGCTGACGCAGTCAAGGTCGGTATCGGCCCTGGCTCGATCTGCACCACCCGTATCGTCGCCGGTGTCGGCGTCCCGCAAATCAGTGCTATCGCCAACGTTGCCGCTGCCCTTGAAGGCACTGGCGTTCCGTTGATCGCCGACGGCGGCATCCGTTTCTCCGGTGACCTGTCCAAGGCCATCGTAGCCGGTGCTTCCTGCGTGATGATGGGCTCGATGTTCGCCGGTACTGAAGAAGCGCCGGGCGAGATCGAACTGTTCCAGGGCCGTTCGTACAAGGCGTATCGCGGCATGGGTTCGCTGGGCGCCATGTCCCAGGCTCAAGGCTCCTCCGACCGTTACTTCCAGGACTCCTCGGCAGGCGCCGAGAAACTCGTTCCGGAAGGCATCGAAGGCCGTGTTCCTTACAAAGGCACCCTGAGCGCGATCATTCACCAGTTGATGGGCGGTCTGCGTTCCTCGATGGGTTACACCGGCAGCGCCAACATCGAAGAAATGCGCACCAAGCCTGAATTCGTGCGGATCACCGGCGCTGGCATGGCCGAATCCCACGTTCACGACGTGCAGATCACCAAAGAAGCGCCAAACTACCGCGTAGGTTGAGCCTTCAAGCAATAAAGTAAGCAACCGGGGCTGTTTGATTCAGCCCCGAGTTGTTTCTGAATCACGACTGTTTCTGAACGACTTAAACGAGACTGAATCATGGCCCTCGATATTCACGCTCACCGCATCCTGATCCTCGACTTCGGTTCGCAATACACCCAACTGATTGCCCGCCGCGTGCGTGAAATCGGTGTGTACTGCGAACTGCACCCGTTCGACATGGACGAAGATGCGATCCGCGAATTCGCTCCTAAAGGCGTCATCCTCGCCGGCGGCCCCGAGTCCGTGCACGTCGCCGACAGCCCGCGTTGCCCACAGGCCGTGTTTGACCTGGGCGTACCGGTTTTCGGTATCTGCTACGGCATGCAGACCATGGCCGAGCAACTGGGCGGCAAGGTTGAAGGTTCCGAACTGCGTGAGTTCGGTTACGCCCGCGTTGATGTGGTTGGCAAGAGCCGCCTGCTCGACGGCATCGAAGACCACATCGACGCTGACGGCCTGTTCGGCCTCGACGTGTGGATGAGCCACGGTGACAAGGTCACCCGGATGCCGGAAGACTTCCACATCCTCGCCAGCACCCCAAGCTGCCCGATCGCCGGTATGTTCAACGACGACCGTGGCTACTACGGTGTGCAGTTCCACCCGGAAGTGACCCACACCAAACAGGGCGGTCGTATCCTGTCGCGTTTCGTCCTCGACATCTGCGGCTGTGAAGCCCTGTGGACGCCGTCGAAGATCGCTGAAGACGCCATCGCCAACATCCGCGCACAAGTCGGCACCGACAACGTGCTGCTGGGTCTGTCCGGCGGCGTTGACTCCTCGGTTGTTGCTGCGCTGCTGCACAAAGCCATCGGCGACCAACTGACCTGCGTCTTCGTCGACAACGGCCTGCTGCGTCTGCACGAAGGCGAGCAAGTGATGGCCATGTTCGCCGAGAACATGGGCGTCAAAGTGATCCGCGCCAACGCTGAAGAGCAGTTCCTCAACAACCTGGCCGGCGAAGCCGACCCGGAGAAGAAGCGCAAAATCATCGGTCGCACCTTCATCGACGTCTTTGATGCCCAGTCGAACAAACTGGAAAACATCAAGTACCTCGCTCAGGGCACCATCTACCCGGACGTGATCGAGTCGGCTGGCGCGAAAAGCGGCAAGGCCCACGTGATCAAGTCGCACCACAATGTGGGCGGCCTGCCGGAAGAGATGAACCTGAAACTGGTCGAGCCACTGCGCGAACTGTTCAAGGACGAAGTCCGTCGTCTGGGTCTGGAACTGGGCCTGCCGTACGACATGGTCTACCGTCACCCGTTCCCGGGCCCGGGCCTGGGCGTGCGCATCCTCGGTGAAGTGAAGAAGGAATACGCCGACCTGCTGCGTCGTGCCGACCACATCTTCATCGAAGAACTGCGCAAAGCCGACTGGTACCACAAAGTCAGCCAGGCGTTCGTGGTGTTCCAGCCAGTGAAATCGGTTGGCGTTGTTGGCGATGGCCGTCGTTACGCTTGGGTGGTTGCCCTGCGTGCCGTGGAAACCATCGACTTCATGACCGCGCGTTGGGCTCACCTGCCTTACGAACTGCTGGAAACCGTCTCCGGCCGCATCATCAATGAAATCGAAGGCATCTCCCGCGTCACTTACGACGTGTCGAGCAAGCCGCCGGCGACCATTGAGTGGGAGTGATCCCGCTGCAGGTTGATTAACGAAAAACCCTTGGCCTGAAGCCAAGGGTTTTTTCGTTTCATGCCCTGAAAACAGTCAGCTGGGTAAGCGACTTTGCAGGGTCAAGCCGATCTCTATCAAGCGCTGGGATAACGCGCCGAGGTCACGGAACATGATGCCGCTGATCCGCGGCATCGTCTGTGCCCAGATGTAAACCTGACCGTCCCTTCTGCGATTCACCATTGTTCGAACAATATTGCTGGCACTGTCGCGACGCACGAGTGTGTATGCATTCTGCGTTTTTTCGAACATGAACATGCCGTTGCGATTCAGCAGTGTGTTCACTGTTGCCTCAGTCCATTGCGGTACAGGTGCTGCGATCTGCAAGCGCAGATCAGCGTATAAGACGTCGGAGGAGTTGCGCGTCGTTGCCCCGTTATCAAACGGACCTCGAGCGACTTCCAGTCCCGGGTCGACTCTGATGTCAGCCACTTCGGTGGACGCCACTTCTTCGATCCGTAAACCGATGCCGCCTCTGAGTTCGCTGATGCCTGGCAGATTTCTGAAGGTATTGGTGTTCGTTGCGTCGACCAGGGCAACCCATTTCCCTGGTTTGTTGAGGAGATCGTCACCCCACATGATTTGATTGGCGAGCCGGGCGTGGATCATCTGCTCTTCGATCGAAGTCAGCGGTACCTTCAACTTGTAACTGTGCGCGACTTCAAGCCCATGGGGCCGGATGCCATTGGCCTGAGCAGCCTTGATCAGTTCAAGGATGTTGAATCGTTCATCAGGGTCGGTACCCAGGCTGGACAAGTAGCCTCGAAGATCCTCTGACATCTCTCCCGAGCGGTAAAAGTCATTGAGATCTTCCTGGGCAAAATCACTCAGCAAACCACGTACGTATAGTGTGCGGATATGCCGTGAAAACGTCGGCATGTTTTCGATCATGAAACGCATACTGGCGATGCGATCAAGTGTTTCGCCGACGACCAGCCCATCGGTATTGGCAAAGATGCGATCAATCAACTCAGCGGCCTGCATCTCGGCGTCGATTTGCGGGATGACTGGTCGTGCGGGCAGGTTGGTCCAGTTCAGTTCTGAGTAATACTCTTTGGCCTCGTTTAGCATGGACGTGCGTCTGTCGCGGAAATAGGCTGCATACGTATCGGTAGTTGATGATTTACCCTGGTTTGCACTGGCAAGCTCGACGGAAGTCTCGGGCAAGTTCATTGCCCATCTTTTCATTTTCGCCAAGTCCATTCCGATGATGTCGTTGAGAGGAGTAACCAGGCGCAACGGCCGCGCAACCGGTGAAACCGGTTCGACGAGGGGAAGCTCCGCGGACGGCGTGGCCGGATCCGGGGCCGAGGACGAGGTCAGGTCAGTGTCCAGGAAACACGCCTTGCCCACGCATTGGCCTCCTCCCCTGAGACGCAGCGCGGGTATGCGTTCCCACTTGCCGCTACTACCGAAGCGTACGGGTAACGAGTACGCGAATTGATTGGGGCGTTCGGGATTGACAATGGCCCAGTTGCCACTGTCTTCAGAGTCGGCAAAGTAGCGCACGTAGTACGCGGCACCCTCCATTTCGATGGCATGGCCCGGCTCCTTGTCCAGGCGGTAAATACCCTCATATTTGCCTGGCGCTGCCTCTACAGAACGCTGTGCCAGTAACTCGTTGCATCGATATTTGGCAGGAATCTTTGGAAAAGACGAACCCTGGCGCGCAGCAGCCGTGGCCAACTGCTGGCTGGATGCGAGGGTCGTCTCGATGGGGATTTCGTTTGCCAGCTCAACGGCCGCCTCTGGATCAACCGCCGTGACTGGCGGTAGATCCCGAGGCGGCAAGAATGGTGGTTCAGGCGAAGTGAGCTCGATCAACCCGCGCATTTCTTCAGCTTCAGCAAACTCCACCTGTGGGCCCACTTCAAGTTGTGGGCCAGTGCTGATCAGAAACGGAATGTTGAACACAATGTCGATCGCGTTGAGCACTGCGCCGGTGACACCGGCTTTGCGTTCGGTTGGCGTAGTGCCGTTGACGGCCTGATCGATGTTCAAGCCCAAGTTCGCGATGCTCGCGCCAATCAAAGGCAACGCCACAGGCCAGCCCACAGCGGCCATCGGGCCGAACACTTTCAGACCGGCACTCAAATAACCGATCCACAGTTTTTTGCGCAGGGCACTGTTGGATGTGAGTGCCAAATGTGCCTCGGCAACCATGCTCGTGCGTGTCGACTCGCTCAACCAAGTGAATGCGTCACCGCTGATCGCGACGTTGCTGCGATTGATCATTCGGTGATCGCTGTGGCCCCAGGTGCTCACCAGACGGTTCATCAGGTCGGTGAGGTTTTCGGTCATGTGATTGCGCTCAGCCAGCGGGAAATGCTTGAGAAAGGCCGTGCGCTTGTCCTCTGAATTCATCTGCTCAAGCATCCACCAGTGCAGATCCGTTTCATTGTCCATCAAGAGGAATGACTGGGCTTCGCCTGGCAAGTAAAGGGTCTGCCTGCCACTGTCTTCCACCAGACGCAGCGCATTGGAGGCTAGCTGGCCATCGAGATCCAGCGCCCGCACTTCAGCACCGACCGGGTGCAACGCTTGCAGCATTTGCAAGGTAACGGGCCAGGTGACGGGCCCGATAACCGAGGCGACGACGCGCTGAAAATCAGTCCCGTCAAGGTCACCCTGTTGCAGCGCCTGCACCGCCAGGCTGAGAAAGTTGCACTTTGCCAAGGCGCGGAAGTTATCCGACGAGGTTTGCCAGAATGTCGTCAGTTGACCTGTGTAACGCGCGCTGAAATCGACATCCCAGAACGCTTTCAGCACATCGCTGCCAAGCAGCCGTACTTCATTGCTCTGATTGAAGTTTTCCGCCTCCGGGCCATCCGAATAGAAGCCGCAGTAAAGGCCAAGCAGGTCTGCGTTGTCTTGATCAGTCGCACGAAAGCGATGGATCACCAACTGCGTGAGGGTGAGCGTTTCGTAAGGCTTTTCGAGCAAATGCTCCCAACCCGTGAAGGTCAGCGCGCTGCTCTGCGCCGTTTTGAAACGGTGGAAGTAAACCCGGTCGGAATCCAGGCCGGACAGGCCTTTGTCCGCCAGGAGTTCGTTGGCGACTTGCCGGGCTGCGTCGAGCAGACTCGGGCAAGTCTGCACGATCGTCGTGGCAATCGCTTTGAGGGCAGTTTTGTCCGCTGCGTTTGGCAGGAGACGTCGTTCGGGGGAGGTCATGCGTTCTTCATCCTTGAGAAACAAAGACCGAGCATGACCGATTCGCTCAAGGGGAGTGCACTAGCCGGCTACCGCATATTGCCCACTATTGATAATTGAGTGGGGGTGATGGAGGAGGACTGTTTGTCCGGCGTCCTCCAGGCACTTGTCGCCGGTATCAAAGATATTGGGATCGAATGAGATCTGTATCGAACGGCGTCAGCCCTTGATCTGGCGCAAACACTGCCTCTGCCTGCTGCGGCGAATCCACTCGTTCTCCCCGCGCTCGAGCATGTAAGTCGAAAAGTGTTTCCAGATCCGGGCGTGGTGTATGCACCAAGGCCCGCAGCATCAACGATACCCCGCTGAGGTTTTTGTCGACGTTGTTCCACCGGGGAGATGAAGTAAGCCCCAGATCGGCCCAAATCATGCGTCGTTCCTGCAAGTCCATCACGAATGGCAGACAAATCACTGTATCGGAGGCGATATCGATGCGATCGACCACGGAGCGCGGTTCGAATACTTCACCCGACGCCGTATCAGTGCGCGCCATCCAGCCAGCGAAGCATTCCGGAAGATCGCAATACGGCTGCTGAGTAAAAGAGTTGATGGACGTGACGACATAGCGGATACCTTTCTCGACCAGAACATCAAGGTCGAGGTCGATGAACTCCGAAGCCCCGTCGGGCGCATCGACGATGTCGCCGCTGTGGTAGCCGCCGTAACCCTTCAGGTTGTAGTACGCGACCGTATCTTTGAATACGAAATTGGCGTCGAAAAATGCGGCGGACAAGTCGATGTCCGTACGGGCACGACCGTTCTTCCACCACAGGAACAGGCGAATGAAACGTGTGTCGGGCATTGGCAGCCGACAGCCCCGAACCAGCGTACGTAGCGATTTCGATGCGGCGCGCTGCGCCAGCGGAACCTTGTATTCGTGTAGTGCTGGATCGATGTAACAGCGGCCTAGCGGCGGCAATGACGCAAAACGTTGTACGAGCGCGTCCTCACAGATGCGGGCTGCACGCGCCAATACTTCAGGTGTGAGAGGTTCGCGTCGATCCTTGATGGCATAGACTTTGGCGAATGAACCTTTCGGTGTGAACGCCCGCAGGGGCAAGGGGCGCGGGGCGCGAACCTGGACCAGTACCTGCAACAGGACAGGCGAGGACACCTGTTCTGCAACCGCCTCGAACGCGTCGAGTACCGAGTCTGCTTCCGTCGCGCGGCGCAGGGTCACGTCTAGTCTTCGTGCGAACTCACCGGGACGGCTTTGTAACAGGAGCGTGAGCGCGGTGATGTCACGCTGGGCCAGCAATCTTTCGACACGTGAATTAAATGTGATGGGCGGTTCGTTACGGCGCGCTGCCGTGATAACGGCTAGAGCTTGTGGGTACTTATCGCCGTAATCGCCGGGATGCAGTACTTCAGCCAGACGTTTCCAGCGCTCAGCATGGCGCATCACGTCTTCTGCTGCGTTGGGTATGTTATCGAGCAGGCGCAATAATAGACGGCGCATCGAGCGCTTCATTGCTTTGAAGCGTGTCGTAGCTGTCGTCAGCGACACGTCTCCGCCACTCAACGCGACCGCCAGTCGTAGCACATCAGTTGCTGTTTCGACGTTTCGCTGCAGGAATGCGTCCACACGTGCATCGCTGGCGACATACCGAATCAGCGCGCCGCCAACCTGTGCACGGATTTCCCGGAACGCAATGGTCTCTGGCAGCAGACGGAACACATCGCTTTTGTACTCTCGGATAAACCAGACGACATCGGCCGTTTCCTCCTCAGAGAGCGAGGTGCGCGATGAAACCAGCGGCTCAAGCAGTGACTCGAATTCAGCGACGCCTCCCGGTTCGATAACGCGGGAAATGAAGTTGCCTTCCAGCATCGGAGGTCGAGCGTGTTCAGTCGCTGGTAATCGCCAAAGCGTGAGGTAGTGGATGACGGCGTTAAGGTACAACTCCGCCTCGGAGGCCGCTAGAACATGCTCTGGAAAGTCTGGATAAAACGGCCGGTGGTGCACGTGAGCACCAGTCTGCCGGCGAAGCACTCTGATAATATCGCGCAGCCAGTACTTGAGTTCTGTGGCTGACAACATGCCGATTTGCTCGATCAGAGGCTCTGACAGTACGCATCGGAACGCCGCGACTTCCTGGACAGCCGACGCGACCTGGGCGCGCGTAGCACCGCCAGAACCCATCGGGACGTGAACTTTGCTGCGGCGACGCAGGAACAGCTCCTGATTCATACTTGAATTTCTCCTTTGATCGCCGTCATGGACGAGCTGCAGCATCGTGTCTACAGCAGATGTAAAAACGCCTGCAAGAAGCAGGCGCAGTGTGGAGAGCGAAACCCCTAGGTCATAGGAGGTTTAGAAGGAAGGTGTTCCATAGCCACGCCGGCATTCTACGTAAGGTTGTCTTTGTTTGGCAGGTGGTTGCCTGTTTCAACGGTAACAAGCTGCTTCGGCAGAAGATTGGTTAATACCGATCAGCCTCAAACAGGGATCCGGCTACGCAATATCAGCCCGGTATCGGACAAACGTTGAGACATTTCCTTCAGGTTAGCGAACTCAATGTCATTCACCCGCTGCCACGCAGGTCGGTGGAGGGAGACATTACCGTCACTCAATCGAGATATCGGAGTGCGCTGGAGCATGCCCTGTTTGCTGCGGTGGATCAGGGTGTAGCTGTCGCCTGCTTTTTCGAACAGATACATGCCGCGCCGGTACAAAAGATTCTCCAACGTCTCCTCGCTCCAGACCAGCTCGGGTGCCTGAACTTTCAAGCGCAAGTCGGCGCGAAGCAGATCCGGATTTCCTTGCCTGACAGTGCCACCGGGCGAGCTGCCGCGTGGCACTTCAATACCCGGATCGACATCCACACCCAGCTCTTCACCAATGCCGACTTCATCGATTCGCAGACCGATTGCTCCTTTCAATTCACTGATGCCCAGCAGTCCTCTGAAGGTATTGGTGTTGTGAGCATCCGTCACTACGATCCATTTTCCCGGGCTGTTGAGGTAGACGTCGCCGGTCATGATGTCGTTTGTCAGATAGGTGCTCATCATCTGCTCGTCGACGGAGGGCAGCGGGGTTTTCATTTTGTAGCTGGCGGCGCAGTCGATCGCCTGGACCCGAACGCCGTTCGCTCGCGCGACCTGGACCAGTTCCAGTGGGTTGAATCGACTGGCGGGATCGGTGCCCAGGCTGCTCAGGTAAGTGCGCAAATCAACGGTCATGTTGCCGCTGGTGAAGTAGCGGTTCAGCTCAACCTGAGCGAAGTCACTGAGCAGCCCACGCATGTAGAGGGTTTTCGCGTGGCGGGCCAGTGCCGGCATGCTTTCAATCAGAAAACGCAGGCTGGCGATGCGATCAAGGGTTTCTCCCACCACTAGCCCTGAAGCACTTTCAAAAATGCCATCGACAAGATCGGCCAGCGGCATCAGACGGCTGATTTCGGGGATTGCCGGACGCGCAGGCTGGATGATCCACGGCAGATTCTTGAAAAAGCCTCGGGCCGAACCTTGCAGCAGCTTGCGTTTGCCGGCGGCATACAATTCGAACGGGTCATCCATGCCAAAACCGCCTTCTCCGTCGGGCTGCAACTGGGCATGGGTTTCGTTGAGGTTCAACGCCCAGCTTTTAATGGAACGGCGCACCGGCGGATCGATGTCGTAGGCGCTGGTTACAGGACGCGGGGGGCGCGATGTCGAGGGTTGCAGTTCTTCCGCCGGTGGAGCGGCCGCCTCGGGTGATACAGGTTCGAAGGTGTCGAGTTCGAGATCCGGGGTGCATTGTTTGCCCATGCACTGGCCGCCACCTTTGAGGCCCAGGGCTGGCATCCGCTCCCACTGCCCTTCGCCATTGAGGCGGATCGGCAAGGCGTGAACAAGCTGGTTGGGACGCTCCGGGTCAACGATTGCCCAGTCGCCACCGCCGCGAGAGTTGGCGAAGTAGCGGACATAGTACGGAGTGTCATTCATCAGAACGGCATAGGGCGGATCAGAGTCGAGACGGTACACGCCGTGGAATTTCCCGTATCCCTCGCCGAGTGCCGCGCCATCGAGCAGTTCGTTGCATTGATAGCGTTCGGGCACCGGGGGCGGTGGGGCGTTCTGCGCCGGAATCAGCGTCGTTTCATCGATATTTGGCACGGTGATGTCGAGATCGTCCGGCACCATGATCTGCAATGGGGGGGCGGCTTCGGCGGAGGGATTCAAGGCTTCGCTGTACTCGGCCATTTCTGCGGCCTCTGCCGCCTCTACCTCAGCGCCCACCTCCAGCATCGGCCCGGTGCCGATCAGCAATGGAAGGTTGAATAACAGATTGATGCCACTCAATACCGCACCCAATACGCCCGCCTTGCGTTCGGCGTTGCTCTTGCCGTTCTGCGCCTGATCGATATTCAGGCCCATGCTGGCGATGGTCGCGCCTATGACCGGCAACGCCAGCGGCCAACCGACAGTGGCCATCGGTCCAAACACCTTGAGGCCTGCACTCAAGTAGCCGATCCACAGTTTTTTGCGCAGATCACCATTGGACGTCAGCGACAGGTGAGCTTCAGCAAACATCGCCTGACGTGTGGTGTCGCGCAGCCAGCTGAATGCATCATCGCTCAGCACCTGGTTTGTGCGGTTGATCAGGTGATGGTCGGCCCGGCCCCAGGTGGCCACCAGGCGATTCATCAGATCGGTAATGTTCTCGCTCATGTGCTGACGATCGGCGAGGGCAAAATGATTCAGGAAGGTCGCGCGGCGTTTTGCGTCGTTCAGCTGATCCAGAACCCACCAATGCAGGTCCGCCGGCGTTTCCTTGACCACGAAGGCTTCGGCTTCACTGGGCAGATAGATAATCTGCCGGCCGGCGGGGTCGACGATGCGCAGCAGCTGCGTGGCGACGTGCCCGTCAATGTCGAAGGCGCGTACCTCCCCCGTTGCCGTGTGGCTCGTGTGCAGCATGCTCAGGGTGACCGGCCAGCTTACAGGCCCCACCACCGAGTCCATCAGCCATTGAAAGTCACTGCCGGTGAGCTGCCCAAGATCCAGGGCCTGCACCGCACGGCTAAGGAAATTGCACTTGGCCAATGTGCGGAAGTCGTCAGCGTGGCTGTTCCAGAAGTCCGTCAGAGTGGCGGTGTAGTGACCACTGAAATCGAGGCTCCAGAACGCGTTCAAGACCTCGTTGCCGTGCAGGCGCACCTGATTTTTCTCGTCGAAATTCTCGCCCTGCGGACCTTTGGTGTAGAAGCCGCCGTATAGATCGAGAAGATCAGCGTTGTCCTGGTCGGTGGTGCGAAAACGATGAATCACCAACTGTGTCAGGGTCATCGATTCGTAGGGTTTTTCGCGGATGTGCTCCCAGCCGGTAAACGAGCGGGTGCTGCTTTGGGCGGTCTTGAAACGATGGAAATAAACCTGATCCGGATCAAGGCTCGACAAGCCTTTGGCTTCCAGCAGATCACGGGCCGCTTGATGGGCGGCGTCCTGCAGACCGGGGCAGTTCTGCACGACGGTATAGGCGATTCGCTTCAGCGCCGCTTTGTCTGCCGCGTTTGGCAGAGGACGTGGTTGGGTGGCGTACATGCTTTCTCCATCCTTGAGAAATGAGAGCCGAGCATGGCCGATTCGCTCAAGGGGAGTGCACTACATATGTACCGCACACGATCGTTGGAAATGTGCCGGGGTCAGCGCCGAGCCACGTCGGAAAAGTAGAACTTGTCGAGGGTGTGCCGTGATTCGGTGTACTCGAACTGCCGACCGTCCTGAAGAAAGGTCTGGTTGCTGACCACGATCACATGGCTCTGGCCGTCGAGATCCAGGTGCAGTTGATCGTCCTTGCTGCGCGGCACGGCTTCGATGGTGCGTTGGGCGTAGGCAATCTGTAACTGCAATGTCTGTTCGATATGCGCATAGATCGACTGTTCGGCGATGTCGAGGGACAGGCCGGGAATCACTTCGCTGACAAAGTGGTTGATGTCGAGGATGACCCGTTTGCCGTCGATCCGCCGCACACGCTTGATACGGGTGATGAGGCTGCCGGGTTCGGCGTGGATGTGCTCGAGCAGGGCGCCTTCGAGCGGGATCTGGCTCAGCTCGACCACTTCGGTGCTGACATCGTTGCCCAGGCGCGGGTAGGTCTCTTGAAAGCTGACGATGCCACCGAGCTGAAACTCGATCGGGTTGGTCGAAAGCACGAAGGTGCCTTTGCCGTGGATTTTCTGCGCAAAGCCACGCTCTTGAAGTAATTCGATGGCCTTGCGCACCGTGCCACGGCTGGCCTGATAGCTGTCCATCAGTTCGGTTTCGGAAGGCAGGCGGGCGCCGCGCTCCAGGCGTTCAGTCGTGATGCTGGCCAGCAGATCGCTATAGATCTGGTTGTATTTGCTCATGGGTAGGCTCGGTGCCGACTGTGCTCAAAGCTTCGAACCTTAAGGCCAGGGTAGGGCTTTGTCCATGTGGACGATGGAAATCACCTTAGGGCTGAGTAGGAAAATTCGTCTTCGGTCTGGCAGGAACATACATAAACAAACTCGTCTGTACGAGTTGTTGCATTAACTCGTACAGACGAGTATTTTTCGCTTCGGCGTGCTGCCAATAACAACAATCCATAGCGGAAGAACTAGCATGAGCCACGACTACCCGAATATCGCCAGGCAATTGCTGCAAAGCCTCGGCGGCAGCGACAACCTCGAACAGGCCGCCCATTGCGTCACGCGGTTGCGACTGGCCCTGAAGGACCCGAGCCTGGTCGACACTGCCACGCTCAATCAGATCGATCTGGTCAAGGGCTCGTTCTTCACCGGTGGTTTGTATCAGGTGGTGATCGGTCCGGGCGAAGTGGAAAAGGTCTATGCCGAACTGCGTCGCCAGACCGGTCTCGCGGCGTCGACCATCGCTGACGTCAAACAGAAAAGCGCCGAAAAGATCAACGCCATGCAGCGTCTGGTGCGGGTGTTTTCCGATGTATTCATGCCGATCCTGCCAGCACTGATCATTGCCGGCCTGCTGATGGGCATCAACAATCTGCTCGGTGCCAAAGGCATGTTCATTGACGGGCAGACCCTGCTCGATGCCTACCCGAAACTCGACGGGTTGTGGAGCCTGATCAATCTGATGGCCAACACCTCGTTCGTGTTTTTGCCGGCGCTGGTGGGCTGGTCGGCGGCCAAACGTTTTGGCGGCAGCGAGATCCTCGGCATCGTGCTCGGCCTGATGCTGGTGCATCCGGATCTGCTCAACGCCTGGAACTATGGCAAGGCCGTGGCCGGGCTCGACGGGCAGCAGTTGCCGTACTTCGACATTCTCGGGCTGTTTCAGGTGGAAAAGGTCGGTTATCAGGGGCAGATCCTGCCGATTCTGCTGGCCGCCTACGTGATGAGCGTCATCGAAAAATGGCTGCGGGCGCGCGTGCCCAACGCCATTCAATTGCTCGTGGTGCCGATCACCACCATCGTCGTTACGGGCGTGCTGGCGCTGGCAGTGATCGGCCCGGTGACCCGCCACATCGGCATCTTCATCACCGAAGGGCTGGTCATGCTGTTTGATCTGGCGCCGATGGTGGGTGGAGCGATTTTCGGTCTGCTGTATGCGCCGCTGGTGATCACCGGCATGCACCACATGTTTCTCGCGGTCGATCTGCAATTGATCTCGACCCAGGGCGGCACCTTCATCTGGCCGATGATCGTCATGTCCAATCTCGCCCAGGGCAGCGCCGCCTTGGCGGTGTTCTGGATGACCCGTAATGCGCGGGACAAGAGCATGGCGTCGACCTCGGCGATTTCCGCCTACTTCGGGATCACCGAGCCGGCGATGTTCGGCGTAAACCTGCGCTACAAGTTTCCGTTCTACGCCGCGCTCACCGGCTCGGCGCTGGGCTGTGTGTTCCTGTCGCTGAACAAGGTTCAGGCCTCGGCCATCGGCGTCGGTGGTCTGCCGGGTTTCATCTCGATCATTCCGCAGTACATCCCGATGTTTGTGCTCGGGATGCTGATTGCCATGCTCGTGCCGTTTGTTCTGACCTGTGCACTGAGCATGAAGATTGTCCGCCCCGGTTATCGGGTTGCCTGACATTATTGAAGGAGTTGCGCCATGCAAGACTGGCAACGTTCGGTGATCTACCAGATCTATCCGAAGAGCTTTCATAGCCACGCCGGCAACCCGACAGGTGATCTGCTCGGTATCGTCGCCAAGCTCGATTACCTGCAGTGGCTGGGTGTCGACTGCTTGTGGATCACGCCATTCCTGCGTTCGCCGCAACGCGACAACGGCTATGACATCAGCGATTACTACGCCATCGATCCGAGCTACGGCAGCATGGCCGACTGCGAATTGCTGATCGCCGAAGCGGGCAAGCGCGGAATCAAGCTGATGCTCGACATCGTGGTCAATCACACCTCGATCGAACACGTATGGTTCCAGCAGGCGCGCAGCAGCCTCGACAACCCTTACCGTGATTTCTACATCTGGCGCGATCAGCCGAACAACTGGGAATCCAAATTCGGTGGTTCGGCCTGGGAGTACGAAGCCCAGACCGGTCAGTATTACCTGCACCTGTTTGACCACACCCAGGCCGACCTCAATTGGGACAACCCCAAGGTGCGCGCTGAAGTGTTCCGGATGATGCAGTTCTGGCGGGACAAGGGCGTGGGTGGTTTTCGTCTGGACGTGATCAATCTGATCTCCAAGCCGGAGGACTTTCCCGAAGACCGCAGCGATGGCCGGCGCTTCTATACCGACGGGCCGAATGTCCACGCGTACTTGCAGCAGATGCACCGCGAAGTCTTCGAAGGGCACGACCTGATCAATGTCGGCGAGATGTCATCGACCAGCCTCGAACACTGCATTCGTTATTCGAATCCGCAGTCTAAAGAGCTGTCGATGACCTTCAACTTTCATCACCTGAAAGTCGATTATCCGAACCTGCAAAAGTGGGTGCGCGCCGATTTCGATTTCCTCCAGCTCAAGGGGATTCTGTCCGACTGGCAGACCGGCATGCAGGCCGGTGGCGGCTGGAACGCGCTGTTCTGGTGTAACCACGATCAACCGCGAGTGGTCTCGCGTTTCGGCAATGACGGCGAGCACCGCGAACGCTCGGCGAAGATGCTCGGCACCGCGCTGCATTTTCTCCAGGGCACGCCGTTCGTGTATCAGGGCGAAGAGTTGGGCATGACCAATCCGGGGTTCGAATCGATCGAGCATTATCGCGATGTCGAGACGCTGAACATCTTTCGCCTCAAGCGCGAAGCCGGCAGCAGTGATGCCGACAACATGGCGGCAATCAAGCAGAAATCCCGTGATAACGGCCGTACGCCGATGCACTGGGACGCCGGGCCGAACGCCGGTTTCAGCAGTGTCGAGCCATGGATCGGAGTGCCGGCCAATGCCGCGCAGATCAACGTCGCCAGACAGCTCGATGACCCCGATTCGGTACTCCATCACTACCGCAATCTGATCGCACTGCGTCGCCGCGAATCGTTGATGACCGAGGGGGTGTACCGACAATTACTGCCCGAACATCCACAAGTCTGGGCCTATGTACGTGAAGGCAGCGCCGAGCGTTTGTTGGTGGTGAACAACTTCTACGGGACAACCTGTGAAGTGGAATTGCCGGCGACGGTCATCAGCGAGTCAATGAGCCAGCGCCCGTTGATCAGCAACTATCCGGACGGGCCGTTGCGCAAACGCCAGGTGACGTTACGGCCTTACGAGTCCTTCGTTCTGCACCTGATCGATCCCTGATCCTTAACTAAAAAAACAGCTTTCAAAAAAACACGCAGAGCATTGCGCGGGGGATTTCTGCGCGCCGAATTCATGCAACCAGACAATAAAAACAATGGGGTGGCTTATGAAAACAACAATAAATCGCAGCCTTGCAGTCGCAGGTTTTTGCCTGGCCTTACCTTCGACTTCACATGCGCTGGAGTTTGGCGGCTATTTGCGCAGCGGCGTCGGCACGTCGGTCAACAGCAGCGGTCAGTCGTGCTTCCAGTTACCGGGGGCGCAGACCAAATATCGTCTGGGTAACGAATGCGAGCAATACGGTGAGTTGGAGTTGCGTCAGGATCTGTACACCCTCGACGACGGTTCGGTCCTGAGTGTCGATGGCATGGCTTCGCTGTATAACCGTTACGACCGCAGTCCCACATTCAAAGATGACAACGGCTCGATACGCTTGCCGCAGGCCTACGCACAGTGGTCAGCGATGCCCGCGCTCAATGGCGGTTCTCTGTGGGCCGGGCGCCGTTACTACAAGCGCAATGACATCCATATTTCCGACTTCTACTACTGGAACCAGAGCGCCACCGGGGGCGGGATCGAGGACGTATTGATCGGTGATCTGAAGTACAGCTACGCCTTTTCGCGCAAGGACAACCTGTACCAAAAGGACTACATCAATCGGCACGACTTCAACGTCGCCGGGTTCAAGACCAACCCTGGCGGTGAGCTGGAGTTCGGCTTGAGTTATATCGACAAACCCGACAGCCGCGATGCCCACCGGGGCTGGGCGATCACCACGCAACATGTGCAGACGGATTTCCTCGGCGGCAAGAACAAACTCGCGCTGCAATACGGTGAGGGGCCGGGCACCGGGCTGGGTTATACCGGCAACGTCAAACTGGACGACAGCAACAAGAGTTACCGGATGGTCGAATTTTTCGACTGGCAAGTGACGCCGCGTTTCGGTGGCCAGATTGCGGCGGTGTACCAGAAAGACATTCGTCCGGACGGTGTCGACCAGAACTGGATCTCTCTGGGTGTGCGTCCCGCCTATGCGCTCAGCGAACACTTCAAATTGGTCACCGAACTGGGCCACGATCAAGTTGAAGCCCCGGGTGGCACGCGCAAACTGAGCAAGTTCACGTTTGCCCCGACCTGGTCGCCCAAAGGCCCGGAGTTCTGGGCGCGACCCGAGGTGCGTCTGTATTACACGTACGCCACCTGGAACGAGGCGGCGAAACGTGCGGCCAACCAACTGGCCAAAGGCTCGGCACTCTCCGATACCGGCGCCTTCGGCAGTGCTCGTCACGGTGCGAATGTCGGATTGCAGGTCGAATACTGGTGGAAATAAGCGATGCTGATGGAGCGTCGCGCTCCATGGGCACTTCAAAGCATAAAAACTGCAGGTGACGTCATGGCCACACCCCAACCATTGCAACTGCTGGCTCCCTTGTCCGGTGTCCTGATGGCGCTTGAGCAAGTGCCCGATCCAGTGTTTTCCGGGCGCGTGATCGGCGACGGTCTGTGCATCGATCCGACCTCATCGACCTTGTGCGCGCCTTTGGCCGGGGTCATCAGCAACGTGCAGGTCAGCGGGCATGCGGTGAGCATCACCGATGAGCATGGCGTACAGGTGTTGATGCATATCGGCCTGGATACGGTGAACCTCGGCGGGCAAGGCTTCACCCGTCTGGTCGAAGAGGGGCAACGGGTTGCCGCCGGGCAGGCGCTGATCGAGTTCGACGCCGACTACATTGCCCGACATGCGCGCAGCCTGATGACGTTGATGTTGGTGGTCAGCGGTGAGCCGTTTACCTGGCTGGTCGCGTCGAGCGGGCGGGTCGAAACAGGTCAGCCGTTGCTTGAGCTTGTCAGCGCACAGGCGATCAGTGAAGAGACAGTCGCGGCAGACAGTCCAGCGCGGTTTTCACAGCCGTTGAAACTGCCCAATCCCAACGGTCTGCATGCGCGCCCGGCAGCGGTGTTCGCGCAAGCGGCAAAGGCTTTCGCGGCAAAGATTTACCTGCATAAACAGCAGGCTCAGGCCAACGCCAAGTCTCTGGTGGCGATCATGGCGTTGCAGACCGCGTTCGGCGACAGCGTGCAGCTCAGTGCGGTGGGCGAAGACGCTGACGCGGCAATCGATGCGCTGACCCGGTTGTTGGCCGAAGGCTGCGGTGAAACGGTGACGGCGGCGGCGCCTGTCGAGGTGGTGGAAACCGAGGTTCTGACTCTTCTGCGTGGCGTCTGTGCGTCACCCGGTTCGGCGTTGGGCCAAGTGGTGCAGATCAGCGAACCGGTGTTCGACGTCAGCGAGTTTGGCGGCGGAGCAGACCTGGAGCGTGTGGCTCTCGCCAATGCCCTGATCGAAGCGGATCTGGCCTTGCAGCATTTGCGCGACACCGCTACGGGTGAGGCTGAAGCCGAGATCTTCAAGGCGCATCAGGAACTGCTCGAAGACCCGGGCCTGCTCGATCAGGCCCAGGCATTGATCAGTAAGGGCAAAAGTGCGGCGTTCGCCTGGCGCGCGGCCACTGAAGAAACTGCGGCGATGTTTCGCCAACTGGGCAGTGCGTTGCTGGCCGAACGGGCGGCGGACCTGACCGATGTCGGACGTCGCGTCCTCAAGTTGCTACTGGGTATTGGCGAGCAGGCGCTGGAGTTGCCGCAAGGATGCATTCTGATCGCCGATCAACTGACGCCGTCGCAGACCGCCGGCATCGATACCAGCAAGGTGCTGGGCTTCGCTACGGTCGGGGGCGGCGCGACCAGTCACGTGGCGATTCTCGCCCGTGCCTGTGGTCTGCCATCGATCTGCGGGGTGCCGGTGCAGATGCTCGCGCTGAGTAACGGCACTCCAATATTGCTCGATGCCGACAAGGGTGAATTACATATACATCCCGACCCTGAGGTCGTCGGGCAGTGGCAGGCTCGATACGCACAACAGCGTCAACGCCATGAGCATGAACTGGCCAGCGCAACGCTTGCGGCACGGACCCGTGACGGCCATCACGTCGAGGTGTCGGCCAACGTCGCCTCGTTATTGGAAACCGAGCAGGCCATGGCCCTCGGCGGTGCGGGCGTCGGCCTGCTGCGTTCGGAGTTTCTCTATCTGGGCCGCAACCACGCGCCGAGCCATGACGAACAGGTCGCCACTTACAGCGCTATCGCTCGCTGTGTCGGGCCTGCGCACAATCTGGTGGTGCGCACCCTCGATGTCGGCGGCGACAAACCGCTGGCCTATGTGCCGATGGACAGCGAAACCAACCCTTTCCTTGGCGTGCGCGGCATTCGTTTGTGTCTGCAGCGTCCGCAGCTACTGCGGGAGCAGTTCCGGGCCATGCTCGGCTGCTGCGATCTGACGCGTTTGCACATCATGTTGCCGATGGTCACGCAACTGTCGGAGCTGCGTCTGGCGCGGCAGATGCTCGACGAGGAAATCCTCGCGCTAGGCCTGACGCAACGGCCGAAACTGGGGATCATGATCGAAGTGCCGGCGGCGGCGTTGATGGCGGATCTGTTTGCACCGCTGGTGGATTTCTTCTCGATTGGCACCAATGACCTGACGCAGTACACCCTGGCGATGGATCGCGATCACCCGCGTCTGGCCAGTCAGGCGGACAGTTTTCATCCCTCGGTATTGCGCCTGATCGCCACGACCGTGAAGGCGGCACACGCCCATGGCAAATGGGTCGGCGTGTGCGGGGCGATGGCTTCGGAACGTCTGGCGGTGCCGCTGTTGCTGGGGTTGGGTGTGGATGAACTGTCGGTGAGTGTGCCGATGATTGCACCGGTCAAGGCAACGGTGCGCGAGCTGGAACTGGCGGATTGTCAGGTCATCGCGCAGCAGGTGCTCGGTCTGGAAAGTGCCGGGCAGGTGCGTGAGGCGTTGCAGCTGTTTCATGAGGCAACCGTCGATACTTTACGGGTTCTGGAGAACTGAACATGTTCGATCAATTGCAGAAGGCATTCTGGAAAGCTCTGACCCCGGATCTGGTGGTGGATACCCCCGCAGCGGCGGCCGAGCCGAGCGACGGATTGAGCAGCGACATTGTCGCGGCGCTGGGGGGTGTGGATAACCTCCAGTCCCAGCAACCGCTGGCGTTGACGCGGGTACGGGTGGTGTTGCGTGATGTGTCGCACATGGACCCGAACGCGTTGAGCGCCGCCGGTGTCGCGGGCGTGATGCCTTTGGCGGACGGCGTGGTGCACCTGATTACCGGGCTGCGATCTTAAGCCGGCAGGTGATGTGCGGCCTCAGGTCGCCCTTACTGTTTCTCAACCGCAGGTGTATCGTATTCGCCTTTTGCAGGCTTTCAGGGCCTGCTGCTGATACGTGAGGTAGTTGAGTTCATGTCCTTTACCCGTCGCCAAATCCTCGGTGGCCTGGCCGGTCTTGTTGTCGTTGGTGTCGGGGCGGGGGGCGCGTCGCGTTATTGGCTCGGCAAAATGGCCGACGCCGAGGCGGGCCATGACTATGAACTGATCGCCGCACCGCTGGACGTCGAATTGGTGCCGGGGCACAAGACCGAGGCCTGGGCATTCGGCCCGTCGGCGCCTGGCACCGAGTTGCGTGTGCGCCAGGGTGAATGGCTGCGGGTACGTTTCATCAACCACTTGCCGGTGGCGACGACCATTCACTGGCACGGCATTCGTCTGCCGCTGGAAATGGACGGCGTGCCGTACGTGTCGCAGCTGCCGGTGTTGCCGGGCGAGTACTTCGACTATAAGTTCCGCGTGCCGGATGCCGGCAGTTACTGGTATCACCCGCACGTCAGCAGCAGCGAAGAGCTCGGGCGCGGGCTGGTCGGGCCGTTGATCATCGAAGAGCGCGAGCCGACCGGTTTCAAGTACGAAAAGACCTTGAGCCTGAAGAACTGGCACATCGATGACGAAGGCAATTTTGTCGAATTCAGTATTCCCCGTGAAGCGGCGCGTGGCGGTACGGCGGGGCGCTTGTCGACCATCAACGGTGTGCCGACCCCGGTGATCGAACTGCCGGCCGGGCAGATCACCCGGGTGCGTTTGCTCAACCTCGACAACACGCTGACTTATCGCATCAACATTCCCGGCGTCGAAGCGCAGATCTATGCGCTGGACGGCAACCCGGTCGAACCGCGCCCGTTGGGCAAGGAATACTGGCTCGGCCCGGGGATGCGTATTTGTCTGGCGATCAAGGCGCCGGCGGCGGGCGAAGAATTGTCGCTGCGCAACGGTCCGGTACGTCTGGGCACCCTGCGTTCGGTGGCCAATACCGACGCGCCGAGCGACTGGCCAAAAGCGCTGCCGGCCAACCCGGTGGCAGAGCCGGACCTGGCCAATGCCGAGAAACTCAACTTCAATTTCGAATGGGTCGGCTCAGTGTCGGTCAACATCGACAATGGCCGGCCGCCGAGCCTGTGGCAGATCAACGGCAAGGCCTGGGACATCACCGACAAGACCTGCGCTGACCGACCGATTGCCAGCCTGAAACTGGGGCAGAGTTACATCTTCGAATTGAAGAACATGACCCAGTATCAGCACCCGATCCACCTGCACGGCATGAGTTTCAAGGTGATCGCGTCGAACCGGCACAAGATTATTCCGTACTTCACCGACACCTATCTGCTGGGCAAGAACGAGCGCGCGCAAGTGGCGCTGGTGGCCGATAATCCGGGGGTGTGGATGTTCCATTGCCACGTGATCGACCACATGGAAACCGGCCTGATGGCCGCCATCGAGGTGAAGTGATGCGCCAGATTCGCCCCGCGGCCATCATCGACCGCAGCCGTGACCAAGACTTCATGCGTGAAGCGCTGACCCTCGCTGCACAAGGCGCAGCCCTCGGCGAAGTGCCGGTGGGGGCAGTGTTGGTGCAGGACGGCGAGATTATCGGGCGCGGCTTCAATTGCCCGATCAGCACCAGCGACCCGAGTGCCCATGCAGAAATGGTCGCCATCCGTGCGGCGGCGCAGGCGGTGGATAACTATCGCCTGCCGGGCTGCACGCTGTATGTGACGCTGGAGCCGTGCAGCATGTGTGCAGGCTTGATCGTGCATTCGCGGGTGGCGCGGGTGGTGTATGGCGCGCTGGAGCCGAAGGCGGGGATTGTGCAGAGTCAGGGGCAGTTTTTTACCCAGGGTTTTCTCAACCATCGAGTGCTATATGAAGGCGGGGTTTTGGCCGAAGAGTGTGGCGCCGTGCTGACCGAATTCTTCCGTGCTCGCCGAGCAAAAAGCCCCTCACCCTAACCCTCTCCCAGAGGGAGAGGGGACTGACCGAGCTGGATGGGCGAGGTCCGTCGACCTGAGATTCCGAGTCGAACTCAAGTCTTGAAAAGCTTAACGATCAGCCCCCTCTCCTTGGGGAGAGGGGACTGACCGAGTTGGATGGGCGAGGTCCGTCGACCTGAGATTCCGAGTCGAACTCAAGTGTTGAAAAGCTCAATGATCGGCTCCCTCTCCTTGGGGAGAGGGCTGGGGTGAGGGGTGGGCTCACCGCGGTGTTTGGGCGATTTGATTATTTACGAGCGACAATCACCGCGCGCATCGGCGCCGGCAATCCTTCAATCGTTTTGCTGTGATCTTCCGGATCAAGGAAATCACTCAGCGACTGATACTTCATCCACTCAGTCCCGCGCTGTTCTTCCACCGTTGTCGTGCTCACATCCACGCAGCGAATATCGCTGAACCCGGCACGACGCAACCACAACTCCAGCGCCGGCACCGACGGCAGGAACCACACGTTACGCATCTGCGCGTAACGGTCTTCCGGCACCAGCACTTGATGCTTGTCGCCTTCCACCACCAACGTTTCCAGCACCAGTTCACCGCCCTTGACCAGGCAATCCTTCAGCGCCAGCAAATGCTCGATCGGCGAGCGACGGTGATAGAACACGCCCATCGAAAACACGGTGTCGAAGCCTTCCAGGTTCGGCGGCAGGTCTTCGAACGGGAACGGCAGGTGCCAGGCATTCGGCTCGGACAGGTAACGCTGCACCGCCTGGAACTGGCAGAAGAACAGCCAGTTCGGGTCGACACCAATCACGCTGTTCGCGCCGGCACCGAGCATGCGCCACATGTAGTAGCCGTTGCCGCAGCCGACATCGAGGATGCGTTTGCCTTTCAAATCCAGATGCGGGGCGACGCGCGACCATTTCCAGTCCGAACGCCATTCGGTGTCGACGTGCACACCAAACAAGTCGAACGGCCCTTTGCGCCACGGCGACAAACCCATCAATGCAGTACGCATCTGCGCACGGGTTTCGTCGTCGCAATCGGTGTCGAGTTTCAGGCCATTGAGCAGATCGATTTCGCTCGGCTGAATTTTCGGCAAGGCATCCAGCGCACTTTGCCAGCGCTCCAGATCGCCGTGACCTTTCTCCATTTTCTTGTCGAGTTGCGCCTGCAGGGTGTTGGCCCATTCGGCCAGCGGTGTGCCGGCCAGACGACGGGCGAGGGGGGACAGATCAATCATGGCAAGGCAATCAACGAGGCAAAGTTAAGACACTGGAACCACGGCACGACTTTCGAGAACCCGGCGGCCAACAGGCGTTCGCGGTGTTCTTCGAGGCTGTCGGGCTTCATGACGTTTTCGATGGCGCTGCGTTTCTGGGCAATCTCCAGTTCGCTGTAGCCGTTGGCGCGTTTGAAGGCGACGTGCAGATCGGTGAGCAGCGCGTGTTCTTCGGCATCGTTGAAGCGCAGCTTCTCCGAGAGGATCAGCGCGCCGCCCGGCAGCAGCGATTGGCGAATGCGCGAGAGCAACGCGGTACGCTGATCCGGGGCGATAAATTGCAGGGTGAAGTTCAGCGCCACCACCGAAGCAGGCTGAAAGTCGAGGGCGAGGATGTCGCCTTCAATCACTTCGACCGGCAGCAACTCTTGGAACATCGAATCCTGACCGTTGAGGTATTCGCGGCAGCGTTCGACCATCGCGGCAGAGTTATCCACAGCGATCACCCGGCAGCCGTCGGTGCGCACGTGACGGCGCAAGGCCTGAGTCACTGCACCTAGCGATGAACCGAGGTCGTAGAGCACGCTGTTCGGCTGGGCGAACTGTGCGGCGAGCACACCGAGGTTTTCGACGATGGTCGGGTAACCCGGCACCGAGCGCTTGATCATGTCCGGGAACACCCGCACCACGTCTTCATTGAAGGCGAAGTCAGGCACCTGGGCCAAAGGCTTGGCGAAAATACGATCGGGTTCTTTGCTCACGGCGGTTCCGGCGGTGTAAATGGAAAGGCCGGCATTTTAGCCAAAAGGGCGCGGGGATGCTTGGGTTGTCTGATAAAACGCGGGGATATTGCTCTGGTTGATCGTTCCCACGCTCTGCGTGGGAATGCCGCCCCGGACGCTCCGCGTCCCTGCGCAAATGACGCAGAGCGTCACAGGATGCATTCCTACGCGGAGCGTGGGAACGATCAGATCCGTTTGGTCTGGGAGAACGCCGAGGCGGCGATGCCCCACTGGCCCAGCCAGTAGCTGAGGATGATGACGTATGGCGCGGCGTGGAATGGCGATACGAAGCGATCAATACCGATCACGCTGTCCGAGAACACAAACGCCAGCGCACCGCCCGCCGCTAGCAACGCCGAGCGTTTCGGCGCATCGGTGCCCAAACGGGCCAGTGCGCGCCAGAGCATCGCGCTGATCGCCGTGCCATAAACAATCACCGGCACCAGCAATGGCCCAAGACCGCTGGAAATCAGAAGACCCAGCAGCACGGCACCCACTCCGAGGGCAAGTACCAGCGGCAAAATCGCCAGACGTTTGCAGTCACTCAGATAAGCCTTCAGATAAGCCAGATGCGCGACCAAAAAGGCGCCGAGCCCGAATACAAAAAGATCCCCCGGCCACGCCAGCAACACATCACCCAGCAACGAGAAAATCAGACCGAGACTGATCCAGCGCCGATAGTCACTGGGTGGCGCGTCGTGCAGCCAGCCGAGCAATGCCAGCACCGGCAACGGTTTGACCAACAGGCACAGCAACGCCGCATGGGTGCTGACACCGTAGAGAAACGTCACCGCGCCCATCAGCGCCAGAATCAGCCAGCCCACGATCAATTTACCGAAATGGCGCAGTCAAAGGTTTCCACTGGCAGCACTTCCGGTGCCCACGGTTGTTGTGAAGTCAGGCGCAGGCGCCCGGTGCCGGGGGCGAAGGCCTGGAAGCGCCAGGTCGATAAACCCGCTGCGCCGACGACGCCAGCGTCTTCCGGATTGCTGTAGACCTCGGGGCTAAGTGCACGCAGTACGCCGCCAGCGGAATCCTGAATGGCCCAGCGATAACCCGTGGTCGGGTTGCTTGGCAGCATGATGATGAGGTTTTGCCCGTTAGTGAGCCGCACCGGGCATTCGCTTTGTTTTTCCACGGTCACGTTGTGTTTCGGTTGCGTGGCGCACGCGGCCAGCAATGAAAGGGCGAGGGGGAGAAACAGGCGAGTGGGGGACATAAGGTTAGTGGCTCCGGGTGTTCACGACGAACGGCGAGCATAACTGAAGATGAGACAAAGTGTGACAGTGCCTGCCCTCACCCTAGCCCTCTCCCAAAGGGAGAGGGGACTGACCGGGGGATATTGGTGAGGTACGCCGACCTGAACGTGCGTCAGCGAATCCATAATCGACCCGGTGTTTCAGGTCGGCGCATAGCGCAAGACCGCTCGGTTGGCTCCCTCTCCTGGGGGAGAGGGCTGGGGTGAGGGGCTACAGGCTACCGGTCAGAACAGGATCTTCGCCACATCGGCAAACTTCTTCGCAAAGTGCACCGTAATCCCTTCCTTCAGATAATCCGGCAACTCCTCAAAGTTACCCCGATTCGGCTCCGGCAAAATCAATTCGAAAATCTTCTGCCGCCGCGCCGCAATCACCTTCTCACGCACCCCGCCAATCGGCAGCACATGCCCGGTCAGGGTCAATTCGCCAGTCATCGCCACGCCTTTCTTCGGCGGTTGATTACGTGCAAGCGAGAGCAGGGCGCTGGCCATGGTCACGCCGGCGCTCGGGCCGTCCTTCGGTGTCGCGCCTTCCGGAACGTGCAGGTGGACGAAGGCTTCGTCGAAGAACTTCGCGTCACCGCCAAACTGTTTCAGGTGCGAGCTGACGTAGCTGTAGGCGATCTCTGCCGATTCCTTCATCACATCGCCCAGTTGCCCGGTGAGCTTGAAGCCACGGTTAAGCGTGTGAATCCGCGTCGCTTCGATCGGCAAGGTCGCGCCGCCCATGCTGGTCCACGCCAGACCGGTAATCACGCCGGTGCCGGACAGCACTTGCTCGTTGCGGAACACCGGATGGCCGAGTGACGCTTCAAGGTCTTTCGGCCCGAGTTTGATCACCGCTTTCGGCTCGTCAATCAGCTTCATCACTGCTTTGCGCACCAGTTTGCCCATTTGCTTCTCGAGCTGGCGCACCCCGGCTTCACGGGCGTAACCGTCGATCAAGGCTTTGAGCGCGCTGTCGCTGATGCTCAGGCTGCCCTTGGACACACCGGCCTTTTCCAGCAGTTTCGGCCACAGGTGGCGCTTGGCGATGGCGACTTTTTCTTCGGTGATGTAGCCCGACAGGCGAATCACTTCCATGCGGTCGAGCAACGGGCCGGGGATCGAATCGAGGGTGTTGGCGGTGCAGACGAAGAGGACTTTCGACAGGTCCATGCGCAGGTCGAGGTAGTGGTCGAGGAATTCGACATTCTGCTCCGGGTCGAGGGTTTCCAGCAGTGCCGAGGCCGGGTCGCCCTGGTAGCTCTGGCCCATCTTGTCGATCTCGTCGAGCATGATCACCGGGTTCATCACTTCGACGTCTTTCAACGCCTGCACCAGTTTGCCCGGCTGCGCGCCGATGTAGGTGCGGCGGTGTCCCTTGATCTCGGCTTCGTCGCGCATACCGCCGAGGCTGAAGCGGTAGAACGGCCGGCCGAGGGATTCGGCGATGGATTTGCCGACGCTGGTTTTACCTACGCCCGGCGGGCCGACCAGCAGCACGATGGAGCCGCTGATCTCACCTTTATAGGCACCGACGGCGAGGAATTCGAGGATGCGGTCCTTGATGTCGTCCAGGCCCGCGTGGTGTTTGTCGAGAATTTTGCGCGCGTGCTTGAGGTCGAGTTTGTCCTCGCCGTACACGCCCCACGGCACCGAGGTCGCCCAGTCGAGGTAGTTGCGGGTGACCGCGTATTCCGGCGAACCGGTCTCAAGGATCGACAGCTTGTTCATTTCTTCTTCGAGGCGCTTCTGCACCTGCGCCGGCAGGACTTTGCCTTCGAGGCGTTGCTCGAACTGTTCGAGGTCGGCGCTGCGGTCGTCCTTGGTCAGACCGAGTTCCTGCTGGATAACCTTGAGTTGTTCCTTGAGGAAGAACTCGCGCTGATGCTCGCCGATCTTGCGGTTAACCTCCGCTGAAATCTCTTTTTGCAGGCGCGCGACTTCGACTTCCTTGCGCAGCATCGGCAGGACTTTTTCCATGCGCTTGAGCATCGGCACGCAGTCGAGCACGCCTTGCAGTTCGGGGCCGGTGGCGGAGGTCAGGGCGGCGGCGAAGTCGGTCAGCGGCGACGGGTCGTTGGGGCTGAAGCGGTTGAGGTAGTTTTTCAGCTCTTCGCTGTACAGCGGGTTGAGCGGCAACAGCTCTTTGATCGCGTTGATCAGCGCCATGCCGTAGGCCTTGACCTCGTCGGTCGGCTCGGTGGGCTGGTGCGGGTATTCGACTTCGACCAGATACGGTGGGCGATGGTGTTTCAGCCAGGTCTTGATGCGTACGCGGCTGAGGCCTTGGGCGACGAATTGCAGTTTGCCGTTCTCGCGGCTGGCGTGGTGGACTTTGACCAGGGTGCCGTATTGCGGCAGGGCGCCGGTGTCGAAGTGGCGCGGGTCTTCCTGGGGCGTGTCCATGAAGAACAGGGCCAGGGAATGGTGTTCGGATTTGCTGACCAGTTCGAGGGTTTCGGCCCAGGGTTCTTCGTTGACGATGACCGGCAGGACCTGGGCCGGGAAGAACGGGCGGTTGTGGATCGGGATGATGTAGACCTTGTCCGGCAGGTTCTGGCCGGGCAGGGCGAGGCCTTTGCCGCTGGAGGTGTGTTCGATGTGTTCGGCTTCGGTGTAGTCGTCGGGGTTTTCCGGGAATTCTTGCTGGTCGCTCATGGGGCACCTGCGCAATGGGGTATGGGTCTTAGATGGGGCAGGGTTTGGGTGGTTTCAATGGCGGGGGATGTTTCTGCTTGTGTGTTCAGGGTTTTGACAGGGTTCACGCTTTTGACTTGGCGGCCTTTGGGCCGACCATGCTCTTTGGGGTTTTGGGTGTATATCCGTTTCTTCGGTAACGGCGGCTTAGGGTTTCGCCCTGACGGCGACTCACTTTTTTGACAAACGCCTCAAAAAAGTAAGCAAAAAAACGCTTGCTCCTACGTGCGGCCCGCTCGCTGGGGCTCGGGGTTCCTTCGCTCCGGGATCGATCCGGGCACAGCGCCTACGGTTTGCTTCGCTGCACCTCCTCTCGCTGTGTTTGGCTGCGCCAAACGGTCGCTGCGCTCCCACGCCCGGATCAATCCCTCCACTCAGCCTTCCGACGTCGCCTGTGGATCAAGATCAAGATCAAGATCAAGAGCAGGCGAGCTGACACTCGGCCTATTGAGTGGTGAAGAGCACGGCGCGCATGGCTTTGGTTTTTGTGGTGCTCTTGCCCCTCACCCCAGCCCTCTCCCGAGGGAGAGGGGGCCGATTTGTGGGCATTTCAGAATCTGAGTTCGACTCGATATTTCACGTCGGCGTAGCTCGCCCAAACACCTCCGTCAGTCCCCTCTCCCTCCGGGAGAGGGTTAGGGTGAGGGGCTTTTGATTTTACGTTCTGCATTTGGGTACGGGGTTACCTGACCAAGGTCGTTACAAAGGCCACGTCAGTTCCTGGAGCAGAAAGAACCCGTTGCAGGTGAGTTCACGTGTGTCATCCGTGTAGCGTGCCTTGCCGAAAAGTTCGAAGTCTTTGAAGTCATATCGGTAGAGGTTGGGGTTGAGCTTGGTGACTGCGATAGTTGAAGAGGACTCTGTTTTAAATTCATAAAACTGGATACCCCGGCCTGTAACGACTCGTTCAGAGTAGGCAGGTGTAGATGGCTTTAGCAGGTCGCGAAGTGAAACGGAAAAAGTTCGTTCGCTCGATAAGCCTTTTTTGTGACCGAAATCAAAGTAATACCCCCCTAACGGGTTGAATGACACAGAAGTGGCTTTGGTCCTGTAGCTGGTCAGATCTAAATACGTACCGCTGATAGTGCCTTTCACATCAATATCAAGAACACCGACGGCGAAGACTGCTGGGAATGCTTTTGAAGTTGTCATAGGGGGCTTCCTCGATTGATTGAGTTGGAGAAGGAAGTCTGAGAGAAACGGCATAACCTGTTAACTGTCATATCTGACAGGTTTTTATGCCTATTCGTGATGATGGCCTATGAGACGAGTTATATAGGACGCGCAAGATAATCCGGTGGCGGGGAGGGCCGCTTGCGAAAGTGACCTGACAGCCGACCCTTTTCTAGCTAAATGCGCTCAATCCGACTATGGGCGAGCCTGCTCGCGGACGCGGTGTGTCAGGCACTGTAGATGTTGAATATGCTGACGCCTTCGCGAGCAAGCTCGCTCCCACAGGTTATTTGGGGGTGTTTTTGAAATAGCGTGCACAAATAAGGCGATGCCTCTCGACAGTCATCTGCAATCTGGCGGTTAACTCATAGATCAAAATTCATTGCGGTTTATTTCGAAGCGGTCTTGGGCCCCTGTAATTTCTGACAGTAGACACGTTGCCCGGTCGATCCGAGATTAACCAGGCGTCCTCAGGCAGGGCGGCGCATGCCGATTTACGGACTTAAAGGAATCCAGCCATGAGTTATACCGATACGAGTTACGAGGGCTGCACTGTTCGCGAATACTCCCCTGACACCCCGGGTCTGCGTTATCGGGTGATCTATAGCGCGACGGATGAGAGTTTGTTGCTTGAGACTCGCAAACAGGCCGAGCAATTGATCATTGAGCGATTGCGGTTGATGAAAAACGGAGGGAAAGCTTCTTGAGTCAGCCGGGCTAACGCTCACCTGTGCAGGAGCAGCCTGCGGCAGCTCCTGCACAGGGTGGTTTGTCAGGTATTTGCGGGGATTTCGTGGTTATCCAGCACGCGGTTCACCGCCAGTTCGGCGAGCATTATGATCTGCTGAATGGCCAGGATCGTGCGCCGCTGTGGCAGGTCGATGTAGGCGGCGATGTCGCTGGTCATGAGGCTGGCCTGGGCCAGTGATTCGCAGGCGTGGACCAGAAGGCTTTCGCTGTCCTGTTCGGGGGCTACCTGAAACATGGTGCTGGGTTTGTGGAAGCGCAGGGTTAACGCGTTGGGCTTGAGGTAGTGGTCGAGGGCGCGTTCGGCGGCTTCGTGGAATTTCTTGGAATCGGGGGATTCGTAGGGCGAGGTGTCGTCGGTTTCGGGGGGATTGGGTGTTGGCTTTTTCATAGTGACGCTCCGAATGATAAGTGGGGCTGTCACTCTCAATCACCGCGACGCGACGGAGGGTGGCAGCTGTACGCAGGTTCGCGGACCGAGCCATTCGGCAATCTCGGCATACCCGAAGGTATCCCGCGCACAGCCACCATCAAACCAAACAACAAGCACCTGAGCGCTCCGGTTTGGGCCGGCGATTATGCATCAAATCGAATGAACTGCTCGGGCCGCGACGCCCGTTCGCTGAATTTGCAGCGACCCCCCGAGCCTATCCAGCCGATTTCCGAGGCACAACCGACGCGACTTGTCGGAAATCTCTCGCTGACAATGCGCTTCTGTAGGACGAACACCGTCCTTTGTAGGAGTGAGCCTGCTCGCGATGGCGGTAAATCAGTCACCGAAGATATTGACTGACATACCGCTATCGCGAGCAGGCTCACTCCTACAGGTTTTGTGGTGAATTCTGAAATGGCGTGCACAAAAAAGGCGATGCCCCTTGCGGGACATCGCCTTTATTTTTACCGCCGCTAAATCTTATTCCGGCAGTTTGTACGCAATCACGTAGTCACCCATTTTGGTGCCCAGCGAGCCGTGACCGCCGACAACCAGCAGCACGTATTGCTTGCCGTCCTTACCGGTATAAGTCATCGGAGTCGCTTGACCACCCGCCGGCAGACGCGATTTCCACAGCTCTTTACCGCTGTTCACGTCGTACGCGCGCAGGTACTGGTCGAGGGTGCCGCTGAGGAAGCCGACGCCGCCCGCAGTCACCATCGAGCCGCCCATGCTAGGCACGCCCAAGGTGAAGCCGATCGGGATTGGCGAGCTGTCGCGGCTGGTGCCGTTTTTGCGTTTCCACACGACTTTGCTGGTGGTCAGGTCGATACCGGCAACGTAACCCCAGGCCGGGGCCTGGCACGGTACGCCGAATGGCGACATGAACGGGTGCATGATCACCGCGTATGGCGCGCCGGTGTTCGGTTGCACGCCAGCGGTTTCGCTTTCGCGTTTGCTGCCGGCGGCGACTTGCTCGCGTGGCACCATTTTCGAAACGAAGGCCATGTAGTTCGGGCTGGTGAACAGCATTTGGCGAACCGGGTCGACCGAGACGCCGCCCCAGTTGAACACACCAACGTTACCCGGATAGATCAGGCTGCCCTGTTCCGACGGCGGGGTGTACTGGCCTTCGTAACGCAGTTCTTTGAACTGGATGCGGCACAACATCTGGTCGAACGGGCTCGCGCCCCACATGGCTTTTTCGGTCAGTTCCGGGGCCAGCAGGTTGAGGTCCGAACGGGCCTGGGTCGGTGCGGTGTGGTCGCCTTTCACGGCGCCTTGCGGGACCGGGATTTCCTTGATCGGGATGATCGGCGTGCCGTCACGACGGTCGAGGACGTACAGGCTGCCCTGCTTGGTCGGGGCGATCAGCGCAGGTTTCACGCCATCGGCGGTTTTCATGTCGAGCAGGGTTGGCTGGCTGCCAACGTCCATGTCCCACAGGTCGTGGTGGGTGAACTGGTAGTTCCAGCGCACTTTACCGGTGGCCAGGTCGAGGGCTACAACGCCGGCGCTGAATTTCTCGGCGCCCGGGGTGCGGTCTGCGCCCCACTGGTCTGGGGTCTGGTTACCCAGTGGCAGGTAAACCATGCCGAGTTTTTCGTCGACACTGGCCAGCGACCACATGTTCGCCGAGTTGCGGCTGTAGGTTTCACCCGGTGCCAAAGGCTCGGTGGCGTCTGGCTTGTCGCTGTCCCAGTTCCATACGAGGTGACCGTCGCGCACGTCGAAAGCGCGGATCACGCCCGATGGCTCGTTGGTCGATTCGTTGTCGGTGACGTGACCGCCCATGATCACCAGATCACGAGTGATCGCGGCCGGCGAGGTGGAGTAGTAGCCGCCAGCGGTGAACGGGCCGATGCCTTGGGTCAGGTCAACCACGCCTTTGTTGCCGAAGCCTTCGCAGATTTTGCCGGTGTCGGCATTCAGGGCGATCAGACGGGCATCAGCGGTTGGCAGGTACAGACGACGCGGGCAGGCCTGAGCAACGGCTTTGCCGGCTTCGGAAATCACCGCGGAGGCGGCGTTTTCAGACTTGGCGTAAGCGGCTTCGTCGTAGTACGACACGCCACGGCAGGTCATGTGGGCGAAGCCTTTGAAGCCGACCGGGCTCTTGATCTGTGGGTCGAAGCGCCACAGTTCTTTGCCGGTGTCCGGGTCCAGGGCCAACACTTTGCTGTGCGCGGTGCAGGCGTAGATCATGCCGTTGGCTTTCAGCGGGGTGTTTTCGTTGGTCAGCTCGACCGGGTCATCCGCGGTCGGCAGGTCGCCGGTCTGGATGCGCCAGGCTTCTTGCAGCTTGCCGACGTTGGCCGGGGTGATCTGCTTCAGCGGCGAGTAACGGTCACCGAACTCGGTACGGCCATAGGCCTGCCAGTCGCCATCAGGCATGGCTGGCGCGGTGCTGGTGGTGTCCGCGGTGTCGCGGCCCAGTTCGCCGAAGGTTTCGCCCGGGTGGGTGAACAGGCTGGCCAGAGCGGTAACGCCGGCCAGCACCACAGCGACGGTCAGACCGCCAGTGCCCATTGGCGCAGGGCCGTTAAGCAGCAGCGGACGACGGAACCACGGCAGCAACATCACGAAGCCGAGGACAAACCACAGGGCCAGACGTGGCACCAGTTGCCACCAGTCCAGACCGACTTCCCACAGCGCCCAGACGGTGCTGGCGAACAGAACGATGGCGTACAGGCCCAGCGCCGCGCGACGGCGCATCAGCATCAGAATGCCGGACAGCGCGATGCCGATACCGGCCAGCAGGTAGTACAGCGAGCCGCCGAGCATGCTCAGCTTGACCCCACCGGCCAACATGGCCAGGCCCATCAGTAGAAGCAGAATGCCGAGCAGGCTCGGTAGCAAACGGCCCCGACTCGAAGCACTTTCGGTGCTCATAGTGTGATTCTCCGTGACGTTTATGTAGTCCCGCGCTGTAGTCACTTTAGATGACGATTTGGCACAGGCATGGTTCAGATAAAAACTTGTCTAGCTAACGAAATTCATTTGTGTAGGAGTGAGCCTGCTCGCGATGGCGGTGCGTCAGTCTCTGGAGATGTCGCCTGAAACACCGCTATCGCGAGCAGGCTCACTCCTACAATGGATTTGCGTATTGCTTTAGAACGAGGACTGGATCTTGATCCCGCCGATCAGGGCGTCGTCGACGTCGTTCACGCCACCGGGGTGGCGGATGTATTGCAGGTTCGGGCGCACGGTCAGCCAGTTGGTTACGTGCACGCCGTAATACAACTCGGCGCTGTATTCGGTGTCTTGCGGCGGCAGGAACGACGGATCGTCGTAGTCGTACACGGCGTTGGCGCGGTTGCTGGCTTCAGCATTTTTGCGGAAGGCCGGGTTGACGTGTACGCGGGCGAGGGCGAAACCGATGTCGTCCTTGGCGCGCGCATCGAACGGGCCTTTGTAGGTGATGCCGGCCTGGACGTAGTTGTCGATCGCGTTGGTTTTCTTGTCGTGCATCGTGCCGTTGGCAAACACGCTGAGGCCGCGCGAGTTGTCGCTGGCCATGCTGGTGATCTGCTGCTGAATGCCCAGCCACACGCCGTGTTTGCTCGACGCGCTGCGGTAGGCTTCGCCGCTGAGAGCCGCCGGTTGGCCGTGGCTGTCTTTATAGACGTCGCTGGCATTGGCGTTGCTGTAGTAGTAACCGGCGCGGTATTCGCCCGGCAGGCCGTTGAGTTTCGGCGTCCACACCAGTTCGATCGGCAGGATTGCGCCCTGGGTGCCGCTGCCGCTGAGTTTGAAGCCGTTGCCGCGATCGAGGTTCGACGGGTTCTGCTCGTAGGCGCCGACCTGTGCGTACAGCTCCGGGGTCAGGTGATATTTGACGCGCAGCGCCCATTGGCTGACCGGCCAGTTGTACCAGATGCCGCCGACCCAGTTGCCGACCTGCGAGCCGCAGAACGCCAGGTTCTGGAAGTCGCACGGAAAGCTGTTGAAGTCTTCGCCTTCGCCGAAACGGCCGACCTTGATGTCGAGTTTCTGATCGAAGAACTTCTGCTGGTACCACATCTGCGTCAGGCGTGTGGTCTGGCCACGGCCCCAGACTTCCTGGGCCGAGGTGAAACCACCGACGCGCGGATCGTTGATGCGGTCGTTGCTGATGTTGTTGCCGCTGCGTTTGGTGATGGTCAGTTGAAACTCCGCATCGTCCCAGCCGAGGATCTTTTGCAGGTCCAGGTGTGTGCCCAGGCCAAACTGATCGCTGTAACGCGCGGTGCGGTCATGGTTGTAGCCACCGTGCAGGTTGCTGCCCATTTCGCCGGTGTAATCGAGCTTGAAATCGTAGCCTTTTTCCGAGAGTTCGGTGCGCGTGCCGTTCCAGTCACCGAGCATGTACGGTGATTCACTGTCGAACGCGGGCGCCGCTTGCACGCAGCTGGCGAGGCCGAGGGCGGTACAGCCGCCAAGGGTGCGCAGGGTTAAGATAGCGCTGTCTCGGGAGAAGGAAAAATCGGGCATGGCTAAGTCTTTTTTTGGTGTTTTCGGGGGCGCGAGCTGAGTGCTTCAATAAGTCGCAGGCAGTGAAGCGATTCAGCGGAAGGGCGGCAGGATAATGATCTGTTACAAAAACACAAAGGCCTTTTGTGAACATGCAGCGTTTCAGATTCGGTAACAGTGCGGCAAACGGGCGCATTGTCGGCCGGTTCGCAGCCTGCGATCTTTTCAGGTTGGCCTACATTTGAAGGTAGGCCTTCCACCCGATCACCCCCTCGGCTAAGGTGCGCGGCTTCTGCATTTTCACTTCGCCCAAAGGCCTGGCATGAACGAACAAACCCCCGATCCGCTGCACGGCGTCACCCTCGAACAGATTCTCAATGCGCTGGTGAGCCATTACGAATGGTCGGGGCTGGCCGAGCGCATCGATATTCGCTGCTTCAAGAGTGATCCGAGCATCAAGTCGAGCCTGACGTTTCTGCGCAAAACCCCGTGGGCGCGGGAGAAGGTCGAGCGCCTGTACGTGAAGTTGATGCGCACCAAGCGACCGCTTTGAAATGGACGCCGGTTGTTGGCGTCGTCGCCTGATCACCTGCGCAGCCGTGTTGGGCTGGGCGGGATTGGGCATTCAGCTTTACCTGATTTTCTTCGCGCGTTTAAGCGTTGGCGCGAGCCTGTTGGGCGGCGTGGTGAGCTTTTTCAGCTATTTCACGATTTTGACCAATACGCTGGTGGCGACGGTGTTGACCTGCGCGGTGACCGAGCGTGAATCCGCTGCGCGCCGCTGGTTTTTGCTGCCGTGGGTCAGCAGTGGGATTGCCGTGAGCATTGCTGTGGTCGGACTGGCCTACAGCATTCTGCTGCGGCATTTGTGGCATCCCGAAGGTTGGCAATTTATTGCCGATGAACTGCTGCACGACGTGATGCCGTTGCTGTTTCTAGGCTATTGGTGGTTGTGCGTGCCCAAGGGCACTTTGCGGTTGTGGCATCTGCCGGTGTGGCTGCTTTATCCGCTGGTGTATTTCATCTATGCGCTGCTGCGCGGGCATTTGCTCGGCGCGTATGCGTATCCGTTCATTGATGTGGCGGTGTTGGGTTATCCACAGGTGCTGGTCAATGCCGGGGGGATATTGGTGGGGTTTGTGCTGATTGGGTTGTTGGTCATTGGCATGGACCGATTACGGCGATGAAAATCAAAAGATCGCAGCCTTCGGCAGCTCCTACAGGTGTACGCATTCCAATGTAGGAGCTGCCGAAGGCTGCGATCTTTTGATCTGGGGATTTACTCCTCTTCGGAGGTGCCTTCGGCGCGCCAGTAGCCGACGGCTTTGATCAGTTGCTCATCCAACCCGTGCTCATCGATCAGCACCCGGCGGATCTGCCGTGAAACTTTCGTTTCGGTGGCTACCCACGCATACAGATTGCCCTTGGGCACCTGCAACTGCTTCACCGTACTCAGCAGGTTGTCCTTGCCACCGTCACGCAACACCCAGATCACATTGACCTGCGCTGCGCTTTCCAGCACTTGCTGCTCGGCGCCGTTCTCCACTTCGATCACCACCAACGCCTTGCGATTGGCCGCCAGGCCTTCGAGGCGGCGGGCGATGGCGGGCAGGGCGGTTTCATCGCCGATCAGCAGGTAGCTGTCGAAAATGTCCGGCACGATCATCGAGCCGCGCGGCCCGCCGATGTGCAGGAACTGCCCCGGTGTGGCTTGCTCCGCCCAGGTCGACGCAGGGCCGTCACCGTGCAGAACGAAATCGATGTCCAACTCCAGCGCGTCGAGGTCATAGCGACGCGGTGTGTAGTCGCGCATTTCCGGTTTCGGCCCATCGTCCTTGCCGGCGCCGAGCACCATCGTCTCCAGCGCGGCGGCTTGTTCGGCGTTCTGCGGGAACAGCAGTTTGACGTGATCGTCGGTGCCCAGGCTGATGAACCCGGCCAGCTCCGGTCCGCCGAGGGTGATGCGGCGCATACGCGGCGTCAGGTCGACCACGCGCAGGACTTCCAGCTTGCGGCGTTTGATTTCGTGCATCACGCGGTGAATGGTTTGGGTATCGACTGCAGTCATTCGGCTTTCTCCGGGGCAGGTTGAACGGCAGGGCCGTCGACGATGGCTTTGGCGGTGTCGTTGAGCAGGTCACGCACGCGCAGGATTTCTTCGGCGCTCCAGCGGCCGTGGTGCATCTGCAGGGCATGGCGCAGGTTGTGCACGGCTTCATGGATTTCCGGCGGCCGATCATGGCCGCGCAGCGAGCGTTTGCTCACATCGATGCGCATACGCACACCGTCCAGCGCCACGGCTTGCTCGCTTAAAGACAAACGACCGGCGTCGGTGGCGCTGTAGCGTTTTTTGCCGCCCTCGGCGTCGCCGGTGATCAACTCGCTTTCTTCGAGAAAGGTCAGGGTCGGGTAGATCACGCCGGGACTGGGGCTGTAGGCGCCGTCGAACATGCCTTCGATCTGGCGGATCAGGTCGTAGCCGTGGCACGGCTGTTCGGCGACCAGCGCCAGCAGCAGCAATTTCAGGTCACCGGGGGCGAACACCCGAGGGCCTCGGCCGCCGCGCTCGCGCCCGGGGCGCTTTTCGAAGCCGTCACGGCCGTCGCCGTGTTCGCGATGGGGGGAATGATGGTCTCTCATTTCTGTCTTCTCTCGTCGTGTTTAGATACAACTTAAGATATATCTTGGAGGGTGTGCAAGACGTTTTTCCCCGAGAAAGGGCGTCGCCTGACGAGCGGCAGATCCGATTCGGGCGCAAGCAGCGAATCTCGGCCGGTTGTCGGAAACGATAACTTGAAAGTTAAAGTCATCGCTCTATTGTGTGTAGAGTATATGTTCTAAATTGCACTAAGTTGCCGTGCTGTCAGGGTGAAGTTGCTGTATGGTTTTTTTACTGAAACTGTCTGTAGGGTGAAACTTACAGTCAATGTTTTGAATATCTGTTTTATGTTCTTTTTTCTTGCGGGTCATGGGGTTGTTTAACTACGCGGTTGTCGGAAGTTGCCTGCTTACTTCCAAGAGTTAACAGTCGATGATGCTTCGGCATTGAAAGTTCAAGTTGACCTGGCTCAACTCGGGCAGCGACTCGGGCAGTGATTGTCTTGAACTTTCAATGTTCATCCCCCTATCAAGAAAACAGGTACATAACGATGTTCAAGAAACTCGCAATCGCCGCTCCACTGGCTCTCCTGGCACTGGGTTCGACTGGCGCATTCGCCGCTGGTGAAGCGTCGCACTCGATCAGCCTTGTCGCGCATGTGCCGACCAACGGTTTCTATGTAGTGCCGACCGATCCGGACCTGGTCAACAAAGACCAGGACATGAGCTACCAGCCGAGCACCGGGAAAATGCGCGACGTCAATGGGTTCTTCGATGTGCGCAACAACAACGGTTCGGTACACGCCAGCCTGGAAAGCCAGCCGAAGCTGGTCGCTGGCAATACCTCGATCGACCTGCAAGTCATGCTCAACAACAAGGAACTGACCCTCACCCCGCAAATGGTTGTGGGTGAATCGGAGTCGGACGTCAACTACCGCGCACCGCTGAAAATCAGCGCGGTGGGCAGCAACTTCGTGCCGGGGGATTACACCGGCTCCGTGGCGATGATCTTTGATGCCGTGCCACCGGTTGCTGGCAACTGATCGCATTGATCAGGCACTAAGGCGCGCTTTTACCAGTGGCGCTAACCGACGGGGCAGATAGCAGTGTTTGTCCCGTCGGACTTTCCTTGTTTGTAAATCAGAGTACGAGTTCATGTTCCCGATGACACCCATCGCGGCTGCGCTTGCGCTGTTGTTTTGTGCCAGCGCAGCCGTGGCGTCCAACTCCACCGGTACCACGCCCCGCAGTCTGCTGGCGCAGGCCAAGGGTTTGCCGGCGGATTTCGAAGAGCATTTCTTTGATGTGCCTCTGGCGGTACGGGTCGAAGTCGATCAGCAACCGCTGGGTGAGGCCATGGTGGTGTTGTCGCACGATGATCGCATCACCCTGCTCGAATTCACTGACACCAGCGATAACCGTCTCGGCCCGGCCGAGCGGGAAAAATGGGCGAGCTATCTCAAGCCCGGCGTGCCCTTGGGCGCGTGCAGCGGTTCCTGTCCGGACCAGTTTCTGGCGGTGCATTACAACCTGGAAAACTCCCTGGTCTCGATCCTTACCGAAAATGCCGAGCGCGACGTTGAGGCCAAGCGCTATTACGAGCAGCCCGACAGTGGCAGTCACGGCCTGATGGTGCGTAACCAGCTCAACCTCAACGGTGGTCAGGAGCAGGATCTGGGCGGACGCTTCGGCCTCGAAGCCAGTTCAAGCCTGGGCAATTGGAGCCAGACGCTGAACCTGCAAGTTGCCCGTCTTGGTGGCCCGGACGACAAGCTTTATCACGCCATCCAGGAGCTGCACACCCAGCGCGAACTGCAAGGCAGTTTTTTCCGTCTGGGCTATTTCACCCCCAATTCCGAAGGGCTGATGCGCCAGCCGCGCACGTTCGGCACCAGCCCCGACACCGCCGTTGGTGTGATGTACGGCAGCTCCGACAGCCTGGCCATCAACAGCGCGATGCCCAGCGTTTATCCGATCTATGTCACCGCCAACCGTCAGGGCTCGGTGGAGATTTGGCGCGATGGTCTGCTGATCAATACCCAATCGGTGCCGGCCGGCTTGCAGACCCTCGATACCCGACCGCTGCCCGGCGGCATTTATGAAGTGGAAGTACGGCTGATCGAAGACGGTCAGATCACCTCCACCACCCAGGAGCTGGTGTACAAGCCCAACAACTGGCGCAACCTCGACGAGCGCTGGCGCTACAACGTCTTTGCCGGCGAAGAACAGAAACTGCTGAGCAACTGGGACACCCAGGCCAGCGGCAATCCGACGGCGGGCGCGTCAGTGAATTACCTGCTGCATCCGCGGGTGATCCTCGGGCTGTCGGCGCGGCAGATTCGCGAAAAACTGCAATACGGTACGTCCATCGACTGGACCCTGGCCAATCACCTCAGCCTCTACGCCAACGTCTACAAGACCGAGGATTACGGCACTGGTCTCGACTTGCAAAGCCTCTACAACTATGGCGCCGGCAGCATCGTCGTCAGTCACAGTCGTAGTTGGCTCGACACCACCTATACCTACGACACCCTGCCCGATGGCACTCGGGTTCGTCCGCGCAACGTGTTCATCGGCCAGACCAGCAATTCTTCGCTGGCGCTCAACCATCGCGTCAGCAGCAAGAGTTCAGTCAATGCGCGGGTGTCGCACAGCGAAGGCAATGTCGAAGGCATGGGTATGGATCTGGGCTGGACGCAGCGCACCACCCTGCTGGGCAGTGACGCCAGTTGGCGGCTTTCGTTGTTTGATCGGCCCGGCAGTTACAGCAGTGGTGATGCGCGCAATCGCGGGGTCGACCTGAGCATCAACATGGCGCTTGGCGCACCCGGCCAGCAGATCACCGGCAGCATCGGCTCACGCACGGCCCGCGACGGCACACGTGACAACAACGCCTCCCTCGGCTGGCGCAAGGATTTTCAGGATCACGTCCTGCAAAACGTGTCGCTCACGGCACTCACCGATACTTACGGGGTGGGCGTCGCCAGCCTCGCCAACTTCCGCACTGATGCGGTCAATGGCGATGGCTTCATTCAGCGCTCCTCCTACAACGGCAACTTCACCGGCGGCCTCAACGTTGACAGCACCTTGGTGGTCGGCGGGCAACAGATGCTCATGACCAGCCAGAGCGATGTGCGCGGCGCCGGGATGATCGTCGATGTCGAGTCGGATATCGAGGACATCGTCCTGCGGGCTGACGATTACAGCGGTGGCGGGGCGGCGTTGAAGCCGGGGCGCAACTTCATCCCGATCACCGCGTACCGGAACAGCTCGGTGAGTTTTGATTTCGAGGGTACCCACGTGCCGGCGGCGAGCATTGAGCCGGCACGCACCCGTTATCACCTGAACAAGGGCGGGGTCGAGTACCGCAAAGTCCGCGTGATGAAAACCCTGACCGTGCTCGGTCGACTGGTGGACGCACAAGGACGGCCGCTCAAGGGCCATCACGTGATCAACCACGCCAGCCGCGGTGTAACGGAAGTCGACGGCTTCTTCTCGATGGAAATGAACGCCGGCTCACCGACCCTCGAAGTGCGTCAGGGCAACCAGTTGCTGTGCCAGTTCCGCCTCGATGCCGGCAGCCATCGCAGCGAAAACGATGTGTTGATGATCGGCGACCTGCGTTGCACGCCGGACACGCTGGCCGACGTTACGTTCACCGAACAGAAGGCAGGTTGATCCGATGAAGATAATCACAAGTGGATGTGTATTGGCGCTGGCGCTGAGCATGTCGCCGGCACAGGCCATCAATCAGGAGATCCGCGCGCTGTTTCAACCGGATGCTTCTCAGCCGGGCAAGAACCTGTTCGTCAACCAGACACCCAATAGTGGCTATTGCGTGAACTTCCCCGCGCAATGCGCCAGCAACAACATGTTCAGCATTGAGTTGCCCGTCCGCTACAGCTCAGGCGAGCTTAGGCCGGGTGACGATGTCTCAGTGCAGGTTCCGGCCGGCTGGAGACGGTTGACGGTCACCAATCAGGATACTCAGGAAACGGAAACCGTAGAGGTGCGTATCACCGGCATCGGTTCCCGATTTGTCCTCAGCGATAGCGTGGATAACCTGACCGGAGTGGCAGCCCCCACAGGCCATGACATCCTCTGGACGTCCCTTAGCGGTTGGCTTTATGCCCCGGCGCCTTGCCAAGGCACTAGCGTGGCCGGGTACAGCGATCGCACCTATCGCTTTTTCTGGCAGACGCCTGTGCAAGCGCCCTGTACCAAAACCGCCGCTTTTCGCATCCCCTCTATGTACTTCGAGAGGATTGATTTTGCGTATGAGCTGAAAACCCCAAACCCGTTGAACATGTCGAGCGGTCTGTACACCGGATCCATCTCCTACAGCATGGGTCCCAACGGTGATTTCGATATGGGCGCGACATTTCAACCGGATGACGGCAACCTCACCCTGGACTTTGTGCTGGACGTACAGCACACCCTCAAGGTCGATCTGCCGCCGGGTGGCAACCAGGTGTCGCTGGAACCCCAAGGTGGCTGGGCGCGCTGGATCGACAGCGGGCGCAAGCCGACACGGATTTTTCGCGATCAGCTGTTTTACCTGTCCGCCTCGTCGCGCTTCAAAGTCAAGATGGTGTGCAATTCCACTGGCGGCCCGGCGTGCAAGCTCGGCAGCCCCAAGGGCAATACCACCGAGGTCGAAGTATCCCTCAGCTTGCCGACGGGGATTACCGGTCCCAGCGGCAATGTCACCCGGCATCCGTTAAAACACGACGAGTGGGCGGGGCCGTTCCTGCCAAGCCTGTACGTGGATCGCAAGCCCGGCACGCTGCATTTCGACATGACCCCGTTTGCCATCGAATTCCTGTTGCGCCCCGGCCTGAGTGACCGGCTGCGCGGCAACATCACCATTATCTGGGACTCGGAAGCATGAGCGGTCCCGCCTGGCCATTCTCGACATTCATGGAGTTGAAAACGATGAACCGTGGTTTTCTGCTGGGCCTGCTCAGCGTGTTTTGCCTGACGGCGCAGGCCGGTCCGCAGATCAATGTCGGCACCGTTTACGACTATCTCGACGCCGATAAAAGTACCTATCTGAAACGCGTGTTCAATAGCGGCGACGCGACGGCATTCGTCAAGATCAATGTGCTGGAAATCATCTACGACAGCGATGGCAAGCCGCAGGAAATTGCAGTCGAGAACGCTGCCGACGGCGCCTCACGCAATGGTTTGATGGCCAGTCCGGCGCGGCTGATCGTCCCGGCTCAGGGCATGCAAGGCACGCGTTTGCTGTACATGGGCGAGCGTGATCGTGAGCGTTATTTTCGCGTGCGTTTTGTCCCGGTAGTCCCGGAAAAGGAAGACGACTTTGTGGTCAGTGGCGAAGAGCGGGATGAGTACAAAAAATCGCTTTCGGCCGGGGTCAATGTCATGACCGGATTCGGCACGATCTTTTTCGTGCGGCCCAAGGACGTTCGTTTCGCCACCGTGGTCAATGAAACCGAGAGCCGCTATGAGCTGCGCAATGACGGTAACACCGTAGTGATTGTCGATGAGTTCAAGAGCTGTTCGCTGAGCAAGGAAACCGACTGTGGTGCGACCACCAAGCACCATGTGCTGGCGGGCAAGACTTTCGCGTTCGACAAGGACAAGGGGCGCGAGTACCGCTTCTTCCTGATCGAGGGCAGCGCCAGAAAAACCATAAAGACCGCCAGTCGCTAGGTCTGTTTTCCAATGACGCATCGGGTAAACCACATGATCAAGCAATGCATCCTCGGCACGCTGATGGCCACTGCCGTGTTGGCCAGCGTTGGGGCCTGGGCCGCTCGCGAAGAACACACCTTTGAAGTGTCCCTGACCATTCCCAGCCGGCCGTTCTACATTATTCCCGCAGAGCCGGACTGGATTCACCGGACCCAGCGGCTTGCCTGGGATTACCCGCGTGCGACGCTTGGTGGCCTGGAGAAAAATTTCGACCTGCGCCACGACAGCGGCGCGATCGAGGCGCGCCTTGGCTCCGACCCTTATCTGGAAAACGGCCGCCCCGGCGAGGTGATCGAGTTACAGGTCACGTTCAATGCCGTGGAGTTGAGTTCACACATCACGCCGCGCCAGGTGCTGTCTCAGGAAGAGGCGGCGGCCGGCAAACGCGTAGCCCTGAAGATCAGCCCTGTCGAACCGGCGGGCGGGTATCGCTCCGGCGATTACAGCGGCAACGTCGTGTTGTTGTTCAACGCCAGGGCGCCGGGTGTCGAATGAGGCTGTTGCGTAGTCATCTTCGCGCCAGGCCCGATCCTGTGGCGGTCTGTTGCTGGCGCTCAACGTCAGCGCCGCAGCGGCCGAAGTGCATCACATCGAAGCCCGGCGTGGCGTGAAGTTACTCAGGCCACGTCACCGTGATTCGGGATTCGGAAGTGGCGCAGGCGCGATGAAGCTCTGCCAGCTTTGACCGGGCTGGCAGAGCAACAGCGTTGTCGTTAGAAACCCGCTCTGGCCAATGCTTCACGAGTCAACTGCCTGGACAGTTCATCGCGCTCATAGCCAATGTTGTCCGACAGCCGTCTGTGGCGTGCGGCGCTCATGGCTTCGCCGCTGAAGACCTCTGCCTGCGGTATGCCCAGTTGATCGGCAAGGCTTTCCATTTTTCGCGCCAGTTGATTGAGCGGCGTTTGTGGCGTGGCGTTGGCCCATTCAGCCTGCGCATCACGCAGCTCATCGAGCCGTCCCAGTTTTTCCGCGTAAAAATCATCATTGGTTTCATAGCGGTCCGGGTGGTTCTTGCGCAAATGAGTCTCCCAGAACTTCTTCGAATAGAGGTGGATCATTCCGTTGACCAGACCATCGCCCTGTTCGCGTTTGATGATCGTGTTATAGGCCGCGTCGAGTTGTTCGGTACTGACGCCGGAGCGAGGTCGGTAGAGCATACCCGCGGCCTGCCAGGGCAGCCCCAGTCTTTCGGCCAGCCCGGTCTCATAGGCCAGATGGATTTCTACCTCATCGGGAGCGGGGATGCTGTTATCGATCTTGTTTTGCTGTTTCTGACGCTGGTATTCAAAATCTGCCTCATCGGTCACTCGGTTCAGTCGGGCGGCACTGCGGGCGAGGCGTACGAGTCTGTCATCCAGAGCGCTGGCTGATGTCGACTCTTCGTAGGCTTTGGATACCAGTACTTTCATCCCCAGTGAATTGAACAACTGAGTACCCAGATCGCCGCAATCGTCGGGGGACACAATCTGTTTGAACAGTTCTGCGCGCAGTTGTGAATCGATTGCCGCCGCTTCGACCATTTCCCATACGCGCCGGGTCAGATTCTGTCGACCGCGACTCGTCCGGTAATCCGCGCTTTCCCTTTGCTTGCGGATAACGCTGAAAAAACCGGCGGAGTCTGGTTCTGCCATCAGGTCATGCCAGGATTCTTCGCGATATTTTTGCAACGCTGCGGACGGTCCGAACCCGCCAGGCTCAACGGGAAACATTTGCCAATGGCTGAGCTCGTTGCTGGCTGCCGGCAAATAGCTTTGCACCAGACCCAGGCCTGAAGATTGCCGATACAGGCCATAACGCACCCTGTCCTCATTGGTCAGTTTTGCCAGGTCAAAGCGCGCGCGGCTGAGGACAAACGCCTGATCGGAGCCGGGCGTGACCTGGGGCAGGGTATTGATCGGCGCCCGCCGCATGTCGAGCATGAAACCGCGCCGTCGCGGCCAATCGCCGCTGCCGGGTTCGAACAACCCCTCGGGCCAGGTTTTAATGTCGGTATTGGCCAGGCCCAGTTCATACAACTGGGACATCCGCCCGACATCGGGTGGCACGCCCAATGGATTTCCGTTCAGGTTCAGCGTGCGCAGACGCACCAGTGCGTTGAGGTGTTCGCCGGACTGTGGCGTCAAGTGAATCCGGTTGTCGCTCAGATCCAGATACTCGAGCCGGCGCATTTGGCCGAGGGTGGAAGGTATCTCTTTCAGACCGCACTGGCGGGCGCTCAATTGCCGCAGCTGCGGCAGGCTGCCGAGTAGTCCTTCGGCGGTAGGCGAGAGGGGCATTTTGTTGACTCTCAGCGAGGTGATCTGCTCAAGGTGTTTCTGCAGGTCAGGTTGTTCGCGTAAATCTTTCCACCACCTTTCGAGCTCAAAGCTCAGGAAATCGGACGTCAGGTCCAGCGTATAGCCTTGTTCGGGATGATTGCTGCCACCTTCGAACAGATCGCTTTTACGCTCGAAACATTCAATCAACTTGTCTTCGATGTGCCTGCCGCCGTTGTGCATGTAATCCAGGGATGCTCCGTAGGCCGGATCTCCCGAGTCGTCCATGCCGGCGGGGTAATTGTCACGCCATTTCTGCAGTGCCTGGTGCAGATCCTCGCGTTCGTTTTCCAGCTGTTTGATCGCGTTTTCGGGGTTATCACCCTTGCGTTTCAACACTTCGATGAAGGTGGTCACCTCGCTTTCCTTCATGTACGGGTAGAGCTGCCTGATTCGTTGTTCCGGTGTCTGTTTGGCAAACGGCCACGGCCAGCCGCGCAGCAGCGTTTCGGTTTCAATCGTCGCCACCGGGCGGATGGGTGGCTCTGCCAGCGCGGTTCGGCGCTGTGCAGGGGACGTGGCCTGTTCCATGATCCATAGCTTCAGCGGGCGTCCCTGACCGCGTTGATAACCCACTTCAGGCAAGGTCTGGACAGGCACCGCATGAAGAATCGACTCGTAGAAATCATCGCCTTCATGCAGTTGGCGGTTATTGGCGTCGAGCACTTCATAACGCCCCCGTTCGTCGCGAATCAGACGTCTGACGGTGGTTGCGTCAGCCGGCCCGACACTGCAGCGCAGCGTTCCGTCAAAGCTGCCATCGCGAACCTCCAGGCGCAGGTCGGCGAAGGTGTCGGTATTGACTCTGAGGGTGTTGAGCGCGAGGCGTTCAGTCTCCGCAGTGATCAACTCATCGTGATAAAAACCATCGTAAGCCCGGGTAGCGGATGCTTCGAAATCCAGTTCTCGGGCTTGGTTCTTGAGGCGCAGCGGCAGGCGTTGTTCATCGGCGATGCGCTGCAGTTCGGCGGGTTTGGCCTGCGCCACGACTTTTTCTGCAAGCTCGAGTGGAAGATCCGGGAACGTCTGTCGGACGCGCTGGATATCGGCTTTGCCTGATCGTTCCCCAGCTTGATAAACATGCCGGGATACGGCGCCGCTGCGTTTGTCGACGTCATCGGCGAGCTGATTGCGCAAGGCCGCAACACGCTCGCCAGGGGGAACCTCGCGCCCCAGCAGACTGTTGAACTCTGCCTCGGTAAGAAAACCCGCCACCCGATCCGGCAACTTGCCCGCGTTCAGATCGGCGAGACTGATGCTCAAGGTATCGGCCTCCAACGCTTGGGGGTTGCCGTACTTGCGCGAATAGCCGGCCAGGTCGGTGTCGGCAAACACCTCCAGCGCCCGGTTGTACGGCCAGCCTGGCAGGCTGGTCAGCACCGGTTCCAGCCACACCGATTCAGCGGCAATCGGCTGCCCGTTACGGATGTTGGCGGTGGCGATGCGAATATCGTCGTAGGCACTGAACCGCTTGACCGTGTCGGCCAGCAGCGGTGGTGGTGGACGGGTGTCCACATACATCTGGCGCAGAGCGTTGTGGTCGGTACCGCTGCTGATGCGGATCTGCTCCAGTTCCCTGGGGGAAAATCGCTCGACGCGATGGCCCAGGCGCCGCATCAGTGCTTCATTTGGCCAGTCTTGCGGGGTTTCCGCTTCATGCACCCAGGCGCCGTGGCCATTGTGTTCGATCCGTGGCTGGTAGGCGTTGGCGCGGTTCGGGTGTTTGATGCGGTGGGTGGTGGACGTCGCGTCAGTCGAGGCTTTTTCGACGAAGTACAGCTTGCCCTCCAGTGGCAGGACGTTTTCGTTGCCGTACTGATGCAGTCCCTGGTGGTCAGGTTTGGCGTCTGGCGAGAGCATCAGTTCATTGCGTGCGTAAGGGCTCAGATCCGGGTGCCATAAACTGTTTTTGCCATCGGGCAGCTTGACCGGTTTCATAGCGTCGACCAACGGCGACAGCTTCACGCGAAAGGCTTCGCCGATCTGCGCGCCCGCAGTGAAGGCGGCTAACTGGATGATGTCGGTCACCACGCTGATGACATGCCCGGCGGCTTCCTGCCAAAGCCCTTCGGCCAGATCGACGATGCCTTCGATGACGTCGCTGGTCAGTTGGTAAGCGGTGTAGGCCATCATCAGTTCGCCCAGACCCGGGACGAAAGGAGTGGCGATCAACAAGGCGACATTGGCAATGTCCGAGAGGATTTTCTTGAAGTTGTCCCACCACGCCCAGCGCGCCTTGCTGTCGGTGTCGGCGGTGGAGACGGCGATTTCCCGGGCATCGTTGAGAATCTTGTTGAGCTTTTGCTGATAGGCGTGGCGCCAGTAATCACCCTGTAATTTCAACCGGCTGAATTGCAGGTTGGGATTGTCCACCGGATCCTTGCGCCACGCCGGTCGCTGGTCGGCCGGATCCTGACGCGGGTGATACCTGACGATGAACAGTCGCTGTTCGAGTTCAGCGAAGAAGTGTCCGCGCTGCTGCTGGTCGACAAACTGGCTGAAGAATTGACGATAGGTCTGTTGGCTTGAGGCACTGAATCGGTCTTCGCGAAACTGCCGCGTCAATTCATCGCGCAATGCTGTCAGAGAGTCGTACTCCTTGAGCGGGTGATCCGGATCGTGAGGAATATAGGCGATCACCCGTCGAACACCGCGGTTGTCCGATACCGCATGCGTCAGTAGCAGGATCCCGGTCAGGCGGGTGCCGAGCAGCGACAGGTCAGAGCACTGCATTGAACGGCCATTGAGCCGCAGTTGCGGTTTGCCTTCGGCCAGGGTCAGCAGCATTTTGTAGGCGTCGTACTGGATATCGTCCTTGATCAGTGCCAGGTGCGCCGCGACGGCGAGGGCGTCTTTCTGACTCTCGTTCACCTTGTGTTGCAGCACGCCTTCAGCCAGCGGTTCACCCGGTAGCAGGTAGCTTTCCAGATGCTTTTTATACTGGGCGCCGATATCCAGGTCGCGGCACAGCGTCTGGAACTGGCTGATGGGCATGGCGCTTTTGATCGGCACGACATCGAACAGACCGCGTTCATCGGGTTGGCTGATGTAGTCCGAGCCAGGACCGACCGTTTCGCTGTTGGCGAAGTTGTGCAGGGCGGCGTCCAGCAAGGAGACGGTGCGGGTCACGACACCTGCGGAGAAATCGATGGCGTACCACGGTTTTTCTTTCGGCAGGTACAGGCGTAGAAAGGTGCTTTTGACGTCCGGCTCGATGCCGTGACGTTCTTTGATTTTTGCCTTGAGCAGCGGTTCGGCGAAAGCGTACAGATCGGTTTTCGCCAGCAGGTGGTCAACCTGGTTCTGCGAACCCCAGGCCTTGAGGTTGGCGTCGGCGAGTTTGTTCAGATAGGCGGCGGGCGCGGTGGTGTACCAGGCTTCATTCTTCAGTGGCGAGGCTGCCAGGGCGAGGCCCCGGCTGACGGTAGCGGTCTTGAAATTGTCGTCGACGGCGGATTTGATGAATTCGTAGTGCCGTCCTTTGTCCGTGTTTTCCGCAGGCTGGGGAGAGAGAGACATGGCCAATCATCCTTGATTGTTGAGGAGTGATCAGCCTACTCAGGGCAGGGCAAAACAAAAGTTCAAAGATCGGGAGGCAAACGGCGTTGCGCAGCACCAACCCGACGAAAATTCGAATCTGAAAAATACATGAATACCACCCGCCGAATCGAAAATTCGTCACTCTGATGCAGAAAAAACCGACACGATTTGTTACCTCGCTGTAGGGCGCGGCGCTTCGAGCATCGCCACGCTGGCGGTTTTCGTTGGCGTGCATTGCGAGTCGCTGCCCGGTTGCAGATACGGCGTCAGAATCGGCGCCATGCCCTTGAGCACCTGCACTGGCAGGGCCGAGGTGAACTTGAAGTTCTCCGCCGAGCGCCCCGGGACGAACGCGGTGAGGGTGCCGAAATGGTGATCGCCGATGTAGAACACGAACGTCGCCGTGCGGTTGATCGACTTCGAACTGAGGATGCGCCCGCCCGAACCGATGGCTTCGATGCGGTTGTCACCGGTCCCCGTTTTGCCACCCATGGCCAGTGGGCTGCCATCAGCCAGTTTGAAACTGCCGGAAACACGTTTTGCCGTACCGGCGTCGACCACTTGCGACAGCGCCTCGCGCATGGCCGTGGCGACTTCGGACGGCATCACCCGTTTGCCGACATGCGGGTCATTGACCAGTTGCGTTTCGTAGGGTGTGCCGGCGGCGAAATGCAGGCTGTCGATGCGCAGGGTTGGCATGCGCACGCCGTCATTGAGGATGGTGCCGATCAGCTCGGCCAGTGCGGCCGGGCGGTCACCGGAACTGCCAATGGCGGTGGCCAGCGAAGGCACCAGGTGGTCGAACGGGTAGCCGACTTTCTGCCAGCGCTGGTGAATTTCCAGGAACGCTTCGATCTCGAGCATGGTGCGAATACGGCTGTCACGAGCGCCCTTGTGCTTGCTCTTGAACAGCCAGCTATAGACTTCCTGACGTTCGAAATGGCTGGCCTTGACGATCTCGCTGAAGGTCGCGTCCGGGTGGTTCAACAGGTAGCCCATCATCCACAGGTCCAGCGGATGCACCTTGGCGATGAAGCCTTGATCGGGCAAATCGTAACTGCCGGGGCCATAGGAATCGTAGAGGCGGATCAGGCGATCATCGGTGAGTTTTTCGCTGAGCTTGGCGCCTTTGAGGTGTGAGCGCACGAAGGTATTGAAGTCTTCCTGACTCGCCTCCGGCAGCAAGTAACGATGCACGGCGGCCATGCGAATCGGCGTCGGGCGCATGCTGTCGAGAAAGGTGTCGAGGCGCGCTTGAGTGTCTTTGTTTTTGTACTTTTTCCAGAACTTGAGCTGGAACGAGGTGCCTTCGCGGTCGGCGAAGCTCGCCAGGTATTCCTGCCGGCGCGGGTCACGATCATCCTTGAGCAACTCGGCACTGCTGTTGGGCCCCGAATAAGTGACATAACGCACCACGTCGCGCATCAGCCGAATGAACGGCAGGTTGATCGACTCGCGCAGGGAATCGCGCAAGGTCGGCAGGCGGCCGTTGTCTTCCTTGCGAAAGTTATGGAACGTGTGCAGGCCGCCGCCGGTGAAAAACGCCTCGCCGGGGCTGGCCGAGTATTTGCGGTCGAGGGCTGCGCCGAGCATCTTTGAAAGGTCGTGGTCTTTGTTCTGGATCAGGTAGTCGATGACCCACTGGCTCAAGCGGTCCTGATCGGGGACTTCGACTTTCTTCAGTTCCGGCACGCCCATTGCGCCGTACTTGTCGTGGAGTTCGGCGATGATTTGCAGGTAAGTGGTGAGCACGCGCATTTTCGCCGTTGAGCCGAGTTCGAGTTTGCTGCCTTCGTTGATGTCGAACGGCTGGTCGGTGCTGTCGGTCTGTACCCGCACGCGGGAACCGTCCGGGGTCAGCTCGAAGAGGGTGAAGCTGTAGCGCACTTGGGTGGTGCTGGTCGGCGTCAGCAAGCGTTCACCGAGCAGGCCGATTTCGGCGGCGTAGGCCGGGTCGGCGAGTTTTTTCAGGTAGGCGGTGGCCTGGGTTTGCAGGTCGCCTTGCAGCGTGCTGGTGGCGGACAGATCCAGGCGATCGAGATCGTACAGTGGCCGGTTGAGCATGCTCGCCAGACGACTGCGGGCGACGCTGATGCCTTTGTTGGTTTCGATCGGTTGCATGGTCGGCTGGGTCTGCCAGTCGCGGTAGGTGACCTTGCTGGCGAGGGCGGCATCGGCCAACGCGCTGTCGATCACCGCGTTCTGCTTGAGCAGGCGCAAGTGGCTGTCGGTGAGGTTGGCGAGTTCCTCGCGGCCCTTGGTCAGGTAATGCGAAGGGCGACGCTGGGCGATCATCAACGAAAGCATTTCACGCAGGACCAAGCCTTTGGCCGCCATGGTTTTCGGATCCGTGGCCGGACTGTTCAGCTGTGCATTGGCCTGGTTGAAATCACTGCCGTACCAGACGCGCAACCCCTCCGCCATGCCATGCACTTCACCATGCCCCGGCACCGCCGAGAGCGGCACGCTGTTGAGGTAATCGCGCACGATGTTCTGCCGTGCCCCCAGAGTTTGCGGGCCGGGCTGATAGGCGCGCACGCTGGCGGACATCATCTGCCGCAGCTTTTCGGCACCGGAGACTGTCAGGCCATCCGGTGAGTGCCGGTACTTTTCCAATTGCGTCGCCAGCGTACTGCCGCCTGCCGATTGGCCCGGCAATCGCAGCAGTTTCGCCACTTGCGACCAGGCGGCCATGCCGAAGCGCGGCCAGTCCACTGCCGGGTTGGCCAGCGGCTGTTTCGGGTCGAGCAGGAAGCGGTTTTCGATAAACAACAGGCTGCTGACCACCACTGGCGGGATGGATTCGAAGCTTGAATACAGCTGCTGCGGGTAGTTGTACTTGTACAGCGGCGCAGCCCGGCAATCAGTGATCGACAGCCCGGCCTGGATCTTTTCCGAATACGGCACGAACAGGCCTTTGTCGGTGTAGCTGAGCAGCGCCGGGGAAAAACGCGTCTGCTCGGTGATGACGTAATTGCGTTTGAGCAGGCGTGGCAGAAATTCATCCAGCGAGCTGTAGCCCAGGCGCAGATCGAATGGCCCATTGCCCGGATAGCGAATCGCTTCGCTGGGGCCGGGTTCGAGATGGTAAGTCAGCGACGCGGCGTACTGGCTGAGCTCGCGCGACTGGAAGCGCGAGGTGCGCATTTCCTTGGACGCGGCCAGTCCCACGACAATCGCGATAATCACCAGCAACAACCAGAAAGCCTTCCACCCATGCCGGTTGCGGCGGGGTTTTTCAGGGACAGGCGCTTCATCCACACGGTCAGTCGGAACCACGGCTTTACTCGAATCGGTTTGCCACAAAGCGCCCATAGTCGATTGATCCATTCACGCAGATTGATCGGACTTGTCTGAAGCTTAGACGGTGGTTGGCGAGGGGCGAGGGAATTGTGAGCGGGATGCGCCTCGAAGCACTGAGCCGTCTCGACCACTCGATGAGTGGCCGGGGCTTTTCGGTTTCCACCACGTGATCGTCCCCCGCCACACGATCACGCGGTTCGCTCGAACTTCGGTTGCCGGGGTGGCTGGTCTGATCGTTTTGACAGGCTCCTGACGGCTAAAAAGCATGACTGCCTGTATATGTTTTACAGCGAGCGAAGAGAGCGGGAACAAAACTTGATAAGGCTTTTATCGACTTGTGTTTTCCGGCTGTTCTTTTTTCTTCGAATGATTTGTTTTCATGATGTTGAGTGTGATTGCGCATTGTTTGTTAGAAGGAATCGTTGGTTGGATTTTACATACAGTTGGTAAAACACTTAATTGGTAATGGTTGTCGGCTTTTTCTTTTAGTGTTTTGGAGGTTTACTTTTTCCTTGTTTTAATCCTGAAGGAAAAGTGTATGTCTGAGTTTGAAAGTTCTACTTCGAATTTTGTTTCGGTAACTGACAGTGATACAAATAATATTGATTCCATAAAGCGTGAAGCCGAAAAGGTTTTGCCTTGCGCACTGGCAGATTTTGCCGGCGCTTTATCCTGGCAAATTCCTTTAAGTGTCGAGCAGAAGAAACAGGTGTTGGAAGCCGTTCGGCTTTTTATCGCCGGTCTTGATGACACGCCGCAGCCGGATCAAGGGCTGCTGGAACTAATGAACATAGAGCAACCGCTCGCCGCCGACGCCTTGCGCGATCCAGCCAGGGCACTGGAAACCCTGATTGCCGGAACTCGCGGTCAGGCATTGGGGCTGGCAGTGCAAACTCACTTGAAAGGTTTTGCCTCGGATGTAAGCGTCAACGACTACGCGCTGGCCGCACTTCAACTTGACCTTGATCCGCAGTCGATTGAAAACCATCAACGCAATAATGTCGCCGGGTTCGATCTGGACAGTAAGCAACATTGGGGGGAACCGGTTGCAGCAGTATTCAACAAACTGCGCGAACACCTGATCAAAGACCGTGTCTGCAACTCCGAAATGGCTGGGTTGGGCGCTTACTTGTTGCTGGCCAGGCATGCTCCATTATTTCTGATCAAAGACCTGCCGACCGCAGTTAAATACGGTGGGCCGGCATGGTTCAACCTGTCCGTTGCCGCTGCGACCATCGAAGCTGAATCGCCGGGCAAGGTTGCAAAGATGAAGTTCGCACAGGTCATGGTCTGCGCCGAAAGTGCAGCGTTGATCGAGCCGGCCGTTACTCAGTACGCGCAGACCGTTACGCTGATTGATTGGGGCGTTGTCCACGGGCTGGTGGAAAGGAAAAACGATGGACATTACACCCCGGCTGAACTGGATGTACTCAAAACACGTTTCAATGAGGCCTTGGCCGACCGGCTCAACACGCCAATTTTGTTGAGCAGTGTGTTCCCGAGTCGCAAGGAAATAGCTCGGGCCGGCCTTAAGAAAGAGTTTGGCGAGAACTATCCGATTGAAGAACACGTCCTTGAATGGGACCGCTCGGTGGGGGCGAAAATAGTCGGCGCACTCTCCCCGGTACCCAGTGCAATCCAGGGGCCGGTCGGGATGCACACGTTGCTGGACGTTGCAATGATGGACGGGACGTACAAGTGGAAAACCAGCCACTCACTCGTTAACTTCCGTATTCACGACATCAACGAACTGGATCTGCGTGTACGAAGGATCTTCAACCGTGAGTTTGAAGCGACGCTCAATCACCTCAAGGAAGGTACCCGGTTAACCATACGCCATCTGATTTCCGAGTTACCGCTGGAAGACCGAGAGAACATTGAATACGGCAAGATCGATTTTTATCAGGACAAGACCATCAAAGCCGGTTTGCAGTTTCATGACAAGTTTGTGCGTGTCGGCAATCAAAATTTGACCCTGAGAGTGGAGCAGGGCATCGATAAAAAAGTCTCGGTGTATTACATCGATCTGAAAGCGGGCTCAATCACCAAAAAAGACGTTGATCCCGTCACACAGACAGACAGGGTCAGCGTGCATATCCCCAGCGTTTCGTATGGTGTGAGGCCGTTCTATCTTGCTGACAGGGACATCGCCAAAAAACTCAAGCGAAGACCCTCCCCGTCATGGACATTTCCCGTTCCCGACAGTTATTCCAGCGAGAGAACCCGCATCATTGCCGATGCCTTTGTCGAACATCTTGATTACGACAGTGAAGATATTCTCAAAGCCGCTGAAGGCCTGACCACGTGGGATCAGGAAGTGGAGGTGCTGGAGAGGAGTGTGAAGTTTCTGCTTAATCTGATTCCCTTCAAATCGGCCATCAGCAATTTTATCGACGGCAAATACCTGGACGGTGCAATTGACCTGTTTCTCGACGTGTTGGGATTCGTTACCGCTGGCGTGAGTGCCACGGCAAAGTTGGCACAATTGGGCGCCAGGACGGCATCGGCACTCAGCAAGGCGCTCAAGGCCGCGAAAATCATCGGCGCACTGGTTATCGGCGAACTCAATCCGTTCAGCGGGTTGCACGGTCTCGCAACGGGAGGCGCGCGGCTCGCAGGCAACGGAGTCAAGTTCCTTGCGAACCGCGGCCTGGGAAATATCGCCAGATTGCGCGGCGGGGCTGCGGGTAGCTACGAGCTGTTGCAGGCGGTGGGAAAACAACACGGGACTGCATTGCCTGGTACTTGGAAGGTAGGCGAGCAGAATATTGCTGGGATAGGCGTTTTGAAGAATGATCAGTGGTATCCCTACAATCCTGTAAACAACAGGATCTATGGCGCCCCTGGCAACTTTCAGCCCAGACAAGGCCGTTTGGGCAGCCTTTCTGGAGTGGATGCCGGCTATGCCGATCGCTATGCGGGTTTTAGCGCCAATATCGCGGCTGCCCGCACGCCACTCAACTTTCCAGCCTTTAGAAAAGCTTATGACGACGGGCTGGATATTCTGGAGGCCATCACTGATTACAGCTTCCGAATGGACACGCAGCAATTGGTCGAGTTGGCGGCCCAACCCGGCCGCCGCCCTGAAGAAATGGGGGCTCTGGTAAGGGAGATAGAAGACAGCCTGTTTGACGACGCCACGTTTTATACAAATCTTCTCCGTCAGGACATGCCCAAAGGCGTAACAGTGGAGCCGTTCTCGCAGTGTTATTTTCTGGCACGGGTCGATATGGCTTCCAATGGCAGATGCGCCGCCCTGTCATACGCCATGGCGTATGCCTATCTTCATCGGCGAGAAGGCACTCTTTTGAGCAATGTCTTGAAGGCCGCCGAGAAGCAAACTCATCCGCAAGCGGCGCGATTTATTTCCGCTCTGGAAAAGAGTCAACAGAGACTGGGTCCCAAGTATTCGTTTCATACAGGTGGGGCGCCTAAAAAAATGGATGCCCAGAACATCATTGATGAACTCGTCGCTTCTCGTGATTCAAAAATCCTCATGATCGGTACTAAAAGTCACGGAATGGTCGCCGGCACCCGATTCACAGGCGGCAAGCAGGAATGGTTTTTTTTCGACCCTAACTCTGGCATGGCGATATTTGAAACCAGACAAACCTTACAGCAAGGTTTGTCTAAAGCGTTCGGGAACGGGTCCTTGGCGAGCACCTTCAAGACCTATGGAAAAAAACGCGGCGGCGCTGATTATGCTGTCAACGAGTTCCGGCCTGGCGATGTCGAATTGACCGACGTCCGTGACACTCTCGAGAAATTTTCCGCCATGCCCCTGAGCGTGTGATCCGCCCTGAAGGGGCAACTCCTCGAACCTCGTCCGTACGGGGGGCGCGGAAGCGCCGGTAACGCGTTACCGAGAGCGGTAAAAAGCAGGGCGAAGCAGAACGGCTTGCTCTTTTTGTGAAATACTCGCCGCTGTTTTCAGTGGCGAGTTTTCCTACTGGTGCCAGTTGATCCAACGGGTTTGCTGGCCTTCTCGCGACAACTCCCGCCTCAGGCTTTTTGCCGGTCTCAAGTACAAGATGTGGCTGTGCCCGGTCAGCTCGTACTTTGCGCTGGCGTTTCTGGTCCTGCTGACCGTGTTGTTCTACGTGTTCAAGCTGCAGCCGAATAATCTGCCGCAAAGTGCCGCGCGTTCGGTGCTGTAAGGTTTCAAGCGTTCAAGACCATCAACAAAGATCGCTGCCTGCAGCAATACCTACATCGTTCAATCATGTAGATATTGTTTCAGGAAGCGATTTTTTTTGTTGTAACAGTAATCTCAAGATTCTCATTTGTTATGTTAAGAAGCATTTTTGGATGCGCGTCTGGGCGGGTCAAATGAATGTCTGTCTTTGCTGTGCGCCAAGTTATGGCGGTCGGTGTCTGTTGTTTATAATGTTCTGTGACATTCACTAAGTAACAGTTTTTTCATGGTTGTTGATTAAATTGTTGTCTGTCGGTGTTGGCGCGCTATATCGGTAATGGTTCTTCGGTTTATGTTCTGCCGAATTCATTATCTACTTTGGATTCTATTAATCCCGTCAAGGAACAACAGATGTCTGAATCCAATGTAGACGTTGTTGCTGAAGTATCGTTATCCGAAAATGATCAGCTGGAAAAAATCGCAACTTTTCTGCAAGTCGAAAAAGTCACTGTCCATCCGTTTGCTGACTTTGCCGGAGCATTATCCTGGCCGATTCCACTGACGGTCGCGCAGCAAAAAGAGGCCTTGCACGCCACGAGTGTTTATCTGGACAGCCTCGATATTGTGTCGATACCCGGTGCCGGAGTACTGGACTACCTGGACGCTGACGAGCCGCTTTCAAATGCGGCACTGAGTGATCCGCACTCGGCATTGGCTCGCCTTATTACCAGTCCTCGCGGGCAGGCGCTGGGGCAGGCGATCCAGACCCGCTTGAACGGAATCGCCACGGATGTCAGCGCCAGGGAATACGCAATGGCTGGCATCCATTTGAGCCTGCATGAGGGGGATATTGATCAACCGTCGCCTCGCAAAGTTGCCGGTTTCGACCTGGCCGGGGAGAAACTTTGGGGCAGACCTGTTTCGGCGGTTTTTGGCAATCTGACTGATTACCTGATCAAGGAACGTCTTAGTAGCCGGAAACTGGCTGGATTGACGGCGGCACTGTTGCTGCTTCGCAAGGCGCCCGAGTTTCTCGTCAAGCAGTTGCCTGCCAGTTTGAAATACGGCACGACGGCATGGTTCAACCTGAGAGTCGCTGCGCGAACGATTGAGGCTCACACACCCGGAAAAGTGGCGTATATGACGTTTGCCCAAGTCATGGCCAGTGCAGAAAGCGCTGCGCGGATCGACTCGCAAGTTGCGCCGCAAGTCAATGCCGCCGCCCTGGCAGATTGGGGCGTGGTCAGCGGCGTATTGCAGAAGAATAATGATGAACATTACCCCCAGGACGAGTTGGAAAACGTCAAGACACACTACAACCGGCAACTCGCTGACCGCCTCAATGCTTCGATCCTGTTGAACAGCGAACTTCCGAGCCGCAAAGCCATCGCGAAGCACAGACTCAAGCAAAAATTCAAAGGCGACATTCCTTTTGAAGAGCGGCTGCTGCAACAGCCCACTGTGGCCGCTGTTGACGGTGCCTTCTTGTACCCGACCCTGAACGGTCGATATTCGCTGCTCGACATCGCCATGATGGGAGGCCCTCCCTACTATCAATGGACGACCCGCGATCCTCGCTTGCAGCCGCTGCTTGACCAGATCAATGCGCCGCTGGAACTCGGTGTAGTCGACGCCTTCCAGACTCAATTCGAGAGTGCCGTCAGTAACATCAAGCAAGGTTCCCGGCTGCTGGTTAAACATCTGCTCGCCGAGTTGCCTCTGGAGGACAGGAAAAATCTCGAATACGGCCAAGTCTCTTTTTACCAATACAAGACTTACCGTTTGAGTATGGGCTTTTTCGGCAAAAACCTGACATCCACACATGGCACCCTGCGAGTGAAAGTTGATCTGGGCCATGAGTCGAAGCTTTATGAGATCGATCTCAAGCAAGGCGTTATTCATACCCGCAGCTACGATCCAGAGGAGGTGACGGAACGCACCGATGCTTTTGTTCCGAGCATCCAGTACACCATCGAACCGTTCAAGCTGGCTGACGAGTCGAAGGCCGGGAAGCTCCTGCCACAGACCGCAAACAGAACTTCGGTGCCCGCCAGTTACTCGAGCGAGAGGACCGAGCTGATTGCCCACGCCTTTGTTGAACATCTCGATCTGGACAGCGAGGCCATTCTGAAGGCCGCCAGTGGCCAGACTACGCAAGACCGGGAAAACGCAGCGGTGCAGAAGGTTATTGATTTCGTGGTCGACCTGATCCCGTTCAAGTCGGCGATCACCAATTTCGTCAAAGGCAACTATTTCGACGGTGCGATGGATCTGTTTTTCGATGTATTGGGATTCGTGACTGCCGGTGCGAGTGTTGCCGCGAAATTGGCCAGGATAGGCGTTTCCACGGCATCAGCCATCAGCAAGACACTCAAGGCTGCGAGAATAATTGGCGCGGTGGTGATTACCGAACTCAACCCGTTGACCGCTCTGCGCGACGTGGGGGTGGGAGTTACCCGGCTTGTCGGTCACGGGCTCCAATTCATCGGAAGGCACGGTCTGCAGCAAATCATGAAATTACGCAAGGCGATGGACCTCAGCGAATTGGTGCAGATGTTGCGTAAAGAACACGGGCCGACGCTGATCGGTGCCTGGAAAATAAACGGACTAAGTGTCGACGGCCTCGGTGTGCTGAAAAACGAGCAGTGGTATCACTACAATCCGCTGAGCAATCGTCTTTATGGCTCGCCGGGTGATTTCCGGCCCAAGCCTGGCCGCTTCGCACTGGGCGGATTCGACAATAACGACTTCAAGCGCTTCACTTTTAAGCCAGCGGAACTCAGTGGACTTGAAGCCAATGCCCACGGTATTTATCGCAGTGCCGATGGCCAGCGCTTCTATATCCGCAACATCGATGCAACCGGCAAGGAAGCGGTGTATGGCATCAGGAATGATTTCAATCTGAAAGTTGATTTAACGGACGTGGTGATTGTTGATCCTTTGAACAATCGTCCCCACGGTCCCCGACTCTGGCAAGTCGCGCCGGATCAATGGCAGCCAGTTTCACTGCGCGGCGGCGATCTTCCGCCGGGGGCGGCAGACGTCCCGGCTGGCGAGATTGTTGATGAAAGTGCCAGTGTCAGCCATCAGCTCGTATACACCTCAAGCAATCCGCTGCGTCCGGACCCGGCATTTGTGCGCGAGCGGCTGCCCAACGGTTTATGGGAGCCCGTTATCGAAGCCGTCACTAAAAGTGAAGTTGAGCACTTGGCGTACGATTGGGGTGAGTCTTCCCTGATGCAATATTCGTTTCAGCTCACCAGCATCAATGAAGCGTTGTCGCCAGCGCAGTTGAGCCGGTTTACGGTGGCAACAGGGTTGTTGCAGCCGGTTCGAGTCAACTACAGCGACGAGATCACGAAACGACTGGTCAACAAGCAGGGCGGTTCGAGTTTCGCCTTTGTCATGGAACGCATTCAGCCCGTCAATTCGCCCCGGGCTGAATTCAATGCACTGAAAATTCATGACCCCAAATTCGGCAAACTTCCGCAACCATCGAATGCCGTGGTGGGTTATTGGGCAGCGCAGGGAGGCTATGTCGATATCCCGATCCATCCCAAGTGGGGCGAGCCCGATCATGTATTTACGCCAGGCTTCGGTGGCTGTTCGTTGGTGGTCGATCAGTTGGACGCCAGTCGCCTGCGGGTACGGCATGTCGAGGGTGGAAAGGAACTCGCTCAATACAACGGCCTCGCCACTCATGAACATGGCTTGGGTCTCAGCGCGTCCATGGAATATCCGGACTATGGATTGCGCGTGAATGCAAGCGGACAGGTAGACTCGAGGATGGTGGGTTTCGCCTTCATGAAGTACGACCATTCGGCGCGGTCCTGGAAGTTGCATTTCCAGATCAGCGAAGGCGCTGCAACAATCGTAAAATATTCCTCGGCGAAACCTGGCTGGATAACGCGGCCGGACACATTGGTCGGCGTCCACCCCAATTCCAGAGTTACCAAAGTGGTGACCAGACCGGTGCTGATCATTGATACGGTGGGCGCCGGGTAATGTGACGCTGCACCATCCTTGTGCAATACTCGCCGCCATTTTCGGTGGCGAGTTTTCCTACTTGTGCCAGTTGATCCAACGGGTCTGCTGGCCTTCTCGCGACAACTCCCGCTGAATCTTGTGGTTTATAGAGTGAAAAATCCTGCCTCAGGCTTTTTATACTGCACGCCCCGCTGATCTTGCAGGTTCTCTTGCAGGACGCGTCTGCCCACGAGGCAGGCGCGGTTTCACAGCAGCCAAGGCTTATCGGCCGACGCTTCGACACTCGGTGGTCATATCCAATAACAAGACGAGGTTGTCCCCCTATGCCAACTGGCAATCACCTGCCTCACGGCGACACCGCTCAGGGCGGTCCGCTCAAACGCGAACTCGGCGAACGGCATATTCGCCTGATGGCACTCGGTGCCTGTATTGGCGTCGGTCTGTTTTTAGGTTCCGCCAAGGCCATCGAAATGGCCGGTCCGGCGATCATGCTGTCGTACATTCTGGGTGGTCTGGCGATCCTGGTGATCATGCGCGCCCTCGGCGAGATGGCCGTGCACAATCCGGTCGCCGGCTCGTTCAGTCGCTACGCCCAAGACTACCTCGGCCCATTGGCGGGCTTCCTCACGGGCTGGAACTACTGGTTCCTGTGGCTGGTGACCTGCGTCGCGGAAATCACCGCGGTGGCCGTGTACATGGGCATCTGGTTTCCCGACGTGCCGCGCTGGATCTGGGCCCTCGCGGCGCTGATCAGCATGGGCTCGGTCAACCTGATCGCGGTCAAAGCCTTCGGTGAATTCGAGTTCTGGTTCGCCCTGATCAAGATCGTCACCATCATCGCCATGGTCATCGGTGGCGTCGGCATCATCGCCTTCGGTTTCGGTAATGACGGTGTGGCGCTGGGGATTTCCAACTTGTGGGCCCACGGCGGCTTCATGCCCAACGGCGTGACCGGCGTGCTGATGTCGCTGCAAATGGTCATGTTCGCCTACCTCGGTGTCGAGATGATCGGCCTGACCGCCGGTGAAGCGAAGAACCCGCAAAAGACCATTCCTGATGCGATCGGCTCGGTGTTCTGGCGGATTCTGCTGTTTTACGTCGGCGCGTTGTTCGTGATTCTGTCGATCTACCCGTGGAACGAAATCGGCACGCAAGGCAGTCCGTTCGTGATGACCTTCGAGCGTCTGGGCATCAAGACCGCCGCCGGCATCATCAACTTCGTGGTAATCACCGCCGCGCTGTCGTCGTGCAACGGTGGCATCTTCAGCACCGGGCGCATGCTCTACAGCCTGGCGCAGAATGGCCAGGCGCCGGCCGGTTTTGCCAAGACGTCGAATAACGGCGTGCCGCGTCGTGCATTGTTGTTGTCGATCGCTGCCTTGCTGTTGGGCGTGCTGCTCAACTATCTGGTGCCGGAAAAAGTCTTCGTCTGGGTGACTTCGATTGCCACCTTCGGCGCGATCTGGACCTGGGTGATGATCCTGCTGGCTCAGCTGAAATTCCGCAAAGGCCTGAGCGCCAGCGAACGTGCCGGCCTCAAGTACAAGATGTGGCTGTACCCGGTCAGTTCGTACTTTGCCCTGGCATTTCTGGTGCTGGTGGTCGGCCTGATGGCGTACTTCCCGGACACGCGCGTGGCGCTGTATGTAGGCCCTGCGTTCCTAGTGCTGCTGACGGTGTTGTTCTACGTGTTCAAGCTGCAACCAAGTAACGTGACACAAGGTGCTGCGCGTTCGGCGTCTTAAGTAAAAAACGCTGATACAGCCAAGCCCCGATCGCGAGATCGGGGCTTTTTTGTGGGGGCTGGTGCCGCCCGACCACTGGTCTGAAACAGCGATACAAAACCGCCGTGGCCGCTCAAAGCTTTATCACACAGCGCTTCCCGCGCAGTCGTGAACAGAGGCGCCGCCATGAGGATCAGCGATTTTGTCGTTCGCGAGCTCGGTCGTCGCCAGGTTCTGCTGTTCTTTGTGCTGGCGACCGGGTTGTATGTTCTGCCGTTGATCCTCGCCGACTTTCCTTACATCGACGACAACTGGCGCGCACTGGCCGCCGGTAATGCCTGGGCCGGTTACGGGCGGCTGTTTGCCGACTGGCTGTATCAGGTGTTGACGTTCACCGGCGCTGCGCCGGATGTCTTCCCTTTGCCTTTGCTGCTCGCCACCTTGGCGATGAGTCTGGCACTGACCCGGCTGACGTTTCACTACTTTGTCGAGCCGACGCTGGCCTGTTGTCTGGTGCCATTGCCGCTCTGGTACAACCCGTTCCTGCTGCAGAATCTCTCCTATCAGTACGACGGGCCAAGTATGGCGTTGAGTCTAGTCGCGATGATCTACGCGATCACCTTTCACGGTGCGACTCGGGTGCAGCGCTGGCTGATACCGGCGTTACTGATTGCACTGGGCACAGGGTTGTACCAGATCAGCGTCAACGTCTTTCTTGGCTTGTGTTGTGTGGAGTTGCTCAGGGCGTTGCACCGGCAAGTATCGTGGACTGAGGTCTGGCTTTTGCTTGGCGGCAAGCTTGCGCAGCTCGGTCTGGGCATCGCGATCTATGGCGTCACCGCGTATCCGTTCATGACAGCCGGGCGCTATTCAGAACGGCTCGATGGGGCAGGGCATCCATTCCTGCAGATCGGCACGAACATGGGCCGCGTGCTGGAAAAAACCGCGCTGTTGTTTCACGGCGGATATCTTTGGGTGTTTGCCGCTTTGGTGCTTTGTGCGTTCTTGGGGCTGGCCCGTCTCGGTCGTCCGGATCGGCGCGCAAGTCATGTGATCCTGGGCCTGACGGTTTTTGCTGTATTGGTGCTACTGGTGCCAGGTATCACGCTGTTGTTTCGCGACTTCAACGAGGGCGCGCGCACGTTGATGGGGTTTGGCGTGCTTCTGGTGTGTTTGTTTTATCTCAGCCGTCTGGCGCTGGCGGCGCATAACCGCTGGTTGCCCTTGCTGCTGATCATCCCGCTGCTGGCGACGTTGTCGCTGTCGTTTGCCTACGGCCGCGTGTTGAGCATGCAGAAAACCTTCGCCACTGCTGCCCTGTACAGCCTCGGTCACGACATCGTCACCCATCGCGAACTGCGAGAAGCCAAGCGTATATACCTGTCGATCAACTACTCCGATCGCTGGCTGGCCAGCGCCGAGGGATCGTTCAGGCAACTGCCGGTTTTGCGTTATCTGCTCAATGTCGACTACTACATGCTCGCGGAAAACCTGCCTTCGGTGGGCATCACCAACGTGGTTGCCGAACGTGAGCGCCGCAATGCCACGCACGTTGGCTATCTGCAATATCCAGCGCTGGTGGAAAGCCTGTATTACCGCATTTATCTGCTCGGCGATTACGGGTTTATCGTCATGAAGGAGCCGCCGCACGGGCGGTTGTTGCAATGGTGAGTGCTGATTATTCGTCGGGAGGAACGCGCCAGTCTGCGGTGCAGACCGGCGCTTTTGTCGTTATGCCGCGGCCACTTCCTGCGGCTCGAAACTGTCCGCCCGCGCCATCTGCCACATCCGCGAGTAAAACTCGCCATTCACTTCCCCGGTAAGCAATTCCCCCGGTTTCAAGAACACGTGCAACTGCGAGAACAACTTGATCTCGGTCGCCGACATGCGCCGCACCAGATGCTTGGCTGACAGTTGTGATGGATGTTCGAGCCCGGCCGCCGCGAGCATTTCCGCCAGCGCCTTCAAGGTGTTGCGGTGGAAGTTGAATACACGCTGGGCCTTGTCCGGCACCACCAGCGCACGTTGGCGCAAGGCATCCTGAGTCGCTACGCCGGTCGGGCATTTGTTGGTGTGGCAGCTTTGCGACTGGATGCAGCCGATGGCGAACATGAAACCGCGCGCGGAGTTGGCCCAGTCGGCGCCGATGGCCAGCACGCTGGCGATGTCGAAGGCGCTGACGATCTTGCCGCTGGCGCCGAGTTTGATCTTGTCGCGCAGGTTTAAACCGACCAGGGTGTTGTGCACAAACAGCAGGCCTTCGCGCATCGGCACGCCGATGTGGTCGGTAAATTCCACCGGTGCGGCGCCGGTGCCGCCCTCCTTGCCGTCGACGACGATGAAGTCCGGGAGGATGCCGGTTTCCAGCATGGCTTTGGCGATGCCCATGAATTCCCACGGGTGGCCGAGGCAGAACTTGAAACCGACCGGTTTGCCGCCGGACAGCTCTCGCAGTTGCTGAATGAACTGCATCATTTCGATCGGCGTGGAAAACGCGCTGTGGCGTGACGGCGAGACGCAATCTTCGCCCATCAGGATGCCACGGGTTTCGGCGATTTCCTTGGTGACTTTGTGCTTGGGCAGGATGCCGCCGTGGCCGGGTTTGGCGCCTTGGCTCATCTTGATTTCGATCATCCGCACTTGCGGGTTCTGCGCTTGGGCGGCGAAGCGTTCCGGGTCGAAACGGCCGTCGCTGGTGCGGCAACCGAAATAGCCACTGCCCAGTTCCCAAGTCAGGTCGCCGCCATGTTCGCGGTGATAGGGGCTGATGCTGCCTTCACCGGTGTCGTGGGCGAAGTTGCCGAGTTTCGCGCCTTGGTTCAACGCGCGAATGGCGTTGGCGCTGAGCGAACCGAAGCTCATCGCCGAGATGTTGAACACCGACGCCGAGTACGGCTGGCTGCACTGCGGGCCGCCAACGGTGACGCGGAAACTGCTCGGGTCGCTCAGCGGTGCCGGACGCATCGAGTGGCCGATGAATTCAAAACCGGATTGATAGACATCGATCAGCGTGCCGAACGGTTTGTCGGCGGTTTCGTTTTTCGCTCGCGAGTAGACCAGCGAACGTTGCGCGCGGGAGAAGGGCAGGGCGTCGCTGTCGGACTCCAGCAAATACTGGCGGATCTCCGGGCGGATGCCTTCGACCAGGTAACGGATGTTGCCGAGGATCGGGTAGTTGCGCCGTACCGCGTGGGGGCTTTGCAGCAGGTCGAACAGACCGATCAGGCTCAGTACGCCGGTGACGGCGGTGATTGGCCATAGCCAGTCATGTTCGAGGAACGGCAGGCTGGCGAGGGTGAACATCACACAGACGGCAAAGAAGGCGTAGCGGCTCAGGAGTGACAGGCTCATACGGTTTCCTTGGTTCGGACTCGGAATAATCAGCGAAGATTGAGGGATAGACACATTCCCTTGTAGGAGTGAGCCTGCTCGCGATAGCGATATATCAGCTACGAATGATTTGACTGACCCGACGTCATCGCGAGCAGGCTCACTCCTGCATAAAGCAACTTCACCAAACGATCAGGCGTTTTGTGCCTGAAGAAATATCGAAAACAGCTCGGACTGGGATTTGATCCCCAGCTTGCTGTACATGTGTTTCTTATGGACTTTCACGGTTTCTACGGAGATTTCCAGCTTACGGGCGATTTCTTTGCTGGAGCAACCGCTGAGCATCAAACGTCCGACATCCAGTTCCCGGGCGGTCAACTGCGCGCCCTTGAGTTGCTGCACCGACGCCTCCAGTTGCACCCGCCAATCGGTCGGCGCGGGGGCGGTGGCGAGGGCCACGGTCTCGTTGATTTCATAAGGCAGGCGCTGACGCAACAAGCCCAGCACCCAAGGCTGGATCAATGACAGCAAGGCGATCTGTTCGCCAGTGAAACGTTTTTCACTGCCCAGCGACAGACACAACGTGCGCTCACCTTCGAGCTGACAATTGAACTGGATTTCGTCCGCCACGACATTCAGACGAAAGTATCGCTGGTAATACTCGGTCAGTTCGAAATGCTCCGGCGCCACTTCTGACAGGCGATACAAACCGGTGCGCGTTTGCTCACGGCAGGCGATGTAGAACGGGTCAAGCAGGTACAGGCCACGCAGATAATCCTGAAACAACGGATCAGGGCTGCCGTCTGCGCCGGGGCATTCGGCGAAGACTTGCGGGTGTTGATCGGCGCTGAACAGCAACGCCACCCAGCTATCGAACGGCACGTACTGGTCGAGCAACCGCACCAGTTGCGCCCAGAAATTCGGCTTGTCGAGCGCGTCGATCAGTTGCCCGACGGCGCGGTGCCAGGTGATGTCGTCAAACGAAAGTGTCATCGATCTACCCCTATCGGGTTACCCCGGCCGCGTAATTCCCTGGCCGCTCGCTTGCTGCGCATACTGGCCCACAGACAGCCACCGGGCAATCTTTCCGCGCCCGTCGCTCAGCACAAGGAATTCCCATGAAAGTCGAACTCGCCCAACTGGCGGGCCGTGACAATGCCACGGCCTACAACCTCGAACGCGCCCTGGCGGCGATTGCCGCGTGCGCGGCCGATACGCAATTGATGGTGTTCCCGGAAACCCACCTGATGGGCTTCCCGACAGCCGAAACCGTGGCGCAAACCGCCGAATCCGTCGACGGCCCGACCGTCAGTGCGGTGCTGGCCGCTGCGCGCGAACGCAACATCGCCGTGGTGATCGGCATGGCCGAGAACGACAACGGCCATTTCTACAACACCACGCTGCTGATCACCCCTCAAGGCATCGCCCTGAAATATCGCAAGACCCATCTGTGGGCGTCGGATCGCGGCGTGTTCGAGGCCGGCGACCGCTATGCCACGTGCGAGTGGAACGGTGTGCGTATTGGCCTGTTGATTTGCTACGACATCGAGTTTCCGGAGTCGGCCCGTGCCTTGGCACAACTGGGTGCGGAACTGTTGATCGTGACCAACGGCAATATGGATCCGTACGCGCCGACGCACCGCACCGCGATCATGGCTCGCGCGCAGGAGAATCAGGCCTTTGCGTTGATGGTCAATCGCGTGGAGGCGGGGGATGACGGTTTGATGTTTGCCGGTGGCAGTGCGTTGGTCGATCCGCTGGGGACGCTGCTGTTCGAGGCCGGGCGTGAGGAAGGGACGTTCTGCGTTGAACTGGATTTCGCGCGGTTGGAGATTGCGCGCAGGGATTACCGCTATCTGGATGATCAGCGTTTGAAGTTGCCGGGGGAGGTGCTGGAGCGTGGCGATGGTGTTCGCGAATTGTTGATTCCACGCCGTTGACCGCTGCCCTCACCCTAGCCCTCTCCCAGGGGGAGAGGGGACTGTCCGAGTTGATTATCCGAGGTACGCCGACCTGCAATACCGAGTCGAACTGAGGATTTGAAACTGCGAATCAAACTCAGGATTTGAAACTGCGAATTCAAGTCGAGCTCAGGATCTGAAACCCATGGAGATCGGCTCCCTTTCCCCCTCTACCCCTTGGGGGCGGTCCGACGTTTCGGGAGGGCTGGGGTGAGGGGGAAGAGATTTCAAGTCGAACAAAAAACTCAAGCAACACCAGAACAATAAAACCAACCCGAAAACATTCGCCGAACCCGGCTCTGCCATAAATCCAATAACATTCGGAGTAAGTCGCCCATGGCTCGTTTGCAACGCACCCTTTCATTAGGGTCGGTGGTGCTGTTCGGCATCGCCTACATGACGCCGATCATTGTCCTCGGCACCTTCGGCATCCTCGCTCAATCCACCGCTGGCATGGTGCCCGCCGCGTATCTGGCGGCGCTGGTGGCGATGTTCTTCACCGCCATGAGCTACGGGCGCATGGCCGCCGCGTTCCCCGTCGCCGGTTCCGCTTACAGCTACGTGCGCAAGGCGATCAGCCCGAAACTCGGCTTTATCGCCGGTTGGGCGGTGTTGCTCGATTACCTGTTTCTGCCGATGGCGATCTGGTTGATCGGCGCGGCTTATCTGGCCTCGGCGTTCCCGTCGATCCCGCAATGGATCTGGGTGCTGGCGTTCATCGGCATCACCAGCGCAATCAACATCATTGGCCTGAAACTGGCCAACGGCATCAACGCCTTGCTGATGCTGGTGCAGTTTCTGGTGCTGATTGCTTTCGTCGCGCTGTGCGTGCACTACATTGGCGGCGATGCGGGCACGCCGTTGTGGTCGATCAAACCGTTCTTCAACGGCGACATGCAGATGCCGCTGATCATGAGCGGCGCGGCGATTGCCTGCTATTCGTTCCTCGGTTTCGATGCGGTCAGCACCCTGACCGAAGAGACCCGCGACCCACGCCGCACCATTCCAAGGGCGATCATGTTGATCACCTTGATCGGCGGACTGATCTTCGTCGGTGTTTCGTATTTCGTGCAGATCGCGCACCCGTCGTTCCAGTTCGACAGTGTCGATTCGGCCGCCTATGAAATCGCCCGCAATATCGGCGGCGATCTATTCGTGTCGATTTTCCTCATCGGTCTGATTGTCGGCCAGTTCGCCTCGGGACTGTCGGCGCAGGCCAGCGGCTCGCGACTGCTGTTCGCCATGGGCCGCGACGGCGTGCTGCCCAAGTCATTTTTCGGCACCTTGCACGCGCGCTTCGGCACACCGGTCAACAGCATCCTGCTCTGTGCCGTGGTGGCGTTGCTGGCGCTGAAACTCGATGTGACCACCTCGACTTCGTTCATCAACTTCGGCGCTTTCCTGGCGTTCAGTCTGGTCAACCTGTCGGTGATCTTTCATTACTGGATCGGCGGTGAGAAAAAAGGTCCGCGCGAGTGCCTGCTGTTTCTGGTTTTCCCGTTTATCGGGCTGGTGGCGGACTTGTGGCTGATGGTCAGCCTTGATCATCTGGCGGTGTATCTGGGGCTGAGCTGGCTGGCGATCGGCGTGGTGTACCTGGCGGTGCTCACTGGTGGTTTCCGTCGGCAGCCGCCGGAGATGGACTTTCAGGAAACCACCTGAAGCGCCCTCAGGCAGCGGGCCGGTTCTGGCGCATCGGCAATTCGACGCGAAAGGTCGTGCCGACGCCCGGTTCGCTGCGTACGGAAATGTCGCCACCGTGCTTTTTGACGATGCCGTAGGACAGGGACAGGCCCAGCCCGGTGCCTTGGCCGACGGGTTTGGTGGTGAAAAACGGATCGAAGATTTTCTGCAGGATGTCCGGCGCAATCCCCGCGCCGGTGTCCGCGACTTCCACCCAGGCCGTGTCTTGTTGCTGCCCGGTGCGCAGGGTGATGGTGCCGCGCTCGGGGCCCATGGCCTGCGCCGCATTGACCACCAGGTTCATGATCACTTGATTGATTTGCGACGGCAGGCACTCGATGTCCGGCAGGGGCTGGTACTCCTTGATCAGGTCGGCCTTGTACTTGAGTTCGCTGGCGACGATGTTCAGGGTCGACTCGATGCCTTGTTGCAGATTGGCCCACTGCCATTGCTGCTGGGTATCGACCCGGGAGAAATCCTTCAGGTCCTTGACGATCTGCCCGACCCGGCCAATGCCTTCCTTGGATTCGCGGATCAGCACCGGGATGTCCTCGAGCAGAAAATCCAGGTCGGCGTCTTTGCGCAATTGCTCAAGCCGCGCCACGGACTCACTGTCTGGCATTGGCCCAAGCGTCTGCCAGGCGTCGAGTACGCTGAGCAATTGTTTGAAGTAGCCGTCCAGCGTGCCGAGGTTGGAGGAGATAAAGCCGATCGGGTTATTGATTTCATGGGCCACGCCCGCCGCCATTTGCCCCAGTGAGGCAAGTTTTTCCGACTGCACCAACTGACTTTCCAGTTGCTTGCGCTCATCGATTTCCCGCTGCAGTTCTTCGCTGGCCTGCTTGAACTGGGCCGTGCGTTGATCGACCAGATGTTCCAGGTGATGCATTTGCAATGACGCCCGTTCGGTCATCTGCCATTTGGTCAGCAGGGTGTTGGCCATCTGCTGCACTTCGATGTTGTCGAACGGCTTCTTCAGAATCAGCAAGCGGTCATGCGCCTGCAGACGCTCCAGCAGTTCATCCCAGGAATAATCCGAGTAGGCGGTGCAGACCACCACTTGCAACTGCGGATCCTGCTGCCACAGATGCTCGATGGTTTTCGCGCCGTCCCAGCCGTCGGGCATGCGCATGTCGACAAAGGCCAGCGCGTAGGGGCGTTGTTCTGCCAGGGCCTGTATCAGTTTGCCCAGGCCCTCTTCGCCGCCATAGGCGGAATCGAGTTCGAACAGTGGGCGCTGGGGGCGTGTCTGGGCACCGAACAGTGCCGCTTCCATCTCGTCCAGTTCCACGGACTGCGCCGCCGGCGGCGCGAGAATCTTGCGAAAGTCTTCATGAATCGACGGCATGTCGTCGATCAGCAGAATGCGGCGGTTCGACAGCTCGCTCATGCGTTCTCCGTGACGCTGATCAGGGGGATCTGCAAGGTGAACAGCGCACCCTGGCCCGGGCCGTCGCTGTGCGCGGTGAGGTGGCCATTCATCTCGATAGCCGCCAGGGCGCAACTGTGCAGGCCGAAGCCGTGGCCTTCCTTGCGGGTGGTGAAACCGTGGGCAAAGATTCGCGTCATGTTTTCCGGCGCAATGCCTTCGCCGTCATCCTTGACGCTGATCTCAAGGAAATTGTTATCGACGATCCTGACCGCCAGGGTCATGGTGCGGGGGCGGTTGCTGAGGTCGGACATGGCGTATTTGGCGTTGCTGATGAGGTTGATCAGGATCAGCAGCAATCGGTGTTTGTCGCCCATCACCTGCGGCACTTCGGCGTACTCCCGGACCACCGTGACATGGTGGCGGGTCAGGGCACCGGCGTTCATGCGCAACGCGTCTTCGAGCAATTCGTTGATGAACAGCGGTTCGGTCATGCTGTTGGCGCCTGCATAGGATTGCTGGGTGGCGACGATGTCCTTGATGTGATCGACGCTTTTGTTCATCTGATTCAATTCGTCGAGCATTTCCTGTTGTTCCTGGGCAATCGCGACCACCAGTTGGTTGAGGTAACCGGGGAGCAATTTGCCTTTGGCGTCTTCGCTGAGGAACGCGCCGAGGTCATCCGGGTGTTCATTGATCAGTTGCATGGCCTTGCCCAGGCCTTGGCTCTTGCTGTTGCGCAGCTTGCGCGTGATCAGGTCGCTGGAGATGTTCACGCTGTTGAGCACGTTGCCGACGTTGTGCAGCACATTGGTGGCGATTTCCGCCATGCCGGCCTGACGTGCCGCGTCGAGCAGTTCGCTCTGGGCGTCCTTGAGTTCGCGGGTGCGTTCTTCGACCCGTTGTTCCAGCGCATCGTTGGCCGTTTGAAGCGCATTATTGACCCGGTTGATTTCGGCGAAGCTGCCGATCAGGCGGATGGCCAGCCACACCAGCGACAACATCAACAGCACCGAAAACAGCAGCAGGTAGAAGTGGTATTGCCGGTCGACCTGATCGGCGCGCTGCTGATCGTGATCGAGCATGGTGGTGATGTTGTCGAGGCTGTCAGCCACGGGGATGTTTTCGATGTTTTCGAGCAACTGGTTGACCAGTGGCTGTTCGCGAGCAATCAGTGAGATATGGCTGCTCAGGATTTTGATCGGGGTCTGAAACGCCGGCGGCAGGCGTTGTGCATTGACCTTCAGCTTGTTCAGGCCGACCTCGATGTCGGCGGCCCGGTCGTCGGAGGTGACCTGGGCGAACTCAAGGGCGCTGAGCAGCAAGTCGTAGGTATCGGTGATGATGTTTTGCAGCTGCAATTTATCGAAGTCCGACAGGCTCGCCAGTTGCTGCTGGATGTCGTCTTCAGCGGTGGGTAAAAAAGCCAGGGAGTTACGCAACAGCGCGTTGTGCGATTTGAACTGTTCGACCAGACGGGTCTTTTCCTGCATCGCCTGCAGGAAACGCTCGTGAGCTTCGTTCCATTGCGCCGAGTCTTTACGCCCGTGCCCGGACTCGATCGCTTCGAAGCGCGCCCAGAGCCGGTTCATTTCGTTCATCGGCGACACCAGCGGATCGTAGTTGTGGGTGAGCGCCACTCGCGCCTTGAGAATTTCGTTTTCCCACAGCGAGTTCTGCTGTTTGATCTGCCGGATCAGATCCCGTGATTCGGTGTACGTCATGCTCTGGTCAGAGCTGGATTTCAAGTACAGAAACAGCAGAGTCGAGGCCAGCGCCAGGGCGACCAGGGTCAGCAACAACAGGCTGCGTCGCCGCGAGATGTTGATCATGGCTTGTCTCTCCCTTGGCCGGTGAGGGTGGTGAGAAACAGAATGATCAGTGTTTTGTCCTCTTCACTCGGTAAGCGCCCCAACTGGTACCGGAACATCACATCCACAGCATCTTCGAGGGTGAGCGCCGAACCGTCGTGAAAGTACGGCGCGGTGATCGCGACATTGCGCAGGCTCGGCACCTTGAACACGGCCCGGTCGGCTTCGTCGCCAGTCACGTTGAAGCGGCCCTGATCGGCCACGGTCGGATTGCCGCGGTCGGCAATGTAATCGCCGAACACACCGAACTTCTGGAACATGTTGCCGCCGATGTTCACCCCTTGATGGCAGGCAATGCAGCCGTATTCCTTGAAGCGCTGGTAACCGTATTTTTCCTCCAGAGTGAGGATGTCGGTGTTGCCGAGCAGGTATTGATCGAAGCGTGAGTTGGGCGTCAGCAGGGTGCGTTCAAAACTGGCCAGCGCCTGCTGGACATTGGCCTGGGTCACGCCGTCCGGGTAGGTGGCGGCGAAATCACGACGATAGTCGGGGTCGTTGCCGATGCGTTCGATCACGGTGCGCCAGTCGCTGCCCATTTCATGGGGGCTGGTGATGACGACATTGCTTTGTTCCTCCAGCGTTTTGACGCGGCCATCCCAGAACTGACGAAAGTTGAGGGCCGCGTTGAACACGGTCGGTGTGTTGACCGCTACCGGTTTACCGTCGAAGCCCAGTGACAAGGCGCGGCTGTCGGCCCCGTTCTTGTCGAGTTGGTGGCAGCTGGCGCAGGACAGCGTGTTGTTGATCGACAAGCGTGGCTCGTGGAATAACCGTCGACCGAGTTCCACGCGCCGGGCATCCTGTTGCGGCACTGCGGGCAACGGTTTGAGCGGCTCGTCCAGTGGCTCGGCACTGGCGCCGACGCAGAGTCCGCACAGCAGCAACGCCATGGCGTGGTGGAACAGGCTCATCGGCAAATGTCTCCCTGACTCAAGGCCGTTTTTACAGTGATCATTCAATCGCCCAGGGCGTGGGTTGCGTACCAGCGAGCAACTGCGCAAACGTGTCTGCCGGCAGCGCCTTGCTGAAAAAGTAGCCTTGGCCCTCTTCGCAGTGGTGGGCCTTGAGAAACGCCAGTTGTTCGGCGGTTTCGATGCCCTCGGCGATGACGTTCAGGCCCAGGCTCTTGCCCAGGTTGATGATCGCGCTCACCAGCGCGGCATCGCTGCGGTCGTTGCACAGGTTGCGAATGAACGATTGGTCGATCTTCAGCACATCGATGGGAAACCGCCGCAGGTAGCTCAGGCTGGAATAACCGGTGCCGAAGTCGTCGATGGCCAGCCGCGTGCCTAGCGTTTTCAGGCGGTTAAGTGCTGTCATCGTCGCTTCGACGTTTTGCATCAGCACGCCTTCGGTGATTTCCAGTTCCAGCCATTCGGGCGCCAGACCAGTCTGTTGCAGTACGCGTTCGATGCCGGCGACGAAGTCACGCTGGCGAAAATCGATGGGTGAAGTGTTGACCGACATGCGGATCGGCGGCAGTCCGGCCAGTTGCCAGGCACGGGTCTGCCGACAGGCTTCAGCCAGCACCCATTTGCTCAACGGCACGATCAGGCCACTGTCCTCGGCCACCGGGATGAAGTCCGCCGGATAGATCCAGCCATGCCCGGGTTTTTGCCAGCGCAGCAGTGCTTCGGCACCCACCACGGCGGCCGTGCGCAGGTCGATTTTCGGCTGATAGTGCAGGACGAATTCATGTTCCTGCAGGGCGCGGCGAATGCCCGACTCGATGCTGTGCTGTTCCCGGGCGTGCTGGTTCATGGCTTCGATAAAGAAGCCGATGTTGTCAGGCCCCAGTTCCTTGACGTTGCGCATCGCGGTCTCGGCCTTCTTGATCAGCTCGGTGGCTTCGAGGCCGTCATCGGGGTAGACGCTGATGCCGACGCTGGCAGTGACGCTGACATCGTGACCGGCAATCGTCTGCGGCAAGCGAATGGCCGTGAGGAGTTTTTCCGCGACGGCGTGGGTTTGCTGAGGGTGGTTGATGTCGCCGAGGATCACTACGAACTCGTCTGAGCCGTAGCGAAACACCGAGTCCGAATCACGCACACAGGTCAGCAGTTGTCGGGCGACCCGTTTGAGCATCTCGTCGCCCGCCGGATGGCCCAGCGCATTGTTGATGCGCTTGAAGCGATCCAGGCCGAGAAACATCACCACCAGTTGTTTGTCATGCCGTCGGCACACCGCTATGGCCTGGCTCAGGCGATCACCGAGCAGGGTGCTGTTGGGCAGTTCAGTGAGGCTGTCGTATTGCAGCAGGTGCGAAACCTTGAGCAGTTCGTGCACCCGCGCCTCGATGGTTCGCTCAAGGCTGAGCATCTTCAGCGCCGCGTCTTGCGCCAGTTGCCATTTCCACGTCAGGGCGTTGGCCATCTGGCGGATTTCCAGACTGTCGAACGGCTTTTTCAGGATCAGCAACTGGTCGCCAAACTCCAGCCGTTCGGCCATCGCCTCCCAGCTGTAGTCGCTGTAGGCGGTGCACAAGGCGATTTGCAAATTCGGGTCGACTCGCCACAGTTGCTCAATGGTTTCCAGGCCGTCCCAGCCGGGCGGCATGCGCATGTCGATAAAGGCGAGGGCGTAGGGATTGCCACTGGCCAGTGCCCGGTTGACCAGCGCCAGCGCTTCCTGGCCCTGATAGGCGGAGTCGAGCTGGAAGCTCAGGTGCGGCGTCTGCTGAGTGCCGAACAACGTTTGCTCCAGTTGCTGCAAATCCGCTGCGTCTGAAACCTGTGGCGCAAGGATCTTGCGAAAGTCATCGTGGATCGCCGGCGTGTCGTCGATGATCAGGATGCGCCGGTTGGTCTGGGGAAAAGGCGCTTTCATGCCTCGTCCTCCTTCGGTGCGAGGAGGGAACTGTCCTTGAGCAAATGCCCGGCCTGTTCGGCGCTGACCGCCGCGCTGAAATACAGGCCCCGGGCACTGGGCAGCGCGGCTGCGGCAGAGGGCGCGCGCGGCTGCTCCGGCGATGGCTGGCCTTCAGCGATGATGCCGATGCCCAAGTCCCGGGCGAAGTTGACGATCGCGCGCAGGGCATTGGCGCCGGCGACATCGTGGGCGGCACTGTCGACGAAACTCTGCGCCAGTTTGAGGTGATTGACCCGGTAGGTTTTCAGATAGTCGAACGATGAGTATTCGGTGCCGAAATCATCGATGGCGATGGCCACGCCCAGTTCACGCAGGCGCGGCAGCGCATCGTTGTGCGTCCACTTGGTCTGGGCCAGCGTGGCCTCGGTGACATCGAAGCGCAGCTCCCAAGGGGCGAGCTCCCAGCGGGCGGTGGTGCGCAGCACGTTGTAGATCAGTTCCGGGCCGCTCTTGAGTTGCGCCAGCGAGAGTTTGATCGCCATCACCGGCGGCGCGACGCCTTCGTTACGCCACAGATGCATCTGCTGGCAGGCGTGATCCAGCACCCAGCGTCCGAGCGGAATGATCGCGCCGGTTTTCTCCGCAATCGGCACGAAGTCGGCGGCCGCCAGCAGACCGCGGCGGGGATGCTGCCAGAGGACTTGCGCCTCCATGCCGAGAATTCGGCCGCTGTGCAGATCGATTTCCGGCGCATACCGCAGCATCAGTTCATTGCTCTCGAGGGCGGTCATCAATTCGCTGACGAGGGTCATGCGTTCGGCCACTTCCCGGGAGATTTCCTCGGAGTGGAAGTGGTACTGGTTGCGGCCCATTTCCTTGGCGCGGTACAGCGCCATGTCGGCCTGCCCGAGCAGCGCGTCGGCATCGAGGCTGAGGTCGCTGTAACTACTGATGCCGATGCTCACCGAAATATGCAACGCATTACCGGCCAGGTGGTAGGGCGCCAGCAGCGTGTCGCGGATGTTGGCAGCCATCGTGGCCGATTGGGTCGGGTCGCTGACGTCCAGTTGCAGGATCGCGAATTCATCGCCGCCCAGGCGCGCCACTACGTCACTTTCGCGGACGCCGAACTTGATACGCCGGGCGACCTCCTGCAGCAGCAGATCGCCCACCGGGTGGCCCAGGGTGTCATTGATCCGTTTGAAATGGTCGAGGTCCAGGTAGAACACCGCGAACGGCATGGCGCCCCGTCGCGCGGCAGCAAACGCCTGATGCAGGCGTTCGATCAACGTGGCGCGATTGGCCAGGCCCGTCAGGCCATCGGAGCGCGCGAGCAAGGCCAGTTTTTCCTCGGCCAGGCGGCGTTCGGTGATGTCGAGGATGATGCCTTCGACTTCCAGCAGGCGGCCGTCCTGATCGCGCACCGGAATGTAGCGGTTCTCCACCCAGCGCCAGGTGCCCTGGCCGGTGCGCATGCGGAATTCGATGGACGCGCCCGACGCATGCCGATCCAGCACCCGGGCCATGGCCGCATCTACGTTCGCCTGATCGTCCGGATGAATCAGTGCCTGCGCCCAGTCGGGCGACCCCACCAGATCGGCGGCGACATGACCGTAACGGGTGATGTTGTGGGAGATATACATTAGCGCAAACGAGGGTTCGCCGCGCAAACGGTAAAGAATGGTCGGGCTGTTCTGCACGATCATATTGGCATCGGACAGCTCGCGGGTGCGCTCCTGCACCGCAGCTTCCAGCAGGGTCATCTTCAGCTCGGCGTCTTCGGTCATCTGCCATTTGACCGTGAGGGCGCTGGCCATCTGCCGTATCTCGATGGCGTCGAAGGGCTTTTTCAGGATCAGCAACCGATCGTTCAGCGCCAGACGTCGGTCGATGTCCTCCCAGGAATAATCGGAATAGGCCGTGCACAGCGCAACTTGCAGCTTGGGGTCGATCTGCCACAGCCGTTCGATGGTCTCCAGGCCATCCCAGCCCGGCGGCATGCGCATGTCGATGAAGGCCATGGCGTAGGGACGGTTTTGCGCCAGTGCGGCCTGGAGTTTTTCCAGGGCTTCGCGGCCCTGAAACGCCGAGTCCAGTTCGAAATGTTGGGATTGCTGTACTGAAGGGGTGCCGAACAGCAGGCTCTCGGTTTCGCCCAGACCATCGTCGCCGGGGATGACCGGACAGAGAATCTTGGCGAAATCGCCATGGATTGCCGGGCTGTCGTCAACGATCAGCACACGGCGATTGATGTGCACGGTTGCTGCTGTCATGCCGCGCCGCCCGTGGGGAGGCATGCTGTGATCATCCGGGGCATCCTTTTCCCTCGCCATTTGCCTGCTTGTATCAGCCGATGGTGTCTTGCGCTGTCTTCAGCATAGTCGGCTCCTCGGTACTACGCTTTCGGCCCCGGACAAAGATCGGCGTGAATGCCGGCGAAAATCATCTAGCCTTGGACTCAGGCGCGGACCGGCGCAGTGTTGGCTCGGTGCGTCGTAATTTCCCTGTTTGCTTGAGGCCATGCCATGGAAGAGCCATCCGCGCCGATGCCGGCGCATCGACCCACTGTGCTGCTGGTCGACGACGAGGAGTCGATCCTCAATAGTCTGCGTCGCCTGTTGCGCGGCCAACCCTACGATCTGCTGTTGGCCACCAGCGGCGCCCAGGCGCTGGAGCTTCTCGCGCAGCAGCCGGTAAATCTGGTGATGAGCGATGCGCGCATGCCGGGCATGGATGGAGCTTCGTTACTGGCGCATGTCCGTGAGCGTTATCCGGCGACTGCGCGGATCATGCTCACCGGCTACGCCGATCCGGCGGCGATCATCAAAGCCATCAATGACGGGCAGATTCACCGTTACATCAGCAAGCCGTGGAATGACGAGGAGCTGCTGCTGATTCTGCGCCAGTCCCTCGAACACCAGCATTCCGAGCAGGAGCGCCAGCGTCTGGAACGCTTGAACCGGGTGCAGAACGACCAGTTGAAACTGCTCAACAGCACCCTGGAAAAGCATGTCGCGGCGCGCACCGCCGAACTGCAGCAGACCGCCGACATGCTTGATCTGGCGTACGAAGAGCTCAAGCACAGCTACGTCACCGGCACTGAAGTGTTCTCGCTGCTGGCCAATCTGCGCTTGCCACCTGCCAAGCAGACCAACCGGCAGATCATCGAACTGGTGCGCAGCTACTGCAAACAGCACGGGCTGGACGAGGCCACCAGCCGCGATCTGACCATGGCTGCGGCGCTGTACAACATTGGCAAACTGAGCTGGACCGACGCGATGATGACCACGCCCTCGGATCTGCTGCGCCATACCGAACGCGAGCGCTATCGCAGTTATCCGAAGCAGAGCGAATCGTTGCTCATGACCCTGGATCCGATGAAGGATGCGGCGCGTCTGATCCTGCATCATCAGGAGCGCTGGGACGGCAGCGGTTTTCCCGACCGGCTCAAGGGCGAGGGCATTCCGTTCGGTTCACGCTTGCTGAAACTGGCGGTGGATTTCGTCGAGTTGCAGCGCGGTCTGATCCTTGAGCGGCAGATGAACAGCGATGAAGCGCTGCTGTACCTGCGCCAGTACGCCGGACGTTTGTACGATCCCGATCTGGTCGAAGACTTCATTCAGGTGTGCGCGGCGTTCCTCAGCGACGTGACGCTGGCCGATCCGTCGGTCAAGGTGCTGTCTACTCGGGATCTGGCGGCGGGGATGATTCTGGCGCGCAATCTGAATGCCGATAACGGCATGCTGCTGCTCAACGCCGGCAAGGTGCTCAGCGCGCTGCTGGTGGAAAAGCTGATTGCGTTCGAAGCCATGGAGGGCGGCAAGTACACGATTTTCGTCAAGGTGCCGGAGGAGGTTGAAGCCACGCTCAAGGCTCAGGGTGAGTGATTTACGGGGTGACCTCAGCGGCGCTCGCATGGGATCCTCGGGGTTTTTCACGCTGGTGGCTGCCCCATGACTTCTGTATCCCTTGTTTCTGCAAACCTGATTCGTATAGCCGCCGCGCTGTTGCTCAATCCCGAAGGCCAGACCCTGCTGGTGCGCAAGCGTGGCACCACGGCATTCATGCAACCGGGCGGCAAGATCGAGGCGCATGAGTTGCCGGTGCACGCGCTGGCCCGCGAGCTGGAAGAAGAGTTGGGGCTGCAGATCGATCCTGCGCAGGCCAGGTTTCTCGGCCAGTTCTCGGCGCCTGCAGCCAACGAGCCGGGGTGTGTCGTTCAGGCCGAGATCTTCCAACTGACCATCGACGCTGAAGTCACGCCGGCCGCAGAAATCGAAGAAGTGATCTGGGTCGATCCGACCACTGATCCTGCTGTCGTTCTGGCGCCATTGACACGCGACCTGATCCTGCCGTTTTATCGCAACTCGCTGAGCGCAATCGCCTGATCATCCACGCAAAGGACTTTGCCATGATCCCGCTGCAAGACCTGCTGATTTTTGCCGCCGCTGCCCTGCTGATGGTGCTGACGCCGGGGCCGAACATGATCTACCTGATCTCGCGTTCGATCTGTCAGGGACGCAAGGCCGGGGTGACGTCGTTGCTCGGCGTGGTGGCGGGGTTCTTTGTGCATCTGTTTGCGGCGGCGGCCGGTTTGACCGCTGTGTTTCTTGCGGTGCCGATGGCCTACGAAGTGCTGAAATGGGCCGGCGCGCTGTACCTGCTGTGGCTGGCCTGGCAAGCGGTGAAGCCTGGCGCACGCTCGCCGTTCCAAGCGCAGCAATTGCCGGCGGACTCGTCGCGCAAGCTGATCACCATGGGCTTTCTCACCAGCGCGCTGAACCCGAAAATCGCCGTGTTCTATCTCTCGGTATTTCCGCAGTTCATCACCCCTGAACACGGCTCGGTGTTCACCCAAAGCATCATTCTCGGCCTGACCCAGATCAGCGTCAGTTTCTGCGTCAATCTGCTGATCGCGCTGTTCGCGGCGGGCATCGCTTCGTGGTTTGTGCGTAACCCGACGTGGCTGGCGCTGCAGCGTTATTTCATGGGCTTCGTCCTCGGCGGTCTCGCTGTGCGGCTGATGCTTGAGCAGCGCAGGACGCCGTGAGCATGTGGATCGAACGGCTGGACGCCAGTCATGCCCTGGCTTACCGCGAACTGATGCTCGAAGCCTATGACCGCCATCCGCAGGCTTTTACCTCAAGCGTGCGCGAACGCGCGGTGATGCCATTGAGCTGGTGGGAAGGGCGCCTGACCAGCAAGCTCGATGTGGTTCTCGGTGCCTTCGATGGGGGCACGCTCGCCGGCATCGTTGGCCTGGCCTTCGAACCGCGCGAGAAGGCGCGGCATAAAGCGACCCTGTTCGGCATGTACGTTTCAGCGGATTTTCGCCAGCGCGGCCTGGGCCATGAACTGGTGCAGGCGGCCATTGCCGAAGCGCAAAACCACCCGGCGCTGAAACTGCTTCAGCTCACCGTGACCGCCGGCAATGACGCGGCATTCAAGCTCTATCAGCGCTGCGGCTTCATCCAGTTCGGCCTCGAACCACTGGCGGTGCGGGTGGGCGAGGACTATTTCGACAAGATCCATATGTGGCGTCAACTCTGATATTCCACTGATCCCTGTGGGAGCGAGCCTGCTCGCGAAGGCAATCTGACAGTCACTATTTGTGTGTCTGATACATCGCTTTCGCGAGCAGGCTCGCTCCCACAAGTGACTCAGCGCACGGCGCTGACACCGTCGAGAGTCGAGAACGACGTGTCTTTCGCCGTCAGCAGAAAATCACGCATGTACGGCGCATCGAGCATGTCGGTACGAATCGCCGCGTACAACGTCGCGAACAAGCCTTTTTCCCCCAGCCGTTTGCCCTTCACGTAACCGCGCGAGCTGTATTCATGCAACGCCCAGTGCGGCATGCCGCAGACGCCACGGCCGCTGGCAACCAGTTGCATCATCATCACTGTCAGCTCTGAAGTGCGCACTTGGGCTGGCTCGATGTCGGCCGGTTCCAGGAAGCGCGTGAAGATGTCGAGGCGGTCGCGTTCCACCGGGTAGGTGATCAGCGTTTCCGTCAGCAAGTCTTCGGGGACGATGTACGGTTTGCTCGCCAGCGCATGCTGATTGGCCACGGCGAGCATGGCTTCGTAGGTGAACAGTGGCACATAAGTGATCCCGGCGATTTCCAGTGGATCGGACGTCACTACCAGATCCAGATCGCCACGGGCCAGCGCCGGCAATGGAGCGAAAGCGAAACCCGAGGCGAGGTCGAGTTCGACTTCCGGCCAGGCATCGCGGAACTGGTCGATGGTCGGCATCAGCCACTGAAAGCAGCTGTGGCATTCGATGGCCATATGCAAACGCCCGGCGGTGCCACCGGCCAGCCGACCGATATCCCGTTCAGCGGCGCGTAACAGCGGCAGGGTCGCATCGGCCAGTTGCAGCAGGCGCAAACCGGCACTGGTGAAGCGCACCGGTTTGGTCTTGCGCACGAAAAGAGCCATGCCCAAGCGCTCCTCAAGCTCCTTGAACTGGTGCGACAGCGCTGACTGCGTCAGGTGCAAACGGTCGGCGGCATCGACCAGACTGTCGGCTTCGCGCAAGGCATGCAGGGTTTTCAGGTGGCGGATTTCAAGCACCGATGGCTCCATGAGGAAAACTTGTGATTAACGCAAAGAGGGTGAGTTTGTCTCAAGTTGAGAGCGCTGTCGACGATTACACCTTTTTACGCGTGCAGTCTCGAAGTCGCCTGCCATTCCCTGATCGTTTCAACGGCTCAACGTGGGTTCCGTCGTCGAACCATTGGCTGCGCGAACACCTCTCCGCGCTACTGTCAGATCTGACAGTAGCGACGGGCGGTAGCACGTGTGGATTCAAATCCCTTCGAAATGCTGCAAAACAATCGACTGTGCGGTGATTCTGGAATCGAGCAGGGTCGGGTCGTCAGCGTGAGTCAGGTGGCGATGCGCTGGCAGTTTCAGATGAGCCCTTTCGAATTTGCGCAAAGGTCGGGTCGCCGAGCGGTAATGGAAATGTGCGTACCAGAGCAGTTGCTCAGGTTCGCGCGTGATGTTCCAGATCTCATATTCCTGCAGGTAGTCGGGTTGCCCCTGATGGTCGGTGATGCGCCGGATCGCAAGGGGTCTGCGGATCACTACGGCGTTCTGTCCGATGAGGTCATCAAGCATACCGTCGGTGGGCTTCTGACTGGTCAGTGAGTATTGGGTGCGCAGGGCACGACCTTCGACGATCAGCTCAGCGGCCTGATCGCGCAATTGCTGAATGATCGGCTGCTCTGCTGACTTGGCGGCGATGCGATTGGCGCGGGTATTGAGCTCGCCTGCCTGGCTGGTCATCATGTGTTCCAGGTTGACAGGGAGCATGTCCCGGTCGGCGTTGCTCTGCACTTTGGCGCGGTAAGCTGCCACGTTATCCAGACGCTGCTGTGCTTCGGTGAGCAGTTTGGCCAGACTTAACGCGGCGGGCGAACGGGTTGCGATGTTTTGTGGATTGGTCAGGCGTAATCTGCCATCGGCGCCTTGTTCCCAGATCTCTTCATGGCCACCAGGCCCGGTACTTTTATATTGTCGGGTCTGGGTCGCACTGTCCCATTGCTCGACGCCATGGCGCAGTTGATTGTCTTCCGTGATGAACACACGCTGTTGCGGTTGTCCTGCAACGCTTGGCCCGGGCGGCTTGTTGATCCCGGCGCGCGCCCGATCGGCCAGTCGGTCAACGCCTTCAAGCAATGGCTCGACCACTTCCAGATGAAAGAATTGCGGATAGCTGGCGGTCCAGGCGGCCATCTCGCGACGGTACTCGACACAGACGTCGACGCACTCCTGAAGAATCCGGTTACGTTGGGCGACCGTGCCAAGAATGTTCGGCAGGTCGTACTGGCTGTACAGGACACGGTCGATGTTATTTCGAAGTGGCTCCGCCAGTTCCAGCAGATAGAGCCACGACGCATCATCGGGGCTGCCGGCTTTCTTGACGATCTCAAGGCGTTGAGAGGTTTTCAGGTACAGCAGGGATGTATCGCTGTGCAGAACGTTGATGTTGTCGACGAGTGCGGACATCTTCGGCCGGTCTTTGGCAAGCATACGTTCATACCATTGATTGACCTGCTCCTTGAACCCTTCCATATGGTCGAGCTTTTTCACGATCTCGACACGCAAGACACGTATCTCTTCCATGATTTCCAGGCGCCGGGCCAGTGTGCCGTCTGGCAGAGCATCGCGTACCTGCTTGAGCTCCTTGATCTTCAGTGTCATGGCGTGAACATTGTGCGATGCGTGAACTGCGCGCCGCCGATAGCGATCGGTCAATAACCATGCGGTCTTGCTTTGCATATCGGCGACTTCCCTGCGCTTTCTGCGATGGGCCACCTCAGTCAGCTCGGTCAACGTCTGGTAACGCTGTTGGGCTAATTGGATATCGCCGACGCAGGCGGCTTCGACCGCCGGCCACATGGCGGGGCGTTCCGCTACCGAGGCGGCGCGGTAGGCGTTCAGTACCAGGTCGCTTTTTGCACCTCGGGCCTGCAGTTGATCAGCCAGTTCGTCAGCGGCGGCGGTCAGTTGATGGTGACGGCGAAAGTTTCGATCCACCAGCCAGCGCGGCAGGCGCTGCCGAATCGCCGGTGGCCAGTAAGCATCCAGCGTATCGGCGACACGCCCGGCAATATTGCCGCCACCGGCCAAGCCGCTTTCAAGGGGCTCCCCGTAGACGCCGAACCAGGTGTCCCATTGCCCGTTTTCATCCAGTGCGATCGGCTGCTTGTAAGTTTTTCGCGAGTTACCGGACAGACGCCAGCTGCGCGAATCCCGGCTCAGCTCCACTGGGTAGAGGCGACCCTGACGTTCAATGAAATCACCGTCGGCATGCCGGTAGATCCCGCGGTAGAGGCCATGGCTGGCGGGTTCTGTGCCTGTCAGGGAAATCGGCTTTTCGTATTCGTAATCCTTGAAGCGCGCCAGCACATGCCGGGCGTGACGCTGCGTTTTGATCTGCAATGCCGCCACGTTGCGGACCACCGCGTGAAGTTGGCGCGCCCGAGTCAACGCGCGGGTCGTGCGCGAGAGAGTCGAGGCGGCTGCTTCGCCCGGGAGCAAATCCATGAAAGCGTCGACCAACGACAGCAACATCGACTCGATTTCCACCAGACCGTCAGCCACGTCGCCACGCAGAAATGCAGCGACGGCCTGATTGGCAGCGGTCCAGGCCTGATAAAGCGCCAGCACACTGCCGACGAAGGGCACCATCCCCAGCGCCATTTTTATGTAGTTGAAAGCGCGCGGACCTTTCAGGGCATAGCGCTCGAAGAACAGTTCATCGTTGGAGCGCGACGTGCCGCGATGGGCTTCGATCAACCGGCCCATGTGAGCATCGAGCAGGTGCGCTGCCAGCGAGGTACTTGCCGGCCAGCGCACGCCCACTTCAATAATGGCGTCGAAGTTTTTTTCCACGGCCTGGCCGATACGGCTGATATGAGCCCTGACGTTGCCTTGCAACGTCCTGCCCGCCAGATACTCGATCCACTTGTCACTCCCGCACAACCGGAACAACCCTTTGCGCGCCGCTTCAAGATTGTCGTAGCGGCGGAAAAACTGCCCGTCCTGGCTGTCTGGCAGATACAGCAAAGTGACGCCGCTGATCTGTTCTTCGATCAGGCTGACGCCGGACAGGGTTACCGGCCCTTCGCCGGGGGTATCCTTGCCGCCCGCTTTCAGAGCGACCGGCAGCAGGACCAGGCGCTTGCCGTTGGCTTGCCACGCGTCTACGGTGCTGGCATCGATGGCGATGTTCAGCAAGGCGGACTCATCACGGCTGAGATGTTTTTGCAGGCGGGCAGTCTCGCTTTGTATTTTGAGCATCAGCCGCCATGGCTCGATCAGGCTTTCCCGGCGATGCTGTTTGACGAAGAGCGACTCGCTGCTTGCGCCTCTGAATGCTTCATTGATCTTCTGTTCATACGCCTTGGGCAGATCCAGTTCCGGCAGCACCTTGCGCAGATACCTCAGGTTGATGCCGTTGAGCAGGCGGGAGCGATCCTTTTTATGCGTCGCGGTGACCTCCAGACGCAGGAAGACCAGACGTTGCGACAGCGAGTCATTGAGCACTGATTGCACGTTATCGATATTCAGCTGGGCCAGGTCCTCAAGTGACATTTTGCTGCGGGACTTGCCAGGGACAATGACGGTGGTTTTGCGAATGCCACCGGGCCCTGCCTCAGGAACCTGTTCGGTGGTGGTCGAGTCGGGCAACTCGACTTGTATGGAAAAATGGCCTTCAAGGGAAAAATCCTTGCGCAGTCGGGCGTACAGGTGTCGGCGGGTGAAGTCGTCACGCGGTTCCAGCGCGAGCGTCATAAGGGCGTGGCTTGTGCGCATCGCTGCGATATACGCCTCGATGTTGTGTTTCAGCCCGTTACGCTCATTCTCGTTGAGTCTGGTCAACCAGCCTGGCCGATGGCCGGCGAGGGTGGCGGTGCGTTCCTGCTCTTGCAGGTGAGCAAAGGCCAGGCTTCGGGCGTCGTGCAGCGGAACCTGCACAGTGGCGAGACAGCCTTGGCGCAGAATTTCCAGGGCGTCCGCCTGCTCGGGCTGACCGCGCAGAAGGGTGGCTTTTGAATCGAAGTCGGTTATCAGCTCATTGAGGCAGTGATGCAGCGGGTCTGTGGTGAGCGGGCTCAGTTGCAGGGTCAGATCGCTGGCGTGGTCCGCAATCCTGAACACCTCGCGCTCCAGTGTCTGGCGATCAGCAAAGCGCTGCAGGCCCCCGCCGGTGCCTGGCCAGTAGAGCAGCAGACTGGACGTCGATGCTCGGTCCGTGAGCATCGCCTGGCGTCCGATCACCAGCACGCCTTTGAGCCGTTCACTCTGCGTCGTACGAATCTCGTCCTTGGTTTCGGTCAGTGACAAGGTCAGGCTCGCTGCCGTGATGTCCGGGTCGCGTTCGGCGGCAACAGGGTTGTCCAGCACGGCTTTGAGCAGATCGTGATCGGCGCTGTCGAGTTGGCCCAACGCCGCTTGCAGATTGCCTTCGGCATACAAGCCATCCCGGTGCGCCTGACGCAGGGCTGTGAGCGCCGTGTTGAAAGTGCTGACGTCGAGCGGATTGTCGCGGTACAGCAGGGATGAGGCGGCGGTCTCGCCGGCTTGCTCAGCGGTTTCCAGCGTTTTGAGGGCTTCCTTGCATTGCCGATAGCGAGCACCGTCGCCATCGTTGCTCTGCAAGCGTTCAAGCGCATCGCGTTCGCGTTTGAGCGCTGCTTGTCGCACGGCCAGTGGAATGCCGGCCGACAGGCTGCCGAACAGCGATTCGTCCTCCATCTCGCTATCACTGCCGGGCGTGAGCGGTTTTGGCGGGGCCGCCACAATGATCGCGCTGCTGCGTTGATGATCGATCAGGTCGACATGTATCAGTGATCGCGCGCCGTGCTCTTTGATCCCGGGAGTGTCTTTGTTGGTATTGCTCAACGCATCGAGTTGCGCGTGGTGTCGACCTGCGAACAGATCGCTTGCCCCGGTGACCATCGGGTCGAGCGCTGCGCTGTAGTCAACGCGCAGTATTTCCTTGGGCAGTCCCGTGGGGATCGGTATCTGACGGGGCAGCCACGTCTGCATTGCTGCGCGTGTATTGAAGGCCTGGATCGATGTGGCGTTGCAGGGCAGATAAAGCAATGGTGCCGCTGTGGACACATCGCCGACGCTGACGACCCATGCACCGGGGAGTTTGACCTTGCTGTCGTTGCTCAGCACCAGCGCCAGTTTTTCCGTATGAATGGGCTGACCATCGATCGTCAGCGCGTCAGCACCTGAATCAATGATCAGTTGCAGCGTTTTGAGTTGCGCTGCGGTAATCGTCTGATGAGCGAGAGCCATGTGCGCAGTGGCTTCGAAATGCGCACGGTAAAGCTGCGTGGCTCGGGTACGGCGCGACACAGGCGTGCGCGGCGCTCGCGCGTCCCAGAACTGTGCCCAGCGAGTCTCGTGACTTTTGCGTGGGTCGAGGGCTTTGAGTTTTTCCAGGAGTTGCAGGGGCTTCAAGGCATACAACGGATGATCTGCGCCGATACCGGTGAGGTCACAGCGCTGATCCAGGTCGGTTTCCAGCGTCGGCTGTTGAACGACAAAGGCACAGGCATCGGTGAGGCTGACGATATGTTCCGGCTGGTCATCGGTGGCAGCAAAGCGCAGTCCGGTTTTTTCGCCATCCAGTTGCAGTTGTTGGCGCAGCAGTTCATTGACGCTGTCGCGCAGGGCCGGGCTGGCGGCAAACAAGTCGCGCAAACCCTCACTGCTGGTGCGCCAGCGTTGGTTGGCCTGCAGCAGCAGACTGTGATCAATCGTTTTCGGCAGGTGCTCGACGGTCTCTGGCAACGGTGACGGTGCGGGGAGCTCATCCAGAATAAGGCGATCGGGCATGGTGGCGTGACTCGCATTGGCGGGGCGGGGAATCCGTCCCTGAGCGGGTCATTCAAGAGAAATCGCGCAAGGCGATGGCGGTACATAGATATTCTTTGCGACCAGCGTCCATGACCGCTCGGCACTCTTCATCAAACTGTCATGGAAGTGTGGCAGCGCGCTTGAACAAACTTCATCAGACTCGCGCTCTACTGGGGTTCTGCGTTTCGGTGTTTTTCATGGTTAAGGCTTTTTTATCGGTCGCGGCTGTTTTGGTCGCGATTTTTTTCGGACCGTCGTCCTGGGCGGCGGCGCGTTGCGACGTCAATGTGCCGACAGAGCACGTTGATCTGCAGCAGGTGAGCCTGGCTTACCAGAGCATTGGTCGCGCGTCGGATCCGGCGTTGTTGCTGGTCATGGGCCTGGGCGGACAGTTGATCCACTGGCCGGACGAAGTGGTGGTCGCGCTGTGTCAGCAGGGCTTTCGGGTGATTCGCTATGACAACCGCGACGTCGGTCTGTCGACCTGGCGTCAGGCGCCGGCCGAAGCCAACCTGACCTTTGAAGTACTGCGCTACAAGCTCGGTCTGCCGGTGTCGGCGCCCTACAGTTTGACCGACATGGCTGACGATGCGCTGGGCTTGATGGACGCGCTGCACGTTGAGCAATTCCACGTGCTGGGCGCGAGCATGGGCGGGATGATTGCCCAGCACATGGCGGCAATGGCCCCGCAGCGGGTCGAGAGCCTGACCTTGATCATGACCACTTCGGGCGCCGAAGGATTGCCGGCACCGAGTGCCGCGCTGGTTCAGTTGTTGTCGCGTCGCGGCGCACCGAATCGTCAGGTGGCACTGGAGCAACAGGCTGATTTGCTGGCGGCACTGGGTAGCCCGGCGGTCGCGGATGACCGGCAGGCCTTGCTGCATCAGGCTGCGCTGTCGTATGACCGTGCGTTCAACCCCGAGGGCGTGAAGCGGCAGATCATGGCGATCCTTGCCGAGCCGAGCCGGGTGGCATTGCTCAATCAATTGCGGGTGCCGACGCTGGTGGTGCATGGCACGGCGGATCCGCTGTTGCCGGTGATGCACGGGGTTCATCTGGCGGCACATATTCGCGGCAGTCAGTTGAAGCTCATTCCGGGGCTGGCGCATCGTTTTCAGGAGGCGTTCAAGGCGCCGTTGCTGGCGGCGGTGCTGCCGTATTTGCAGGCGCATCGTGAAGACACCTCGCACTGGGCGCAGATTGAACCGGTGGTGGGCGCGAATCTGCTCTAAACAAAAGTGGGCGGTGTTGGTATGGCCCCTTCGCGACCTCATTTGGAATGCGTATCCCTGTGGGAGCGAGCCTGCTCGCGAAGGGGCCGTTACGGTCACCACAAAATCCGGAGCAGGTGTATCGTGCAAACTTTCCCGCACGATTTCCCCTGCGAGGTGTTTGATGAATTCCGCTCTGAAAATCGACTTTGTCAGCGACGTGTCCTGCCCTTGGTGCGTCGTCGGTTTGTATGGCCTGTTACAGGCACTGGAAATTCTGCGCAACGAAGTGCAGGCCGAGATCCGATTTCAGCCATTCGAACTGAATCCGAAAATGGCCGCCGACGGGCAGAACATTGCCGAGCACATTCAAGAGAAATACGGCTCGACCCCGGAGCAATCGCAGAAGAATCGCGAAGCCATTCGCGCCCGTGGCGCCGAGCTGGGGTTTGCCTTTCGCACTGATGGCAACAGCCGCATCTACAACACCTTCGATGCGCATCGCCTGTTGCACTGGGCCGGTCTTGAAGGTGTGCAGTTGGCCTTGAAAGAGGCACTGTTCAAGGCCTATTTCAGCGATGGCGGCAATCCGTCCGATCACCGGCAACTGGTGCAGATTGCTGAAAGTGTCGGGCTGGATCGTCAGCGAGCCGAGGCTGTACTGGCGTCGGACGAGTTTGCCGATGAGGTGCGTGAAGAAGAGCAGTTGTGGCTGCAGCGCGGGGTGAGTTCGGTGCCGACCGTGGTGTTCAACGGGCAGTACGCGGTGACGGGTGGACAGCCGGTGGAGACGTTTGTTGGCGCGATCCGGCAGATCATGGCGGAGTCCAAGGGCGGGACGGTCAGCTGATATCGGTAGGAGCCAAAAGCCCCTCACCCTAACCCTCTCCCGGAGGGAGAGGGGACTGACCGCGTTGTATTTGGCTATCCGCCGACCTGATGCATTGAGTCGATTATGGATTCGGTACTGCACTTTCACGTCGGCGGAGATCTTCAATATTCAGCGGTCGGCCCCCTCTCCCTCTGGGAGAGGGCTGGGGTGAGGGTCAGCTGTGCAACCGAACCCAGACCGTCACCAACACCGTAGCAGCCATCAACCACGCCACCGCCGCCACGGCCAACGAAGCCTCCAGCCGCAGCCGGTCCACCATCACATACAAGGTCGCCAGATAGATGAAGTACGGAATGATCGACCACATGCCGAACACGATCGTGGTCTTCAGATCTTCAATCGAACGCCCCTTGCCGACGATGTAATGCGCAATCAATGCAAACGTCGGAAACAGCGGCACCAGCCCGGCGATGTAGTAGTTTTTGGTCTTCGACAGCGCGGCGATGATCAGCACCACCGCCGCACCCAGCAAGGCTTTGAAAAAAAGATCCACATCGTTCTCGCTTAATGGCTCAGGCCGTATTTTTTTACTTTGTCGAACAGCGTGGTCTTGGCCATGCCCAGCTCAAGACTGGCCTGAGTCAGGTTGCCGCCGCTGCGTTGCAGGGCGTCGCTGAGCAGGTTGCGTTCGAACGCTTCCACCGCTTCGGCAAACGCCAGGCCTTGTCCACCGCTGCTGGCGCCGGATTTTTTGAACGCTGGCAGGCCGAGGGCAAAACGCTCGGCGACGTTGCGCAGCTCGCGCACATTGCCTGGCCAGTCGTGGCTCATCAGGTTCGACAGGGTCTGGTTGTCCAGCTCCGGCAGCGCGCGGTCGAAACGCAGGGCCGACTGCTGGGTGAAGTGTTCGAACAGTTGCAGGATGTCTTCGCGGCGCTCGCGCAGGGGCGGCAGCTCCAGGGTCACGACGTTGAGACGGTAATACAGGTCGCTGCGGAACTCACCGGCCTTGCTCGATTCGTCGAGGTCGGATTTGGTCGCCGCGATGACCCGGCAATCCACGGCCACGCTCTGGTTCGAGCCGAGGCGTTCGAGGGTGCGTTCCTGCAACACGCGCAGCAGCTTGATCTGCAACGGCAACGGCATGCTTTCCACTTCGTCGAGGAACAGCGTGCCGCCGTCGGCGTGTTCGATCTTGCCGATACGCCGCTTGCCGGCACCGGTGAAGGCATTGGCCTCGTGGCCGAAAATCTCGCTTTCGAAAAGGTTTTCCGGCAGGCCGCCGCAGTTGAGTGCGACGAATTGTTTGCTGTGGCGACGACTGAAATCATGCAAACAGCGCGCGACCAGCTCCTTGCCGGTACCGGTCTCTCCTTCGATCAATACGTTGGCCGAGGTGTCGGCGACGTTGGCGATCAGTTCGCGCAGATTCTGCATCGCCGGCGAGCGGCCGATGATCCGCCCCTCGAGGGAATCGCGTTCGGCCAGTTGGCGGCGCAGCGAAGAGACCTCGCGGGCGAGGCTGCGTTGCTCCAGCGCACGCCGCGCGACGTCGACCAGACGCTCCGGCGAGAACGGTTTTTCCATGAAGTCATAGGCGCCTTTCTGCATCGCGCCAACGGCCATGGAAATGTCGCCGTGGCCGGTGATCAACACCACCGGCAAGCTGCGATCGCGTTGTTTGAGGCGGGTCAGCAATTCCAGGCCATCGATGCCCGGCAGGCGAATGTCGCTGATGACGATGCCGGCAAAGTTGTCGCCGACACGCTCCAGCGCTTCTTCGGCGCTGCCAACGCCGACACAGGGGATGTCTTCCAGCGTCAGCGCCTGTTGGCAGCCGAGCAACACATGGGGGTCGTCTTCGACGATCAGCACACTAAGGTCGTGGTTCATATTGGCTCGGCAGGAGTAGGGCTTACCAACGGTAAACTGAGGACGAAGGTGGTGCCACCGCTGGCGGGGTGTTCGACACCCAGATGCCCGCCGGTGGCGGCCGCGAGGCTGGCGGAAAGGGTCAGACCAAGGCCCAGGCCTTGTTCGCCGGGCTTGGTGGTGAAGAAGGGTTCGAACAGATGCTTGCGCGCTTCGGCGTCGATGCCATGGCCGTTGTCACGCACGCGCAGACGATATTTGGCGTTGAACTCTTCGCCCTCCAACCACAGCTCGGGCAGGGGTTGCGCCTGCATGGCGTCGAGGGCGTTGCCGATCAGGTTGACCAGAATCTGCTCGAGGCGGGTCTGGTCGATCTGCACCTGGACATCAATGAACTGGCGGTGAATGTTGACCGCCGAACTCTCCAGGCGTGCCCCGAGCAATTGCAGCGCTGCCTCCACGGCTTTGCCGAGGCTGGCCTGGCCCTGGTTGTCACCGCGCCGGGCGAACGAACGCAGGCTGGCGGTGATCCGGCCCATGCGGTCGATCAGCTCGTTGATGGTTTTCAGATTGGTGCTGGCGACATCCAGTTGACCCCTTTCGAGGAAGCGCACGGTGTTGCCCGACAGCGTACGCATCGCTGCCAGCGGCTGGTTCAATTCGTGGGCGATGCTGGTCGACATCTGGCCGATGGCAGCGAGTTTTCCGGCCTGCACCAGCTCATCCTGCGCACGGCGCAGGGTCTCTTCGGCCTGACGGCGTTCGCGGATCTGGCTCTTCAGACGCTCGTTGCTGGCGCGCAGGTCGGTGGTGCGTTCGGTAATCCGACGCTCCAGTTGATTGTTGGCTTCCTGCAAGGCTTCGCGGGCGGCAAGTCGGGTGGCGATGACCTTGCGCCGCTCGTTCCAGGCGATCAACAGGAACGCCACCAGCGCAAACGCGACCGCCACCAGAACCCCTTGGTTGATGGCTTCGCGACGCAGGTCCTGCAACGGCGTGAGCAGGGTGAAATTCCACGGCGTGTCGGTCAGTGGCCGGGTCTGCGCCAGATAGCTGATGTCGTCATCGTCGGAGCGCACTTCGCTGTTGGCGGGGAAGGTGAGTTTTTCCACACCTTCGGACAGGGTTTCCCGGGCCAGCGGTTGCAGCTCGTTGAGCGGGAACCAGTAGTACTGCAGGCTGCGCGCGAGTTTTTCTTTGATTTCGTCACTCAGCGGAATCACTGATTTAAGGCGACGTGCCGGATCACTGGAAAGAATGATGATGCCGTTCTCATCGCTGACAAAGGCTTCGAGACGTGCGCGTTGCCAGCGTTCTTCCATGGCTTCCAGGCGCACCTTGACCACAGCGACGCCGATGATCTTGCCGTGCTCTTCGAGGCCGTGAGCGAGGTAATAACCGGGCTCGCCGTTGGTACTGCCGATGCCGTAGAAACGGCCAGGCTCGCCGCGTACGGCTTTTTGGAAATAGGCGCGGAAAGACAGGTCTTCACCGAGGTAACTGTCGACATCGCGCCAGTTGCTGGTGGCCATGACACGGCCAGTGGTGTCCATCACGTAGATGGCCCGACTGCGGCTGCGCCGGTTCAGGCCTTCAAGGTAATCGTTGACCGCTTGCCGGTTTTCGGGAGTCGGGTCAGCCAGCAACTGCGACACACTCGTTTCGAGTTCCAGCAGGCTGGGCAGGTAGGTGTATTTGCTGATTTCGCTTTCGACGGCGCGTGCGTTCAGTTCGAGCTGGCGCTGGCCGTTTTCGCTGAGGCTGCGAATGCCAAAATGCTCACTGGTCCAGAAGCCGACGTAACCCAGACCGATCATCAGGATGATGACCAGCGGCGGCAGGAACAGATGACGAATCAGACGGGGTTTCACGGCAAGTGATGGCGGCGCGGCGCGATAGAGATTGGGGTCGCATTTCATCACAGTTGCCTTGGGTCAACCACCACAACAAACTTCACCAATCCCCTGTAGGAGCTGCCGCAGGCTGCGATCTTTTGATCTTTAAAAACAAAGTCAAAAGATCGCAGCCTGCGGCAGCTCCTACAGGGGGAGGCGGTGTTGCTTTTAGTGCTGCAGGATTTTCTCGAGGAAATGCTGCGCGCGTTCGGAGCGGGCGCTGATATCGCCGAAGAACTCCTCTTTCGGGCAGTCTTCGATGATCTTGCCGGCGTCCATGAAAATCACGCGGTCGGCCACTTTGCGCGCAAAGCCCATTTCGTGGGTCACGCACATCATGGTCATGCCTTCGTGGGCCAGTTGCACCATCACGTCGAGCACTTCGTTGACCATCTCCGGGTCGAGCGCCGAAGTCGGTTCGTCGAACAGCATGACGATCGGGTCCATCGCCAGCGCACGGGCAATCGCCACGCGCTGTTGCTGACCACCGGACAGTTGCCCCGGGTGCTTGTGGGCGTGTGCAGACAAACCGACGCGCTCGAGCAGTTGCAGACCTTTCTTGGTCGCCTCTTCCTTGCTGCGGCCCAACACCTTGATCTGCGCGATGGTCAGGTTTTCGGTGATGGTCAGGTGCGGGAACAGTTCGAAATGCTGGAACACCATACCGACGCGCGAGCGCAGTTTCGGCAGATTGGTCTTCGGGTCGGCAATCGAGGTGCCATCGACAACGATGTCGCCCTTCTGGAACGGCTCGAGCGCGTTGACGCATTTGATCAGGGTCGATTTGCCGGACCCCGACGGACCGCAGACCACGATCACTTCGCCTTTTTTGACCTCGGTGCTGCAATCAGTCAGCACCTGGAAGTCGCCATACCACTTGTTGATGTTCTTGATAGAGATCATACGGCAAACCTTTTTTGCAGACGCTTGACCAGCAGCGAGGCGGCAAAGCTGATGATGAAGTAGACGACACCGGCGAAGATCAGGAACTCGTTGGAACGACCAATGATGTCGCCACTGGCGCGGGACGCGTTAAGGAAGTCAACCAGACCCACGGTGTAAACCAGCGAAGTGTCCTGGAACAGAATGATGCTCTGTTGCAGTAACAGCGGGGTCATTTTGCGGAACGCCTGGGGCAGGATGATCAGGCGCATCATCTGGCCGTAGCTCATGCCCAGCGCTTGTGCCGCGCCCATCTGGCCTTTCGGGATCGACTGTACGCCGGCCCGAACGATTTCGCAGAAGTACGCCGCTTCGAACATCATGAACGCCACGATGCACGAGGTGAACGCGCCGATCGGGGTGTCTTCGCCGGTGATCCAGCGCAGCACGAATGGCACTGCCAGATAGAACCAGGTAATTACCAGCAGCAGCGGGATCGAGCGGAAATAGTTAACGTACGCGCCAGCAATGTTCGACAGCAGTTTGTTGTGCGACAGCCGGCAGAGCGCGAGGATCGTGCCGAGAATGATCCCGCCGACCACACCCATGGCCATCAGCTTGAGGGTCATCACCATGCCGTTCCACAAACCGGGAATGGCCGGGACGATGCCACTGAAATCGAATTCCATTATTTACCCCCCACGGAAATCAGGCCGGGCACGGAGACTTTCTTCTCGACCATGCGCATCAGTAGCATCAGGCTCATGTTCAGGGTGAAGTAGATCAGGGTCGCCAGGGTGAACGCTTCAAACAGGTTGGCCGAGAACTCGGCAGTCTGTTTGGTTTGCGCGAGCAGCTCCATCAGGCCGATCAGCGAGGCCACGGAGGAGTTCTTGAAGACGTTGAGGAATTCCGAGGTAAGCGGCGGAATGATGATGCGGTAGGCCTGGGGCAGCAGCACATTCCAGTAGATCTGTGGCAGCTTGAAGCCCATGGCGCGGGCGGCGGATTCCTGGCCACGCGGCAGCGCCTGGATACCGGTGCGCACTTGTTCGCAGACACGGGCGGCGGTGAACAGGCCCAGGCACACGACTACGCTGAGGTAAGCGGAAGTGGTCGGGTTGAGGTCCTGCTTGTACCACTCCTGCAGATCCGCCGGCAGCAGGTCGGGCACCAGAAAGTACCAGATGAACAGCTGAACCAGCAGCGGCACGTTACGGAACAGCTCGACGTAGCACGTCGCGATGCCCGACACGATACGGTTCGGCACGGTGCGCATGACGCCCAGTATCGAGCCCAGCAGCAGGGCGATGATCCAGGCCACGATGGCGATGGCGATGGTCCAGCCCAGACCGGAGATGAACCAGTCGAGATAGGTCTCGCTGCCCACGCCGGTGGACTTGAAGAACACGCCCCAGTCCCAGTTGTAATTCATTAGGGTCTCCCCTCGATTCGATCGATGTACAAGTGCCCGCCTGGGGAAACTCCGTTCCCTCCCTGACCTTGACGGTCAGGCACACGCGATCGGCTCGACAGCCACCGGTTCGAGTGTTTCCAGAAAATGCCAGCAGGGAGTGACCATCCCCTGAAAAGGCAGAAGCCTCCTCAGGGGATAAGGTTAGTCAGAAATCAGGATTTCTTGTCGTCAGCCGCTTTGTCGGTCGGATTGGCGATCAGGGCCTTGAGCTCGTCGCTCATCGGGAAGTTCAGATTCAGGCCTTTTGGCGGAATTGGCTGCATGAACCACTTCTCGTAGATCTTGTTGATCGCGCCCGAAGCGTAAGTGGCCTTGATGGCGTCATCCACAGCCTTTTTGAACGGCTCGTCGCCTTTGCGCATCATGCAGCCGTAGATTTCGTACGACTGTGGAGTGCCGGTTACGGCCCAGTCAGTCGCCTTTTTGGCCTTGGCGGCTTCACCGGCCAGCAGCGCGTCGTCCATCATGAACGCAACGGCTCGACCCGATTCCAGCATCTGGAAGGATTCACCGTGGTCTTTGGCGGAGATGACGTTCATGCCCATCTGCTTGTCGGCGTTCATCGCCTTGAGGATGCGCTCGGAGGTAGTGCCAGCGGTGGTCACGACGTTCTTGCCTTTCAGATCGTCGAAATCCTTGTACTTGGAGTCAGCCTTGGACAGCAGACGGGTACCGATTTCGAAGATGCCGACGGAGAAGTCAACCTGCTGCTGACGCTCGACGTTGTTGGTGGTGGAGCCACACTCGACGTCCACGGTGCCGTTCTGCACCAGCGGGATACGGGTCTGCGAGGTCACCAGATTGTATTTGACTTGCAGGTTTGGCAGGTCGAGGTCTTTCTTGATCGCTTCGACGATGGCCAGCTGGATATCGTGGGAGTAGCCAACCGGCTTGCCGGAAGCGTCAGCGATGTAGGAAAACGGGATGGAGGCGTCGCGGTGGCCCAGGGTGATCACACCGGACTCTTTGATTTTCTTCAGGGTGCCGGTGAGTTCGGCGGCGAAAACTGGCGTGCTGATCAGAGCGGCCGCAATGGCTGCGCCCAGGATATGGGGAACGATGCGCATCAAATTTTCCTCGACATTGTTTTTTTTATGGAGCCAGTTTGTCGGCCCTTTTGTGCTTCGAATGCCTGACGGCTCCTGAAGTGTTGGCACAACAGGCATTCGTCGAGAGAGTGTAGAGCATGACTCGTGCCAGACCAGTCGCAGATAGATAACGTGTTGTTTTATAACGTTATTAAACTTTTGTGGCGGTATTTTTTAACGTAACTGATCCGGTTAACCGAATCGACCGTAAGGTCGCGTTCGGAAAACCGAACGAGAAGCCTCAGCGCCACACAGGCAGACAATCAAATACGAACAGCAAATGGGACACCGCGCAGATCGCCCCGAAAAACAGCACCAGCACGATCATCGGCGTCCCCCCCCACACCTGATAGCGTGGACTGCCAAAGCGTTTGCGCGAAGCCCGAGCCAGTAGCGCCGGAGTAATCACCGCCCACAATGTCGCCGCCAATCCGGCAAAACCGATGGCATGCAGAAAGCCTTCCGGCCAGAGCAATCCGCAGAGCGTCGGTGGCGCGAAAGTGATGGCGGCGGTCTGCAGGCGGCCGATGGGGCTGTCGTCGAAACCCAGCACATCGGCCAGGTAATCGAACAAACCCAGGGTCACCCCGAGAAATGAACAGGCCACGGCGAAATTGGAGAAGAACGTCAACAGCAGATCGACGTTGGCGCTGTTGAGCTGTGAACCCAGGGCGCTGATCAGCGCATCGATATTGCCACCGCGCTGAGCGATGTCCTTGAATGTGTCGCGGGGGATGTTGCCCATGCTGCAGAGCATCCACACCAGATACAGCGCCAGAGCGATCAACGTGCCGCCGACCAGGCAAGCGCGAATCCGCTGCGGGTCCTTGCCGTAATGCTTCATCAGGCTCGGCACGTTGCCGTGAAAACCGAACGAAGTCAGGCAGAAGGGCAGGGTCACCAGCAGATAAGGCCAGTAATGGTTGTCACCGCTGTTCAGGTTGAGCAGCGTGGTGCTTTGCACATGGCCGAGCAAACCGCCAAAGGTTAGAAAGAACGCGAGGATTTTTGCGCCGAACACCAGCGTGGTCATGCGACTCACCGCCGTGGTACTGAGCCAGACAATGAACGCCACCAGCAGCGTGAACCCCAAACCGCCCGCGCGCGATGACAACTCAAGCCCGAAGGTTTGCGCGGTGTGATGAAGCACTGAGCCGCTGGCGGAGATGTAGGCGTACGTCAGGGTGTACAGGACAAAGACAATGCTCAAACCATTCAAACGGCTCCAGCCACGCCCGAGCAGATCGCCGGTGATCGTGGCGAAACTCGCGCCTTCACGGTAATTGAGATTGGCTTCAAGAATCATCAGGCCCGAGTGCAACGTGCAGAACCAGGCAAACAGCAGCACGGCAACCGAGCCGTAGAACCACAGCCCGGACATGATCACCGGCAGCGAAAACATGCCGGCACCGACGATGGTGCCGCCGATGATCATGGCGCCGCCAAGGATCGACGGCGAGCGTTCGACAGCGGGAACGGAGGATATTGAGGTGACGCGCATGGCAAGGCCCGCAATTTGAATTGTTATAGGTGCATCGACGCAGAGCCCCTGTAGGGGCGAGCCGGCTCGTGATAGCGATGTGGCAGACGAAGTTGATGTCGACTGACACGACGCCTTCGCGAGCAGGCTCGCTCCCACAGGGATCGTGGTTTAGCCGATGTCGAGCAGGTGCTTCAGGTGCCGCACATTGGCCAATAGAAAGTCGTCCTGCTCTGGCAATGCATCGAACGACAGGCCCACCGGTAACGCACCCGCCGCCGCTACCGGCACACTGATGCTTGGCGCCGCCAGATTGCTCGCCGGGTCGGTATTGCGCACGAACGTTTCAAAGTTGCTTTCATCCGCGCAAGCGCTGAGCAGCGGTGCGCTGCACGTGACGGTCGGGTAAGCCAGCAGGTCCAGTTGATGGCGGCTGAAGAGGGCGCGGTATTCCTTCTCCAGACGCAGTTTGCTCATCAATGCCTGCACGTAGTCGGTGTAGGAAATCGCTGGGCTTTCCAGTTGGGCGGTGAGGATTTTCTTGATCGCCGGATCGCGAATCTGCGCGAGGATGTCGAGGAACTGCTCACCGCGTCCGGCTTTCATCAGGAACCGTGGAAAATCGATGAAGAACTCGTAGATCGGTAGCGGAAACTGAATGCTCTCGTTGATCTCGCCAATCACGGCATCGTCGACCCGCACGATGATCACACCGCGATCGGCCAAGGTATCGATGGCCGTGCGGCAAGCGCGTTGCACGTTGTCAGCGAGGTCGGTCCAGAGAAACCGCTCGGGAATGCCAATGCGCAACGGCCGGGTTTCTGCCTGATGCAGGCAGCCGGTCAATTGCCCGTGAACGAACTGACAATCCTCCACGGTGCGGGTCAACAAGCCCGGAGTGTCTTTGGTTTGCGACACCGGGACGATGCCGTCGACCGGATAAACGCCGGTGGTGGGGCGAAACCCGACAATCCCGCAGAACGCCGCCGGTATCCGTACCGACCCCCCGGTGTCGGTGCCGACCGCACACGCCACCAGTCCGGCAGCGACGGCGGCAGCACAGCCGCCGCTGCTGCCACCGGCACTGTGGCGTTCGTTGACTGGGTTGATCACCGCGCCATGGGAATGGTTGGCCGAGGTCACGCCGAACGACAATTCGTGCATGTTGTTCTTGCCGACAATTTGCGCGCCCAATTGCCGAAAGCGCTCGACGATGCCGGCATCGGTTTGCGGCACATAGTCGGCCAGCCCGGGCGTACCGGCTGTGGTCGGCATGCCGCTGACGTTGATGTTGTCCTTGAACGACACCGGCAGGCCATACAGTGCGCTGTCGCGCCCAGCGGCATTTGCCTTGGACGCTGACGGGTCGAAGGTGATGAAACTGTTCAGGTGTTGCATCTGCACATGACGCTCGCGCAAGGCATGCTGCCAGGTGTCCGGGCAGTTTTGGCCACTGCGCAAGCCGTTGACGAGCTGTTCAATTGAAAGCTGGCTGTACATGGATGATTCTCGGCGTGGAAAGGGACTGGGTCAGCAGTAGCGGTACTGCGAGTGCAAGTCGTCGAGCGGGTTGCCGGCAAGCAGATCGCCGCCCAGGCTGCTGATCACCGCGCACGCACCGTTGAGTGCGGTTTGAATCGCGCCTTCGGCCCAGCCACCGGTGAACGAGGCGCCGCAACCGGCCAGGTACAAACCGGTATCCTGTTGCGGATCGAGTGCGGTACGGAACTGATAGAACAGGCGCTCGGAGTAGATGTCGTCGCCGGGGAAATTCAGCTTGAAAGCGCCGAGTGCGTGCTTGTCGGTCAGCCAGTCGTATTCCAGAACGTAGCGCTGGTAGTCACCGTCCAGCGGCAGCAGATGGCTGGCAAATTCCGGTGCGCTCATCGCCAATTCGTCGACCAGACGCAGGCAGCGCTGCACCTTGTCGGTCATCGAAACCATCTTGTGCGAGTCGTCTTCCCAGGTGTAACTGATCAACACCACGCCCCAGGAATCCGGATCGTGCGGCGCGTAGTCGAGGCAATACACGCCCTTGACCAGGGTGTCGGTCTGGATGTTTTGCGCCAGGCCATGTTTGAGCCAGAACTTGTCCTTGGTCAGGATGAACAGCTTGGATGAGCCGACCATGTGCGTTTCGTTGATCGCCCGCGCGACGTCGCGATTGACGAAGGCCTGGTTCTGCGTGAGCTTGAGGTTCACTTGCAGGGCGCGGGTCGTGGTGGTGGTGATTACCCGGTCGCAGGCGTAGGTTTCGCCGTTGCTGCCGGCCAGCAGAATCTCGCCGTGCGCACCTTTGTTGATCGACTCGATGCGCGTGCGGCAAATCATGTCGCGCACCTGAATACCGTTGAATTCGGTGTCGGCAATCCGCTCGGCCAGCGAGGAAATACCGTTGGGTACCAGACGCTGATTGACCTCCAGTGCATTGACCACCAGGCGCAGGATCTCGGTGAACGAGGCGCGGTACACCGACTGGAAACCGCCCGAGCCAATGCCCAGCGAGCCGAACAGGTGGAAGTCTTCGGGCTTGCGCCACGGTTTGCCGCCCGGCGGTTTTTTGCCGGTGAAGATGCGCACCATCGCCGAGTAAAACGAGCTGTCACCGAAGCAGTCCAGGTAGCGTTGCCACTCGGGCTGCACTTCGCAGTAATTGTGCTGCTTGAGCAATTCGGTGATCAGCAGCGGTGGCGCCAGGCACGTGCCGTCATCGAGGGTCACACCTTCGCTGAGAAAGGCGATCCAGCCTTGGTGCACGGTGCTGAACAGCGCCGGCGGTGGTTGCATGGCTGCCCAGTGATGGGCTTCGCCACGGTAGTGGATTTCGGTGTCGACCACGCCCGGGTCGGGAAACGCCTCGGTGGTCTGGATGCCGAAGCGATTGAGGTAATGAAACAGCCCGACTTCACTCGGCGGAAAACGCATGGCGCCCATTTCCGCGATGAACTGCGGCTGTTCCTCATCAAAACACTGCGTCAGCAGACGCCCGCCGACATGCTCGGGTTCCGCTTCAAACAGCGTCACGCGACGCGCACCGGCGCGCAGCAGTTCGTAAGCGGCGACCAGCCCGCTGAGGCCAGCGCCGACGATGCCGATGTGTTTCTCGGCAGTTTCCGCCGGCAGGTAACCAATGGCTTCATCGGCACTGCGCAGGAACTGGCCATAGTCATACAGCAGATCGACGTAGGGAAAAGACAGGCACGCGGACGCCTGACTGGAATCATGGGAAATAGCTTTCACAGGGAGACTTCTCGATCGATCAGATAATGAGCTGCAGGCTTTCAAGGGCGCGTGCGGGGTTGAGCAACAGGATCTTCTTGCCGTGAATCTTCCACGTGCCATCGATGTTGATCAGTTGATGTTCGACGGTCACCGGGTAGTGCCATTCGTTGTCGCCGCGCGCTTCGCAATAGAGCATGTTGGAGCTGGCGCACGCGCTGAACGAGGCTGCGTCGAGCGTGATGCGCGGGCGCTGGGCGATGTGCAGGCTGCGGCTCTTGGGCTGTTGGGAGAAGTTGCGCGCATTGGCCAGTCGGTTGATCCGCAGCGTGGTCAGAAAACGGTCTTCGTACACCAGCGATGATTCGTGCAACGGACTGACCTGCTCACGGGTCATGGGAATCCAGTAGTGGTAGTCATCGCTGAGCAGCTGTTGCCAGGCGTCGAAATCCTGCTGGTCGAGCAAGTGCAGTTCGGTCTCGATCAGTTGCGCGATGGCGTGGTGATTAGATTGATCGTGTTGCATGGTCGTCCCGCATCAAGTGCTGCCAACTGTTATAGAAATTACGCATGGCCATTTCGCTGGTGCCGGACACCACTTGGGTCTGCGCATAGGATTCGTTCGGGCTGAACAGGCGGGCGACGTTGACCCATTCGTTGGCGTCGCTGCCCATGCCTTCCATGGCCCGTTCGTACATTTCCACGTCGTCGTGGGCGACCATCGAACACGGCGAGTTGATCAGGTTGTTGTACTGCACAGTCCTTTCCAGCAACTGCACGGGTGCGCCCTGCAGTTCGAAGATCCACGACTCGACGATGGTTTCGCGGGCGCTGAGCGGTTTGATCACGCGCAAGGTCTGGATCGGTCCCTTGACCATCAGGTTGGGGAAATACACGGTGTTGTGGCGGGTGTCGTCGAGGATCGCCCGGGCCTGCTCTTCACCGTAGCTTTCCACCATCAAGTCCCAGTAACCGGGGATGTCGGTGTAGGCCTTGTGGATCGAATTGCTGACCCCGGTGTGCCCGTGGCCATTGGGCCAGACGCGAATGCCCATGCCGGCGAAAAACTCGTAGGAGGCCATGAACGGCGAGAACAGTTCGACGGCCATCGGTGGCTTGCCCTGATCACCGGTTTCCTGCCACAGGCGGATGGCTTCGCCGGCCGAAGATTCGTGGGCGATCATCGGGTGGCAGGTGTCGGTCTGGTTGTCGACGACCATTTTCCAGTTGCAGCGATGGCGGTGCAGCAATGGCTGGCCGATTACTTTCAGCTGGCCCTGCGGCGAGCGCATGACCATGTTGTCGAGTGTCGACAGCGACTCGCCAAAGAACTCCTCGAAGCCGATGCCTTCTTCCGTCAGGCGGACAAAGACGAAGCCGCGATAGTTGTGCACCGCGTTCACCGGGCGCATGCCTTTGTGCGCGGAACAACTGCTCAGGTCGCAGTCGTCGTACTCCTTTTTCACCGGAATGCTCAGCAGCTCGCCGTCCGTCTTGAACGTCCACGCGTGGTACGGGCAACGCATGAAGCGGCCGACATTGCCGCGCGCTTCGGCCAGCACTTTCACGCCTTTGTGCGGGCAACGGTTATGCAGCACGACGATGGCGCCGTTCTTCTGCCGAACCATGGCCAGCGGCTGTTGTGCAAGGGTGGTGGTGAAGTAGTCGCCGGTCTCGGGGATCAGGCTGTCGTGACCCAGGTAGCACCAGCTCGCGGCGAATACGCGCTGCTGTTCCTGTTCGAAAAGCGCCTGATCAAGGAACAGAGATTTATGCACTTCTCTGCCATTGAAATAGTTGTCCAACGGAGTGTCCTCTCTCAGATCGCCAGTTTCAGGCGCGGGCTTTTGGCGCGGGAGACGCAGGGGTAGATTCGCGCACTGCACGCCGCTTCCTGTTCGCTCATGATGAAATCGCGGTGGTCGACTTCGCCTTCGAGGACGTCCAGCGCGCAAACGCCGCATTCACCACGACGACAGTCGTACAGCGGGTCGAGCCCGGCCGCTTCCAAGGCTTCGAGCAGCGACTGTTGCGGGCCGACATTGATGCTGACGCCGGAGTCGGCCGCCTCGATGACGAAGCCTTGCGCGGTGGTTTCGCGGGCAACGTTGAACACTTCCAGATGGATCTGTTCACGCGCCAGGCCAACGCTTTCGGCGTGACTGAGCACTGCGTTGAGCATCGCTGCCGGGCCGCAGACATACAGACGGTCATCGGCGCGCAGATCGGCGAGCACTTCGCTGATCGCCGGGCGACTGCCGGAGAGGTGCAGTTGCAGGCGTTCTTGCAGGTGTTCTTGCAGGTGCCGGGCGTAGACCGCGTCGTCGGCGCTCTTGGCGAAGTAATGCAGGTGCGCAGGGCGATCCAGCGCAGTCAGGTGGCGCAGGATGCCGGTCAGCGGCGTGATGCCGATGCCGCCGGCAATCGCGATATCACGCCCGCTGTCAACGTCGAGCGGGTAGTTGAAAGTGTTCAGCGGACCTTCCAGTTCCACGCTGTCATTGACCGCCAGGGTGCGGATGTACTGACTGCTGACGGAGTCTGGCGAGAGGCGAATGGCGAAGGTGAACTGGCCATCCTCAACCTCCTTTACATGCACCGTCGAGTAGTGACGACAGTCATCCAGCCCCGGGATCTGCCATTTGAAATGTGCCCCGGCGTGGCTCATGTCGATCAGGGAAGGCGGGCCGCTGACGGTGACTTCCTTGATCGACGCCGAGAGCATCCGGCAGTGGGTGACGGTGTATTTCATGCAGGTTTTTCCTGGCTCAACGGTGTTTCGTGCAAGTACAACCACTGGACGTCGTGGTGCTGGACGCGAAGGATCGCCAGCGAAATACGCGAGGTTTCGCTTTGGTTCAGGCGATGGGTTTCCTTGTAGCGCAGGGCCACGGTCGAACCTTCGTGCCAGACCGTGTGCAGGTCGCTGATCAGAATCTCCAGACCTTTGCGGGCACCGACGGCGCCGCTGAACAGTTGCTCGACTTGCGCCCGACCGACCACGGCGGCCGAGGTGGTGACCATGCTGAAGTGCTCGGCAAACACCTCCATCAGCGGCGCGATGGCGTCTGCGCCGGCCCCGTCGGCGTCGGTAAAGACGCGGTGAATCAGTTCGTGCACGTGGTGAATACTGTGTTGCGCTCGTTCAACCAGGTTGTTGTTCATGGCATTCCTTTGGAGGGTTCAATTGACTCATCTGAAACAGCGGGAACAGCCCGACCAGCGCGGCAATCGCGAACGTCGCGTGGTAGGCCTGCGTGGTGTCGAACTGCTTGAGCAGCACATTGAAAATCATCAGAAACAACGCGGCACCGAGGCTGAACGACATCTGCCGATTGATGTTCCAGATCACACTCGCCTTGTGCGTATCGCCGCCGGCAAAATCCATCAATGAGGTGGTTTGCGCGGTGTTGGCACCGATGCCACCGCCGATGCCCATCAAGCTGTAAGCGATGACGATCACCCACAGGTCCGTTGGCGCGTTGACCAGCATCAGCGTGGCGATGCCGGCGCTGTGCAGCAGCATGCCGAGGGTGAACAGGCGTTTCGCGCCGACCCGGTTGTAGACCCGGCCGCAAATCGTCATCGCAATGAACGCGCCGATGGCGTAGAGGATCATGAACATCCCGGTCAGCCGGGCGCTGAAGTGCAGCGTGTTCTGCAGGAAGAAAATGCTCATCAGATTGACCCCGGTGAACACGCCGGGAATCGCGTAATAGATGAAGATCGAGGTGCTGAGCTTTTTACTTTTGAGCAGGCTCAATTCGATGATCGCGTTGCTGCAGCGGCGGTAGTGCCGCAGGTACAGCACGATGAACAGCAAACCCGCCGCGACACAGCTCAACGCGGCCAGCGCCGGGTAGTCGCCGCCGTACAGCGACATGCCCATCAGCAGGCTGGCGAGCGCGGCACTGACCAGTAGCAGGCCTTTGATGTCCGGGCGCGGCAGATCGGTCGGTTTGCTTTCCTTGATCCAGAACCATGACAGCCCGGCCGCGATCAACGAAAACGGGATGTTGCTGTAGAACACCCAGCGCCAGGAGCTGCTGTCGACAATGATGCCGCCGACCGTCGGTGAAATCGCCGGGGCAATCAGCGCGACGGCCATCACCAGTGTGGATATTTTCGCCCGTTGCTCGCCCTGAAACAGATTGAAGGTCAGCGCCTGACCGACCGGAATCAGCAGCCCGCCACCGACGCCCTGAATGAACCGCCAGATCACCAGTTCGTGGAAACTGTCGGCCATGCCGCACATCCACACAGAGCCGGTGAACACCAGCATCGAAGCGGTGAGAATCTCGCGACTGCCAAAACGCCCGGCCAGCCAGGTGCTGACCGGAATAATCAGGGTCAGGCCAAGAATATAAGCATTGGCGACCCACGCCACCGATGAAGTACTGACCTGTAAAGTTGCCGATATACTCGGCAGTGCCACCGCCGACATAAATATGTTTATACAGTCAATAAAAAAGCCGATCAGAAAGATTAGCGCGATCTTATAGCGATAGTTCATGTTGAATCCCCTTTGCCGCGCAGCATAGGGGCGATGGACTTGAAGTGTCGATACGACTATGCTTAAAACAATGTTTGACAGGATTTAACAGTGAGCCATAGCGCCATGCACTCTCATCTTAATCGGGTTCAGACGTTCCTCGCGGTGGTGGATTTTGGTTCTTATACCAAAGCTGCAAACTACCTGAGTATCAGCAAAGCCATGGCCAGCCTGCATGTCAAGGCGCTGGAGGAGGTTTTGTCGGCGACGCTGTTGATCCGCAACACCCGCAATATATCGCTGACCGAAATAGGTCAGGAGTTTTATGAAGAGTTCAAGGGGATTGTCGCGGACATCGACAATGCCTTTGATAATGTCCTGAAAGGTAATAATCGGGTATCCGGAAAGTTACGGATTAGTTCAACCAGTGAATACGGTGAAAAGTATATTTTGCCGTTGATCCCACTGTTCTCCGAGCGTTATCCGGAAATTCGCCTGTGCTACAACTTTAACTCTTCATTGAATGATCTGGTCGCGGAAAAACTGGATCTGGTGATCCGTCTGGGTAACTTGGCGGATTCGGCATTCAAGAGCCGCAAGTTGGCCGATTATGAAATCGTGCTGGTCGCCACCGAGCAATTCCTCGCCCGACATCCGGTGCGGCAACCGCTGGACCTGAACAGCGTGCCGTGGATTGCCAACAGCAATTTGCAGGCGCCGACTCAGTGGACATTGCGCCATGGGCCAGGGCAGGGCGTTGAGGTCGGTGGCACCAGCCACTTCGAATCGAACTCGTCGACGGCGATTCGCTCGATGACGTTGTCTTCACTGGGCGTATCGGTTCTGCCTGCCTGGGTGGTGGCAGATGACATTGCCACCGGGCGTCTGGTGCGCTTGCTGCCGGAGTATTCGCTGCCCTCGCAGTCGATCAATGTGGTGTTTCCCAACACCCCGCATCTGCCGCACAAGTCGCGGGCGTTTATCGATTTTCTGTTGTTGCATTTGGCGCAGTGATGCCAGCCCCAAAGCCCCTCACCCTAGCCCTCTCCCAGAGGGAGAGGGGACTTGATCGCGTGGTCCTTGCGAGTTACGCCGACCTGAAATATCGAGTCGAACTCAGGATTGAAAAAGCCCTCGATCGGCTCCTTTTTCCCAGCGCGGTATTTGAGCGAGCCCCGATCTGCTCCCTTTCCCCCTCGCCCCCTTGGGGGGAGAGGGCTGGGGTGAGGGGGGCTGGATCTCATTGGCACAACAAAAAGCCCCTGAATCTCACAATTCAGGGGCTTTCGTTTAAGCGTTGATCAGGCCGCTTCGATCTTGCGGTTTTGTTCAACCTTGCCCAGATAAGCCGCCAGTTTTTCCTGCTCTGCCGGCGTCGTGAACAAACCGAGTTTGCTGCGGCGCCACAGAATGTCGTGGGCAGTGGTCGCCCATTCTTCGCTGCACAGGTAATCGACTTCACGGGTGTAGAGTCCGCCGCCGAGGTGCTCGCCCATGTCGGCCAGGGTTTCCACGCCTTCGAGCATGCGCCAGGTGCGGCTGCCGTAAGTGGTGGACCAGCGACGGGCGATCTCGGTCGGCACGAAGTCGAACTTGTCGCGAATCTGCGCGCACAGAGCCTGTGGCGTGGTCATGTCTTCGCCACCGGGCAGGGTGGCGGTGGCCGTCCAGCTCGGGCGCATCTGGGTGAAAAATGGCAGCAACTGCGCCATCGCCGACTCAGCGAGTTTGCGGTAGGTGGTCAGCTTGCCGCCGAACACCGACAGCAGTGGCGCTTCTTCGCCGCCAGCCGACAAGGCCAGGGTGTAATCGCGGGTGACGGCCGACGGGTTGTCGGATTCGTCGTTGCATAGTGGTCTTACGCCCGAGTAGCTGTGCTGGATGTCGTCGCGGCTGATCTGCTGCTTGAAGTGTGCGTTGACCACTTTCAGCAGGTAATCGGTTTCGGCATCGGTAATCGCCACTTTTGCCGGATCGCCAGTGTATTCACGGTCGGTGGTGCCGATCAGGGTGAAGTGGTTGTTCAGGTACGGAATGGTGAAAACGATGCGCTGATCTTCGTTTTGCAGAATGTGCGCGTGATCGCCTTCATACAGCTTCGGCACGATGATGTGGCTGCCCTGAATCAGACGGATGCCGTACGGCGACTCCATCTTCAGGTCATCACGAATGAACTTGGCGACCCACGGGCCAGCGGCGTTCACCAGCGCTTTGGCAGTGATCGAAAACAGGCTGCCGTCGGCACGTTCCAGGTTCAGGTGCCACAGGCCCTTGGCGCGGCGAGCGCTGACGCAGCGAGTCTGGGTGTGTACGTGGGCGCCTTTTTCACGGGCGGCCATTGCGTTCAGAACCACGAGGCGGGCGTCGTCGACCCAGCAGTCGGAGTATTCGAAGCCTTTCTTGATTTCGCTTTTCAGCGCGCTGTCGGCGCCGAACTTCAGGCTTTTCGAACCTGGCAGTTTTTCGCGCTTGCCGAGGTTGTCATACAGGAACAGGCCCGCACGAATCATCCACGCCGGACGCAGGTGCGGACGGTGCGGCAGCACAAAGCGCATCGGTTTGACGATGTGCGGCGCTTTGGCCAGCAGTACTTCGCGTTCAGCCAGCGCCTCGCGCACCAGGCGGAATTCGTAATGTTCGAGGTAGCGCAGGCCACCATGGATCAGCTTGCTGCTGGCCGACGAGGTGTGGCTGGCCAGATCGTCTTTTTCACAAAGGAACACCGAAAGCCCGCGACCGGCGGCATCCGCTGCGATCCCCACGCCATTGATCCCGCCGCCGATAACGGCGATGTCGTAGATCTCGGAGATTGGGGGCGTACGCAAGGTAGAGGTGGACATCGGCTGGCCTCGGGTTCTTTTGATTTTCTATATTGGAAATCGAACATTAATGTTCATTTGCGAAAATGGTAGCCCATAAAGACGCGCGCAGCCAGTCACGTTCGATTGAAAAAACTCATCGAAGGGCGATTAAAAGAAAATTTTCGAACATTAAAAGCAAAAGATCGCAGCCTGCGGCAGCACCTACAGGTCAAGTGAACTCATGTAGGAGCTGCCGTAGGCTGCGATCTTTTGATCTTGCGGGAGTTAGACGACTTCGAGGCGAATCTTGTGCTGACTCAACAATTGCGCGAGCGCAGGCACCGGCTGCTGATCGGTTACCAGACAATCGATCAGGCTGATCGGGCCGAGGCGAATCATTGCATTGCGGCCGAACTTGCTCGAGTCCGCCGCCAGAATCACCTGCCGCGCATTGGCAATGATCGCCTGGGAAACCCGCACTTCCTGATAATCGAAATCCAGCAAACTGCCGTCTTCATCAATACCGCTGATCCCGACCAGCGCGAAATCAACTTTGAACTGATTGATGAAATCCACACTGGCCTGGCCGACCACACCGCCGTCACGACGGACATTACCGCCGGTCAGCAGCACATCAAAATCATCCTTGGCACTGAGCATCGACGCTACGTGCAGGTTGTTGGTGATGATCTTCAGATGATTGTGATTGAGCAGAGCGCGGGCAATCGATTCGGTCGTGGTACCGATATTGATAAACAGCGAGGCGTGATCGGGAATCTGGGCGGCGATGGCTTCACCGATGCGTTGTTTTTCATCGCGCATCTGATCGGCGCGCATCGCATAGGCAGTGTTTTCGACGCTGGAATCATAAGCGGCACCGCCATGATAACGACGCAGCAGATTGGCTTCCGCGAGCTGATTGATGTCGCGGCGGATGGTTTGCGGGGTAACAACGAACAGCGTGGCCATTTCCTCGATGCTCACATAGCCGCGTTCGCGGACCAGCTCGAGGATTTGCTGCTGACGGGGAGGCAGATTCATGGGGCTTCCTTTGGGCTGCCGTGCAAAATTTGCCCATGATGACGCAGGAATCCGCTCCCTACCAGTTTCCAAACAACGTGAAAGCTACTTCGTGCTGGGCGCCTACGGCGTTACGCAAGCCATCCTGCGTTAAAAACAGGCTCGGACTGCTCATTTACAAACCCGTAAAGTCGAGTGCGACCCCAGCCGGTCCTCGCCTGTTTTTGCCTTGGCTTGCCTTCGCTCGCTACGCTTTCACGCTGTTTGGACCGTTTTAGCCAGTCCTAAGGTTGGCTTATTCAGCGTCTTCACGCGCCCAGTCACGGGTGCGGCTGACGGCTTTTTTCCAGCCTTTGTACAGCTTCTCTTTCTCAACTTCACCCAGGCTCGGCTCGAACTCGCGCTCGATCACCGCTTTACCGCGCAGTTCTTCCAGGCTGCCCCAGAAGCCGCACGCCAGACCGGCCAGGTAAGCTGCGCCGAGTGCGGTGGTTTCGCGCATTTGCGGGCGCTCGACCTGCGTGCCGAGGATGTCGGCCTGGAACTGCATGAGGAAGTTGTTCGCCACCGCGCCGCCGTCAACACGCAGAGCCTTGAGGCGTTCGCCGGAGTCCTGTTGCATGGCGTCGAGCACGTCGCGGGTCTGGTAGGCGATCGATTCCAGCGCAGCGCGGATGATGTGATCCACACGTACGCCGCGCGTCAGGCCGAACAGCGCACCGCGGGCATACGGGTCCCAGTACGGCGCGCCGAGACCGGTGAAGGCCGGCACCAGGTACACGCCATTGCTGTCCTTCACTTTATTGGCGAAGTATTCGGTGTCGTGGGCGTCGTTGATGATTTTCAGTTCATCACGCAGCCACTGCACCGTGGAACCGCCGTTGAACACCGCGCCTTCCAGTGCGTAAGCAACTTCGCCACGCGGGCCGCAGGCGATGGTGGTGAGCATGCCGTGTTGGGATTTCACCGCTTTGTCGCCGGTGTTCATCAGCAGGAAGCAGCCGGTGCCGTAGGTGTTTTTCGCCTGGCCTGGCTCGACGCACATCTGGCCGAACAGTGCCGCTTGCTGGTCACCGGCGATACCGCCGATGGCGATGCCGCTCTTGGTGCGACCGTAGATTTCCGAAGAAGCCTTCACTTCCGGAAGCATCTCGCGCGGGATATCGAGGATCTCCAGCATCTTCGAATCCCACTCCAGCGAGTGGATGTTGAAGAGCATGGTGCGCGAAGCGTTGGTGTAGTCGGTGACGTGCACCTTGCCGCCGGTGAATTTCCAGATCAGCCAGCTATCGACGGTGCCGAACAACAGTTCGCCATTGCGCGCACGCTCGCGGCTGCCTTCGACGTTGTCGAGGATCCACTTCAGTTTGGTGCCGGAGAAGTACGGGTCGGTGACCAGACCAGTGTTGTCGCGGATATATTCTTCGTGGCCATCGCGCTTGAGCTGCTGGCAGATCTCGGTGCTGCGGCGGCACTGCCAGACGATGGCGTTGTACACCGGGCGGCCGGTGGTCTTGTCCCAGACCACGGTGGTTTCGCGCTGGTTGGTGATGCCGATGGCAGCGACCTGGTCGTGGTGCAGACCGGCCTGGGCCAGCGCTTCAACCATTACCGCGCTCTGGGTGGCGAAGATTTCCATCGGATCGTGTTCGACCCAACCGGCCTGCGGGTAATGCTGAGCGAATTCGCGCTGCGCGGTGCAGACCACGTTCGCATCGCGGTCGAAAATGATCGCGCGGGAGCTGGTCGTACCCTGATCGAGGGCAATGATGTAGTTCTTATTCTGAATGTCGGTCATGTCGATTGCCTTGGACGAAATAAGGGAGAGTGGGCCGTGGCGCAGGCTCTATCGGGCAGGAGCCGGCGCCGACTGTTTCAAGAAGTTCTTGGTTTGCCGTCAATGGCCGGTTCTGCATCCTTTGTAGCAGGTGTGGCGCCGGTCAGGTGACGGGCGATGAGCCCGCGATACCCGGCAGCGCCGAGGCAGGCACCGACAATCGGTGCAAAAATCGGAATCAGGAAGTACGGAATATCGCGGCCGCCAGTGAAGGAAATTTCACCCCAGCCGGCGAAGAAAGTCATCAGTTTCGGACCGAAGTCACGCGCCGGGTTCATCGCGAAACCGGTCAGCGGACCCATCGAGCTGCCGATCACCGCGATCAGCAAACCGATCAGCAGCGGTGCCAGCGGGCCTTTCGGCAGGCCGTTGTTGTCGTCGGTCAGGGACATGATCACGCCCATCAGGATGGCGGTGATGATCATCTCCACCAGGAATGCCTGAGCAGTCGACAGCACTGGATTGGGGAACGTCGAGAACACCGAGGCCAACTCGAGGCTGGCAGCCGAGCCGCGAACCATTTGGTGAGTTTGTTCGTAATCGAAGAATAGATTGCTGTACAGCGTGTAAACCAGCAGCGCTCCGCAGAAGGCGCCGGCGATCTGGGCAAGAATGTAGAACGGCAGTTTGCGCTTTTCGAAGTCAGCGAAGATCGCGAGCGCAATGCTCACCGCTGGGTTCAAGTGTGCGCCGGAAACCCCGGCAGTGAGGTAGATCGCCATGCTCACGCCGACGCCCCAAATGATGCTGATTTCCCACAGGCCGAAGCTGGCGCCCGCGACTTTGAGCGCGGCGACGCAACCGGTGCCGAAAAAGATCAGCAGTGCAGTACCCAGAAATTCGGCCATGCATTGGCTCGAGAGCGATGGTTGCTGTAAAGCAGTTGTCATTGAAAACCTCGGTTTTTGTTGTTGTCTGGCGTCATGCCGATAGGGCAGGGCGCGATTTTCCCCGGTCAGGAATCCCCATTCCTTTCCCGGTTTACTGCTGAGTGCTGCGATGACGATAATTCTTACATTATTCAGATTCGAAAAAATATAGACAAGAAACAAACCTGTCAAAGGTCGAAAGTGAACCATCGGTCACAATAAAACTATTCGCTGTGTGAATGATCCTTCGCCGGCGAGGCGGAACGGCGCGCTCAGAATGTCCGCAAGTCACGGGAATCACGGCTTGGGATAGAGCCTTTTAGGGGCTGATCACCTAGAATCCGGCACAGTGTTTTTCCGTCACTGCCGAGCCCGGAGCTGCCATGACCCCTGCGTTGGACTTGTTGAAAAAAGTTCGTGCCGAACATCGCGTGCACAGTTACGAACATGACCCCAAAGCCGCCTCCTATGGGCTGGAGGCCGCAGAAAAACTGGCACTTGAGCCGGCACAGGTGTTCAAGACCTTGCTTGCAGCCAGCGAAAAAGGTGAATTGCTGGTCGCAGTGGTGCCGGTCGTCGGAAGCCTCGACCTCAAGGGCCTGGCGCATGCTGCCGGGGTGAAAAAAGTCGAGATGGCTGACCCGGCGGCGGCCCAGCGCTCCACCGGTTATCTGCTGGGTGGCATCAGCCCGTTGGGGCAGAAGAAGCGCTTGCGCACCTTCATCGATAACTCCGCTCAGGGTTTTGCGACTATTTATGTCAGCGCCGGCCGGCGCGGCCTTGAAGTGGAATTGGCGCCCGCCGTGCTTGCGGAACATACCCAGGCGAAGTTTGCCGATATCGGCCGCACGTAGCCGTTATCGCTGTATGCAGAAAATTGGCCGGTTCTGTCACTGGCGCTGATTGCCTCGTGGTTGCATGCTCGGCGGACTGACTTAGGGAGAAGGTTATGCAGCTCGAGTTTCATCAGGTCGACGCGTTCAGTGATCGGCCGTTCAGTGGCAATCCGGCGATGGTTTATCGGCTGGAGGCGTGGCTAGCGGATGAGTTGATGCAGAAGATCGCCGCCGAACACAATCTGGCGGAAACCGCGTTTCTGGTGCGCGAAGGTCAGGCTTGGCATATCCGCTGGTTTACCCCGACTACTGAAGTGCCGTTGTGCGGGCACGCCACGTTGGCCAGTGCTTATGTGCTGTTCGACATCTACAAGGAAAGCGCTGAGCGTATCGACTTCACTTGTAAGTCCGGCGCGCTGAGCGTCACTCGAGAAGGTGATCGGTTGTGGCTGGATTTTCCGTCGATCATGCCGTCAGAGATCGGCGTTACCCTGGATGTTGAGCGGGCGCTGGGTGTCGAAGCGGTTGATGTCCTTGGCTCAAACGAACTGTTTGTGGTGCTGGAGTCAGAGCAGGCTGTGCTCGATTGCAAGCCGGACATGGTTGCACTCGCCAAACTGCCGTGGCTGGGCGCGATCGTTACGGCGCGGGGCAATCAGCACGATTTCGTTTCGCGCTATTTTGCACCGGCGATCGGCATCAATGAGGACCCGGTGACCGGTTCGACGCATTGCAGCCTGATTCCGTATTGGTCGAAACGTCTGGGCAAGTCGAGCCTGACCGCGTGCCAGCGCTCGGCGCGGGGCGGGGAGTTGTTCTGTCGTCTGGAAGGTGAGCGCGTGAAGATCGGCGGCAATGCGACGCTGGTTGCCAGTGGCACCCTGATCCTCGGTTAAAAGCTAAAAGATCGCAGCCTTCGGCAGCTCCTACATTGATCCCTGTAGGAGCTGCCGAAGGCTGCGATCTTTTGATCTTTAAAGCGCGGTGCTGTAGCGGCGGACGCCGTTTTCCACTGCCGGGATTTGTGCAGCGGTACTGCCCGATGCCTGGAACAGCACCAGATGTTCAGCAGCTACGCGAATCCCCACCTCTGCCCCAACCTGATGATCGGCATGGCTGGGGAAAATCGATTCCAGCTGCGCACCCGTCGGCAATTGCAGGCGATACAACGTTGAAGCACCAAGGAACGTCTTGCCGACAATCCGCGCTTTCAACGCACTGTCCGGCGCATAAACAATGTCATCCGGACGCAACAAAACATCCACCGCGCCGCCAATCGGCCAAGTGTAAGCACGATTGCCGCGCAGCTCACCCAGCTCAGTCTGCACCGATTCCGGGCTGTCGAGCTGGCCGCGAATGAAGTAACCCTGTCCGATAAAACTGGCCACATAGGGCGTTGCCGGCTCGTGATACAGGTTGTAAGGAGTGTCCCACTGTTCGAGTCGACCTTCCTTGAACACTCCGACGTGATCGCTGACGGCGAAGGCTTCTTCCTGGTCGTGGGTCACCAGAATCGCACTGGTGCCACGGGCCTTGAGGATGTCGCGCACTTCATGACTGAGCTTGCGCCGCAGTTCACCATCGAGGTTGGAGAACGGCTCGTCGAGCAACAGCAATTGCGGCTCCGGTGCCAAGGCGCGGGCGAGGGCGACGCGTTGTTGCTGGCCGCCGGACAACTCGTGCGGAAAGCGTTTGCCAAGGTTTTTCAGGTTGACCAGTTCGAGCAGCTCCTCGGTGACGCGCTCCTTGTTCGGGTGCTTGCGGATACCGAAGGCAATATTGTCGGCAACGCTCAGGTGCGGGAACAGCGCGTAATCCTGGAACACCATGCCGATCCGGCGTTTTTCCGGCGCCAGGGTGAAACCGGCGCTGGAGATGGTTTCGCCACCGAGGGTGATTTCACCTTCGTGCACCGGTTCGAATCCGGCGATGGCGCGCAGGGTGGTGGTCTTGCCGCAGCCGGACGAACCGAGCAGGCAGCCAATGTCACCGGCGTTGAGGTGCAGATTGAGGTTCTGCACCACGCGTTGGTCTTGATAGCCGCAAGCGAGGTTGCGCAGGTTCAGCAGTAATTCATGGCTCATGCGTGGTGATATGCCGGTTCGACGAGGAACTCGAGCAGGGCCTTTTGTGCGTGGAGACGGTTTTCTGCCTGATCCCAGGCGACGGAGCGCGGGTCATCAAGCAGGTCGAGGCTGATTTCTTCGCCACGGTGCGCAGGCAAACAGTGCATGAACAGCACGTCCTCGGCAGCGAGGTCGAGCAGGGCGCGGTTGACCTGGAACGGGGCGAACAGCTTGAGGCGCTTGGCAGTTTCCTCTTCCTGACCCATCGAAGTCCAGACATCGGTGCTCACCAGATGCGCGCCGCGCACGGCGTCGGCCGGATCGCGAACGATGGTCACGCGATCGCCAGCCTTGGCCACGAACTCCGGGTTAGGCTCGTAGCCTTCCGGGCAGGCGACGCGCAACTGGAAGTCGAACTGGATCGCCGCCTCTATATAGCTGTTGCACATGTTATTGCCGTCGCCGATCCAGGCCACGGTCTTGCCCTGAATCGAGCCACGGTGTTCAAGGAAGGTCTGCATGTCGGCCAGCAACTGGCAAGGGTGCAGGTCATCGGACAGGCCGTTGATCACCGGCACGCGCGAGTTGGCCGCGAATTCGGTCAGAGTGCTGTGGGCGAAGGTGCGGATCATCACCGCATCGAGCATGCTCGACATGACGATGGCGCAGTCACCGATCGGCTCGCCCCGGCCCAGTTGGGTGTCACGCGGGGACAGGAAGATTGCCTGGCCACCGAGCTGGATCATGCCGGCCTCGAAGGAGATCCGGGTGCGGGTCGAGGATTTCTCGAAGATCATCCCCAGCACGCGGTTTTTCAGAGGCTCGAACAGTACGCCGCGGTTACGCAGGTCCTTGAGCTCAACGCCTCGACGGATCACGCTGACCAGCTCTTCGGGCGTGCAATCCATCAGGGAGAGAAAGTGCCTTGCGCTCATCATTGACTACCTTTTTGCTACAAACCGCAGATGCTCAAAGCCTTGTTTAACGGAACAACGGGCGAGACCTGCGGCGTAAGCCGCACGGGGCGACGAAATAGGGGAAGGCGCGATATTGACACTAAATGTCGCGTTTTTCCAATAGGCTACGGTTTTTGCGGAAATCGAAGGGCGCACTGGATGTAGCAGTCACGCATTTGAAGTCGGGTTCAGGACAGCAGCGAGCCTCTTTGTACACTGGCCTCGCGGGGCTTGGCAATGCGCCGTGACGGGGATTGGGTCAACTGGGTCGGTTTACGACCGTGGCGCCATGCCATCACTTGGTCGGATGCTTGGGCTGAAACATTTGCTAAAGCAAAGTGCTGGGTTATAAATAAGTTTCGAGCGACGCAGGAAGCCTCCGCATGGAATCGAAAGAAAAACTGTTAATGGAACTGTTGGGCCACACGGCTCGCTCTCTGACTCATCTCACCGCGTCAGTCACTTCAATGTCATTCGAACTGCTGCGCAGCGAAGACGAAGTGGTGAAGAGTGCCGGCCGCCACATGATTGATCGCATGGCGACTATCAGCGCCGGGCTCGACGAGCATTGGCGGTTGATTGGCGAACTGACCGGCGTCCATGTCGCCCACGAGCAGATCGAAACCATTCAGGAAATCCAGTTGGCGGCACCGCCTCAGCTCCCTTCCAGTTAAACGTGGCGATCTATCGGCTCTCCTGATAGTCGTCGATTCACAAGACGAACGTCGCTGGCGCCTGGACGGCGCCGGGGCCATAGTTTTGTTCCCGCGGGCGTGATTGTCCGCCCAGAACAAGACAGAGACTGGCCATGACCAAGACTCTCCATCACCGTGCCTGCCACCTGTGCGAAGCCATTTGTGGGCTGACCATCGAGACCACCGAAACCGATGGCCATGTTGCGATCACCTCGATCAAGGGTGATGCCCTCGACACCTTCAGCCGTGGCCACATCTGCCCCAAAGCCGTGGCCCTGCAAGACATCCAGAATGATCCGGACCGCCTGCGCCAGCCAATGCGTCGCGTTGGTAGCGAGTGGCTGCCGATCGAGTGGGACGAAGCGTTTGCGCTGGTGGCCGAGAAACTGGCGGCGATTCAGGAACGTCATGGCCAGAACGCTGTGGCGGTCTATCAAGGCAACCCGAGCGTGCATAACTACGGGCTGATGACCCACAGCAATTATTTCCTCGGTTTGCTGAAGACGCGCAATCGCTTCTCGGCGACCTCGGTCGATCAGTTGCCGCACCACTTGAGCAGTTACTTGATGTACGGCCACGGCTTGCTGCTGCCGATTCCGGACATCGATCACACCGACTTCATGCTGATCCTCGGCGGCAATCCGCTGGCCTCCAACGGCAGCATCATGACCGTGCCAGATGTTGAGAAACGTTTAAAGGCAATCCAGGCGCGCGGCGGTAAAGTCGTTGTGGTTGATCCACGACGCAGTGAGACGGCGGCGATGGCTGATCAGCATTTGTTCGTGCGTCCGGGGGGCGATGCGGCGCTGTTGTTTGGTGTGCTCAACACCTTGTTCAGCGAAGGGCTGACCCGCGACAGTCATTTGCCGATTGATGGTCTGGACGACGTACGCGCGGCGGTGGCGGCGTTCACGGCGGAGGCGATGAGTCCGTTGTGCGCCGTGCCAGCCGAGCAGATCCGCCAATTGGCACGTGACTTTGCTGCTGCGCCGAGTGCGGTTTGCTATGGGCGCATGGGTGTTTCAACCCAAGCCTTTGGCACCTTGTGTCACTGGGTCGTGCAATTGATCAATCTGGTCACTGGCAACCTCGACCGGGTTGGCGGCGCGTTGTGCACCGAGCCGGCCGTGGATCTGGTGGCGTCGACCTCGGGCGGGCATTTCAACAAATGGCAGAGCCGTGTCTCGGGTCGTCCTGAATACGGCGGCGAGTTGCCGGTCTCGGCGCTGGCCGAAGAAATGCTCACTGAAGGCGACGGCCAGATCCGTGCGCTGATCACTGTGGCCGGCAATCCGGTGTTGTCGACGCCGAACGGGCGGCAACTGGAGCAAGCGCTGGACGGCCTGGAGTTCATGGTCAGCATTGACCTCTACATCAACGAAACCACGCGCTACGCCGATCTGATCCTGCCGTCGACCTCGGCGCTGGAGAATGATCACTACGACACCACCTTCAATCTGTTCGCGGTGCGCAACGTCACCCGCTTCAACCGCGCGATCCTCGCCAAGCCTGAGGGTGCTTTGCATGACTGGGAGATCTTCGTCGGTCTGGCCAAGGCCTTCGCCGAGAAGACCGGTAAAGAACTGAAACCGACCATGCCGCCGGCGAAGATGATCGACATGGGCCTGCGCATGGGCCTGTACGGTGACGCCTCTGAGCAGAAACTCTCGTTGGCGACATTGTTCGATCATCCGCACGGGATCGATCTGGGGGCGCTGAAAGCGAATCTGGCGTCGCGGCTGAAAACGCCGAATCAGCGAGTGCAGGCCGCTCCGCCAGAGATTCTCGCTGACCTTGCACGTTTCGCTGCCTTGCAGGCGCCAGCCGCCGATGAGCTGTTGATGATCGGCCGCCGCCACGTACGCAGCAACAATTCGTGGATGCACAACTATCACCGTCTGGTGAAGGGCAAGCCGCGCCATCAACTGCTGATGCACCCGGATGACCTCGCTAGCCGTGGGCTTAACGATGGTCAGTTGGTTCGCGTCAGCTCGCGGGTTGGCCAGATCGAGGTGGAAGTGCTCGGCAGTCTGGACATGATGAAAGGCGTGGTCAGCCTGCCGCACGGCTGGGGCCATGCGCGGCCGGGTGTGCAGATGGCGATTGCCAGTGGCCAGCCGGGCTCGAGTGCCAATGATCTGACCGATGAATGCCAGCTTGATGAATTGTCGGGTAATGCGGCCCTTAATGGTGTGCCGGTGACGGTGGCGGCGGCCTGAACGTGACCGTCGGGGAGACCGAGCATGGCGCTCGGGATTCCGTTACAATGCGTCACCGTGCCGACCCATGAGTCGGAAAGTTCAGCCGAGGTGCTCCATGGATATCATCGAAACGATTAAAGAGCAGATTGCCAACAACACCATTCTGCTTTACATGAAAGGCTCGCCGAATGCCCCACAGTGTGGCTTCTCCGCGAAAGCTGCGCAGGCTGTCATGGCTTGCGGCGAAAAGTTTGCGTACGTGGACATCCTGCAGAACCCGGAAATCCGCGCCAACCTGCCTAAATACGCCAACTGGCCGACTTTCCCGCAACTGTGGGTCGGCGGTGAGCTGGTCGGCGGTAGCGACATCATGACCGAGATGGCTGCAGACGGTTCGTTGCAAACCACCATCAAGTCGGCTGTTGAAGCGGCAGCGGCGAACAAGTCCGAAGCCTGATCGGCCAGGTCTCATGCGACAGCTGCTGCTTCTGTAGGAGCTGTCGAGTGAAACGAGGCTGCGATCTTCTGATCTTCAGCCAATAAAAAGCCCCGCCACTCGAAAGAGGGCGGGGCTTTTTAGTGCGTTCGAAAAGTTACTGCAAGTTGCCGGTGCAATCTGAAAAGATCGCAGCCTGCGGCAGCTCCTACTCTTCGCCCATCTGCGATTGCAGATAGTTCTCAAGACCGACTTTATCGATCAGGCCCAGTTGGGTTTCCAGCCAGTCGATATGTTCTTCTTCGGATTCGAGAATGTCTTCCAACAGTTCACGGCTGCCGAAGTCGCCAACAGTTTCGCAATGCGCGATCGCGGTCTTCAGGTCAGCATGGCCGGTCTTCTCGATACGCAGGTCGCACTCCAGCATTTCCTTGGTGTGCTCGCCGATGTGCAGCTTGCCCAGGTCCTGCACGTTCGGCAGGCCTTCGAGGAACAGGATGCGCTTGATCAGCTTGTCCGCGTGCTTCATCTCGTCGATGGATTCTTTGTATTCGTGCTTGCCGAGCTTGTTCAGACCCCAATCTTCGTACATGCGCGCATGCAGGAAGTACTGATTGATCGCGACCAGCTCATTGGCAAGGATCTTGTTGAGATGCTGGATGACTGTAATGTCGCCTTTCATGATCGGAGTCCTGCCCTGTAATAGCTGTATATACGGCAGAGTTTGAGCTTCGCACTTATAAGTGTCAAACCTAAGTTATTGAATAATATATGAAAATTAATCGGAATAAGAATGTTTGTGTTCCGCGTCTGGACGCTAAGCAATTGATTTACAGGCATAAAAAAACCGGACATAAGTCCGGTTCTTTGAAATGGGGTGTTATTACGCGGCAGTAAATTCTACCGGATAGGGGATCGCGGCCTGAGCGGTTTGCAGCTTGGTCAGGGTTTCGCGTACCACTTCCTTGGCAAGGCAGGCACATTTGCCGCATTGGCTGGCGACGCCGGTGGCCTGGCGAACTTCTTTATAGCTGCAGCAACCTTCATAGATCGCTTCGCGGATCTGTCCGTCGGTGACGCCAGTGCAGAGACAAACATACATAAGTGAGAACCGTCGCTGGTTGTGACTCAATTGCGATGGATCTTAATGTTAACGAGAATGATTGTCAAAGTGCTTTCGGAACGCTTCAGCCGATTAACAGCCATGACTGACGAACGGTATTTACTGGCGATTTGCCTGGCCCCGTAAATGCAGCGCCGTTCTGCGCCTGCTTTGAAAAACCGTTAAGGACAGGCCAAATTCGCAGTGTATGATGGTCGGCCCTTGCGAAGGGGGTTCGTGTCACAGGGCTGTCGCCTGAGGGTGGCAGGCTGGCGCGGACCCTGAACTTCAAGTTTTTACACCAGGAGATATCAATGAGCGTACTCGTAGGCAAACAAGCCCCTGACTTCACCGTCCCGGCCGTACTCGGCAATGGCGAGATCGTTGACAGCTTCACCCTGTCCTCGGCCATCAAAGGCAAATACGGCCTGGTGTTCTTCTACCCACTGGACTTCACCTTCGTCTGCCCGTCCGAGCTGATCGCTCTGGACAACCGCATGGCCGACTTCAAGGCGCGCAACGTTGAAGTGATCGCTGTGTCGATCGACTCGCACTTCACTCACAACGCATGGCGCAACACGCCTGTGAACAATGGCGGCATCGGCCAGGTGAAATACACCATGGCTGCCGACATGAAGCACGACATCGCCAAGGCCTATGACGTTGAATCCGAAGGCGGCGTAGCTTTCCGTGGCGCGTTCCTGATCGACGACAAAGGCGTTGTCCGCTCGCAGATCATCAACGACCTGCCGCTGGGCCGTAACATGGAAGAGCTGATCCGTCTGGTCGACGCTCTGCAATTCCACGAAGAGCACGGCGAAGTCTGCCCTGCCAACTGGAAAAAAGGCGACAAAGGCATGAACGCTTCGCCAGAAGGCGTTGCTGCATACCTGACCGAGAACGCTGCAGCCCTGTAAGGCGCAACGTCGAGGTACAAAAAAACCGGCCCACGTGGCCGGTTTTTTTATCCGCGGGATTTACCCGACGACCATCGATCAGTCGTCGAAATCTTCCCAACCGCCCATCTGTTTCCAGCGGTTGACGATGCCGCAGAACAGCTCAGCGGTTTTCTCGGTGTCGTAACGCGCTGAGTGCGCCTCACGGCCGTCGAAATCGATGTCGGCTGCCTGACAGGCTTTCGCCAGTACGGTTTGACCGTACGCCAGACCGGCCAGCGTCGCGGTGTCGAAGCTGGAGAACGGGTGGAACGGGTTGCGCTTCATGTCCAGTCGCGCGACAGCGGCATTGAGGAAGCCAAGGTCGAAGCTGCTGTTGTGGCCAACCAGAATCGCGCGCTTGCAGCCATTGGCCTTCAACGCTTTGCGAATGCCACGGAAGATGTCGGTCAACGCGGTTTCTTCGCTGACGGCCATGCGCAGTGGGTGATCGAGCTTGATTCCGGTGAACTCCAGCGCCGCTGCTTCGATGTTGGCGCCTTCGAACGGCTCAACGCGGAAGAAGTAAGTGTGATCCGGGTAAACAAAACCCTTTTCATCCATGGCGATGGTGGTCGCGGCAATCTCCAGCAACGCATCGGTGGCCGAGTTGAAGCCGCCGGTTTCTACGTCGACGACAACCGGCAGGTAGCCGCGAAAGCGTGCTGCCATCGGGTGACGGGAACCGCCACCGCCACTTTGACCGTCCAGTTCGTCGTCGAAATGGTCTTCACTCACGCGTGTTCCTCCAGCAGGCGCCAGCGCAGTTTTTCACCGGCGCGCAGCGGGATAACGGTCAGCTCGCCGAATGGCAGGCTGGTCGGGGCGGTCCATTCTTCACGGACCAGGGTGATGCGATCGGTGTTTGCCGGCAGGCCGTAGAAACGCGGACCGTTAAGGCTGGCGAAGGCCTCGAGCTTGTCCAGCGCGTTACGCTGTTCAAAGGCTTCGGCGTACATCTCGATGGCGGCGTACGCGGTGTAGCAGCCGGCGCAGCCGCAAGCGGCTTCCTTGGCGTGCTGCGCGTGCGGCGCCGAGTCGGTACCGAGGAAGAACTTCGCGCTGCCGCTGGTGGCGGCATCGAGCAAGGCTTCCTGATGCGTGTTGCGCTTGAGGATCGGCAAGCAATAGAAGTGCGGCCGAATCCCGCCCACCAGCATGTGGTTGCGGTTGTACAGCAGGTGATGCGCAGTGATGGTCGCGCCAACGTTGGCCGAAGCCTCGTTGACGAACTGCACGGCATCGCCGGTGGTGATGTGTTCGAACACCACTTTCAGCGTCGGAAAACGCTCGACCACGCGGCGCATGTGCTCATCGATGAAAATCTTTTCGCGGTCGAACACATCGACGTCGCCACGGGTGACTTCACCGTGGATCAGCAGCGGCATGCCAACTTCGGCCATGGCCTCGATCGCCGGCAGAATCTTGTCGATGCTGGTCACGCCGGAGTCGGAATTGGTGGTTGCGCCGGCCGGGTACAGCTTGGCGGCGTAGACAAAACCACTGGCCTTGGCTTCACGAATTTCTTCGGGCTGGGTGCGGTCGGTGAGGTACAGCACCATCAGCGGCTCAAAGCGACTGCCGGCCGGGCGGGCAGCGAGAATCCGCTGGCGATAGCCGTCGGCTTCAGCGGCGTTGCGCACCGGAGGTACCAGGTTGGGCATGATGATCGCGCGGCCAAAAGTGCGCGCAACATCGGCAACGGTATTGGTCAACACGGCACCATCGCGAAGATGAATGTGCCAGTCGTCGGGACGCAGCAGGGTCAGGCGGTCGGACATGAGGGGATTCCAGGCGGGTCAAACTGAGGCGAATGCTACCGGAAAAGACTCTTGCAGGCACTCGCTATCAAGTTTTGCGGGAACCTTCCGATATCCCGTAGGTATGCCGTAAACATAGTGTGAATCGGTCTTTGTGTTTCAGAAGCCAATGGAGCCTCCCGTGCGCCAGCGTTATTTAGCCTTGCTCAGTGTGTTTGCCAGCTTTCCCGCGATGGCGCTCACGTACCAGACCCGTCTGGAGAACATTGAGTGGACGGTCGCCGGCGACAAGTTCGAATGTCGTCTGACCCAGCCGATCACCGATTTCGGTTCGGGTGAGTTCGTGCGCAAGGCCGGCGAGCAGGCGATATTTCGTCTGAATGCCTACAACGCCATGCTTGGCGGCGGTTCGGCGACGTTGCTGGCGGCGGCTGCGCCTTGGCAGCCGGGTCGTGGTGACATCAATCTCGGCTCTGTGAGGCTTGGCAGTGGCAACGTGCTGTTCAGCAGTTCGCAGTCGCAGGCCGGCGGTTTGATCAGCGGCCTGCTGGACGGACGGAGCCCGGTCGTGCGTCGCGCGTCTGGCGATGGCCGTGTCTCGGAAGTGCGTTTATTGCCGGTGAAATTCAGCAAGGCGTTTAACGACTATCAGACCTGTGTAGCGAAATTGCTGCCGCAGAATTTCGACCAGATCAAGCAATCGCAGATCGGCTTCCCCGGCGAAGGCGTTGATCTGGACGCCGCCGCCAAGGCCAAGCTGCAAGTGATGCTCGAATTCATGAAGGCCGATCCGACGGTCAATCACATCGAACTCGATGGCCATTCCGACAACAGCGGTAATCGTCTGACCAACCGTGAACTGTCGCGCCGCCGAGCGCTGGCAGTGGTCGACTTCTTCAAGGCCAATGGCATCGCCGAATCGCAGATCACAGTACGTTTCCATGGTGAACAATACCCATTGGTTCCGAACACCAATGCGGCCAACCGGGCGAAGAACCGTCGGGTTGCGGTGAAGCTTGCACGCGTGGCGCCAACCACCGCTCCAGCGCCTCAGGCGAGCACCCCAGCCAGCACTGCAGCGACTTCCTGACCCGCCGGTCATCGTCGCGCTGTCGACAGATTCTGTCGCTTTGTCGTCTTAAGCTGTCGCGCCTCTGTAAATTATCGCGTTTGAGCGGTAGACTCCTCGGCTTTCCGTAGAACCCCGTGGAGTGATGGCATGGCGGACGTAAACAAGGTCGTTCTGGCGTATTCCGGCGGCCTGGACACTTCGGTGATCCTCAAGTGGCTGCAGGATACTTATAACTGTGAAGTGGTGACCTTCACCGCTGATCTCGGTCAAGGCGAAGAGGTCGAGCCGGCCCGCGCCAAGGCTCAGGCCATGGGCGTCAAAGAAATCTACATCGACGATCTGCGCGAAGAATTCGTGCGTGATTTCGTGTTCCCGATGTTCCGCGCCAACACCGTTTACGAAGGCGAGTACCTGCTGGGTACTTCCATCGCACGTCCGCTGATCGCCAAGCGTCTGATCGAAATCGCCAACGAAACCGGCGCTGACGCCATTTCCCATGGCGCTACCGGTAAAGGCAACGACCAGGTGCGTTTCGAACTGGGTGCCTACGCACTCAAGCCTGGCGTTAAAGTGATTGCCCCTTGGCGTGAGTGGGACCTGCTGTCCCGCGAGAAGCTGATGGACTACGCCGAGAAGCACGCGATCCCGATCGAGCGTCACGGCAAGAAGAAGTCTCCGTACTCGATGGACGCCAACCTGCTGCACATCTCCTATGAAGGCGGCGTGCTGGAAGACACCTGGACCGAGCACGAAGAAGACATGTGGAAATGGACCGTCTCCCCGGAGAACGCTCCTGACAAAGCGCAATACCTGGAACTGACCTACCGCAACGGCGACATCGTTGCACTGGACGGCGTCGAAATGACTCCGGCCACCGTGCTGGCGACACTGAACAAAATCGGTGGTGCCCACGGTATCGGCCGTCTCGACATCGTCGAGAACCGTTACGTCGGCATGAAGTCCCGTGGTTGCTACGAAACCCCGGGCGGCACCATCATGCTGCGCGCTCACCGCGCCATCGAATCGATCACCCTGGACCGCGAAGTCGCTCACCTCAAAGACGAGCTGATGCCGAAATACGCCAGCCTGATCTACACCGGTTACTGGTGGAGCCCAGAGCGTCTGATGCTGCAGCAGATGATCGACGCTTCGCAGGTCAACGTGAACGGCGTTGTGCGCCTGAAGTTGTACAAAGGCAACGTGATCGTCACTGGCCGCAAGTCCGACGATTCGCTGTTCGATTCCAACATCGCGACCTTCGAAGAAGATGGCGGTGCTTACAATCAGGCTGACGCTGCGGGCTTCATCAAGCTCAACGCGCTGCGCATGCGCATTGCTGCCAACAAGGGCCGCAAGCTGTTCTAAGCGTTGCAGACTGACGTGCAATGAAAAGGGCGGCCTTGTCATCGAGACAAGGCCGCCCTTTTTGCTTGATTCTTTGGCGGTTTCTGTTCGGGTCATGTTCAGGTTTTCGCACGTGTGGCAACGACTCTGCCTTCATGCTCGCCCCAGTAGTGTCACCGCTTGTGAGCAAAGGTTATAAACAATACACAGCGTGTTGCCAGAGCCTTTTTTTATGTGCCTGATTTGCAGCAGTGCATTTTGCGTCAGTAAAACATCGGACACATGATTGGAAAGAAAGACGACCACACGGGCAGTTTTCCTGTCCAGGTTGCGGATATTTTCCATTATCGTGGCTAACTCTCTCGATGCATCGACATCCCTGGCGTCTATGAGATGGAGATTGCTGATCGACGCGGGCAACTGAATGTTGTGCTGAACAATCAGGCTCGGTTTTGCGTTGATGTCCGCAGGCGGGTCAGGTGCGTTGTGTACTTTGCACGAGTCTTTGCATTCGACAGTGCCCGATTCGCTCGGCACGATACAACTGGAGAATCCGAATGTACCTGGTGTGGCAGGTTCTTGCATCGAGGTGTTTCGTTTGTTCTCGCGATCATTGATATCGATTACTTTCAGGAAGTTCTTGTCTTTACCGAAATCGGAAGGTGAATAGAGGGAGCGGTAGTTGAAGTTCAAAGTGATAAAGAAAAGAAATAACAAATAAAATGGAAAGCTGATCAAGAACCACACATAAATTTCCCTGTCCTGGTTGTCAAGGAAAGGCAGAGACACGGCGGCTGATGTTTCAGAGATGGCCGCAAATATGGCAATGACGGTCATTGGGTTGCTAATCTTCTTTTTGATTTTTAGCATGTTTGTACTCTTTGGTCTGGTCTTGCTCATGGTTAATAAGTTCGTATTGTCTGGATGTAGTTAGTGGTGTTTCAGTGTTTATTTTTATAGCAAAATTATAGGGCTTGGTATAAATATCTTGTTTCAGGTGTTTATGTTTTTCTCGACGTTATAATGCCGATGCGACCGCTGTTGCCAGGTGTTTCCAATATCCCGATATTTTTCAGTCGCGCGCATATGCCCGGGCGCCAATGCCGTTCGGGCACAATGAACTGCAGCGACGGCGTGTGTTTTTTACCGGTAGTCGTAGTCCGTAACAGGTTGAAAGAGAAATTTTTCCTCCGGCAAAAGCAGATGCGGCGTCGGATGTTTAGAGGGGTAGAGGTTTTTTGTAGGATTAATCCGCGATGGATGTAGGGCATGTCTCTCGATGCAAGTGCGTGTTAACACTGGCATGCCATAGAGCAAGTGACTGGGCTATTGTGCGTGTTCTAAAAATTCGAACAGCGAAACTGGACTTGCCCATGAATAAAGTGCTGATCGTGGATGATCACCCTGTCATTCGTCTTGCGGTACGTATGCTGATGGAACGTCATGGCTACGAAGTCATCGCAGAAACTGATAACGGTGTGGACGCGTTACAACTTGCTAGAGAACAAATGCCGGATATTGTCATTCTGGACATTGGAATACCAAAACTTGATGGTCTGGAAGTTATCGCACGCCTGACCTCAACGGCCATGCCTATTAAAGTACTGGTTCTGACTTCCCAGGCTCCCGGGCACTTTTCCATGCGCTGCATGCAATCGGGGGCGGCCGGCTATGTGTGCAAACAGCAGGACTTGACCGAGTTACTCAGCGCAATCAAGGCCGTATTGTCCGGCTACAGTTATTTTCCCAATCAGGCTCTGCATACCGTGCGTACCAGTCTGGGCAATGCAAGTGAAGCCGATATGGTGGATCGTCTGTCCGGTCGGGAGATGATGGTGCTGCAGCAGTTGGCGCGGGGCAAAACCAACAAGGAAATTGCAGATGGCATGTTTTTGAGCAACAAAACCGTGAGCACCTACAAGACGCGCTTGTTGTTGAAGCTCAATGCGCGTTCTCTGGTTGATCTGATCGAATTGGCGCAGCGTAATGGTCTGGTCTGAATCCATCGATGGCTGACAGGGTCATGGGCCGATCAAGCTCAGCTAGCCGCACAAAGAGAAAAGCCTCCGGTTCGGGAGGCTTTCAAGTATCAGTCATCAAAATCGTAATCGGCCAATTGCTTTTGCAGTCGGCGCTCCTCAAGCAGGTTGTCGATCGTACGGCGCTTGCTGAGATTGGTCTTGGCGACTTCGACCACAGGTTCGGCGTCATCAGTTTCTGCAGCGATATCGTCATCTACATCCAGTGGCTCTTTGTCGCTACTCATAAGCTAACTCCCGGCTAAGAATGCCTTTGGCGCCCCTTATATCGACATTCCTGCAGCGGGTAAAAAAGATTTTTTCAATCGACTTATCAATTATTCCAATAGCCGGTCAATCGTCAGAAGTTTTGTCTTTGTACTCGCACAAGTCTTCGATCCGGCAACTCCCACACCGTGGCTTGCGGGCCAGACACACGTAGCGACCGTGAAGAATCAGCCAGTGATGAGAGTCGAGCAGGAATTCCTTGGGTACAAATTTCATCAGCTTGTTTTCCACTTCAACCACATTTTTGCCCGGTGCAATGCCGGTGCGGTTGCTGACGCGAAAGATGTGGGTGTCGACGGCCATGGTCAGTTGGCGGAACGCTGTGTTGAGTACGACGTTGGCGGTCTTGCGGCCTACTCCCGGCAAGGCTTCGAGCTCTTCACGGGTTTGTGGAACCACACTGCCATGGCGTTCGACCAGCAGGCGGCAGGTTTCGATGACGTTCTTGGCCTTGCTGTTGTAGAGACCGATCGTTTTAATGTATTCCGATAGACCTTCGACCCCTAAAGCATGGATCGCCGCCGGCGTATTGGCCACCGGAAACAGCTTCGCCGTGGCTTTGTTGACGCCGACGTCAGTTGACTGCGCCGAAAGAATCACCGCGATCAACAGCTCGAACGGCGAGGAGTAGGCCAGTTCGGTCTTTGGCTCCGGATTGTCTTCGTGCAGGCGGCGGAAAATCTCCAGACGTTTTGCTGCATTCATGGGCGATGCGTTTCCTTGGATATCGAGTTCGGGCGATTCCACGCCTGACGGGCCGCGAGCAGCAGACCCAATACAATAAAGGCGCCGGGCAACAGCGTTGTCAGATGCAGCCCAGCGCCGAATAAAACAAGACCGGAGCCATGCTCGAACAGCCCTCGGCCAAGGCTGCCCTGACCGATGAGTTCACGCAGCGCCGCGAGCCCCAGCATCAAACTGCCAAACAATGCGCAAAGTTTGAAGCGCTGGGCCAGCGGTCGGTCGAAGAAACCGTGGTGCTCCAGCACCACGCACTGCAAGGCGATCAATCCGCCATAGAGACCGAACGACTGATGCCACGCCAAAAACCAGCGTTGCGCCAGAAGATCTGCACAACTGCTTAACGTTGCAGCAAGCAGCACACCGGCCACCAAGGCACTCGCCTCTGTCATGCGCGGGCGCAACGGTGACATGCCCAACGCATAAATGCCCACCACAAGGACAAACATCAAGATCGTCCCCAATGCGCCGGCCAGAGAAACGGTGGTGCCCAGCAATAGCACCAGCATCAGTGAGTTGGGCAGGTTCATGCTCCGCTCCCCAATAATGCCGTTCGATGCTCGTCAAAGTAACGCAACGCATCGTGGATCGCGTTGATGGCCGCGCGCGAAGTAATGGTTGCCCCGGCCATTTGATCGAATTGCCCCTGATCTTTTTTCAGTGCCCAGCCAGTGTCATTCGGTTCACCGCGTGATTTGCCGGTGAAAACCTGAAGCCAGCGGTTCGGCCAGTCGCCAATCGGCCCGCCGAGTGCCGGGGTTTCGTTTTGCTTGAGGGGTTTCACGCCGAGCAACTTGCCGTTGGCATCGATCGCAATCAGCAATTCAATGGCCCCGGCGTAGCCCTCGGTCTGGTTACGCAGCAACACTGCAACGGTTTGACCATGCTTGGTTGCACGATAACCAGCCGCGAGCGTGCTATGGCTCAGACCTGTATCGGTCAGTGTAATCGGCTGGTCCAGCGGTTGGTTGTCGTAGCTGTCAGCGGGAAGCACGTCGAGCAGTTTGCGACTGTCGGCCCAGCGCTGCTCTGCAGCGATTTGCGGTGCACTGCTGCGTTGCAGCAGGTACGTCGCGCCAATGCCGGCCACCGCCAACAACAATAACGTCAGTGCGCTGACCGCGCGGTTCATGAGCTCACCTGTGGCTGACGACTCGCGGCAAACCGCTCCAGCGCTGGCACGCACAGGTTCATCAGCAGCACCGCAAACGCCACGCCATCCGGGTAACCTCCCCAGGTGCGAATCGCATAAGTCAGCAGTCCGACGCCGACACCGAACAGCAGGCGGGCAAGCGTGGTTTTAGCGCCGGAGACCGGTTCAGTGATGATGAAAAACGCGCCCAGCATGGTCGCGCCACTGAGCAGGTGGAACAGCGGCGAACCCTGAGAGTCCGACCCGGAGCCATTCCAGAACAGCAGGCTGACAACAAACAGACTGCCGAGCATGCCTGCTGGTGCATGCCAACCGAAGACCCGGCGCTGCAGCAAAAACAACCCGCCGGCGAGAAACGCCAGATTCACCCATTCCCCACCGTGTCCGCCAAAGCGACCGAAGGCCGGATTACTGGTGAACAATTCATCCATGGTCAGGCTCTTGTTGATGCGCAGGCTGTCCAGCACCGTGGCCTGCGCCCAAGCGTCCGGCGCCTGACCTGCGCCGAATACCTGTTGAAACGTTGCCGTCAGATCCAGGCCATGGGCCGGCCAGTGGGTCATCGGTTGCGGGAACATCACCATGATCAGGGCAAACCCGAGCATCGCCGGATTGAACGGATTTCTACCGACGCCGCCGTAAATGTGCTTGCCGAACAGCAGTCCCGAAGCAACCGCCATCACCGTCAGCCACCAGGGGCAATAAGGTGGCAGGGCGGCCGCCAGCAATGTTGCGCTGACCAACGCACTGCCGTCGCTCAACGCTGGCTGGATGGGCTGTTGACGCAGACGTGCGACGCCGGCCTCGACCATCAGCGCGGCGACGATCGCCAGCAGCAGATTGATCAGCACGCCCCAGCCGTACCACCAGAACAGCGCCAGCAACCCCGGCAAGGCGGCCAGCAGCACCAGCTTCATCGCCTGTTGCAGGCGATTGTCCGGTGTCTCAATGGGCGACATGATCTTGTACCTGGCGCTCGGCGATTTGCAGGCGGACGCGGGCCTTGTCGAGGATTTCGGTGGGCGTGTCGGCGCGTCGTTCGAGTTTGTTGAGGTCCGCACGGGCGTAGGCCAATTCGGTTTTCAACTGACGAAGCTGGCTGTCGATCGGACGTTTTTCGACGCGCACCAAGTCAGGCAACGGCTGATCGCTTGTGGCTTCGGCGGCGTGCAGGGCCTGTTCGGCGTCGCGCAATGCCTGCTCAAGCGCGGCGATCTGCTCGGGCGCCGCTTCGGCGGTCTGGGCTTTTTTCAGTTCAGCACGACGCATGGCCAACTGGATCTTGGCCCGTTTCAGATCGGCGTCTTTGGCGGGGGCAGGCACGATGGGTGCTGGCGCCGGGTTGCTTTCAAGTTTCGCCAGAGCCTGTTCGGCTGCTTCGAACTGCTGCTGCAACACGATCAGTTGCGTCTGCTGCTCAAATGTCGGCGGATGGCCGAAGGCTTTCAACGATTTGTGCAGTTGCGCACGGCTCATCGCCACATCGATCTTGGCTTTCTTCAGCGCCGCATCGGCGGTCGCCGCTTTCTGCGCACGCACCCGTTCCAGTGCCGCCTGTACCGGATCGGTTGCGGCCACTTCAGGTTGCACCGTCCGTTTCGCCCGCGCTTCACGCTCAGCCTGCTTCTGTTGTTCTTCGCGTTGCAAGCGCTGGTTTCGGCGCTCGAAGCGTTGACGCGCGTGATCGCGTTTGGCCGCGCGCGCGCGCTGTTCTTCAAGACTGAAGGCCAGACCGCCCACGACCGGCAATGTGCCGAGCGGCAGCGGGTGCATTTCGATGCAATCGACCGGGCATGGTGCGACACACAGATCGCAACCGGTGCACTCGTCAATGATCACCGTGTGCATCAGTTTCGCCGCGCCGACAATCGCGTCGATCGGGCAGGCCTGAATGCACTTGGTGCAGCCAATGCATTCGGCCTCACGGATGAACGCCACTTGCGGCGGCGCCGAACCGCGACTGATGTCCAGTTCCAGCACCGGTACTTTCAACAGTTCAGCCAGCGCGGCGATGGTTTCGTCACCGCCCGGCGGGCACTTGTTGATCGGCTCGCCCTCGGCGATACCTTGTGCATAGGGCTTGCATCCGGGATGGCCGCACTTGCCGCATTGAGTCTGCGGCAGAAGGGCATCGATGCGTTGAATCAGACTCATGTTTTGATCAGTCCACTGAATCCGAGAAAAATCACTGCGATCAATCCGGCGCTGATCAGATCGATCGGCAAGCCGCGAAAGGGCAGGGGAATATCGTTGTCGGTCGTGCGTTCACGCAAATCCTGAAACAGGCTCAGCACCAGCCAGAAACCCAGTCCGGCACCGAGGCTCAGCGCTGTCGTCTGCAGCAGACCGCGATCGTTTTGCGCGTTGATCAGCGCCAGCCCCAGTACACCGGCATTGCCCAGCAACAGCGGCCATAACCCGTCAAAAGGCAACTTTGGCAGCCAGCGCGCCAGCAGCTTTAACAGCGGCGTGATCAGCAATACGCTCAGCGGCAGAAACACGAACAGGCGCAGGAACTCAAGTTGCAGCGGCACCAGCAGCCAATGCCAGATCGCGTAACCCACTACGCCTGTGATCAACATCAGACACAACGTCGCCAGCCCCAACGCATGCACCTGACGACGACTGCCCGCCAACAGCGGATCGACGCCCAGCGGCCAGTGCAACACGAAGTTGTTGAGCAGTGCAGCACTGATGAGCGTAAGCACAAGTTCGGTCATGGTTCTGCCAGCGAAACGGGCGGGTGTCTCTAAAGGTTAGGCATTATCCGGCCAGATATGAAAAATCCCACAGGCATGCCGGGCACGCCTGTGGGATCAATTGACCGCCAACTGTTACTTGATGCGCTGACCTGGCTTGGCGCCGCTGTCCGGGCTCAGCAGGTAAATCTCTTCACCGCCAGGGCCGGCCGCCATCACCATGCCTTCGGAGATACCGAACTTCATTTTCCGTGGCTTGAGGTTGGCGATCATCATGGTCAGGCGACCGTCGAGTTTGGACGGATCCGGATAAGCGCTCTTGATCCCGGAGAACACGTTGCGCTGCTCGTCACCGATGTCCAGCGTCAGGCGCAGCAGCTTGTCAGCACCTTCGACATGTTCGGCTTTGACGATCAGCGCGACGCGCAGGTCGATGGCAGCAAAAGCATCGAAGTCGATTTCCGGCGACAGCGGGTCCTTGGCCAGTTCGCCATTGCCCGCTGGGGCCGCGGCACCGGTGTCGGTCTGGCTGGCGGTGAGGTCTTCTTTCGAGGCGTCGCTCATGGCTTGTACTTTTACCGGGTCGATGCGGGTCATCAACGGTTTGAATTCGTTCAACTGGTGGTTGGCCAGCAGCGTGGTGTGGTCGTTCCAGGTCAGCGGGGCGACGTTGAGGAACGCCTCGGCATCGGCGGCCAACAGCGGCAGCACCGGTTTGAGGAAGATCACCAGTTGGCGGAACAGGTTGATGGCGGTGGCGCAGATCGCCTGGACTTCATCCTGTTTGCCTTCCTGTTTGTTCAACGACCACGGCGCCTTGTCGGCGATCCAGGCGTTGGCGCGGTCGGCCAGAGCCATGGTTTCACGCATGGCACGGGCGAAGTCGCGGGCCTCGTAGGCGTCGGCAATGCTTGGCGCAGCAGCGAGGAAAGCCTCGGTCAGCTCTGGCGCGGCATTGGTGCCGACCAGCAGGCCGGCGTTACCTTTCTGGATGAAACCGGCGCAACGGCTGGCGATGTTAACCACTTTGCCGACCAGGTCGGAGTTGACCTTCTGCACGAAATCTTCGAGGTTCAAGTCGAGGTCATCGACGCCACGGCCCAGTTTGGCCGCGTAGTAATAGCGCAGGTATTCCGGCGACAGGTGATCCAGATACGTACGCGCCTTGATGAAGGTGCCGCGCGACTTGGACATCTTCTGGCCGTTGACGGTCAGATAACCGTGCACATTGATGCCGGTCGGCTTGCGGTAGCCCGCGCCTTCGAGCATCGCAGGCCAGAACAGCGCGTGGAAATTGACGATGTCCTTGCCGATGAAGTGGTACAGCTCGGCGGTGGAATCCTTGGCCCAGAACGCATCGAAGTCCAGCTCCGGCGTACGGTCGCAAAGATTCTTGAAGCTGGCCATGTAGCCGATCGGTGCGTCCAGCCACACGTAGAAATACTTGCCCGGCTCGCCCGGAATCTCGAAACCGAAGTACGGCGCATCGCGGGAGATGTCCCACTGTTGCAGGCCAGCGTCCAGCCATTCGGCGATCTTGTTGGCGACGGCGTCTTGCAAGGTGCCGCTGCGGGTCCAGGTTTGCAGCATTTCCTGGAAGTCTGGCAGTTTGAAGAAGAAGTGCTGGGAATCCTTGAGCACCGGGGTGGCGCCGGAGATCGCCGACTTCGGATCCTTCAGATCGGTCGGGGCGTAGGTCGCACCGCATTTTTCGCAGTTATCGCCGTACTGGTCTTCGGTACCGCATTTCGGACAGGTGCCCTTGATGAAGCGGTCGGCCAGGAACATTTTCTTTTCCGGGTCGAAGTACTGGGTGATCGAGCGCTGGGCGATGTGCCCGGCGTCACGCAGCTTGATGTAGATCTGGCTCGACAACTCACGGTTTTCTTCGGCGTGAGTGGAGTGGAAATTGTCGAAATCAACCAGGAACTCGGCAAAGTCGGCGCTGTGTTCAGCCTGCACGTTGGCGATCAGTTGTTCCGGGGTGATGCCTTCCTTTTCCGCGCGCAGCATGATCGCCGAACCGTGGGCGTCGTCGGCGCAGACGTAAATGCATTGATTGCCGCGATGCTTCTGGAAGCGCACCCACATATCGGTCTGGATATATTCCAGCATATGGCCAAGGTGAATCGAACCGTTGGCGTAGGGCAGGGCGCTGGTGACGAGGATCTTGCGTGGTTCGGACATGTGGGGCTTCGCTACTTGATGAAACGGAGGTCGGCCACTATAAAGCGCCGGGCAAGATATTTCACCCCTGCAAATCGTTGCCGGGCATGCCGTCCGGAGGATAGAAGGGGTAGGATACCCGCCATCTTTTCCCAGTCTTGTTATCGGAGTTGCCCATGAGCGCCATCACTCGCGCAGCGGTGGAAGCCGTCCTCAGCCAATACACCGACCCTTACCTGAACCAGGACCCGGTCAGCGCCGGTTGCGTGAAGCACATCGAGATCGTCGGTGATCGCGTCAACGTGCAGCTGGAAATCGGTTATGCCGCTGGCCTGTTCAAAAGCGGATGGGCGCAAATGCTGCAATTGGCCATCGAGAACCTCGACGGTGTCGCGGCCGCGAAAGTAGAAATCAATACAGTTATCGCTGCGCACAAGGCGCAGGCGCAGATTCCGGGGCTGGCCAACGTCAAGAACGTGGTCGCCGTGGCCTCCGGCAAGGGCGGTGTGGGCAAGTCGACCACCGCCGCCAACCTCGCACTGGCCCTGGCCCGCGAAGGCGCCAAGGTCGGGATTCTCGACGCCGATATCTACGGCCCGAGCCAAGGCATCATGTTCGGCATCCCCGAGCGCACCCGCCCGGAGGTCAAGGATCAGAAGTGGTTCGTGCCGCTCAAGGCTCACGGTGTCGAAGTCATGTCGATGGCGTTTCTGACCGACGACAACACGCCGATGGTCTGGCGCGGGCCGATGGTCTCCGGCGCGCTGCTGCAACTGGTTACGCAAACCGCGTGGGGCGATCTGGATTATCTGGTCATCGACATGCCGCCAGGCACCGGCGACATTCAACTGACTTTGGCGCAAAAAGTCCCGGTGGCCGGCGCGGTGATCGTTACCACACCACAGGATCTGGCCTTGCTCGACGCGCGCAAAGGCGTGGAAATGTTCCGCAAGGTCAACATTCCGGTGCTGGGCGTGGTGGAAAACATGGCCGTGCACATTTGCTCGAACTGCGGGCATGCCGAGCATCTGTTCGGTGAGGGCGGTGGTGAAAAACTGGCGACCCAGTACGGCGTTGAACTGCTGGCTTCGCTGCCTCTGTCGATGCTGATCCGTGAACAGGCCGACGGCGGCAAGCCAACGGTGATCGCCGAGCCGGACAGCCAGATTGCCATGGTCTATCAGGAACTGGCCCGCCACGTTGGTGCGCGGATTGTGTTGCAGGAAGCGGCGACACCGGCGATGCCGAACATCACCATCAGCGACGATTGATACATCAGCAACACCGATAACCCTGTAGGAGTGAGCCTGCTCGCGATAGCGGAATAACATTCAACAGATTTGTTGAATGAATGACCGCAATCGCGAGCAGGCTCACTCCTACATTTGTTTTGTGCTGGCAGTTAGATACGCAAGCCGCCATCCATCTCCAGAATCCGCCCGGTGTAATAGTCGTTCTCGAAGATATACGCCGCCGAGTGTGCAATCTCTTCCGGCTTGCCCATGCGCTTGAGCGGGATCCCCGAGGTCATCTTCTCCAGCGCTTCCGGTTTCATGCCCAGGGTCATCTCGGTCTCGATGAAGCCCGGCGCGATACCCGCCACACGAATGCCATAGCGCGCCAGCTCTTTGGCCCAGGTCACTGTCGCTGCAGCAACACCGGCCTTGGCTGCCGAATAGTTGGTCTGGCCAACGTTGCCTGCTCGAGAAATCGACGAGATGTTGATGATCGCGCCAGTGTTCTTCAGCTCGACCATTTTCGCCGCCACTTCACGGGTGCAGAGGAACACGCCGGTCAGGTTGACGTCGATGACGGCCTGCCACTGGGCCAGGCTCATCTTGGTCATTTCGCCGTCCTTGACCTTGAGCAGCAGGCCATCACGGAGGATCCCGGCGTTGTTGATCAGGCCGTGGATCGCGCCGAAATCAGCGGCGACCTGAGTGACCATGTGCTCGACCTGCTCTTCATTGGCCACGTTGCACAGATAGCTGCGCGCCTCGACGCCCTTGGCCTTGCAGGCCGCGACCGCGTCGTCGAGTTTTTCCTGATTGAGGTCGACCAAGGCCAGCTTCGCGCCTTTGCCGGCGAAATACTCGGCCATCGAGCGGCCCAAACCCTGGCAACCGCCGGTGATAATGATTACTTTGTCGTTGAGTTGCATTCGCATGCCCCGATAGCAGGTCTGAGTAGTTGTTGTTTTCAGCGACTCCCGATCTGCACCGGCCGTGGCAGGGTTGCACATGAGAATTGCCCGCTGGCGTGACGGGGACTTAATCCCGGGCGCCCGTCCGTTTTTTCGACGGATACTATTTAAGGAGTCATAAATTGAGCGTTGAAGTGGCCAAGAATGCCCGAGAATTGCTTCTCAAGGAATACCGAGGAGTGCTGTCGACCCACTCCAAATCGATGCCCGGTTTTCCCTTTGGCTCCGTGGTGCCTTACTGCCTGGACGAGCAGGGCCGGCCGCTGATCCTGATCAGCCGTATCGCCCAGCACACCCACAACCTGCAGAAAGACCCGAAATGCTCAATGCTCGTCGGCGAGCGCGAGGCCGATGATGTGCAAGCCGTTGGTCGCCTGACCTATATGGCCGAGGCGCAAAAGCTCGAAGACGTTGCCGCGATCGAAGCCGCCGCCGAGCGTTACTACCGTTATTTCCCCGATTCGCAGAACTACCACAAGGCCCACGATTTCGACTTCTGGGGCCTGACCCCGGTGCGTCATCGCTACATCGGTGGTTTTGGTGCGATTCACTGGGTCGATCAACTGACCCTGGCCAATCCGTTCGCCGGCAAGGCCGAGATCAGCATGGTCGAGCACATGAACAGCGACCACGGCAAAGCCATCGCGCACTACGTCGACCTCGCCGGTCTGCCGAAAACTGCGCCGGCGCAACTGGCCGGGATCGACACAGAAGGCATGCACCTGCGCATCGGTCAGGCGCTGTACTGGCTGCCGTTCCCAGCACCTTGTAATACGCCGACACAAGTGCGCGAAGCCCTGGTTTCATTGGCTCATGCCGAGGTCTGGCCAAAAAATGCTGTGGCCGACGCTTGAATTCACGAAAGGGCGACGTCATCTAAGGCTTACTGCAAGGCATTTCTTGCGTTGAGGAAACTTTGATGCGCCCTTTTCTGTTGCTCTTTCTGCTGTTTCCAGTGCTGGAGCTGTTCGTATTCGTCAAAGTGGCAGGGGCTATCGGGTTTTTCCCGGCCCTGCTGCTGATCATTCTCGGCTCGATGTTCGGTGTGTTTGTGCTGCGCGTCGCCGGTCTGGCCACTGCATTGCGTGCCCGTGAAAGCCTGAACCGCGGCGAACTGCCCGCACAAACCATGCTCGAAGGGCTGATGCTGGCTCTGGCCGGTGGCCTGTTGATCCTGCCAGGCTTCATCAGCGACGTGGTCGGTCTGGTCATGCTGCTGCCGTTCAGCCGTCGACTGCTGGCGAACAAAATGCGCCAGCGCGCCGAAGAACAGGCCATGCGTCAGCGTGCGTTCGCCGACGACCTGCAACCCCGTGGCGGTCCTGCACCGCGTCAGCCTCTGGGCCGCGAGGGTGATGTGATCGAAGGCGAGTTCGAACATCGCGACTCCAAGTAACATCTGCATTGACACGGCACCTTCGGGTGCCGTGTTCGTTTATGGGCTGCTTTTGTGCAACATATCGGTGAAAAATTTTTAGCCGCGCCCTTGTAATAAGCTTATGCGCCCTTATGTATCGGTCACCGAAAGGTTTCTGGCATTTGCGCCAGTCAGTCTTCCGCGTCTCGCTCGACGAGGCGCAACCGGCGAAGGCCGGATTTGTTAAACCCGCCGGGACTACACCGGCCGATGAAAACCACAATTAGGAGAGATCGACAATGAAGCTTCGTCCTCTGCATGACCGCGTCGTAATCCGTCGCAGCGAAGAAGAAAAGAAAACCGCTGGCGGTATCGTCCTGCCAGGTTCGGCTGCTGAAAAAGCCAACCACGGTGTGATTCTCGCTGTAGGCCCGGGCAAAGCTCTGGAAAACGGCGAAGTGCGCGCACTGTCCGTGAAGGAAGGCGACAAGGTTGTGTTCGGTCCTTACTCCGGCAGCAACACTGTGAAAGTCGACGGCGAAGACCTGTTGGTAATGAGCGAGAACGAAATCCTCGCTGTTATCGAAGGCTGATACCCCCGTTCATTTTCCCGCTACTACAAAGTATTTAAGGAATATCGATCATGGCTGCTAAAGAAGTTCTGTTTGGCGATTCCGCCCGTAAAAAAATGCTCAAGGGCGTCAACGTTCTGGCTGACGCAGTAAAAGCGACCCTGGGCCCGAAAGGCCGTAACGTGATCATCGAGAAGAGCTTCGGCGCTCCGACCATCACCAAGGACGGCGTTTCCGTCGCCAAAGAAATCGAACTCGAAGATCGCTTCGAAAACATGGGCGCGCAGCTGGTCAAAGACGTTGCCTCCCGTGCCAACGATGACGCTGGTGACGGTACTACTACCGCTACCGTTCTGGCTCAGTCGATCGTCAACGAAGGCCTGAAAGCCGTCGCTGCCGGCATGAACCCGATGGACCTGAAGCGTGGTATCGACAAAGCGACCATCGCGATCGTCAAAGAGCTGAAGAACCTGTCCAAGCCATGCGCTGACACCAAGGCCATCGCTCAGGTCGGCACCATCTCCGCCAACTCCGACAGCTCCATCGGCGACATCATTGCCGAAGCCATGGAAAAAGTCGGCAAAGAAGGCGTGATCACCGTTGAAGAAGGCACTGGCCTGGAAAACGAACTGTCGGTTGTAGAAGGCATGCAGTTCGACCGTGGCTACCTGTCCCCGTACTTCGTCAACAAGCCAGAGACCATGGTTGCCGAGCTGGACAGCCCGCTGATCCTGCTGGTCGACAAAAAGATCTCGAACATCCGCGAAATGCTGCCAGTGCTGGAAGCCGTTGCCAAAGCCGGCCGTCCACTGCTGATCGTTTCCGAAGACGTTGAAGGCGAAGCCCTGGCGACTCTGGTTGTGAACAACATGCGTGGCATCGTTAAAGTCGCAGCCGTCAAGGCGCCAGGCTTCGGCGACCGTCGCAAGGCCATGCTGCAGGACATCGCTGTTCTGACCGGCGGTACCGTTATCTCCGAAGAGATCGGCCTGAGCCTGGAAGCCGCTACTCTGGAAAACCTCGGTAGCGCCAAGCGTGTGACCATCTCCAAGGAAAACACCATCATCGTTGACGGTGCTGGCGTAGAAGCTGACATCCAGGCGCGTATCACTCAGATCCGTGCCCAGGCTGCTGAAACTTCCTCGGACTACGACCGTGAAAAACTGCAAGAGCGTCTGGCCAAGCTGTCCGGCGGCGTTGCAGTGATCAAGGTTGGCGCTGGTTCCGAAGTAGAAATGAAAGAGAAGAAGGCCCGCGTTGAAGACGCCCTGCACGCAACTCGTGCAGCCGTTGAAGAAGGCGTGGTACCTGGCGGTGGCGTTGCGCTGATCCGTGCTCTGCAAACCCTGGTTGACCTGAAAGGCGACAACGCTGATCAGGACGTCGGTATCGCTGTTCTGCGCCGCGCTGTTGAAGCTCCGCTGCGTCAGATCGCTGCCAACAGCGGCGACGAGCCAAGCGTTGTGGTCAACGAAGTCAAGAACGGCAAAGGTAACTTCGGTTACAACGCTGCAACTGGCGAATACGGCGACATGATCGAAATGGGCATCCTGGACCCAACCAAGGTGACTCGTTCCGCTCTGCAAGCTGCATCGTCGATCGGCGGTCTGATCCTGACCACCGAAGCGGCAGTAGCTGACGCGCCGAAGAAAGACGGCGCTGCTGGCGGCGGTATGCCAGACATGGGCGGCATGGGTGGCATGGGCGGCATGATGTAAGCCAGCCTTACCCCGTAACGCAAAACCCCGCTGACGCGAGTCAGCGGGGTTTTTTATTGCCTTTGATTTAGTGTTGGCGCAAGTCCGAGTAATCGTTCATCGCTGGCAAGCCAGCTCCCACAGTGATTCGAGCGTTCACAAAATGTGTGCTCGGCACCAACCCTGTGGGAGCTGGCTTGCCAGCGATGGCGTCAGATCAGGCGCTGACCGGTTGCGCCTCGACCACGGCCTCGGCTTTCACCGCCGGGCGATACAGCACCCAGTAATACGACCCCAGGCAAATCAGCCAGCAGAAAATCGCCGTCCACACGTTGTGCGAAAAGAAGTGCGCGCCCTGCATCATCCGGCTGATGGAAAACACCGACCCCAATGCGAAGGCAAAGATAAACGCCTGTCTGGCCAGACGCGGACGCCGATCACGCAGGACAAAGAACAGCGCAAACAAAGTAAACCCCGTCGCCGCATGACCACCGGGCCAGCAACGCCCGGGTTTATCGGTCTGTGGACGATGCTCCATCAGTTTGCTGTAGGTCTCATGGCCACCGAATTGCTCCAGGCTCCATGGGCATTGCACCGCCGTTACGGCTTTCACCGGGGTGACGAACGAAGTGGCAAGCCCCAGCGAAAGTACCAGGCAACCCAGTTCACGCTTGAACGGTTTCAGCCTGGCGAGAAAAAACGAGCCGATAAAGCCGAGGATGGCCAACACCGAGAACGCAATGACCACCTGTTTGGCACGATCATGGAGGATGTCTTCAAGGAAAAAACTGTGTCGCCCGATAAAGTCGCCTGCGACCGGGTCGTAGAACAGTCTGGCCAGATCCATGTCCAGATCGGTCAGTTCGAGCAACACCAGAATGATTGCCGCGACGGTGGGTATTCCCAGGCAAAGCCAGAAGTTCAGCGGTCTGGGAACGGGGCGGGCAGAAGTCGACACCATGGGCAATTCCTTGGGCGTAAGTAGGATCTGAGGAGCGCAACCGCGCGGAGTCTGCGCGTCTATGCGTCGCTGATTTGTTAATCGAAAGTGAAAAAAACGTTGGCTGGAACAATGAACGTTTTTCTCGCGCAACAACCCAACGCACGCCTAGCCGTGAGCCACACTTGGCCGTAAGCTGCGCGGGCCAAGACGGCCGTTACCCCGTACGGAGGAGGTGCCCATGCGAATTCTATTGGTCGAAGACAACCGCGACATCCTGGCCAATCTGGCCGATTATCTGGGCCTCAAGGGCTATACCGTCGATTGCGCCCAGGACGGTCTGTCGGGCCTGCATCTGGCCGCCACCGAGCATTACGACCTGATCGTGCTCGACATCATGTTGCCCGGCATCGATGGTTACACTCTGTGCAAACGCCTGCGTGAGGACGCCCGTCGGGACACACCGGTGATCATGCTCACCGCCCGCGATCAACTCGACGACCGCTTGCAGGGTTTCAAGGCCGGGGCCGACGATTACCTGATCAAGCCATTTGCCTTGTCCGAGCTGGCTGCGCGGGTCGAAGCGGTGATGCGCCGTGCGCAAGGTGGTGGTCGCCGTGCGCTGCAGGTCGCCGATCTGAGCTACGACCTCGACACGCTGGAAGTGACCCGCGACGGCAAACTGCTGAAGCTCAACCCGGTCGGCCTCAAATTGCTCGCGGTGTTGATGCAGAAGAGCCCGCACGTCCTGCGTCGGGAAATTCTCGAAGAAGCGCTGTGGGGCGATGATTGCCCGGACAGCGACAGCCTGCGCAGTCACGTTCACCAACTGCGTCAGGTGATCGATAAACCTTTTGCCAAACCACTGCTGCACACTGTGCACGGCGTGGGTTACCGGCTGGCCGACGTGTAATGGAGTTCAGGCAAAGTCTTTCCCAGCGGATCATCATTGCTTTTGCCTTGATGAGTGCACTGGTGGCCGGCGCCTTCGCAATGGGCATTGTCGCGACCGTGCACCTGGTGGAAGAAAAACTGATTTCGGCGGGGCTGGGCGGCGACTTGCAGCGTCTGCTGCTGATGGACAATGTTTCGGACTGGAGCCATCGCCCGGAACCCGACCAGTTGTTCTATTTCAGTGGCGGACCGGGCGATTTCGAGCTGCCCAAGGACCTGCGCCACCTCGATTCGGGTTTCCATGAAGTCTTCCGCGAGCAGCTGTCGTATCACGCGATGGTCGAGATCGTCGACGGTCGCCGTTACGTCTTGCTGCAAGATCAAAGCGATTTTGAAGAGCGCGAGCGCGTGCTGTTTGCCGTGGTCCTGGTGGGTTTTGTGCTCAGTCTGGCACTGGCGGTGTTCCTCGGCTGGGTGCTGGCGCGCAAGGTGATGGCGCCGGTGGTCCGACTGGCCCGGCAGGTGCGTCACCGTGACCAGTTACTCGGGTTGGCGCCGCCGTTGGCGCCGGATTACGCGGCAGACGAAGTCGGCGAGCTGGCGGTGGCCTTCGATGCCACATTGGGGCGTTTGCGTCAGGCGCTGACACGCGAACGTTTGTTCACCAGCGACGTCAGCCATGAATTGCGCACGCCGCTTATGGTATTGGCCAGTTCCTGCGAACTGCTGCTGGAAAACCCGGGGATCGACCAGCGTGGTCGTTCACAGGTCGAGCGAATTGCCCGCGCCAGTGAAGAAATGCGCGAATTGGTGCAAACCTTCCTGATGCTGGCGCGCGCCCAGCATGAAGATGCCGGCATGGCACTTCAGCAAAACCTCTCGCAAGTGGCCGAAGGCCTGTTGTGTCTGTGGCGTGGGCCGATCGAGAGCAAGGGCCTGAAACTGATCTTCGAACCTGGCAGTCCATCAGACATTCGCTACAACGCGACCCTGTTGAATGCCGTGATGGGCAACCTGTTGCGCAACGCGCTGCATTACACCGAAAGCGGCTTCATTCGCCTGACACTCACTGCCAACGGCTTCGCGGTGGAAGACTCCGGTGTCGGCATTCCGGAAGAAAAGCGCGAAGCCATGTTCGAGCCTTTCGTACGTGGCAGCGAAAAGCGTGGCGAGGGCCTGGGGCTGGGATTGTCGCTGGTGCAGCGGATCTGCGAGAACCAGGGCTGGACCGTCAGCTTGAGCACGATGGAGCCCAATGGCTGCCGCTTCGAGGTAGATCTGGGCAAAATCTGACGCACGGAGTGGCTCAATGTTACTCCCTCCTTCCTGTCTAAATCCTGTATAACGCTGTAATAATTTGTCTGTTTACCGGACATTTTTTTCACAAATGGATGACCTGACGCTGACACGCCGCTCCTTAAGGTGGTGACATCAGCAATTCAGGAGTCCAGGTGATGTCCGGTCCGATCAAACTCGATTTTTCCGAGAAGTACGACGATCAACACGCGCAGAAATATCTGCGCAAGCACAAAGAAAGTCTTGGACGGCGTCTCTCCCATTGGCGTGACGAACAGATGGCCCGCAAGGCGCTGGCGCTGGTTGGCGAGCCAGGGCTGGTGCTGGATCTGCCTTGCGGTGCCGGGCGTTTCTGGCCCTTGTTGGGCGAAAAGGCCAACCGGGTGATTATCGGTGCGGACAATTCCGAGTCGATGATCAAGACGGCCATGCAGTCGCAACCGGCCGATGTGGTGAAACGGGTACAACCCTTGCACACATCTGCCTTCGACATTGCCTTGCCTGACAACGCCGTCGACAGCATTTTCTGCATGCGTCTGCTCCACCACATCGGTGAAGCCGAGCATCGCCGGGCGATTCTGCGCGAATTCGAGCGCGTCACCCGCGACAGTGTGATCGTTTCGCTGTGGGTTGATGGCAACTTCAAAGCCTGGAAACGCCAGCGAGCCGAGCGCAACCGTGACAAACGCGAGTATCAGAATCGCTTTGTGTTACCGGCCGCTACGGTGGAAAAGGAATTCGAGGAGGCAGGTTTTCGGATTCAGGAACAACTGGACTTTATTCCGCTCTACGCCATGTGGCGGGTTTACGTATTACGCAAGAGGTAACAGGATGGCAGTGCAATTTGCAGCAGAAACGGATGTCGCTCCGCAAGATCGCTTTGACTTTTACTGGAACCAGCGCGGCGAGTGGGTGGAAGAGCCCAATGTTCGACGTGGCGGGGAAAGTGGCGTGCAAAGGGTCGTGGGGCGCGATGGTCAACTGCTGTATGCCAAGCGCCAGACCGGTCATATCTACCGCAGCTGGCTGCACCCTTTCGGCCGTCCTACTGTTCTGCGTGAACTTGACGCGCTGACTGGCGTGAGCAAGCTCGGTGTGCGCGTGCCCCAGATCGTCTTTTGCGGTGCCCAGCCTGATCCGCAACACAAATGGCGTGCACTTTTGGTCACCAAGTCCCTGGACGGTTTCCAGGAACTGGAACACTGGCTGGCGGCTGCCGGCGGTCGCGATCAGTGTGGCGATGTGGTTTACGAGCGTGTGCTCAAGGACCTCGCCGAGAATCTGGCGCGTATGCACAAGGGCCGTTGGCAGCACAGCTGCATCTACATCAAACACGTGTTTGTGCGTGTGACGGGCGAAGACGAGTCGGCCAAGGTTGAGGTCGCCTTGATCGATCTGGAGAAGTGCCGCCAGCGTCTGACCGCCTATCGCGCCGCCTCCCATGACATGAAGCAATTGCGCCGCCATTCGTCGTTCCGCGACGCGGACTGGAAAAAACTCGTCTACTTTTATGAGACGGCGTTTGGCAGCGCTATCAAAGGTTTATAGCGATGAAACTAGAAATTGCACGAGGTTTGTTTTTGGTTGGAGCCTTGGCAGTTGCGTCATTGGCGGTGGCTGCCTGGGAGCAGCCCCGCATGCAGGTGGTTGGCGCGTCCGTAGACGACGCCCACTGCGCAGTCCCACGGGTGGCAAAAGCCTCCGTGGCGACCAAACCCGATCATGATCTGTTGTTGTTCATGTTCGGACTTTCTCAAGGGATGAGGCCGCAAAGTTGAACCGATTGAAGCCCACATAAAAGGCCTCGCAGTTGCGAGGCCTTTTTTTATGCCCGAGACGACACAGATCCCGTGTAGGAGTGAGCCTGCTCGCGATAGCGGCCTGTCAGTTAATAATGATTTGAATGGCACACCGCTATCGCGAGCAGGCTCACTCCTACAGGGGGTTATGCGGTTGGTTTGGGATCAGGTTTCGCCAGCAAGGTGTAAACGCACGGCAGGACAAACAGCGTAAACAACGTACCAATCGACATTCCCGTGGCAATCACCATGCCGATATCAAAACGGCTCACCGCACCGGCGCCCGTGGCCAGAATCAGCGGCACCATGCCAAACACCATCGCCGCCGTGGTCATCAACACCGGCCGCAAGCGAATCGCCGCCGCTTCCTCAACGGCTTCGCGCGCCGTCAGGCCCTTGTCCTTGCGCAACTGGTTGGCGAACTCGACGATCAGGATGCCATGCTTGCTGATCAGCCCGATCAGCGTCACCAGCCCGACCTGGGTATAGATGTTCATGCTCGACCAGCCGAGGAACAGCGGAATCAACGCCCCGCAGATCGACAACGGCACCGTCACGAGAATCACCAGCGGATCGCGGAAGCTTTCGAATTGCGCCGCCAGCACCAGAAAGATAATCGCCAGGGCCAAGGCAAACGTTACCCACAACGCGCTGCCTTCCTGGACGAACTGACGTGACGCGCCGCCATAGTCGAAAGCGAACCCGGCCGGCGCTTCTTCGCGAGCGATCTGCAAGACCGTGTCGATGGCTTCGCCCATGCTCACCAGCGGGAAACCGGAAATCTTCGCCGCGTTGAGCTGCTGGAACTGGTTGAGCTGGCGCGGTCGGGCGCGGTCGCTGACCTTGATCAGCGTCGACAGTGGCAGCAACTCGCCCTGGGTGTTTTTCACGTAGTAGTTGTTCAGCCAGTCCGGGTTATCGCGGTACGGCCGTTCAACCTGAGCAATCACCTTGTAGCTGCGCCCATCAATGGTGAAACGGTTGATTTCTGCCTCGCCCAACAGGGTGGCGAGGGTGCCACCGAGGTCCTGCATCGACACGCCCATCTGCGCCGCTTTGGCGCGGTCGATATCGACAACCACTTCAGGTTTGTCGAACGCCAGATCGACGTCGACGAAGGCGAACTTGCCCGATTCCATGGCGCGTTTCTTGATCCGGTCGGCGACTTGCAACAGTAGTTCGTAGTCGTTGGCGGTGTTGACTACAAACTCGAACGGCAAGCCTTCGCCGGTGCCGGGCAGGGAGGGCAGGTTGAAACCGAAGATCTGCAAGCCCGGGATGCCTTCGAGTTTGCCCTGCACCTCCGGGAGGATCTGCATTTGCGTGCGGCTGCGCTCGTTCCACGGCTTAAGCAGGAAACCGCCGATGCCGGCCTGCACACCGTTGTAGCCGTTGATCTGGAACGAGGAGTAGTACTCGGGGAATTCCTTGAAGATTTTGATGAATTCGTCAGTGTAGGTGCTCAGGTAATCAAGGTTGGTCGGCTGTGGCGCAGTGGCCATCATGAAAATGATGCCCTGATCTTCGTCCGGGGCCAGTTCCGATTTGGTGAACTTGAGGAACACCGGGATCAGGCACAACACGATCACCGCGAATACCAACACCACAGGGCGCGTGTTCAGCGTGCCGTGCAACATGCTCTGATAGCGGCGCTTGAGGCCGTCGAAGATACGGTCGAGGCGATGCGCCAGACCACTGGGGTTTTCCTCGTGGCGCAGCAAAAAAGCGCACATCATCGGTGACAGAGTCAGGGCGACGATCCCGGAAATCACCACCGCACCGGCCAAGGTCAGCGCAAACTCCTTGAACAGCGCCCCGGTCAGCCCGGTGAGAAAACCGATCGGCGCATACACCGCCGCCAGGGTGATGGTCATCGACACCACCGGCATGGCAATTTCCCGCGCGCCTTCCAGCGCCGCATCAAACGGCGTCTTGCCTTCCTCGATGTGCCGGTGGATGTTCTCCACCACGACAATCGCATCGTCGACCACCAGACCGATGGCCAGCACCATCGCCAGCAGCGTCAGCAGGTTCATCGAGTAGCCCATCATCTGCATGAAGAACATCACGCCGATCATCGACAGCGGAATGGTCACCACCGGGATCACTACCGAACGCAATGCGCCGAGGAACAGGAACACCACAACGATGACGATCAGCACCGCTTCGAACAGGGTTTTCACTACTTCATCGATCGAGGCCTGAATGAACAGCGTGGCGTCGTAAGCGATCTCGCTTTTCAGGTTTGGCGGCAGTTGCGCTTCCAGCTCCGGCATCAGCTTGCGCACTTCCTTGATCACGTCCAGCGGGTTGGCGCCCGGTGTGGCTTTGATGCCGATGTACACCGACGGCGTGCCGCCGAACGAGCTGATCGAGTCGTAGTTTTCCGCGCCCATTTCCACCCGCGCGACATCGCTGAGCAGCACGCGGCTGTCGCCACTGACCTTGAGCGGAATCGCCGCAAAAGCCTCGGCCGATTTCAGCTCGGTATTGGCGTTGATGCTGGTGACCACGTATTCGCCTTTCACTTCGCCGGCAGCGGAGAGGAAGTTGTACTGGCGCACGGCGTTGGTCACATCGCTGGCGCTGAGGCCGAAACCGGCGAGTTTTACCGGGTCGAGCCACAGGCGCATGGCGAACACCTGATTGCCGAGAATTTCCGCTTCGGCCATACCCGGCAGGGTTGCCAGTTTTGGCTGGATCACCCGTGACAGGTAGTCGGTGATCTGCGGGTTGCTCAAGTCCTTGCTGAAGAAGCTGATGTACATCAGCGCCGAAGCGTCGGCGGATTCCTTGCTCAGCACCGGGTCTTCGGCGTCCTGCGGCAACTTGTTTTTCACCTCGTTGGCCTTGGCCAGCAGTTCGGTGAACAAACGGTCGGTGTTGGAGCCGATGCGCGCGTAGATCGAGATTACCGAGAAGTTCTGCCGACTGACCGAGGTCATGTAATCGATGCCCTCGGCGCTGGCCAGACTTTGCTGCATTGGCTGCGTGATGTAGCCCTGAATGGTTTCGGCGTTGGCCCCGGGGTAAGCGGTGGTCACCGTGATCAGGGCGTTTTCCATTTGCGGGTATTGGCGCAGCGGCAGCTTGCTCCAGGCCTGAAAGCCGAGCAACACAATCAACAGGCTGACCACAGTGGCGAGCACCGGGCGGCGGATGAACGGATCGGTAAAAGCCATGGGAATTCCTTGATCAGTCGGCGCGGGGCGGACTGTTCTGCTCGCCGAGGGTCTTGTCGTCGCTGATGGCGATGTGGGCACCGTTGTCCAGTTTGATCTGGCCAGCCGTCACCACTTGTTCGCCACTCTGCACGCCCTTGTTGATCATCACCAGGCCATCGCGGCGCTCACCAGTTTCGATGAAGCGGCGTTCGGCGATCAGCACCGGTTGACCCTTGTCATCCTTTTCGACACTACCGTCCTCGGCTTTCTTCTGCCCGACCACGTAGATCGAGTTGCCGTAGAGGGTGTAAGTGATCGCACTTTCCGGCACCACGATATGTTTTTGCGGATCGGGCAGCAGCACTTCGAGGCTGGTAAACATCCCCGGCAGCAGTTTGCCGTCGGGGTTGGCCAGAGTGGCGCGGATCAGAATGTTGCGCGTAGTGCTTTCGACGATCGGGTTGATCGCGCTGATCTTGCCGGCGAAGTTTTGCCCCGGGTAAGCAGAGACCGAGATCTGCACCGGTTGACCGATGGCCAGTTTCGGCACCGATTGCTCGGGCAGATAGAAGTCGGCGTAGAGGCTGCTCAAATCCTGCAACGTCGCAATTTTGGTGCCGCTGGCGAGGTAGTCGCCGACGTCGACCTGACGGATGCCGATGGTGCCGCTGAACGGCGCGAGGATGCGTTTTTTTGCCAGCGAGGCGTTGAGCTGATTGACCGTGGCCTTGTTCTTTTGCAGAACGGCAGAGAGGCGGTCGTACTCGCCTTTGGAGATGGCGCGACTGTCGACCAGTTGCGCGCCACGGCCGAAGTCCAGTTGCGCCAGACCGAGATCAGCCTTGGCGGTTTCCAGCAGGGCGGTTTCAACGGCGCTGTCGAGTTGCAGCAACGGCTGTCCGGCCTTGACCTTCTGTCCGGATTCAAACTTGAGTTCGGTGACGGTGCCGGCGACTTCCAGACTCAGCTCGACACCTTGCAGCGCCTTCAGCGTGCCGACGGTCGGCAGGCGCAGCTGCCACGGCTGCTCGCTGGCGTTGGCCACGGCGACGCTGATCGGCGGTTTCGGCTTGGAAAAGCCCTGGATCATCGTGTAGATCGAAAAGGCTTTATACCCGCCCAGCACCAGGACGATCAGCAAAACAACACCCAACATGATCAGCATGCGGCGACGCAGCATATTTCCAGTTCCTTGGATAAATCAGGTGAGACAGGCGGGCACATTACTCCGAGTACAGGGGGGATTCCAACTGGCAGTTCTTACAGGGGGGGGCAAAAAGATCGCAGCCTGCGGCGGCTCCTACAGAGGAGTGCATTCCAAATGTAGGAGCTGCCGCAGGCTGCGATCTGTTAAGGCTGTTTCAGGCCATCAGATGAAGATGGTTGTCCCAGAGCCCCGCCGGCAATTCCAGCGGCTTGGCCAACAGCTCATCCTGGCGGCAATCGTAGTAACGGCAACGCCCTTGCCCGGAGGTCACGACAAAACCGTCCTTCACCGCACCGACACCGGCGCAATCGGGCAATGGTGCATCAAGGCGTACTTCGCCGCTGTCCAGATCCCAGATAAAGAAGCGGTTGCCACGCGGCGCCGTCAACGCAACCAGACGCAAATCACTGTGCACTGCGACGCTGGCGGTGTAATGCCCCATCGATTGCAACTGATGCTCCGGCACCGGGAACGCCACGAACGGCTGCCCCGGACGCTTGATCGCCAACAGTTCCGAACGCTCATGCGACGCGCCCATGAATTGCTGACCGGCAACGATGGTGCCGTCGCTGGCGATGCCCAGATGGCGCACGCTGTTCATCTGCTGGGCGAGGGTTTCCTTGCTCAGCAGGGTGCCATCGCGCTGCATCAGCACCAGGCTCGGCTCCATGGCGTTGAGGTTCATGTCGACGCGGCTTTCCGCCTCGGTACGAATCCCGCCATTGGCCACCACCAGCGTCTCGCCGTCGGGCATCCACGACACCTGATGCGGGCCGAGACCGTGGGTGGAAATCTCTCCCGTGTGCACCAGCCGCTCGCCTTCGAACTTGTACACGCCGAGCAAGCCGCGACCGGGATCGGTGGTGTCGTTTTCGGTGGCGTACAGGTATTCGCCGTCCTTGTGCACCACAGCGTGGCCGTAGAAGTGCCGGTTCGGCTGCGAGGTCACCGTCTGCAGCAATTTACCGTCGCGCAGGTCGATCAGATAGCTCTCGGTGCCCGGACGACGGGCGACGAACAGTGCAATCGGCTGCGTCGGGTGGTTGATGATGTCGTGGCAACGCTGGCCGACTTCGGTGGCGAATACGCGCGTGCCATCCAGCCGATAGCCGACGGCGTAATGCTTGCCGTCGGTGTCGTCGCGCGCCGACAGCAACAGCGGGCTCTGATCCTTGCGTTTGAACAGCGTCCAGCCGCCCAGCGTCACTGCTCCCAGCAGTGCACTACCTAAAGTCAGAACCTGACGTCGCAGCATGGCACTTGCCCTCATCAGTCACCGTCGTTGGCGTTGAAGCCCAGTTGGATGCCCAGCGCCTTGGCCAGTTCGCCTTCGTGCAGGCGATGGACGACGTTGAGGCTGTCGTAGATGTCGTTCAGTTGCTGACGACCGGCGTCGTCTTCAAGCATTTCGCCGAGCGAACGCTGGGTGCTGTCGAACAGTTTCAGCGAAGCGGCGTAAGCAGCATCGATCTTGTCGGCCAGTGGCTTTTGCTCAGCCGGCAACAGACCGCGCAGGCCTTTGTTGTCGACGCCTTCCCACACGGTTTTCGCCGCCGCGAGGCTGGCTTCCAGTGCGGTCAGCGAAGACTGGCTGCGCCATGCATCGGCCTGGAACGGCTGTGGTACGCCCTTGCTCTGGCGGCCCATTGGCGTGCCGAGTTTTTTCTTCAGGGTGTCCAGCGCGGTGACTTGCACGCGCAGCAGATCGGCGATCGCTTCGTGGGAATCGGCGTAGCGCTGGTTCGGGAACTTGGTCATCTGCGCAAGCATGCCGTCGGTGTTGTTCCAGTTCTGCAGAATCTCTTCGGCCAGCTGCTTCTGACGCTCGCCGATGGCGATCAGCAGTGGGCAGTACTTGGCTTTCTGCTCGGCGTTGGCGACGTCAGGCTTGGCGTCGAACAGGATGTACTCGTAAGCCGACAGGCCTTGTACCACCACGCTCGATTTGGCGAGTGCGGCGGCATCGATCTGCGGCTGCGCGACGACCAGTTGCTCGACCTGACGGCCGACGAGGTTCTTCTTGTCCGGCCAGAACTGCACCTGCCACGAACGGTTGCCCTCGGCCAGCGGGCCGATCAGCAGCGGTTGCAGCTCGGCCCAGGCCTTCTGTGCATGGAGGAAGTCGGCGCGGGCGGTCTCCAGGGTTTCTTTGCCCTGGCAGTAGGCGAGGGCGCTGACCGCCAGTTGCTTGTCGGCCTCGACCCAACGGGTGTAGGTCGGCAGGATCACCGATTTGGCGATGGCCGCCGAGGTGACCGCTTGCGGATCCTGCGGCGAGCAGGCGCCGAGGGCGAGCGCGGCAAGGCTGGTGAACAGTAGCTTGGGACGGAACATGTCGGGCTCCCGATTCTTTATCAGTGTTTAAAGTGAGTTCAAAAACGCCAGCAACGCAGCGCGCTGCTCGGCATTGAAAGACAAAACCTGTTGCTGCGCCGCTTGCGCTTCGCCGCCATGCCATAGCACCGCTTCGAGCAGATTGCGTGCGCGACCGTCATGCAAAAACTGCGTGTGGCCACTGACTGCTTGCGTCAGGCCAATCCCCCACAACGGCGGCGTGCGCCAGTCGCGGCCGGAGGCCTGGAATTCCGTGCGGTTGTCGGCCAGACCGTCGCCCATGTCATGCAGCAGCAGATCGCTGTACGGGCGAATCACTTGATTGGCCAGTTCAGGTTCGGCGGCGTTGGCGGCGGTGGTGTATTTCGGCGTGTGGCAGGAATCGCAGCCGGCCTGGAAAAACAGGTTCTTGCCGGCCAGCACTTCTGCATCGTTGACGCCACGGCGTGCCGGCACAGCGAGATTGCGGCTGTAGAACAAAACCAGGCGCAGGATGTTGTCGCTGACTTCCGGCTCGCCGTCCGGGCCGTTGCCGTTCGGTGCCTGTTTGCAGGCCGTTTGCGCGTCGGTGCAGTCATCGAAGGGGCGCAGGCTGGTCGTGAGGCCCATGTCACCGGAAAACGCGTGAACATTCTGTTGATTGAGGGTCGGTTGCCCGGCTTTCCAGCCAAATCTGCCCATGACGGTCTTCTGCAAAGCGTCATCCCAGACCTGGTTGGGGCGGCCGCTGATGCCATTGTTGTCTTTGGCTTGCGCGGCGGCATTGGCCAGAATCGCATCTTCGGGGATCGCTTCGAGCAGGCCCAGCCCAATCATCGGCGGGGCAACGCGGGCCGAGAAACGCGTGTCCGGGTGCATCGGGCCGTAGCCGAGTTGGGTAATCTGCAACACCGGTTTACGCAGTTCGACTTCGGTGCCGTCCTTGAAGCGTACAGGCACTGGCGTGTAGGTAACGCGGACTTTGCCCTCGGGAGCGACGCCGGGCACGGCCATGTCCTGAAACTGACCGCCGTACACCGGCTCCGGCACCACGCCGACCTGTTCAATGACTTTGGCAAATTCCGGTGTATCGGGAATCGACAGGCGCACGAGCATGGACACCGCGTTAGGTGCATCCGGTGGCGGCGGATGACCGCGCCCGTCCTTGATGTGGCAGCCCTGACAGGCATTGGTATTGAACAGCGGCCCGAGACCATCGCGGGCGGTGGTGGTCGACGGGGCGATCACCCACGGGCTGCGGAAGAAACTGTTGCCGACGCTGAAATCCACTCGCCGTGACGGCGGCAGGTTGGCCGAGGGCAGGGAGAACGCATTCTGATCGGTCTTGCGCACGGTCGCGGCACCGCCCGAGCGTGCTTCACCGGGCTCGGCCTTGGTGAAACGCGGGGCGTCATCGCAGGCACTCAGGCCCAGGGCCAGCAACAGTGCGGACAAGCGAAGAGGCAGCGAGGGCATCAGACATCCTGCGGACGGGCGAAAACAAAGGCGCAAAGTCTAACAGGGCGAAGGAGTTTGAATAAGAGGAATTATCGTTTGCTTGATATGACGCAGGGTTTCACTCGAGACCGAGGTGCGGCCATCGCTGGCCAGCCAGCTCCCACAGGTACAGCGGCGTTCGCAATATCTGTGTACACCAGCAATCCCTGTGGGAGCTGGCTTGCCAGCGATGGGGCCATCAGCATCACCACAGAAAGCAGGCATGAAAAAGGCGACCCGAAGGTCGCCTTTTTTTGACGCAGACGCTGTTGATCAGAACTCGTGATCAGCGTTGTCCGGGTTCAGGTCGCTGATGCCCAGCTTGCCGGCAGCGGCTTCGATCGAACCGGTCTGCTTGACCAGGGACGCGATGGCGTCGCGAACAATCTGGTTGCCAGCGGTGTTACCCGCAGCGATCAACTGGTCGTAGTGCTCACCCTTGTTGGCGTGATCGACCATGACCTGGATCTTGGCTTCGGTAGCGGCCAGATCGGCTTTCAGTGCGGTGTCGGCAGCCGGGTCGGCCTTGGCCACCAGCGACGACAGGCTGGCGCCGGTCATCTTGGTGCCGTCAACACGGGTGTACTCGCCCAAATACACGTTACGAATGCCTTTGGCATCGTAGAAGTGCGAGTTGTGGGTGTTGTCGCTGAAGCAATCCTGCTCGTCTTCAGGGGAGTTGGCTTCCAGGGACACCTTCATGCGCTCGCCCGCCAGTTCGCCCAGGGACAGGCTGCCCATGCCGAAGAGCATTTTGCGCAGACCGGTTTCGCCCGGCTCGGCTTCGAGGGTGGCGCGGTAGTTGTCAGCCACGTTCGGCTTCCAGTTACCGACCATTTCTTCCAGATCGCTGACCAGCAGTTGAGTCACCGACTTCAGGTAGGCACGACGACGATCGTTGTGACCGCCAGTAGCGCCGGCGCCTTCCAGGTAGTCGGAGGCCGGACGGTTGCCAGCGCCAGGGCCGGTACCGTTCAGGTCCTGGCCCCAGAGCAGGAATTCGATGGCGTGGTAGCCAGTGGCAACGTTGGCCTCGGAACCGCCCAGCTCGTTGAGGCTGGCGAGTTTTTCCGGGGTGATGTCTTTGACGTCGACCTTGTCTTCGCCGACCTGAACTTCGGTGTTGGCGATGATGTTGGCGGTAGCGCCCGGGTTACCCAGTGCGTGCTCGTAGGATTTGTCGACGTAGTCGATCAGACCCTCGTCCAGTGGCCAAGCGTTAACCTGACCTTCCCAATCGTCGATGATGGTGTTGCCGAAGCGGAACACTTCACTCTGCAGGTACGGAACGCGCGCGGCGACCCAGGCAGCCTTGGCGGCTTTCAGGGTGTCGGCGTTCGGTTTGGCGAGGAAAGCATCGACAGCGGTCTGCAGGGTTTTCGCGGTGGATTCGGCATCGCTGTAAACGGCGAAGACCATGTCGGCGTAGTGCGCGACCACAGCCTTGGCGGCGGCTTCGTCGACTTTACCGGCAGCGGCAGGCGCCGCCGCAGGTGCGGTGGTGCTGGCGGCTGGCGTCGGTGCAGCCGGAGCGGCGGCCTTGTCTTTACCTTCGCCGCAACCGGCGAGGGAAATAGCGATGGCCAGCAGACTGGCGGTAGCCAGAGGCATACGAATCATGGCGAACATCCTGCTTCGATAGTTGAGTGGACTCGCGCTGGGGGTGCGCAAAACTGCGACATAATGCAAATCTTTCGCATTATGTGTAAAGGGTTGTGGCTGGAAATATTTCTTATTTACGCAGATCAAAAGATCGTCCGATCGCGGCCCGAGCCTTCGGCAGCTCTTACAGGGGAACGCATTTCAAATGTAGGAGCTGCCGAAGGCTGCGATCTTTTGATCTGCTAGAGAATGGCCGCGTTAGTGCGTTGCGCTTGCTTGAGATAGGCACCCAGCTCGCGGGCCGGCAATGGCTTACTGTAGTGATAGCCCTGACCTTCGTGGCAGCCTTCGGAAATGATGTAGCTTTCCTGCTCGGCCGTTTCCACGCCCTCGGCAATCACCTGCATGCCCAGACTTTTGCCCAGTTGAATGATCGCGCGAACGATGGTTGCATCGTCGTCGTCATCCAGCAGATCCTGCACGAAGCTCTTGTCGATCTTGATCTTGTCCAGCGGCAGACTTTTCAGATAACTGAGCGATGAATAACCGGTGCCGAAGTCATCGATGGCGATCAACGCGCCGGAGCGACGCAGGCTGAGCAAATGTTGGGCGGCGGTGCTGATGTCTTCCATCAGGCCGGTTTCGGTGACTTCCAGCTCCAGGCTGCGCGGCGGCAGGCGGTACATCTGCAACAGGTTGTTCACCACTCGCGGCAGCTCGGCGTGGTGCAGCTGCACGGTGGACAGGTTCACGGCCATGCGCAGGTCGGCGAAACCCTGATCGTGCCATTCGCGCAATTGCTTGCAGGCCTGGTCGAGTACCCATTCGCCGATGGCGATGATCGTGCCGTTCTGCTCGGCCAGCGGAATGAAAAGGTCCGGCGGCACCAGACCGTGTTCCGGATGCTGCCAGCGAATCAGTGCTTCGACGCCGACCACGCGGTGATCGCGATAGCTGATCTGCGGCTGATAAACCAGATAGAACTGATCGCGCAAAAGGGCATCGCGCAGGTCTTTTTCCAGCTCGCGGCGACGACGCATCTCGCTGTCGACGCTGGCGATGTAAAACTGATAACGGTTGCGCGAGCGGGTTTTGGCCAATGTCATGGTCTGCTCGGCTTTCTGCAACAGCTTCTCGGTGCTGTCGCCATCCTCCGGGAACAGGGTGATGCCGATGGTCGCGCGCAGGCGGATTTCCTGATGGTCGAGGGCGAACGCCGCTTCCAGATCATCAAGGATGCTTTGCGCCAGTTCCGCTGCTTCGTAAGGTTGTTCGATGTCGGCCTGTACCAGCGCAAACTGGTCACCACCCAGGCGGGCGAGGGCGCCGAGGCGGCCGCTGTGGGCACGCAAGCGATCGGCCAGAGCCAGCAACAATTGGTCGCCGGTCTGGTAGCTGAACTGCTCGTTGATGCCTTTGAAATCGTCCAGCCCCACGCACAACACTGCGACCCGACGTTGCAGCTTGCCGGCGTCGACCAGAATCTTGTCCAGTTGCTGCTGCAGTTGCTGACGGTTCGGCAGACCGGTGAGGAAGTCGTATTGGGCCATGCGCAGCAGACTGTTTTCCGCTTCGTGGCGCAGATGGGTGTTGCGTTCGATCGACTCAAGCAACTGATTGGCGGTGTTGATCCAGATGCCCAGTTCGTTTTTTTCGTGGCCCTTGAGCTGCGGGATCTTGTGCTCGCTGGGGCGATCCGGGTTGATCTCGGTGAGGTGCTCGATGATCCGCGACAGCGGTTTGGTCAGCAGCCAGTGATAGACCAGGTACAGCACCAGACCCATCGCCAGTGCGCGCAACACGCCGGAGATGAAGATGATTACCGAACTGACGATAAAGCCTTCGCCATAGGTGGCGGTATCGAGGGTGATGCTCAGGTCGCCGTAATACTCACTGTACGGGCCACGCCCCACCAACTGCGTGGTAAAAGTGCGCTCCTGGCCGAGGATAAGGTCGGTCAGCCAGCGGCTGTTGGACTGCTGCAGGTCGCGGGATTTCTGCGCGAGCATGGCTTCGTTGGGATGGCCGATGGAGGCTTGACGCACGGCATCGTCCTGGAACAGGCCTTCGATCACCTGCATGCCCATCTCCCGGTCCAGGCTGTAAACGGCCTGGGTCGACGGGTCGCGGAACATGTCGAGGATGCGTTCGGCGTCGCCGGCAACGGCCTGACGGGTTTTATAGGCATCGAAAACGATCTGCGCGCAGCTCAAGACTACGCCGACGATCAATGCCGACAGGAGCACGACCCGGAGCAACTTCACCGACAAGCTGTTCTTGAGTTCCAGCTTCAAAGGGTTATTCCTTGTTCCGTGCGGGTAGCGTCAAGTTGCCATGAGTATTGGCAATCCCGTGTTTGCAGTCAAAGGGACAATCAGACCGGGGATGATTTGCCCGTGGCCTTGGCCGAAATGCTGCTGTTTGGAGTATTAGCCCTATTTGTACTGTGTCGGTAGTTTCGGCCCTCAACTTGAGCGGTTCGCAGCATTTTTTCCTCTTTTTGATGGTAGTCCGCTGTGGCACGGCGGCAAGCAGCGGCAGACCGCTTTCAGCGTGAGAAAAACGCTATTGATCGTTCCCATGCTCAGCGTGGGAATGCCTCTAGGGACGCTCTGCGTCCAGTGACGCGGAGCGTCACGGGCTGCATGCCCACGCGGAGCGTGGGAACGATCATCGTACGGGGTCTATCCGGGCATAAAAAAACCCGGCAAAAGCCGGGTTTTTGACTGGCGCGCAGCTTAAGCGGCGAAGGTTTTGCCTTCGAACTGCTCAGCAACGAACTTCCAGTTGACCAGGTTCCAGAACGCTTCGACATACTTCGGACGAACGTTGCGGTAGTCGATGTAGTAAGCGTGTTCCCAGACGTCGCAGGTCAGCAGCGGGGTGTCGCCGCTGGTCAGCGGGTTGCCGGCGCCGATGGTGCTGGCCAGGGCCAGGGAACCGTCAGCCTTTTTCACCAGCCAGCCCCAGCCGGAACCGAAGGTGCCGATCGAGGTTTTGCTGAACTCTTCCTTGAACTTGTCGAACGAACCGAAGGCTGCGTTGATGGCTTCAGCCAGCGCGCCGGTTGGTTGACCGCCGGCGTTTGGCGCCAGGCAGTTCCAGTAGAAAGTGTGGTTCCAGACCTGAGCGGCGTTGTTGAAGATACCGCCCGAGGAAGTCTTGACGATTTCTTCCAGGGTCTTGCCTTCGAACTCGGTGCCTGGCACCAGGTTGTTCAGGTTCACGACATAGGTGTTGTGGTGCTTGTCGTGGTGGTATTCCAGGGTTTCCTTGGAAATGTGCGGCTGCAGGGCATCGTGTGCGTAAGGCAGCGGCGGCAATTCGAAAGCCATGATGATTCTCCTAATCAGGTCTGTTGCGGTGAGCGCAAGGCCGATCACGGGCGGCCAGAAATGCACCGGTGAGTTTTTACTCTTTGCGGCGCAGGGTTTCGATCATAGCACCGGGGTTGCGGCATAACCACGCAACAACTGTGTGGGATAGAGGTTCCAGAGCTGTTTGGAATAAATCAGCTCGCGAGAACTAGTTGCCCGGCAACCGTGAACATCATCAACGCCACTACCAGATCAAGGATCCGCCAGGTACTCGGACGTGCCAGCCACGGCGCCAGCCATGCCGCACCCAGCGCCAAGGTGAAAAACCACAGCAGCGAAGCGCTCGCAGCCCCCACTACATAAGCCCCTGGCACTGATTGCTGTGCGCCGAGCGAGCCAATCAACAACACCGTATCCAGATAAACGTGCGGGTTGAGCAGCGTGACCGCCAAAGCGCTGAGCATCACCGCCCGCAGCGAACGCACCGTTTGGTTCTCACCCTGCTCCAGGCTCTGTTTCGAACAGGCCCGGCGCAACGCCTGGCTGCCGTACCAGATCAGAAACGTCGCGCCACCCCAGCGGGCGATCGCCAACAGCGTCGGGTTCTGCGCCAGAACCGTCGCCAGTCCGAATACGCCAGCGGCGACCAGCAGCGCATCGCAGACCACGCACAGCGCCGCCACCGGCAAATGATGTTCACGTCGCAGGCTTTGCGCCAATACAAACGCGTTCTGCGTGCCGATCGCCATGATCAGCCCGAACGCCACCAGCAGGCCGTTCACATAGCTTTGCCACATGAGATTTACTCCGCGTTGGCTGCGAGATCGCGCAGCACTTGCATGGCGCGTTCGGCGTCGGCCTGGCCGACAAACAAATGGTCGTGGTAGTAACCGGCGATCACGTTGCAACTGATCCCGGCCTTGCCCAGTGCTGTGGCAAACGCGGCGGTGAGGCCAACGGCTTCCAGCGCCGAATGCACGTTCAAGGTGATCCACGCGGCGACGTAGTCGAAGCTGAAACCGGCCTGTTCGGCATGGGCGCGTTGCAGAATCACGGTCAGGCCTTCCTTTTCACGGAAGCTGCCGACAATCTCCAGACCGCTCGGCAACACACCGTCGCGCAGGGTGCAGAACACGTATTCGCCGGCGTTGAGTTGCGGGCTCATGCTGCGCAACAACGTCGAGAGTGAAGTTTCGCCAGCCATCAGTGTGGTCCTTGAGAAAGAGTGCTTGCTGGCTATTCTCCGGTCGAAACCTGTATAAGAAAAACCAATAGTGCTGATCGCTCATTAGGAAAACTGATGTTCGACTATAAATTGCTTTCTGCTCTGGCCGCCGTGGTCGAGCAGGCCGGTTTCGAACGGGCCGCGCAGGTGCTCGGATTGTCGCAATCGGCGATTTCGCAGCGGATCAAGCTGCTCGAAGCGCGGGTCGGCCAACCGGTGCTGATTCGCGGGACGCCACCGTCACCGACCGAGATTGGCCGGCGCCTGCTCAACCATGTGCAACAGGTACGTTTGCTTGAACGCGACCTGCAAACGCTGGTCCCGGCGCTGGATGAAGAGGGCCTGCCGGAACGTCTGCGCATCGCGTTGAATGCCGACAGCCTCGCCACCTGGTGGGCCGAAGCGGTAGGCGATTTTTGTGCCGAACAACATTTGCTGCTCGATCTGATCGTCGAAGACCAGACCGTCGGCCTCAAACGCATGCGCGCCGGCGAAGTCGCCGCGTGCCTTTGCGCCAGCGAACGGCCGGTGGCCGGTGCGCGCAGTGTGTTGCTCGGCGCCATGCGTTATCGCGCGCTGGCCAGTCCGGCGTTCATCGAACGGCATTTCCCTGATGGCGTACGCGCCGAACAATTGCCGCGCACCCCGGCGCTGGTGTTCGGGCCTGACGATTTTCTCCAGCATCGCTATCTCGCTTCGCTGGGCGTGGATGGCGGATTCGAACACCATTTGTGCCCATCCTCGGAAGGTTTTATCCGCCTGACCGAAGTCGGACTGGGCTGGGGCCTGGTGCCGGAACTGCAAGTGCGCGAACAATTGCAACGCGGGTTATTGCGCGAACTGTTGCCAGATAAACCGATCGACGTGCCGTTGTACTGGCATCATTGGCGCAATGGCGGTCAGCTGCTGGGTTTGCTGACCGAGCAATTGGTGCGTTCATCGGCGCAATGGCTGGTGCCCTGGAAGCAGCCATGAGCGTCAAGCTGCAAGCGGCAAGTTAAAGCGCTTGCACACTGTTTTAATTTTGCAGCTCGAAGCTTGAAGCTCGCAGCTGGTTTCATTGGAGCTTTGCATGAAAATTCTGGTCACCGGCGCAAGCGGCTTCATTGGCGGACGCTTTGCGCGTTTCGCCCTGGAGCAGGGCCTGGACGTGCGGGTCAACGGTCGCCGGGCCGAGAGCGTCGAGCATCTGGTGCGCCGTGGTGCCGAGTTTGTCCCCGGCGATCTGACCGATGCCGATCTGGTTCGTGAGCTGTGTTCCGATGTTGAAGCCGTGGTGCACTGCGCTGGCGCTGTTGGACTGTGGGGACGCTATCAAGAATTCCATCAAGGTAACGTGCAGGTCACCGAAAACGTCGTCGAAGCCTGTCTGAAGCAGCGCGTCCGGCGTCTGGTGCATTTGTCATCGCCATCGATCTATTTCGATGGCCGCGATCATTTCAACCTGACCGAAGAGCAAGTGCCCAAGCGCTTCAAACATCACTACGCCGCAACCAAGTACCTGGCCGAACAAAAGGTCTTTGGCGCGCAGGAATTCGGCCTGGAAACCATCGCCCTGCGCCCGCGTTTCGTCACCGGCGCCGGCGACATGAGCATCTTCCCGCGCCTGCTCAACATGCAGCGCAAAGGCCGCCTGGCGATCATCGGCAATGGCCTGAACAAGGTCGATTTCACCAGTGTGCACAACCTCAACGAAGCGCTGCTCAGCAGTTTGCTGGCCGCCGGTTCCGCGCTGGGCAAGGCCTACAACATCAGCAACGGCGCGCCGGTGCCGTTGTGGGATGTGGTCAATTACGTGATGCGCAAGATGGAGGTGCCGCAGGTCACCAAGTACCGTTCGTATGGTCTGGCCTACAGCGTCGCGGCGCTCAACGAAGGGGCGTGCAAGCTCTGGCCCGGACGTCCGGAGCCAACCCTGTCGCGCCTGGGCATGCAGGTGATGAAAAAAAATTTCACCCTCGACATCAGCCGCGCCCGGCATTATCTGGACTACGATCCGAAAGTCAGCCTGTGGTCGGCGCTGGATGAGTTCTGTGCGTGGTGGAAAGCTCAGGACATCCGTTGAAACGATTCGGCCGGGCGGCAATGAACCGTGTAGCCGCTTGGGGGTCAATCCCTGCGGCTGCGGCGGTTATACTTCGCAGCATTTAGCCATCACCGCGTTTCACAAAGGTTGCCTCAATGTCCATGCGTAATGATGCCCACGACGATTTCGATGATGTCCCGAGCCTGCGTGCCGACACCTTCGACGACGATGACATTCCAACCACCGCCCGCACCTCCGTGCACTCGCGCACGCCGCCCGTGGTCAAGGTCAAGGCGGCCAGCACCGGCCCGTTGTGGGCTTTGGTCGGCGCATTGTTTTTCGCCTTCATCGGCCTCGCCTGGTGGAGCTTTCAGCAGATCTCGCTGATGGAGCAGCAACTGGTCGCGACCCAGGAAAGCTTCGCGCGCATCAGTGAAGAAGCCGCCGGACGCTTGCAGGATATTTCCGGCAAGGTCGTGGCCAGCCAGTCCAACGTCACCAGCGACAGCGAAGCCCTGAAGCTGCAAATCAAACAGCTCGAAGGCAAGCTGCTCGATCAGAGCAAACAGCAGCAAGGCGTAGCGGGGCAGGCCAGCGATCTGGACAAACGCCTGGCACAGATGACCGCGCAGACCACCGAACAGCAGAACGCCAACACCCAGTTGCAAGCGCAGGTCAAAGCCTTGACTGCGGAACTGGCGACGCTGAAAAGCACACCGGCCGACACCAGCAAGGTCGACACGCAGTTGAAGGCCTTCGATGCACAGTTCAAAAGCCTTGGCGCCGATATTGCTGCACTGAAAAAGCAGGGCAATCCAAGCGCGGCGATCGATCGTCTTGAGCAGGAAATCGTCGTGCTCAAAAGCGAGCAGGACAATCGCCCGGCGGCACCGCAGGGTGGCGGCAATACCGCCGAGTTCGACGCCTTCCGTGGGCAGATGACCCGCAACATCAACACCCTTCAGGCGCAGATTCAGAATTTGCAGCAGCAGATCAACGCCCGCCCGTAAGGCCTGAACAACGCTGGTGGGGCTTGCCTCACCAGCGTATCCGCGACACGTTCAGAAACCGTCTGAATATCCATACATCACCCCAAGCCGTCTACGCTCTTGAAACACCAACAAGAACGAGGGATGCGCTATGGGGTTTTTGCATAAAGTGGCCTGGCTCGGCGTGATGTTACTGGCCGGTTTCGGCCAGGCCAGCGCCGCCACGACCGCCAAGGATGACAGTCAGGCCGCCATCGCCTTGCTGGAAAAAGCCCTGGCCTATTACCACGACAACGGCGACAAGGCGTTCGCCGCGTTCAGCCGTCAGGGCGAGTTTGTCGATAAGGATCGCTATGTATTCGTGGTCGATACCAAGGGCGTGATGCTTGCCAGTGGCGGACCTTCGTCGGCGTTGATCGGTCGGGACGTCAGCGAAGTACTCGGCCCGGATTTGCAGAAAACCTTCAAGGACGCGTTGAAAGTGCCGGAAGGTAATGGCATTCAGCAGGCCGAATACCGTTGGCAGAACTGGTCGGACGGCAAGGTCGAGCGCAAGCATGTGTATTACCAGCGCATTGGTCAGCGAATTCTGGCGGTCGGTTACTACTTGCCGCAAGCGTCACCGGAGCAGGCCAAGGCATTGCTCGACAAAGCGGCGACTGATCTGGGCAAAGACGAGAAGGGCACGCTGAGCGCGATCAACTCGCTCAAGGGCGGCTATTTGCAGGATGACCTGTATGTCTTCGTCGTCGACCTGAACACCCAGCGATATGTTGCCCATGGCACCAATCTGCGCTTGATCAATACCGACTTCGGCAAGGTCAGGGATCCGGAAGGCAAACCGGTGGGCGAGCCGATTCTGGCGCTGATCGGCAAGCAGGATGAGGGCGAATATGAATACCGCTGGAAAAACCCGGTGACCGGCAAGGTCGAGGACAAACATGCCTACCTGAAGAAGGCCGGGCATTTCCTTGTCGCCGTGGGTTACTACAGCCCTTGAAGGATGATCGTTCCCACGCTCCGCGTGGGAATGCAGCCCGGGACGCTCTGCGTCCCATCCAAAGCCGAACGCAGAGCGTTCGTTGAGGCATTCCCACGCAGAGCGTGGGAATGATCAAGGGGAGAAAGTTATTTGGCGCCGTGCTCACGCCCGCGCAGCAGGTTGTTGGGCATTGCAATCGCCGCCGCCAAACCCAGCAACGACACCGCCGCACTCACCCACAACAAATGCCTAAACGTCACCAGCAGTTCTGCGCGCAAGGCGTTCTGCGCATCCCCCGGCGCGGCGTTCAAACCATCGAGCAGAACGTTGCCCGAATGCCCTTCGCTCATCAGCGAACTGCTCGCCAGATGGGCGAAATTCGAATCCTGCAGCAACGCCAGCAACAGTGCCGACATCAACGCCACGCCCACTGCGCCGCCGAGAGAGCGAAACAGGTTGGTGGTGCTGGTGGCTACGCCGATGTCGCGTTGTTCCACCGAATTTTGTGTACCGACCAACGAGGTCGGGAACTGCATGCCGCTGGAAATACCACAGAGCAACATGAACAGTGCGCTGAGCAGCGTCGCCTCCGGTGGGCTGAACGCCATGCCGAGAATCGCGATCGGCATCAGCAGAGCGCCGCTCAGAATCTGTGGTTTGTATCGCCCGGTGATCGACGTGCGCCGGCCAGCGAAAAATGCACCAATCGGCAACCCCATTGCCAACGGCAACAAGTGCAAAGCGGCGCTGTCAGCCCCGGCACCGGTGACGCTCTGAAAGCGCAGCGGCATCAGCACGATGAGCGAAATCGCCTGGAAACTGGTAAAGAAAATCGTGCACCAGCACAGCAGGGCGTTGCGGTTGGCGAACAGGTGCATCGGCAGCAACGGTTCCTTGGTCCGACGCTCATGCCAGACAAACACCGCCAACACCACCACCGCACAAGCGAACAGGCCAAGCACTTCACCGCTGCGCCACGAATGACCCTGACCAACCTGAGTAATGCCCAGCAGCAGGGCAGTGAGGCCGATGATCATCAGCACGGTGCCGAGGTAGTCGATGATTGGTTTGCGCTGGGGAATCGGCAGTCCGCGCAAGTTGCGCCGCGCCACCCACCAGGCACCGAGGCCCAGCGGCAGGTTGATCAGAAATACCCAGCGCCACGACAGGTACTCGGTCATGTAACCACCGAGTACCGGGCCGGCGACACTGGCCACCGCGTACATACTGCTGAAGTAACCCTGATAACGCCCACGCTCACGCGGCGGCACGATGTCGCCGATGATCGCCTGACTCACCGAGATCATCCCGCCGGCGCCGATGCCCTGAAGGATTCGCGCCAGCACCAGTTGCTCCATGCTCTGCGCCATGCCACAAAACAGCGAGGCGAGGGTGAACAGGCCCATGCCGAACAGCATCAGTTTGCGCCGTCCGTACAAGTCCCCGAGCTTGCCGTAGATCGGCACCGCCACCGTCATCGCGACCATGTACCCGGAAATCACCCAGGCGAGCAGGCTGACATCCTTGAACTGAGCAGAGATGGCCGGCATCGACACGGCGACGATGGTCTGGTCCAGCGCACCGAGAAAGATCGCCATCATCAGCGCGACCAGCACGCTGCGAATGGCCGGTTTGGGCGTTTCGGGGTGATTGAGATTGGTCACGGGCAAAACCTGCGGGCAGTGAGAGTCCCGCAGATCGTCAGGCGAGCGGGGATGCTCGCCAGTGTAAGTCGGTAGCAGGCTATTCGATAGCCTCGTAAGGAAGTCCGACGTAATTTTCTGCAATGGTTTTTCGCCCCGCTTCTGAACTGACAAAGTAGTCCAGTTCCGAGGCGCTGATGCGCTGGCTGAAAGCGTCGTGATCATCGAAACGGTGCAGCATCGAGGTCATCCACCAGGAAAAGCGTTCCGCTTTCCAGACGCGGCGCAGGCAGATTTCCGAGTACTTCTCGAGCAGATCGGTGCGCCCGTCGCGGTAAACCTTCAGCAGAATATTGAACAGCGTGCTGACGTCACTCGCCGCCAGATTCAAACCCTTGGCGCCAGTGGGCGGGACGATGTGCGCGGCGTCACCGACCAGAAACATCCGCCCGTATTGCATCGGCTCCACGACAAAACTGCGCAGAGGCGCGATGCTTTTTTCGATCGAAGGGCCGGTAACCAGTTTCTCGGCAAGCTCTACTGGCAGACGATTTTTCAATTCATCCCAAAAGCGCTGATCGCTCCAGTCATCGACGTTTTCATCCGCCGGTACTTGCAGGTAATAACGAGTGCGCGTTGCCGAACGCATGCTGCACAAGGCAAAGCCGCGTTCGTGGCGGGCGTAGACCAACTCGTCATGCACCGGCGGCGTGTCAGCCAGAATCCCCAGCCAGCCAAACGGATAAACCCGCTCGAAGACTTTCAGACTATCGGCCGGAATCGACTGCCGCGCGACGCCGTGGAAACCGTCGCAACCGGCGATGTAATCGCAATCGACGCGAAAGATTTCACCGTCCTTTTCAAAGGTGACAAAAGCTTCATCGCTTTTCATGCCGTGAGGAACGACATCGCGCGCCTGGTAAATCGTCGGCGCGCCAGCCTCCCGACGAGCGGCCATCAGGTCGCGAGTCACTTCGGTCTGGCCGTAGATCATCACCGTCTTGCCGCCGGTCAGCGCGTGCAGATCGATGTGCACCTGACGCCCGTCCAGCGCCAGATCGAAACCGCCATGCACCAGTCCTTCGGCGTCCATCCGCCGACTCACGCCAGCCTGACGCAACAGCTCTACCATGCCCTGTTCGAGCACACCGGCGCGGATGCGCCCGAGCACGTAATCGGGGGTCTGACGTTCAAGAATGAGGGTGTCGATGCCAGCGTTGTGCAACAACTGGCCGAGGAGCAGTCCGGACGGACCGGCGCCAATAATGGCGACTTGGGTTTTCAGCGTTTTCATTGTTTTTATGACTCGCAAGCTTCACGCGGCCAAGACCGGTGAATGATTTTTATGGATCGAGTGCTTGCATTTTTCCCTTGCGGGTCTGTCAATTGAAGGTGAAAACTGAGCCGATACCTGTACATTCTGCCAATCGGTGCGATTATCGCCCACAACCCCGAGGCCTGGATTGAAGTGATGAACAAGCCTGAGCTGCCTTCGATTCCAGTGTTCAAGCTCTACGGTGAAAGCCTGGACTGGCCGACCCCTGACTTGCTGCACTGTGAAACCATTTCCTCCCGCAGTCGCGAACATGAGTGGGAAATCAAACCCCACCGCCATGCTGATTTGTGCCAATTACTCTTCGTCTTCAAAGGTCAGGCAGAGCTTGAGATCGAAGGGCAACGCACGCAACTCCACACCCCGGCCATTCAAGTGCTGCCACCGCTGTCGGTGCACGGCTTTCGTTTTTCCGAAGACGTCGAAGGGTTCATCGTTACCCTCGCCACACCGCTGATCAACCACTTGCAGGCGCAACTGGGCGATTCGGTACATGCGCTGGCCAGCGCAGAACACTATCCGGCCGGCCACGACGGCGATTACCTCAACAGTCTGTTCTCGGCGCTGCAGGCCGAGTACAACGGCCACCAACCGGCGCGGGAAATGCTCATGCATTCGCTGGTCAGCGTGATCATGGTCTGGGTCAGCCGTCAGGCGATCGTGCGGCACAAAGCCAGTCAGCGCCCGCAACGGCAGCGCGAATACCTCAATGGTTTCATTCAATTGGTCGAGGAGACTTATCGCCAGCACGTGAAGGTCGAGGACCTGGCGCATCGCCTGGGGATTTCGGTGTCGCACCTCAATGGCACGTGTCGAGAACTGGCGGGGCAACCGGCCTTGCAGATCATGCATGAACGGCAGTTGCTGGAGGCCAAGCGCTTGCTGACCTACACCAGCATGACGATTTACGAGATGTCGGAGTTGTTGGGTTTTTCCGATCCGACCAACTTCACGCGGCTGTTTCGGCGGCGGGTGGGGATATCGCCAAAGGCTTTCCGCGACAGCCTGAAGGCCGAGCACTAATCTCATAAACGCCGCAAAAACCTGTGGGAGCTGGCAAGCCAGCTCCCACAGGTAATGAGTCAACCTCAGGCTCAGCGCAATGCGTTCAGCGTGGCATTGTGTGGAATACAGCGCTCGAAGTTGCAGCTCGCGTACTCGCGCGGCAACTGTCGCAGCTGTTCGACCCGCCAGGCAGCGGTGCCGTAAAGCGCCAGCGTGGCGGCGCAGGTGATGAAAATCGCGACGTACCTTCTTGTTTTGATGTTCATGGCGTTGACCTCTGAACGACATACCCTGCGGTATTACTTTCAGCATAGGTCAGCGGTGGGGAGTTGCCAGCGAGTGCGCTTGAGCTTGTAACTGGCCATTCAGCATATCGATAGCCACAGTGGATCGGGTTTACAGGCCGATATCCCACTCGGGGTTTTCGGGAAATCTGAGCACCAGAAAATCCAGCATGCTACGCAGCGCCGCCGGCATGTGTTTGCGCGAGGCGTACACCGCATAGATGTTCATTTGCCGTGGTTCGGCATGGGGCAGCAGTCGCACCAGTTCACCGCTGTGAATATGCACCCCGGCCTGATAGGTCGGCAGCATCGCCACCCCCGCGCCAGCCAATGTTGCGCGCAATAACGTACTGGCTTCGTTGGCGCTGATATTACCCTGCACCGGCACCGAAACCGGTTCGCCATCCTCCTCGAAATGCCACAGGCTTTTGCCGAAATACGAGTGCGTCAGGCAGTTGTGTCGACTCAGTTCCTCGACCCGCAGAGGCGCCGGCTGTTCTTGCAGATACGCCGGCGCGGCGCAGACCACCGAACGACAAACGGTCAGGCGCCGGGCGATCAGGTTGGGGTCGAGATCGTTACTGGTACGAATCGCCAGATCGATGCGCTCATCCACCAGATTCACCGTGCGATCGAGCATTTGCAGGTCGATGCTGACTCCGGGGTAGCGTTTGACGTAAGCGGCTACGGCATCGGCCAGTTGGGCCTGGCCGAACGAAGTACTGACGCTGATCCTTAGCAGCCCGCGCGGTGCGTCGTGGGGTTCGCTGACGGCGGCCTGCATGTCGGTCGACAGTTCGATCATCTGTCGGCAACGCGGCAGAATTTCACTGCCGGCAGCGGTCAGGCTCAACTTGCGCGTGGTGCGGTGCATCAGGCGTGCGCCGACCCAGTCCTCAAGCTCCGCCAGATAACGTGAAACCACCGGCCGCGACAGGTCCAGATGATCGGCCGCTGCCGACTGGCTGCCTAGATCCACCACGGTGACAAACACTCGCATTGCTTGGAGACGATCCATGATTTGCCCGCTTTCAGAAACAAACTATGTTCAAGCATCGCATTTTTTGTACTGAGTCAGGCAACTAAGCTCTGTTCCATCGCCAAACACGGCATTCGGACACCGGAGCAACAGATGATCGGCTTCACCACACTCAAACGCGTTCTGCTCGCCACCGCTTCCCTGGGTTTCGCCGCGCATGCCGCCGCAGCCAACCTGACCCTCGACGTCTACAACCCGGGAACCAGCGCGATTTTCCCGGTGACCTCGGTGCTGGTCAGCGGCGAGAAAGACGCGATCCTCGTCGATGCGCAGTTCGGCAAATCCCAGGCTGAACAGGTCGTGGAAAAGATCCGCGCCAGTGGCAAGCACCTGACCACTATCTACATCAGCCACGGTGACCCGGATTACTACTTCGGCCTCGATACCCTGACTCAAGCATTCCCGGAAGCCAAGGTAGTGGCCTCGCAGCCGACGGTTGATCACATCAACCAAACCGTCGCCGGCAAACTGGCCTTCTGGGGGCCGAAAATGGGCGCCGACGTTCCGGCGAAAACCATCGTGCCGGGCGTGCTCAAGGGCGACAGCCTGATGCTCGAAGGGCAGAAGTTGCAGGTGGTCGGCCTTGAGGGCAAACAGCCGGATCGCAGCTTTGTGTGGATTCCGTCGCTCAAGGCCGTGGTCGGTGGCGTCGTCGTTGCCGAGAACATTCACGTATGGATGGCCGATACCCAGAGCGCGCAATCCCACGCCGATTGGCTGGAAACATTGCACGCGATCGAAACCCTCAAGCCGAACACCGTGGTGCCAGGCCATTACCTCGGCAACAGCAGCCGTTCGCTGGCCAGCGTGAAATTCACCGCCGACTACATTAAGGCGTTCGACGCGGAAACCGCCAAGGCCAAAGACTCCACCGCACTGATCAAGGCGATGAAAAAACGCTACCCGAAACTGGGTGAGGAAAGCTCGCTGGAGCTGAGCGCGAAAGTCGCCAAGGGCGAAATGCAGTGGTAAGCCGATTCTGAAAAACGCAGCACTCTCAAGCTAACTGGAGAATGTCATGAGCAAGATCGCAATCATTGGTGCCACCGGCCGCGCCGGTAGCCAATTGCTGGAAGAAGCCCTGCGTCGTGGCCATAGCGTGACCGCTATCGCCCGCGACACCTCGAAGATCGGCGCCCGTGCCGGTGTGGTAAGCAAGAATGTCGATGTGCGGGATTCCGCAGCGCTGCAAGACGCGGTGGCCGGTCACGATGTGGTGATCACCGCCGCGCATTTCGCCACCGTCCCTGCGGCGGCGATTGTCGGGCCAGTGAAGCAGGCGGGCGTGCAGCGCTTGCTGGTGGTCGGCGGTGCTGGTTCGTTGTTGCTGCCGGACGACACTCGGGTGATCGACAGTGCGGGTTTCCCGGCGGAGTACAAAGCTGAAGCCAGTGCCGGTGCGGCGTTTCTTGAGGCGTTGCGTCAGGAGAAAGATCTGCACTGGACCTTTCTGTCGCCGTCGGCGGAGTTTGTTGAAGGTGAGCGCACGGGGAGTTTCCGTGTCGGCCAGGATCACTTGCTGGTGAGCGCTGAAGGGCGTAGCTGGATCACTTTTGCTGATTACGCGATTGCGTTGATCGACGAGGTGGAAACGCCGAAGCATTCGCGTCAGCGGTTTACTGTCGGGTACTGAGTGAATCCTTGCCCCCTCACCCCAGCCCTCTCCCGAGGGAGAGGGCTGGGGTGAGGTGTCTGGCGTTGTACATCGACCTGAGTGATCGAGTCGATTATGGATTCAACGCAGTAATTTCACGTCGGCGTATTTCTAGAGCATCCCCTAATCAGTCCCCTCTCCCTCTGGGCGGTCCGACGTTTCGGGAGGGTTAGGGTGAGGGGAAATGGCCTCACCGCAAATGAGCCTGCTCAACCAGCCAGATCATCAATTCCTCCAACTGCGGCGAAGGCTCGGTTCCCGCAGGCACCACCACGTAATACGCCAGCCCCGTCTTCACCTTCAACGCAAACGGCATCACCAGCCGTCCCGCGCGCAAGTCATCACCAATCAACGACCAATCCCCGATCGCCACCCCCGTCCCATGCGACGCCATCGACATCGCCTGATCCAGCGTTTCGAAATGCTGGCCCAGGTTCACGTTGTTCAATTGCAACTCGGCCGCTGTCAGCCAGACCTTCCAGTCCTGAGTGTCGGAAGTCGGATGCAGCAACAAGTGCTGTTGCAGATCCGCCGGCTCGAACAACGCTGGCGGGCCTTTCAACAGTGCCGGTGAACAGACCGGGGTCAGTTGCTCATCGAACAGGTGCAGGGCAGTCGAGGAGTTGTCCGGCGGCGTTCCATAGATCACCGCCGCGTCAAATTGCTCGCGCTGAAAGTCCACGCCATGGGCCAGGGTGGTGGTCAGTTTGACCGGCACATCCGGGCGTTCCTTTTGCCATTGCAGCAGGCGTGGCACCAGCCAGCGCATCACACAACTGGGGGCCTTGAGTTGCAGGGTTTCGCGCTTGAGACCGATCTGCTCGGTGGCCTCAGTGATCAGACCGAAAACCTTCTCCACTCGCGGCAACCATTCCCTTCCTTCAGCCGTCAGCTCCAGCCCTCGGGCCAGGCGGATGAACAATTCATACCCCAGATGATCTTCCAGTCCGGCGATCTGCCGGCTCACCGCGCCCTGGGTGATGTGCAACTGCTCGGCGGCCCGGGTGAAGTTGCAGCACTGCGCGGTGATCAGAAACGTATGCAGGGCGGGCAGGGGGGGCAGTCGTTTCATGTGGATCCAAGGTATGACGTGAGGACATGGCTAGTATGACTTTTAATCGATTGTTGCCGCTACCTGCCGACCGTTCAATGAGCCCATGAAGGGCCCTCTGTAGGAGTGAGCCTGCTCGCGATAGCGGTGAGTCAGTCACCGCAGTGTTGAATGTGAAGACGCTATCGCGAGCAGGCTCACTCCTACAGAAAGGCCCTGTGTTTTTAGCTGACAAAAGGGCAATGACATGGCGACGTGTGGCGAAGTACTGGTCAAGTTACTCGAAGGTTACGGGGTCGAGCAGGTGTTCGGCATTCCCGGCGTGCACACCGTGGAGTTGTATCGCGGGCTGGCCCGTTCGAGCATCAACCACGTCACCCCACGGCATGAGCAGGGCGCCGGTTTCATGGCCGACGGTTATGCGCGCACCAGCGGTAAACCGGGGGTGTGCTTCATCATCACCGGCCCGGGCATGACCAACATCACCACCGCCATGGGCCAGGCTTACGCCGATTCGATCCCGATGCTGGTGATCTCCAGCGTGCAGAGCCGCAACCAGTTGGGCGGTGGGCGCGGCAAGCTGCATGAGTTGCCGAACCAGAGCGCACTGGTCGCTGGCGTCGCGGCGTTCTCCCACACGCTGATGTCGGCGTCGGAGTTGCCGGGCGTGCTCGCTCGCGCATTCGCCTTGTTCCAGGCCGGCCGTCCGCGTCCGGTGCACATCGAAATCCCGCTGGACGTGCTGGTAGAAGAAGCCGATGACTTGCTCGCCAGCGTTCCGGTCAACATCGACCGCGCCGGCGCCGCGCCCGCCGCTGTGAGCCGTATGAGCGAGTTGCTCGCCGGCGCTCAGCGTCCCTTGATCCTCGCCGGTGGCGGTGCGATCGATGCCGCTGCCGAACTCACCGAACTGGCCGAACTGCTCGATGCACCGGTGGCGCTGACCATCAATGCCAAGGGCATGTTGCCGTCGACGCATCCGCTGCTGATCGGTTCGACGCAAAGCCTGGTCGCCACCCGCGCGCTGGTCGCCGACGCCGATGTGGTGCTGGCGATCGGCACCGAACTGGCCGAAACCGATTACGACGTGACCTTCGCCGGTGGTTTCGAGATTCCCGGCAAACTGCTGCGCATTGATATCGATGCCGACCAGACCGTGCGTCACTATCCGCCACACGTGGCATTGGTTGCCGATTCACGCAATGCCGCGCAGGCGCTGCTCAGCGCCTTGTCGCACAAAGCGCTGGCTGAGCGCCGCAACGATTGGGGCCAGGTGCGCGCCGCGCGTCTGCGTGAAGATCTCGCCGCAACCTGGGATGCCCCGACCCTGGCGCAAACCCGCTTCCTCGAAACCGTGCTGCATGAATTGCCCGACGCGGTGTTCGTCGGCGACTCCACGCAACCGGTGTACACCGGCAACCTCACGTTCAATCCGGAGCGTCCGCGCCGCTGGTTCAACTCGTCGACCGGTTACGGCACCCTCGGCTATGCGTTGCCGGCCGCGATTGGCGCATGGCTCGGTGGCCAACTCGACAAAGGTGCACGGCCACCGGTGGTGTGCCTGATCGGCGATGGCGGTTTGCAATTCACCCTGCCGGAACTGGCCAGCGCCGTCGAAGCGCGCACGCCGGTGATTGTCCTGTTGTGGAATAACCAGGGCTACGAAGAGATCAAGAAATACATGGTCAACCGCGCCATCGAACCGGTTGGCGTCGATATCTACACCCCGGACTTTATCGGTGTGGCCAAGGCCCTCGGTTGCGCTGCCGAAGCGATCAGCTCGGTGGAACAACTGCGCAGTGCGCTACGTGCGGCGACCGATCGCCAAGGCCCGACCGTGATTGAAATCGATCAGCACCAGTGGATGCAGGCGGTGGCCCAATGATCAGTTTCCCAACCACACTCGACGGCCTCTATATCAACGGCCAATGGTCGGCCGGCCGCGAACATCTGCGCGTGATCAACCCGGCCACCGAGGCGTTGCTGACCACGGTCAATGGCGGTGACGAGCACGCGGTCGAGCAAGCGGTCGCCGCTGCCACTGCCGCGTTCAAGGATTGGTCACAAACCAGCGGTGCCGAGCGCGGCGCAATCCTGCGCAACATCGCCAATGGCGTGCGCAACGGTCGCGATCACTTGATGAACCTGCAGTCGAGCAACAACGGTAAACCGCAGTTCGAAGCGGCCATCGACGTCGACGATGTGATCGCCACGTTCGAGTACTACGCCGAACTCGCCGAAGGCCTCGACGCCAGACAGGACAGCAACGTGCCGCTGCCCAGCGATGATTTCAGCGCACGCCTGCGCCGCGAGCCGTGCGGTGTGGTCGGGCTGATCGTGCCGTGGAATTTCCCGATGGTCACCACCGCGTGGAAACTCGCCCCGGCGCTGGCCGCCGGGTGCTGCGTGGTGCTGAAGCCATCGGAAGTCACGCCGCTGCCAGAGCTGGAGCTGGCGGCGATCATCGCCGAAGCCGGCCTGCCCACAGGCGTGTTCAACGTCGTTTGCGGTACTGGTCTGGCGGTCGGTGCACCACTGTCGGCGGATCCGCGCATCGCCAAGATTTCCTTCACCGGTAGCAACGCCGTCGGTGTCCAGGTGATGCAGCGCGCCGCTGAAACGGTGAAGGGCGTGAGTCTGGAGCTGGGCGGCAAATCTTCGCTGCTGGTGCTCGAAGATGCTGATCTGGAACTGGCGGTCGAGCTGGCTTGCGGTGGCGGTTTCTTCAATGCCGGACAGATGTGCTCGGCTACCAGCCGCGTGTTGGTCGCCGATGAGCTGGCAGACGAATTCCTCGAACGTTTGCACAAGCGTGCGCAAGCAATTCGCGTCGCCGACCCGTTCGACCCGGACGTGGAGATGGGCGCACTGGTCAATCAGGCGCAATACCAGCGTGTGCTTGGTCACATCGACCGCGGTCTCAGTGCTGGCGCGAAACTGCTTTGCGGCGGCAATCGTCCGGCAGATTTGCCGCGCGGCTATTTTTTGCAGCCAACCGTGTTCACCGACGTGCCCCTCGACAGTGCGCTGTGGTGCGAAGAGATTTTTGGCCCGGTGCTGTGCGTGCGCCGTTTCAGCAGCGAAGCCGAGGCAATTGCCTTGGCCAACGACAGCCAATTCGGCCTGGTCGCCAGTGTGGTGACGCGAAACGCCGAGACCGCCGAGCGGGTCGCCAACGCCCTGCAGGCGGGGCTGGTGTGGCTCAACGCACCGCAAGTGATCTTCCCGCAAACGGCGTGGGGTGGTTACAAGCAGAGCAGTATCGGCCGCGAGTTGGGGCCATGGGGCCTGGCCGCTTTTCAGGAAATCAAACACGTGATCCGGGCGCTCTGAACGCCCGAAAAAGGTCAGCGCATGCCTCGCAACGAGGCATGCGTCGGCGTCATGGCTTCAATGAGTTTTTATCGATAGTCAGGTGTTTTGCACGACCTCAGGATGAACCCGTCGGCAGCGCTAAAGCCCTTGTAAAACGGGGCTTGGCGCGGATCCGGCCGCGCGGATGCAACGGTTGCGACCAACCTCATACTTAAAAGAACAAAGGGAGTCCGTCATGGGCGAGCACGATCTGAACAGGCGTCAATTCATTAAAACCGTCGGCGTCGCCTCGGTGGCGGCGGCCGCCCTGAGCATGCCCTTCATCCGGGCGAGCGCCAGCGACACGCGTTTTGCCGGCAAGACCCTGCGTTTGCTGACCTGGTCGGATGACACCGGCCTCGCCGCACTGCGTAACATCGCCGCGACGTTCGAAGCCAAGACCGGTGCCAAGGTCATCGCCGACCGCACCGGCAGCACCTCGGAAATGGTCGCCAAACTCAAGGCCGGCGGTGACCGTCCGCAGTACGACATCATCACCCTGGCCGGTGTCGGTGCCGAGGGTCTGGCCGCCGCCGGGCTGCTGGAAAAACCTGATTTAAACCGCATTCCCAACCTGGTCGACGTCCCGGAACAATACCGCACCGGCGCCAATGGCCACGGCATCGGTTATCTCTTGTGGTGCAACAGTCTGGTCTACAGCACCCGCACACAAAAAGACGCGCCAAGCAGTTACGCCGCGTTGTGGGATGCCGATCTGGCGCCGAACATTTTCCTGCCGCCGCCAAACTGGACCGAAGCGATGGACCTGATCATCATCGCCGCGAAACTGGCCGGCGGTGACGAACACAACATCGAACCAGGTTTCAAGAAGCTCGCCGAACTCAAGGATCGCGTGGTGACTTTGGGTGAAAACCCGAACCAGATCGCCGAACTGTTCCGCACCGGATCGCTGGACATGGGCGGCCTCTATGCGCCGGCATTTTTCCCCAAGCAGATCCGCGATCCGAACTACGGCCTCGGTGCTACCTTCGGCATGAAGGAAGGTTTTTACACCGACCTGATGCTTTCGGTGATGCCGAAGAATCGTCCGGGCGACACCGATCTGGCTTACGCGTTTATCGATCACTCCCTCGACCCGCTGGTGCAGGGCAAGATGGCCGAAGACATCTTCAACGGCCCGGTCAACGCCAAGGCGATCATCTCCGCCGAAGCGCGCAAGAGCCCGTTCATCCTCACGCCGGAGCAGATTGCCGAGAAGGCGATCATGCACGACAACGCCTTCCTGGCCACCGTGCATGACCAATGGATTCGTCGCTATACGGAAATTTTTTCTTCCTGACGCCGAACTCCCCCTGTAGGAGCTGCCGAAGGCTGCGATCTTTTGCCTTTGATCTTCTCTGAGCAGATGAGGATCAACAGCAAGATCAAAAGATCGCAGCCTTCGGCAGCTCCTACAGGGATGTGTTGTTTGGCTTTCCATTGACGAGATCATTGCTATGGAACATCAATCCCTGACCCAAGCGGTCGGCGCCGCTGACGTGCGCCCGACGCGCGCTGTTTCACCGACTGCGCGGGCGTGGCTTTTCCTCACGCCGTCGATGCTGTTTCTCGGCGTGCTGATCGCCGCCAGCCTGCTGGTGCTGCGCATGAGCGTCGGCACCAAAGGCGCGGAGTGGAGCGGTTTCAGCCTGGCCAGTTACGCCCAGTTGCTCGAACCGTACTACCTGAAATCCTTGTTGCTGACCTTGCGTCTGGCGTTGATCAGCGCGGTGATTGCCGTGGTGTTGGCGATCCCGGTGGCGTACACCATGTCGCGGCTGACCTCGCCGTTTCTGCGACGGATTTTCCTCGCGGCGGTACTGCTGCCGTTGCTGGTCAATCTGCTGCTGCAAAGCTATGGCTGGCTGGTGATTCTCGGCCCGGCCGGCATGCTCAATCAGGCGCTGATGGGGCTCGGCCTGATCAAGCGGCCGATCATGTTGCTGTACAACCAGAACGGCGTATTGATGGGGCTGGTGCAAACCGCGTTTCCGCTCGCCGTGCTGCCGATCGCCAGTGCCATGCGCGGCGTCGCCCGCACTTATGAGGAAGCCGCCGCGACCCTCGGCGCCAGCCGTTTTCAGGTGTTCCGCCAAGTGGTGTTACCGATGAGTTTGCCCGGGATCATCACTGGCGCAACGCTGGTGTTCGCTTACAACGCCAGCAGCTTCGTCGTGCCGTTGCTGCTCGGCGGTCGTCGCGTGCCGATGCTGGCGGTGATGGTGCATGACCAGATCGCGCCGCTGATGAACTGGCCTGCCGCGTCCGCTGCCGGTGTCGTACTGATTGTCACCACGCTGGCGATCATGACCTTGTCCGAATACATCACTGGCCGTCGTCGGCGTCTGCTGGAGGCTTCGCAATGAGTGCCCTGACCAAGAAGCGCATGGCGCTGCTGCCCGGCGAAACCGGCAAGTTCGCCGGCATCCTCTCCGGCTTCATTCTGCTGCTGGCGGTGTTGCCGATCCTGACCATGATCGTCATGTCGTTCAGCGGTGCGTCGAACCTCGACTTCCCGCCGAGCAGCTACAGCCTGCAATGGTACAAAGCGGCCTGGCACACCTTCGTGTCGCCGGACGCCAGCGATGTGCTGAGCCTCGGTCAGGCGATGGCCACCAGTCTGCTGGTGTCGTGCCTGACGATGATCTTCGCCACGCTGATCGCCGTGCCCGCGGCTTACGCGCTGACCCGTTGCGAGTTCCGTGGCAAAGCCGTGGCGCTGCAACTGATGTCGCTGCCGCTGGTGTTTCCGATGGTGGTGTTGGGTCTGGCATTGCTGCTGGTGTTCGACAGCCTGCCGTTCCACATGACCACCTCGCGATTGGTGATCGCCCACGTGATTCTGGCCTTGCCATTTGTGGTGAAAAACTGCACGGCGGCGATGCTTTCCATCGGCAGCGAAGTCGAGGAAGCGGCGCGGATGCTCGGCGCCTCTCCATTGCGCGCGATTGTCGATGTGGTGGTGCCGTTGATGAAGTCGGGGATTCTGGCGGGCATGCTGCTGGCGTTCATCGTCTCGTTCAACGAGTTCACCGTGACCTATTTCCTGTACACCATCGACGTCATGACCGTGCCGATCTGGATGTACAGCCGCACCGTGTCATCGCTCGACCCTACCGTGTTCTCGTTTGCCGTGCTGATCGTGCTGATCGACTTCGTCCTGATCTGGGCGCTGGAGAAGCTGGTGGGCGAGGGCGGCGTTTCCTTTTGATTTGAGGTGCAACATGACTGGTCTGATTCTGGAAAACGTCGAGAAATTCTACGGCTCGGCGTGCGCGGTACAAGACGTCAACCTGCATTTGCCGGAAGGCAAACTGGTGTGTTTCCTCGGCCCTTCCGGCTGCGGTAAAACCACCTTGTTGCGGATGATCGCCGGGCTGGAAACCCTCACTGGCGGCGAGATTCGCCTGGACGGCGAGGACATCGGCCAGACCCCGGCGCACCTGCGCAACTTCGGCATGGTGTTCCAGTCGCTGGCGCTGTTCCCGCACATGACCGTCGGCGAGAACATCGCCTACCCGTTGAAACTGCGCGGCGTCAGCAAGGCTGATCGGCACAAACGCGTTGTCGAGTTGCTGGAGCTGATCCAGTTGCAGGCGATGATCGATCGCCCGGTGGCGAAACTTTCCGGCGGTCAGCGGCAGCGCGTGGCGATTGCCCGGGCGATTGCCTCGCACCCGAAAATCCTCCTGCTCGATGAGCCGCTGTCGGCGCTCGACGCCAAGCTGCGCGAATCGATGCAGGTGGAAATCCGCCAACTGCAACAGCGCCTGAACATCACCACAATCATGGTCACCCACGATCAGCGCGAAGCGATGACCATGGCGGATATCGTCGTGGTGCTGGGCGAGCACAAGGTGCAGCAGGTCGGCACGCCGATCGAAATCTACCGGCATCCGGCCAACGAGTTTGTCGCTGACTTCATCGGCTCGGGCAATATTTTCCCGGCTACCGCATTGGGTGATGGCAAGGTCAGCCTGCCCGGCGGTGATGCGCTGCAAGTGCCGATCTGCAGCAGCATTGTCGTCGGGCAGAAAGTGAAGATGCTGATTCGTCCGGAAGACCTGCAACTGTCTGCGCCGCAAGCGACGGCGGGCAATCGATTGCTCGGCAAGGTGACGTTTGTGCGCGATATCGGCGCGACCATCGAGACCACGGTGGAGTGTTCCGGGGTGACGTTTACGGCGTTGAGCACGCCGTGTCAGGGAATCGGATTGGGGATTGGCCATCCGGTGTCGGTGACGTTGCCGGTGGAGGCTTGTCGGGTGTTGGGGGCGTAGAGCGAGTTCTGACTCCGAATCGCCCCTCACCCAGCCCTCCCGAAACGTCGGACCGCCCGGAGGGAGAGGGAGCCAACCGAGGTGTCTGGCGTTATCCATCGACCTGAAAAATCCATTTGATTATGGATTCGGCAAAGCAAGCGCTATTCATCGACTTGAAAAATCCAGTTGATTATGGATTCGGCAAAGCACTTTCAGGTCGGTGAACCTCTCCAATATTCCCCATTCAGTCCCCTCTCCCTCTGGGAGAGGGTTAGGGTGAGGGGCTTCTAAACGGTCACACCGAAAGCCGCAACCGCGCCAAATCCCTTAACGGCGGCGCACCAAACAGCCGGCTGTACTCGCGGCTGAACTGCGACGGACTTTCATACCCCACGCGATACCCCGCCGCCGAAGCCTCCAGCCCCTCGGCCAGCATCAGGCGCCGCGCCTCTTGCAGGCGCAATTGCTTCTGATACTGCAGCGGGCTCATCGCCGTCATCGCCTTGAAACGGTGATGCAAGGTCGAGACGCTGAGGTTCACTTCCTTGGCCAGATCATCAATGCGCAACGGCTGCTCGAAGTTGCCGTTAAGCCATTTGATCGCCTGGCTGATGCGATGGCTCTGACTGTTGGCAATCGCGATTTCATACAAGCGATGCCCCTGCGGACTGCGCAGCAGGCGATAAAGAATCTCCCGGCGAATCAGCGGTGCGAGCATGGCGATGTCTTTCGGCGCATCGAGCAAACGTGCCAGACGCAGCACGGCATCGAGCATCGAACTGTCGATCTGCTCGACATACAAACCACGCCCGGTCGGCCGGGTCGGTACGCCCATGGGGCCGGCGTCAGCGATCAGCGCGGTGATTTCTGTCGGGTCGATATCCAGGCGCACAGCGAGGATCGGTTCCTCCGGCGAGACATTGACCACGCGCCCGCTCAGCGGCATCGAAACCGACACCACCAGATAATTCAGCGGGTCGTAGTTGAAGAACTCGTCGGCCAGGCGCACCTCTTTGCGCCCCTGCGCCATGATGCACAGCGCCGGTTGCGCGAGCACCGGGGCAAAGTCGTGGGATTTTGTGTGGCGCGACATGAACAGCGAGCCGATGGCGGTCTCGTAGCTGCCATCGTCGGTGGTGTTGCGGCGGATGATCGCCGCCAGTTCCGCACGCTGTTTTTCCATGTCAGCGCTGGGTTCGGCTTGAAAACGATCGAATGACGTCATGCACGGCATCCTCGGCAGGGGAGGTGGAATGGAGCAGAGCATATGTTTGTGCAAGCGCCAGCGGTAGACACATCCTGCGAAATGCTTGCCTGATTCTGCCCGGAGCTGTTTTCGCGCCTGTCGCGATTCAACCCTGTAGGAGCTGCGGAAGGCTGCGATCTGTTGATCTTTAAAGCAAAACCAAAAGATCGCAGCCTTCGGCAGCTCCTACACAAAACGCGTATGACAACCGTGTGACGCCGTTTTACAGGTTGTTACAGCTTCTGGATGCAGTCTCGCAGGATTGTGCAACGCGGCGGCAGGAATCGACTAACGGCGCCTGGCGCTCGGCCCTTAACCTTTGAACCTGTCGCAGCCCGTCCCCCGGCTGCCACGCGACTCCCTGGGAGGGTTGAACATGTCCAAGCAGATTCCCGTCAGTCATATGGCCTTCGTTCGAGCGCGCGCCGGGCGTTCGGCGGAACTCGGTGTACGCCTGAGCGCGTTGATCGATCCGTCCCGCGCCGCCCCCGGTTGCCTGAGCTTTGCCTTGCAGCATTCGCAGTGTGATCCGGAGTTGTGGCTGGTCTCCGGGTTCTGGAGCAGTCAGCAAATGATGACCAACTATTTCAACAGCCCGTCGATGGAAATCTTCGCCGAGCTGGTGCAGGAGCTGGTGGTCAACAGCCTCGACTTCCACACTTTCAAGGACGTGTCGGCGCCGCAAGCCCTCGGCCAATGCCCGGCGCCGGTACACAAACTCGTCGGTTGAGGGTTTAATGTCCGGCTTAATTTGTCTGAGCCGGGATGTGTGACATGGCACGTAAAGAGTTCGAGCACTTCGAAGCAGTTTCCGCAGTCGTCCCCGTCGAGTTGGGCGGCAACAAGGGCTATCACGCGGCAATCGCGGTCAAGGCCCTGGTCGATGGCGGCGCACCACGCTTTCACAAACTGCTGAATGATCAAGTCTTCCCCGGCGCGATTGCTGCCGATGAAGCAGCCATCAATGAGCTGGATAACCTCAAGGGCGTCACTGAAGACGCCGACTTGATCTGGTAACGCGTTACTTGTTTGCGCCCGGACGCCACATCTTGAACAGGGCCTCAGGCCCCAGCTGGAAGTAGTCCGCCGGCCCGCCGCCGCGCAGAATCGGTTCTGCCGCGGCGGTGTCGTAGATGCCATCCTTCAACAGCCACTTGGCGATGTGCACGGCGACCACTTCGCCGAGGATCAGCCAGCTCGGCACCGTCTCGCCATCAGCGCGCTGCAATTGAATGATCTGCGTGACCTTGCACTCGAAGGACACCGGGCTTTCGGCCACCCGTGGCACCGAAATCACCTTTGACGCGACGGTCGTCAATCCCGCCAACTCAAACTCGTTGACCTCAGGCGCGACCATCGCGCAGCTCTGATTCATCTGTTCGGCCAGCGGGCGGGTGGCGAGGTTCCAGACGAACTCGCCGGTCTGCTCGATGTTGTTCAGGCTGTCTTTGCGCCCGACGCTGGAAAAACCGATGATCGGCGGAATGTAGTTGAATGCGTTGAAGAAACTGTACGGCGCCAGGTTCAACCGGCCGTTGGCATCCTGTGAAGAAATCCAGCCGATAGGCCTTGGACCGACGATGGCGTTGAACGGATCGTGGGGCAGACCGTGGCCGTTGGCGGGTTCGTAGAAGTGGATGTCATCGGGCATGGAGGGTGAGTTCCTGAGGCTGCGTTTCGGATGCAGCCATAGTGCAAGGACGCCCGGCATATTTCCAGCCAGACGCAAAACCCCGTGTAGGAGCTGCCGAAGGCTGCGATCTTTTGATTTTGCTTTTAAAGATCAAGATCAAAAGATCGCAGCCTTCGGCAGCTCCTACAGGGGATTTGTGTGTATTTGAGAAAATTGTCATGCCCCAGAAATGACTAAGCCCGGCCGAAGCCGGGCTGTGAGAGGGCTGCAGATACTTAGCTGATGGCAGCGGCGGTGCCGGTTTTGTCGAAGCCGTCAGCAGCGACCGTTTTACCCAGATTGGTCTTGTCGAAACCATCGGCAGCCACAGCTTTACCAATGTTGGTTTTATCAAAACCGTCAGCGGCGTAAGTACCCGAGTGGCCGGTTTCAATGGCCGCGCTGGCGCCGCTGATGAAGTCGGCAGATTTGGTTTTGTCCGAGCCGTCGGCAGCGAAAGTGTTGGCGGCCAGTACGGACAGGGTCAGGGCGAGGATCAGTTTGGTTTTCATGTCGGTTACTCCGGATTCGTTGGCGGGTGTGTCTTGCATGGGTTTAATGCTACGCCAATTAAATTGATTAAAAAGTGCAAAATAATGCTAATAACAATCGATTAACCTGATATTAAGGGCGGCGCGTTGAATTCGCTTTCGTCGTCGGAGCGAGCGTCGCGCAGGTCATCGATCAGGTGATTGCAGAATGAGCGGGCAGCATTAATTAGCGATTAATCGCGTTGCGGCGTGTGTGAGGAATTTTTCATGCAGGTCTGGATAACGCGGTGACCCCATTCGCGAGCAGGCTCGCTCCCACAGGAAAAATGCATTCCAAATGTGGGAGCGAGCCTGCTCGCGAAGAGTCCATCACAGTCACAGTCACAGTCACAGTCACAGTCACAGTCACCGTTGCAGTGGCTGTGAAAACCCGATCAGTCAGTCACGATCCGCGAATGTTTCTGGGTGTCCTTCATGGTGATGTACACCAGCAACGACACTGCGATGCACGCGGTCACGTACCAGTAGTAACCGGTTTCCATGCCGATGCTCTTGAACCACAGCGCGATGTATTCGGCGGTGCCGCCGAAGATCGATACGGTCAGTGCGTACGGTAGGCCGACGCCCAGGGCGCGGATTTCAGTCGGGAACAATTCAGCTTTGACCACCGCGTTGATCGAGGTGTAGCCGCTGACGATGATCAGCGCCGCCATGATCAGGAAGAACGCGCCCCACCAGGTTTGAATGGTGTGCAGGGTCATCAGGATCGGCACGGTGAAGATCGTCCCCAGCACGCCGAAGGCGATCAGGATCGGACGACGACCGATCTTGTCCGAGAGGCCACCGATGATCGGTTGCAGGCACATGAACAGGAACAGCGTGGCGGCAGAAATGGTGGTCGAGTCGGAGATGCTCATGCCGACCGTGTTCACCAGGTATTTCTGCATGTAAGTGGTGTAGGTGTAGAACGCCAAGGTGCCGCCCATGGTCAGGCCGACCACGGTCAGCAGTTCTTTGGGGTGGCGCATCAAGGTGCGCATGGCGCTTTCCTTGGACTTTTCTTTCTTGGTGAACGACTCGGTTTCTTCCATGCCACGACGCAGGTACAGCGCCACGACTGCACACAGCGCGCCGATGGCGAACGGAATACGCCAGCCCCACGCGTACAGCTGTTCAGTGGTCAGCACGTTCTGCAGCACGATCAGTACGCCCAGCGCGATGAGCTGGCCGGAGATCAGGGTCACGTACTGGAAGCTGGAGAAGAAGCCGCGACGTTCCTTGGTCGCCATCTCCGAGAGATAGGTCGCCGAGGTGCCGTATTCGCCACCGACCGACAGGCCTTGCAGCAGTCGCGCGAACACCAGCAGGATCGGCGCGCCGATGCCGATGGTTTCGTAGTTCGGGCTGAGGGCGATCAGCAGCGAGCCGAAGCACATCAGGTAGACCGAGGCCATCAGGGCTTTTTTACGTCCGACCTTGTCGGCGTACATGCCCATCAGCCAGCCACCGATCGGACGCATCAGAAAGCCGACGGCGAAGATCGCAGCTGTGTTCATCAGTTGGGCGGTGGTGGAACCGGCAGGGAAAAAGGTTTTCGCGAAGTACAGGGAGAAGGCGGCATACACATACCAGTCGTACCACTCGACCATGTTGCCGACGGAACCGCTGAAGATCGATTTGATCCGGCTGGCGGTGGTTCTTTCTTTGGCCGGCACGGCAGCCGACCCAAGTGGCAGGGCGTTGGAGTTATCCATTGAAGGATCCTTCGTTTAATTGTTTTTGTGGAGCGCGTTGGAACGCAGCCTGCGAGGGCTATAGCAGGAGGTGTGCCAACGGGGGGAGGGCCGGTTTAGAGGGCCGAGCGGGTTGGGGTGAGCGGGATATCGCCGAAGGATTTAGTTTGATGAGCGGATTTCCGCTTATTGGGGCGAAGATCAAAAGCCCCTCACCCTAACCCTCTCCCAGGGGGAGAGGGGACTGACCGAGTGGATTGTTCGAGTTACACCGACCTGAGATACCGAGTCGAACTCAGGTTTCGAACAGCATGAAGATCGGCTCCCGTCCCCCTCGCCCCCTGGGGGAGAGGGCTGGGGTGACCGAGTGGATTGTTCGAGTTACACCGACCTGAGATACCGAGTCGAACTCAGGTTTCGAACAGCATGAAGATCGGCTCCCGTCCCCCTCGCTCCCTGGGGGAGAGAGCTGGGGTGACCGAGTGGATTGTTCGAGTTACACCGACCTGAGATACCGAGTCGAACTCAGGTTTCGAACAGCATAAAGATCGGCTCCCTTCCCCCTCGCCCCCTTGGGGGAGAGGGCTGGGGTGAGGGGGAAAGATCTCAGC